>NZ_JBFAVX010000053.1:0-64308 GCF_040680095.1 Nonomuraea sp. NPDC052129 | reverse complement strand
ACCCGCTCGACATAGTCGTCAATGGCGATCTTGGCGAGCAGCGACGGCTCGGTCGCCAGCGCCTCAAGATCCTGCGGCGCCTGGTACCCACGGGGGAAGAACGCCTCGCCGCCATGTCCCAGAAGATCGACGGCCACGCTCCGGTGCCCGCGCAGGTTGAGTTCGGTGACCCATGTGACCGCACTGCCACGGGAGCACCTTCACGGCATTGCGCATCACGATCCGTGCCGCACCGGGCCGCGCCCCTCTGGTGGTGACCACGGCAAGCCCTGCTCGCCGCTTGCCCCAAGTGGCCTGGTGCCGTCCTGCCTCGCCAATGATCAGATACGCGCCGACCGGCAGTACGGTCAGCGCGGTGATCAGCAGATCGCCGCCCACCGTGCCGAGCCCATCAAACGGCCGTACGCCCGCGAGACGCAGGGGGACGAACACCACGGCCAGCAGGGCCAGCCAACCGACGATCACGAGATAGTCCCAATCGGCCGCCACCAGTCTCGGACGTAACTTCGCCCGGCCACCCTGCGTCTTCCCCAGTTCGTTCGGCATACGGCGCCTCCTCGGCCAGCACGATTGTCCCACTGTGTGCGCCGGCGAGCGCGGCCGCGCCCGGGGCTGACGTCAGGGGCGCTACCCGACCTGCTGGACGATGTTCAGGTCCCTGTCCGGCGGCAGCCGGCCCTTGTCGCGGGCCTGGCTCAGTGTCGGATCTTCAGCCACGCCGACAGGGACAGCGGCTCGCCGAACCGGGCCCAGGCCGCGCTGGAGTCGACGATCTGCGGCTGGGCGTCCAGCAGTGCCCCCATCTGCATCCGCCGGGCGAGGACCTCATTGAACGGCCTGGTCAGCGGGCTCATCATCCGGAGCATCCCGGCTGACATCTTGTTCTCGCCCTTGATCCGCAGGCCCAGCGAGGCCGCGATGAGTTCGTTGACCTTCGTGAGCGGTAGCGCCTCGGGGCCGCCGAGGTCGGCGGACCAACCTTCGCCGGGGCGGATGGCGAGCGCGGCGGCGACCTTGGCGACGTCCCGGCCGGCCACCCACGAGACGGGGCTGGCGCCTGAGCCGAATACGGTGGCCTTCCCCTTCTTGGTGATCGACTCGGCGAGCGTCTCCACCCAGGTGTCCATCAGGTGGGTGGGCCGGACAATCGAGTACGGCACGCCGCTGGTGCGCAGGAGGCGCTCGACCTCGAACTTGAGCCGGAAGAACTCGACAGGGCTGTCGGCGCGGGCGCTGGCGGAGGAGATGTACACGAAGTTTTCGACCGCGGTGTCGCGTGCGACGCCGATGAGGCTCGGGATCCCCACGCCTTCGATGCCCCTGGGGCCGTTGTTCCCTTTGCCGTTGCCGCCTTGGACAGTGCAGACGATCGCCTCGGCCCCGGCCGCGGCCCGGACCAGCGTGCGCTGGTCGTGTATGTCGCCCGCGACCACCTCAACGCCCTGAGCCACGTTTGCCGAGGCGGGATCACGGGTGACGACGCGCACCGCCTTTCCCTCCCGGCGGAGTTGTTCCACGATCTGACGGCCGACTCTGCCCGTCCCGCCGAATACGACGATCACGCTGATCCCCTAACTACGTTCAAAAATCTAACATTGTTAGCAATTAGACCGGCGTTAGGATGTCGGCGTCAATAGGAGGTCGCATCGTGACGAGCAAGGCCCAGCCCGAACAGAGCGCCAGCAAGAAGCGGCGCGAGCGGGAGCGGCAGGAGATGCGCACTCGGCTGTTGGACGCGGCCCGGATCATCGCCTCCGAGGAGGGCTGGAATGCCGTCACGATCCGCCGCATCGCCGGCCGGCTCGAATACAGCGCGCCGATCCTCTACCAGCACTTCTCCAGCAAGGAGGAGCTGCTCGTCGAACTGATGATGGTCGGCTTCGCCGAGCTGGCCGAGCGGCTGCGCCTGGCGGCCGAGGGTCTCCCGGAGGGACGGCTGGTCGCGATGGCCGAGGCGTACTGGGCGTTCGCGTTCGCCGCCCCGGAGCTCTACCAGGCGATGAACGGCATGGACGGGGTGCCGTTCGGCACGGCCGAGACCCCGCGGGAGGCCAAGAACGCCTTCCGTATCTTCCGGATCGCGTTGCAGGGCATCGCGGAAGGGCGGGGCGCCGAGCTGGCCGATCCCCCCGGTGCGGTCGACACGATTTGGGCGTTCCTACACGGCTGCGTGTCGCTGGCGATGGCGGGCAGGATCGCCGGCGGAAAGGAGCGCTCCAGAACGCTCATGTTGACCGCCCTGGAGCCGATGTTCACCGCCCAGCTGAGGGATTGACGGCTCACACTCCCCAGCGGGAGGCGTTTGCCGTGTTCCCTGCCGCAGGCCGGGCTCGTCGACGAGCTGCGGCTGGTTGTCGCCCCGGCATCAGGCCCGGGCGCGGGCCCTTCTCAAGGCGTCGTTGCCACGTGAGGTGAACCGGCTTTGATCCTCACCTCGCCCGTCCCAATAGCCGCGAGACTTCCCAGAAATGCCTCCAGGGTTCCGGACATGGACACATATGACCGATGATCCAGTTAAGGAGGCCGGATGGGAGATCAGTCAGGCACAGCTGCCAGGTTGAGCACCACCAGTTCGGGGGCCTTCCCCTGACGGCAGGGGTTCGCGCAGGGCGGCGCGTCCCAACTGATCACCAGGCTGGGTGAGGACGAAAGGCCCACACTCATGGCTACCGAACCTTTCGCGTCCTTCCGGCCGATCTCGGCGCCCTGCCAGGTCGCGAGGTCGTACACCTGCGGGCCGGTGTTCACGAACCGATCCGCTCGGATCTGCGAGAACATCGGGTCGAAGATGCCGCGCAAGGGCTGCGGGCGACCGCCGTCGCGGTGCCACGCCACCGCCTGCTCGCCCTGCATGCCCGCGCACCAGGTCGGGGCGCAGCGCATTTGCTTGACTCCCTTCGGCGCGCGCAGAGGAGTGCGCTTGCCGGTCTCCAGGTTGACCAGCACCCGCTGGTTCACATGGTGATCGATGGCCTGCCCAGCGTCGGCCGCCCAGGGCCAGGACACCAGGTGCAGGCCATCTGTGCCGGGCATGGCCCGCGCCGTGCCCCCGGTGATCGGGACCGAGTACAGCCCGCCCTCCTTGACCGACCAGACGACGCGGTCACGCAGGACCCCGATGCGGTCGATCGACATCGGTGGCCCGCTGATCCGGGCCACCCTGGCCGCCGTTCCGCCCAAGCGGGGCAGCACCCACAGATCGACGGCGTCGCGGGCATTGAGAACCGTGGCCCACCAGAGGATGTATGTGGGGCCGATCTCGACGCTCTGGGGGAAGGAGTAGTCCCGCACGTTAGGAATCTCGCCCAGGACCGTGGCCTTTCGCCGCGCCGTGTCATACACCTCCAGCCTGCGGCCCTCTTGGGGTGCCTTGTCCGCCCGCAGCAACAACTCGGTGGCGCTCATCGCGGTGACGGGCCGGTACGTCCAGCCGTCCGCCGCCTTGGCGGGGATGGTGGAGACCGCGGACGGCCAGACCTCGGCGGCGGACCGGAGCGCACCGGTGCGCGTGGGTGAAGGGCTGGTGGCCACGTCCCGTCGGCCGGGCGCGGTCAGCGACCCGGTCGCCAGCACCAGCGCGGTGGCGGCCGCGGCGGCGACCGGCACCAGGACCGCCAGCGCCCGGCGGCGGTGGCGAAGCCTGCGTCCCGCCTGGATGGCGCCCTTCACGTCCACCCGCGAGGGTGGCTGCTCTTCCGGCACCAGCGTGTCGAATATTGGCTTGAGGTCCATCAGCGATCCTCCTTGGTCGCCGCCATGTCCAGCAGCGCGCGCAGGGCCGCCAGTCCGCGGGCGGTCTGGGTCTTGACGGTTCCGGTGGAGCAGCCGAGCACAGCGGCGGTCTGCTCCACGCTCAGGTCGCAGTGGAAGCGCAGCACCAAAGTGGCCCGCTGCCGCGGTGACACCAGGTCCAGCGCGCGGTGCAGATCCATGGCGAGGTCCGCGTCCCCCGCGCGGGCCGCTGCCTCGGGCGGGGCCGCGCTCAGCCTGGTACGGGAGAACCAGCCGGCCCGCTGCTCCTTCAGGAAAACCCGGACCAGGATCACCCGTACGTACGAGTCCAGGTCGGCGGCCTTGCGGGCGTGGCGCCACTTGACGTACAGCCGCGTGATCGCCGTCTGCACCAGGTCGTCGGCCCGATGCCAGTCCCGGCACAGCGCGTCCGCGATACGGCGTAACCAGAGCAGGCGTCCGCTGACGTACGCGGTGTACTCCTCGTCGGTGTTCACGCCTGGTGGATGCCTCCGGCGGCCCGCCAGGTTGACAGACGGCTGGGCCGAATCTATTTCACCGTCACGATGATGCGGCCGCGCTAGGTGGTCTCAGGCTCCCAGTGTTCGCGATCCGCGACCTTCGAGCCAATGCCCGGCTCTGTCCGGATCAAGCCGTCCGCGCGAAGCTGCCGGATGACCTTCTGTGCCGTGGCGTTCGCGATGCCGAACTCTGCCGTCAGGTCCACGAGCGACGGGACACGCTCCCCGACTTCGATTTCTCCTGAGCGGATCCGTCCGCTGATCACCGCGTACACCTGTCGCCAACGAGGTTGCTCAGTCTCGATCTGTGCCACGTGATCACGCTAGGGACATCTGCCTCACGTGGCGATGGCGGCGCACCTAGTAGACCTAGCGCACGTAGCGCACTAGCCCTAGTCTTGGCATCAGGACGAGACAGGTGAGCGAGGCGAGGCTCAATGGATCAGCCCGATTACGAGACCCCGACCCCGATGGTCGGCTTCGACGTCTGGCGCGAGGATGACGGGACGTGGCGCGGTCGGCACAAGGACAGCGGCCGGGAGATCAGCGCGGAACACTGGGAACTGCTCGTCTGGCGGGCCCGCGAAACGGTCATGTTCGTCGCGATCACGAATATGACCGACCTTCTCCAGCAAGTCACCCCTGACACCGGCGAATCCAAGTGACCGACGTTCACGTCGGTCTGGAGTGGACCCCATACATCGAGCGCGTCGAGCGCTCCCGTGTGCTGGAGTTCGTCGTGATGGGCAGAGTCGAGTACGAACTTTGCGGCGAAGGTGGACAGTGGGTCATCCGGCGCACCGACCGAACGAACGGCCCGACCGTCGTCACGGAGTCGAGCCGGGGACGGCCACGCGAGGTTCAAGAAGTCTGGCGGAGGATCCGGCTCTGGGGCTGACCGCTCACGGCCGGCCGTGCCGCTTCGGGAGGCCGCCGCAAGGGCCACGGCCCGTCACCAGGGCGGAAGAAAGAGCGGGTCACCGGCGGTCAACGATTCTGTTAATGCGGAGAAGCGTAAGGGCTCGAATACTTGGGTTTCGCTGTCGACCAACTCCGGTGTCCCCTGGAAGGCAATGCGATCTACCGTCGAAATACTAGACGGGGTCGAATCGGCTGAATGCCGGGGAGCGCGAGGGGCTGGCAAGCCCCTCGCCCAGGGGCGAAGCCCCCAATAAGGGCGCCCGAGCGAAGCGAGGACCATGCCTTTGTGGGGGAATGGGGGGCGCCGAGCCCCCCATTAAACACAGCCCGACCTCCCATAGCGCGAAGCGCCCAAAGGGGAGGTCCTTGCTTGTCAGGCCGGTTGACCATCGGGGTGGGGCAGCGCTATGTGCAATTGCTGACTGCTCTTTGCACCTGCTTCTCCTTTGCGCCGAAAGCCTTGAAATCGTTGCTGACGTCCAGCTTGCCGTCGACGATGCCCTGCAGCGTGGGCTGGTCGCCATACTTCATCATCGCGCCAACCATGCAGTCGAGGGTCGAAGTTGGGAGATCCTTAGTCTCCGGCGCCTTTTTCGTCATGGCGGCAATCAGTGCTGCCTTGTCGACGGACTTAGCGTCGGCGCTACCTGCGGTGTCGGCGCTACCTGAAGTCTCGGCGCTACCTGCAGTCTCGGCGCTACCTGCAGTCTCGGCGCTACCTGCAGTCTCAGCGCTACCTGCGGTGTCGGCGCTACCCCCGCAGGCAGAAGCTGTCGAGACCAGGGCAGCGGTCGCAAGGACCATCATGGCGGAACGAGCGATATTCGAAATATCCATAAGGAACCTTCGGATCAGAGGGAGAACATCGATTAACCACTTTGGGCGCCCGACGCTCCGAACATATGGCAATGCTCGACCGGTCCTCGAATGCGCATTAGGCGCGGGAACGGTCACACCGAAGCCTTGCTCGGCGAAAAGGAGCTGCGGATGATCTTAATGCCTTGCGTTTATGGCAGCAACTTGCGCAGCCCGTTTCCTACCGCCGAAGTACTGGACGGGGTCGAATCGGCTAAATGCCGGGGAGCGCGAGGGGCTGGCAAGCCCCTCGCCCAGGGGCGAAGCCCCCAATAAGGGTGCCCGAGCGAAGCGAGGACCATGCTTTTGTGGGGGAATGGGGGGCGCCGAGCCCCCCATAAAACACAGCCTGACTTCTATAGCGCGAAGCGCCCAAAGGGAAGGCCTTGCCTGTCAGGGGTGGTAGCCGATCTGCTGGAGTACGGCCGTGAGGTATGTCTTGACGTCGGCCGCGCTCGTCGAGTCCGGGTACGCGCCGAGGTGGTGCAGTATCGCGCCGGTGAGCAGCTGCTGGATGATGTTCAGGTCTCTGTCCGGCGGTAGCTGGCCGTTGTCGCGGGCCCGGCTCAGTGTCGTGACCTCGGCCGAGGCGCGGCCGCCGCCATAGGACTTGCGGTACGTCTGGAGCAACTCGGGATAGTCGTCCACGGCGCCATAAAGCCTGCGGAGCATGCAGCGGTTTCGCGGCATGCTCAGATAGGTGGCCCAGTCGGTCAGCATCCGGTCGATGTCCGGCCAGTCGAGGACCTCCGACTCGGGTGCCTGGTGGACCGACTCGATGGCCTCGATCAGCAGTGAGGTCTTGTCGGGGAATCGCCGGTAGACGGTGGCCCGGGTCACGCCGGCCCGCTGGGCGACCTGCTCGATGCTGGTGAGCACGGCGCCCCGTTCGATCAGCAGGTCCAGTGCGGCGGCGAGGATGGCCGCGTCCACCTCCTGGCTGCGCGGCCGACCGGCCGGCCGCTGTGAGGTTCCGGTCATGTCGAAGGGGCGAGACACGACCGCATTCTAGCCGCGCGGCGCCGGACCGGCCCGAGCGGCGAGCCTGGGTGATCGAAGGGCATGGGGCCTCCTGCGGCTTGATTTCAATACAGTACTGTACTGTATTGGTAGTGGCTCGAAGCCCTTCACACGAGAGGGCAGATGGGATTCAGCGATGAGCGCCTACGTACTCGGCTTCCACGAGATCGACAAGACCCTGCTCCCCCAGGTCGGTGGGAAGGGCGCCAACCTCGGCGAGCTGTCCGGCATCGACGGCGTTCGCGTGCCGGACGGGTTCTGCGTGACCACTGCGGCGTATCGGGCGATCGTGGAGGGGGATCCCACGGTCAGCATGCTGATCGATGGGCTGGCCGGTCTGCGGGCCGACGACCGCCCGGCTATCGCCGCCGCCTGCGCCCGCCTTCGTGCGACGATCGAGGCGCTGGCCGTACCCGCTGAGATCGAGCGGGACATCATCACCCACCTGGCGGACCTCGGCGACGTCCCCTGTGCCGTACGGTCGAGCGCCACCGCCGAGGACCTGCCGTCGAGTTCCTTCGCCGGCCAGCAGGACACCTACCTGAACGTCCGCGGCCCCGAGTCGGTGGTCCACAACGTCAGGCGCTGCTGGGCTTCGCTGTTCACCGACCGGGCGGTGGCCTACCGCATCAGGAGCGGCTTCGACCACCGCGCGGTCCAGGTCTCGGTGGTCGTGCAGCGGATGGTCTTTCCCGAGGCGGCGGGCATCATGTTCACCGCCGACCCCGTCACGTCCAACCGGACGGTGGTCTCGATCGACGCGGGCTTCGGCCTGGGCGAGGCGCTGGTCTCCGGCCTGGTCAACGCCGACACCTACCGGGTCAAAGCGGGACAGATCATCGACAAGGTGGTCTCCGTCCAGACGATGGAGTTGCGCGCCTCGGCGGATGGCGGCACGGAGGAGCGGCCGGTGGAGGCCGCGCGGCAGAACGCGCAGACCCTGGCCGACGAGCAGATCCTTCAGCTGGAGACCCTCGGGCGGCGGATCGAGGCCCACTTCGGCCGGCCGCAGGACATCGAGTGGGGCCTGTCCGACGGTGTGTTCCACGTGCTGCAGAGCCGTCCCATCACCACGCTGTACCCGGTTCCGGCCTCGGACGACGGCAAGAACCACGTCTACATCTCGTACGGGCACCGCCAGATGATGACCGACGCGTTCACCCCGCTCGGCCTGTCGTTCTTCCTCCTGCTGGACGAGTGGCTCGGCCGCCCGAAGATGGCGGTCGCCGGGAACCGGTTCTACAAGGACATGTCCAACGAGCTCTCGTCGACGTGGACCCGGCCGGTCACGATCAAGAGCCTCGGTCAGGTCGACGTGCTGATGGCCAACGCCCTGCGCACTGTGCTCAGCCGGAAGGACTTCGTCAAGTCGCTGGCCCACGGGAAGACGTCGGTGATGAACTTCGGCAAGGGCGGTCCCCTGCCGATGGCCCGCCAATACCTCAAGCTGTCCCGCGAGGACGACCCCAGCGTGGTCCCCGAGCTCATCGCTCAGAACGAGGAGTCGGTGGCCAGACTCCAGGAGGCGATTGCCGGGAAGTCCGGTGACGACGTGTTCGCGTTCATCATCGAGGACCATCGCGAGCTGACCGACATCATGTTCGAGCCGCGGAGCGTGGCGGCGGCCTTCCTCGGCATCCAGTCGGTGAACTGGGTCAACAAGCACATGAACGCCTGGCTGGGTGTGAAGAACGCCGCCGACGCCGTCGGCCAGTCGGCCGACCACAACGTCGTCGCGGCGATGGGGCTCGACCTGCTCGACGTCTCCGACGTTGTACGGCGGTACCCGACCGTCGTCGACTATCTGAGCGCACGCGCCGAGCGCGACACGTTCTTCGCCGGGCTCTCCGACCTCGACGGCGGCGACGTCGTGCGCCAGGCCATCGAGGAGTACCTGCACAAGTACGGCATGCACTGCCAGGGCGACATCGACATCACCAGGACGCGCTGGAGCGAGGACCCCACGCTGCTCGTCCCGCTCATCCTCGGCAACATCAAGAACTTCCCGCCCGGCGAGCGCGAGCGCCGCGTCGAGCAGGGGCGCGCGGACGCCGAGCGCTCGATGAACGACCTCCTGGACCAGCTGAGAAGCAAGGTCGGCGGCCGGAAGGCGAAGAAGGCCGCGCGGCAGATGAGCCTGGTGCGCCACTTCATCGGATACCGGGAGTACTCCAAGCACGCGTGCCTGCAGCGCTACGGCCTGTACAAGCAGGCGCTGATGGGCGAGGCCAGGAAGCTGGTGGCGCAGGGCGTGATCAAGGAGCCGGAGGACGTCTACTTCCTGTCGCTGGAGGAGTTCAGGCAGGTGGTCAACAGCGGGCGGCTGGACTACGCCGTGATCACCGAGCGGCGGGAGGCGCACGAGACGTACCAGAAGCTGACCCCGCCGCGAGTGATCACCTCGGAGGGCGAGGTGATCAACGGTGAGTACGACGCGGGCGACCGGCCCGAGGGGGCGCTGGCGGGCATCCCGGTGTCGTCCGGCGTCGTGGAGGGCCGCGCGCGGGTCGTCCTGAGCATGGAGGACGCCGAGGTGGAGGAGGGCGACATCCTGGTCACGGTCTTCACCGACCCGAGCTGGTCGGCGCTGTTCGTCTCGGTGAAGGGCGTCGTCATGGAGGTCGGCGGGGTGATGACGCACGGCGCGGTGGTCGCGCGGGAGTACGGCCTGCCGTCGGTCGTCGGCGTGGAGGGCGCTACCCAGCGCATCAAGGACGGGCAGCTCATCCGGGTGAACGGCAGCGAGGGCTACGTGGAGCTGCTGTCCTGATCGTCCGCACGGTCGATCTTCGTTGTGTCGCGTGGCTCGACGTACGGCTCCCGTCCAGGAGACTGACCGGCCTCGATGGCGCGTTCGCGGGCGAGCTCGGCGTCGAACTCCACGCCGAGCAGCACGGCGATGTTGGTGATCCACAGCCAGATCAGGAAGACGACGACGCCGGCCAGCGCGGCGTAGGTCTTGCTGTAGGTGGCGAAGTTGGCCACGTAGAAGCCGAACACGGCGGACGCGACGATCCACACCGTGACGGCCAGCACGCTTCCGGGGGTGATCCACCGGAAGCCGGGGTGTACGACGTTGGGCGCCGCCCAGTACAGCAGGGCCAGCACGAACGTCACGACGAGGACCAGGATCGGCCACTTGGCGATGCCCCACACGGTCAGGGCGGTCTGACCGATGCCGAGGAGCCGGCCGGCCTGGTCGGCGAGCCCGCCGGTGAACACGACGGCGACCGCGCCGGCCGCCATCAGGACCACCAGCACGGTGGTGATGGCCAGACGCAGCGGCAGTGTCTTCCAGACGGGGCGGCCTTCCGGCATCTCGTACATGACGTTCGAGGCCCGCATGAAGGCCCCCACGTAGCCGGAGGCCGACCACAGGGCGATGGCCAGACCGATGACGGTGGCGAGGCTCGCGGCGCGCGGGCTCTCCTGCAACGCCTGGAGCGCGGTGTCGATGATCTGCCGCGCGGGCCCCGGCGCCATCGCGCTCAGGTTGTCCACCAGCGGCTGCGTGGCCGACTGGCCGAACACGCCGAGCAGCGAGACGACCGCCAGCAGCGCCGGGAAGATCGACAGGACCGCGTAGTAGGTGAGCGCCGCCGCCCAGTCGGTGACCTTGTCGTCCCTGAACTCCTTGACGGTCCGCTTGAGCACTCCCCACCAGGAGCGCCTGGACAACTCCGCCGGCCCTTCGACTACCTGCGTCACGATCTTCCCGCCCTCAGCTGGTCGTGGCCTGGCGGCTACCCTCGCCCTCCATCCCTACGCCTGCGACCGCTATACAGACGCATAGTAGGCTTTCTCAGCAGGCAGCGAGCTATACAAAAGGTGGCAGCGTGACGATCGCACCCGACCCCGAAGACCTCACCGCCCGCGCCCGGATCCGCGACGCGGCTCTGCAGCACTTCGGCGAGCACGGGTTCGAGCGGGCCACGATCCGGGGCATCGCCGAGACCGCCGGTGTGTCCTCCGGGCTCGTGCGCCACCATTTCGGTTCCAAAGAGGCGCTGCGCGACGCCTGCGACGAGCACCTGGCCAAGTTGATCCGCCGGATCAACGACCAGGTCCGGAGCGACCCCATGCCGAGTGACGTGAACTATGTCGCCGTCGCCCGGACCCTCCTGGGGCCCTACCAAGCGTATGTGGGGCGGGCCCTGGCCGAGGGACGGGCCGAGGCGGTCTTCGACGAGCTCGTACGGCTGGGCGAGGAGTGGATCGAGGAGTACGACAGGACCCGACCCGATCCCTCTCCGGTGCCCCGCAAGGCCAGGGCGGCGGCGGTCACCGCGATGGCGCTGTCGGTCACCGTCCTGCGCCACCACATGTCCCGGGCCATGGGCGTCGAGGTGCTGAGCCCGGAGGGGGACAAACTGCTCGCCAAGACCCTGATCGACATCTACTCACATCCCATGCTCAGCCTGGAGGACGCCGCCAAAGCCCAGGCCGCCCTCGATCAGCACGGCTGAGACTCAGCGCGGCTGAGGCTCAGAGCGGCTGAGGCTCAGCCCTGCCGAGGCGACCACCCGGCGGTCCCGGCCACTATGCGCACGGCCGCGCGGGCCAGCGGCTCCAGCCCCGCCACATCGATCTTGTCGAGAGTGTCGGCCGAGTCGAACAGGTACATCGGCGCCGACAGGAAGTGCACGAGCGGCACCCCTTCCGGATGGAAGAACGCCCCGTCGGTCGGCGGCATGGGCGAGAACACGTCGGGCGGCAGCACGAAGGACCGCCGCAGCCCCTCCTCCGCCAGCGTCTCGGCGACCAGCTTCTCCAGCCGCGGCACCCGGCTGGTGAACCACCACCTGACCTCGGGGTCCGCGGTGGGGACGAGCTCGCCGTCCACGGCCTCGCAGCGCAGCGCCGCGTGTTCGAGATGAACCTGAAGCACCACGTCGGCCAGCGCCGGGCGATGGCGCTCGATGAACGCCCTGGTGCCCGCCGCATGCGCCATGTGCCCGGACGTGAGCAGGAACATCAGGTTGTGCGGCCGCGCCGAGACGGGCACAGCGGCCCAGTGACGCGCGGCGGCCAGGACGAGCGCGATGCCCGAGGCGTCCTCGACGGCCGAGGCCCACGGCCCGTCGTGGTGGGAGCCGACGATGACCGTGTGCGGCGAGTTGCCAGGCAGCGTGGCGACCACGTTGTGCGTGGTCACCGTGTCGGTGACCGACTGGGCGACCAGCTCGCCCGTGCAGGGCAGCCGGTCCAGGAGCCGCCGGGCGTCGGCCCCGGACAGCCACAGACCGGGAATCGGCCGCTCGATCGCGTCATAGGGCACGTAGTAGTCGCGTGTCTCCCACGGCAGCCCGGTCAGTGCCCCGATGAAGCCGGCCGCGCCCGCCTCCAGCGCGGGCTCGACGACCTCCATCATCCGCGGTCCGAACGGGAGGGTCTGGACGAGCGTGTCGAAGACGCCCTCCGGGTCGTAGGACGACGTGGCCAGCGTGCTGACGTACGACTGCGGCAGCTCGGTGAAGGCCAGTTCGTCCACCGCGATGTCGCCGGGCCGCGCGTCGGCGAGCGGCGCGATCCTGGCGCGCAGGCCGTCCGTCGGCAGGGTGTGCGGGAGCGGGAACCCGGTCAGCTCCGTGCCGTCGTCGAGCCGCAGCACCCCGGTGCCGGGCTGCCAGCGGGGCACCTCCACCGGCTCCAGCGAGACCTCCAGCCCGAACTCCGTCAGCCGCTCGGCCAGCCACCGCTCGGTCCACGCGTCCGCCGGATAGCCCGGCCGCCGGATGCCCCGGGACACGACGGTCTCGATCCAGCCGAGCATCTCGGCGGCGGAAGGCACGTGATCCATGGGCTGATCCAACCATTGACAGCGGCCCTTTGTGAAGCGACAGTTTCGGTCATCCGTACAACTTGTGGAGGCTGTATGAAGCTCGTCGTGGCCGTCATCATGGTCCTGCTGGGGATCATGGCCAGACCGGCCCAGGCCGCGGACACCATCGAGGCGCACTACAAGGTCGCGGGCCCCTGGGCGGTCACGACCGCCGACGCCCCGGGTTACAAGCTCTACTACCCGGCCGACCTCGGCGCCGGAGGCGTCAAGCATCCGATCATCACCTGGGGCAACGGCACGGGCGCCGTGCCCACGCAGTATTCCGGGTTACTCAACCAGCTCGCCTCCTGGGGCTTCGCCGTGGTCGCCTCGACCGACACCACGACCGGCACCGGGTCGGAGATGATCGCCGCCGCCCAATACCTGATCGCCAGGAACACCGACAGCTCCAGCGTCTTCTACGACAAGCTCGACGTGACGAAGGTCGGCGCGGTCGGCCACTCCCAGGGCGCCGGCGGTTCGGTGAACACCGCGACCAAGTCCGGCGGTCTGATCGACACCGTCGTCCCCATCGCACTGCCCGCGCCCATCTGGGTGGGCTCGGGAGACAAGTTCTATGTCGACCAGTTGGCCTGCCCGGTGCTGTTCGTCAGCGGCGCCAACGACACCCTCATCTCGCCCAACTCGGCCCTCCAGACGTACTACGGCCAGGTCCCGGGAGCGGCGGCGAAGGCGCAGCTCAAGGGCGCCGACCACAACACGGTCCAGGGCACGGGCGGCGGCTTCCTCGGTTATGTGACGGCCTGGCTGATGTACCAGCTCCAGGGCGACACCTACGCCAGGGGCGCCTTCGCCGGCACCACCCCGGAGCTCAACACCAACGCCAACTGGCAGAACCAGGTGGAGAAGAACCTGCCCTAACGGCGCAGCGCGAAGGCGGCACGCGGGTTGCCGATCAGCGCCGCCTTGGCCACCTCACCCAGCCCCGCGGCCTCCAGCCGCGGCACGAACCGCTCCAGAAGGTACGTCAGGCCGGGCCCACCGCCCAGGCTCGGCCAGTACGACCTGCGCGCCAGGTCCATCCCGAACAGCACCCGATCCCCCAGTCCGCGCTCGGCGAGCTCGGTGACAAGCGCGACGATCTCGCTGTCCGGACCGTACTTGACGCGGCCCGGCCGGTCGAAGGCCAGATAGGCCCCTCGCTCCGCCAATGAGGCGAGATATCCGGCGTCGGGATTGTGGTCGATGTGCCCGAGCACCACCCGATCGGCCGCCACCCCTTCCGAGGCCAGCGCGTCGAGCAGCTCGTGTCCCATCGTGCCCTTGTCGCAATGGGTGACGACCGGCACCCCGGTCCGCCGGGCGGCGGCGGCCACCGCGCCGACCAGCCGCGCCACACCGCGCCCGAACGAGTGGTACGCCGTGGCGATCTTGATGGCGCCCGCGCGGGCCGACGACCGCCGCACCAGCGGCCCCACCAGCCCGTACTCGTCCATGCCCTGGTCGATCTCGGCCACGAGGAGCTCCGTGATCTCGTCGACCGAGTAGCGGTGCATCCAGTGCATGTCGCTGTAGTAACCGCTCTTGTGGAACCCGGTCACCGCGATCACGTGCAGCCCGGTCCGCTCCGCCAGTTCCTTCATCAGTGACGGACTGCGGCCGAACCCGAGCGGCGTCATCTCGACCACCGCGGAAAGGCCCAGCCGCTGCGCCTCTGTCACCTCCACCACGGCCGCGTCGAGGGAGTCGAGCCGGTAGTCCGGCTCGTTGCGCACCGGCCAGCCACCGGTCATGAACAGGTGCTCATGCGCATAGGTGATGCCAAGCTCCTCGACATCCCCCAGCACGGTACGGACGGTCACAGAAGCGCCCCTTCTTCTCGCAGCCGCGTGCGCAGCAGCTCCACGTCCACCGCCGCGGGCTCCACCCCGGCCTGTACGGCCAGCGCCGCGGCCGTCCCCGCCGCCTGCCCCATCGCCATGCACTGCCCCATGGACCGGGCGGAGGCGTGGGCGTCGTGCGTGGCCGACAGGCAGCGCCCGGCCACGATCAGCCCGCCGACCTCGACGGGGAGCAGGCACCGGTAGGGGATGCCGTAGGTGCCGAAGTCGTGGACGTACTCCCAGCGGGTGGCGGCCCCCGAGTCGTGGTCCTCGATGGGCGCGCCGCACCGCGCGATCGTGTCGGGAAAATCCCTCCCGGCCAAAACATCATCAGAAGTCAGGACATATCGCCCGACCAGGCGTCGTGACTCCCGTACCCCGATACGTACGGACGTGCTGAGCAGCACGGCCGAGCCGTACCCCGGGACCTTCGCCCGCAGGAAGGCGACATAGTCGCGGACCTGCCGCCGACCGACCCGCTCGGCCTCCGCCAGCTCGACCGGGTCGGTCGGGTCGAGGCCGGTCACCCGCGTGAGGTTGGTGTGCACGATCCCGTCGTTCACGGTCCGATGGACGGAGCCCTCGCGCCTCGGCAGGTCGGCGTCGGCCATCAGCGCGTGCAGCTCCGCCGTGCTGGTGGCGGACAGATCGACCCCGCCGAGCCGGAACGTGGCCGTCATCGGCTGGAGCCGCATCCCGGGCCGTTCGAGGGTGGCCCCGGCCCGCCAGGCGACCTCGGCGTCCCCGGTGGCGTCGATCACCACCCGGGCCTTGACCAGGAACCGGCCCGCCACGGTCTCCACGACGACACCGGTGCCCGGCACGAAGTCGCAGACCCTGGCGTGCAGGAGCGCGTCCGGGACCAGCTCGTCCCAGACCAGCTTGAGCTCCTCGGGCTCGTAGGTCACCCCGGTGCCCGCGCCGTAGGTGTTGGGCCGCTCGAAGGCGGCCCCGGCCTCGAAGAGCCGCTCGCACACCTCCCAGCCGACGCCGCCGACGACCTGCCGCGAGACGGGGCCGGGGGCGTAGAAGCCGTAGAAGGTGTCGAGCACCGCGGCACCCGTACCGCCGAGGAAGCCCGCCGACTCCACCAGCAGGCATGACGCCCCGGCACGCGCCGCCGCGACGGCGGCCGCGCACCCCGCGCTGCCTCCGCCCGCGACCACGACATCGCCTTCCCACAGGACGTTCATCGCAGGTGCCACCCTCCGTCGACGGGAATGACCGCGCCCGTGGTCCGTCCGGACGACGGGGACAGTAGCCACAGCACGGCCTGGGCGACCTCCTCCGGCTGGCACAGCTCGGCGCCGAGCGGCATCAGCGACGGCAGCTTGGCCTTGATCGCCTCGGAGGTCTGGGCGCGGCGGCTCATCGGCGTGGCCACCAGCCCGGCCGAGATCAGGTTGACCCGCACGCCGTGCGGCGCCGCCTCGCGGGCCGCGGTCCTGATCAGCGGGATCAGCGCGCCCTTGGCCGAGGCGTAGGCCACGGTGCGGAAGTCGTCGTCGAGCGACGAGGCCAGCGCCGAGCCGATCACCACGATCGACCCGCCTTCCCGCATCGCGGGGATCGCCGCGCGCAGCAGCCGGAACACCGACTCGTGGTTGACCCGGTGCACCTCGTGCCACGCCGTGTCGGTGCACTCGACCACGCCGCCGTCGCCGAGCGAGCGGCCCGACATGCCGACCGCGTGCACGACGCCGGAGATCTCCCCGTGCGCGGCCGTCGCCTGGGCCAGGGCCTTCTCCGCGTGCCCCGGCGCGGTGATGTCGATCCCGCCGGCCAGGTCCACGCCGAAGGCGGCCCCGCCGGTGGCCTCGACCGCCGCCACGCAGGCCCGGCCGATGCCGCCGTCCGAGCCGGCCACCAGTACGGCGCTCATGGCTTCCTGAGCACGGCGGCGGCGCGGCGGGCGTGTTCGAGGTAGGCCGCCTCGAACAGCTCCTCCGAGCGCGGGCCGCCGACGAGCTTGGCGCTGGAGATGACCGGCGGGACCCAGCCGCCCGCGACGAGCAGTTCGGCGGTACGGACCTTGATCTCGTTGACCACGGAGACCGCGGCCAGGGTGCTGCCCGGACCGACCGGCTCGGCCAGCCCGTCGACGGAGCACAGCGCGTCGCCGACCGGGGTGCACAGGTCGATCACCACGTCGGCGTGGTCGGCGAGCCGGGTCCCGCTGGGGTGACCAGGCTCGACGGCCGTGGTCTCCCGCATCGACGTGACGGCCACCACGGGCAGTCCCGCCTTGCGCAGCCCCATCGCCATCTCGATCGGCACGGCGTTCAGGCCGCTGACACTGAACACGATGGCCGCGTCGGTCGGCCGCAACTCGAAGTTGGCCAGGATCGCGTCAGCGAGCCCTTCGACCCGCTCGATGAACATAGCCTGCCGCATCCCGTTCGACCCGGCCACCTGCGTGTAGAACGTCATCGACAGGTCCACGATGGGATGGAAGCCGGGATAGGAGCCGTAGCGGGGGAACATCTCCTCCACACCCATCCGCGAATGTCCGGTCCCGAACGTGTGCACCACACCCCCGCCGCCGATGGCCGAGGCGGCCGTCCGAGCGGCCGCGGCGAGCGCGTCCTCCTGTGTCCGCTCGATCTCGCCGAGCAGGTCCATCGCGCGCCGTATCCATTTCATTCAGATCTCCTCCCGTAGAGCGCGGCGCCGATCGCCCCGGCCATCGGACCGAGTACGGCGGGTATCACCGCGATTTCCCCGATGAGCGGACGTCGCCGCTCAAGTTCCTTGTCCAGGGCGGATCGCATGAGATCGAGCGCGCCGGAGATCCCGCCGCCCACGACCACCGTGCCGACGCCGAAGAACGCCGCCGCGTCGCCCAGCGCGATGCCGAGCGCCCAGCCGGCCCTGGACAGCACGCCCAGCGCCCGCCCGTCGCCCGTCCTGGCTGCCTCGGCGATCTCCTTGGGCGAGCCGGAGCCGAAGGCCCGCACGATGCCCGGCCCGCCGGCGAACGTCTCCACGCAGCCCCGATTGCCGCAGCAGCACACCGACCCCCAGGGGGAGACCGTGACGTGCCCGATCTCGCCGAGATTGTCGCGCGGGCCGACGAGTATCCCGCCGCGCAGCGCCACCGCCCCGCCCACCCCGGTCCCGAGCACCGCGAACAGCACGTCGGGCAGCCCGCGAGCCGCCCCGAGGAGCAGCTCGGCGAGCCCGAACGCGCGGGCGTCGTTGACCACGGTCACCGGCACCCCGGTCAGGGCGCCCAGCCGCGAGCCGACCGGATAGCCGTCCCAGTCGCCGGGCGGGTTCGGCACGAACAGCGCGGTCCCGGTGTCGCGGTCCACGTGGCCGGGCAGCCCGATCCCGATGCTCTCCACCCGGCGGGCGGCCAGCGAGGCCACGAACGTCATCGTCTCGTCGGGGTCCGGCGGCGTGGGGACGGTGCCCTCGCCGACCACCGTCTCGCCGTCCAGCAACACCCATTTGGTGTACGTCCCGCCGACGTCGATCCCGAGCCGCGTCACAGCCCGACCCTCAGGACCCGCGATTCGAACCCGGCGTCCTCGGGCGCCGCGACCGGGCGGAACGGCTCGACGCCGAGCAGCCGCAGGTAGGCCAGCAAGGGCTGGGAGTGGCTGTGCAGGTTGGCGACGGGGTACGCCTGCATGGCCACGCCGACGTCGGCCAGGTCCCAGGTACGCCCCGGCCGCTCGGTCTCGGGCGCCAGGTAGGCGTCGGGGCCGGACAGCGTGCCTTCCCATACCTCCGGATAGGCAGCCGTATGGGCGGCCAGGGACATCCGGCGCCACCACTGCCAGCCCAGTTCGGGTGCGTGCTCGGCGGCGGCCCAGATCAGCGTCATGTTGACCGCGTACCAGATCGTGCCGACCCCGCCGGGGCCGTAAGCGCCCTTGTCGGGCCAGCGCAGCCGGGCGCCCAGCGGCGAATCGGCGGCGGAAGTCCGCTCAATCGTGTGCAACAGCTCCACGGCCCGCTCAGGCGGGGCGGCGCCGCACAGAATCGCCCAAGGCTGCACTTCCAGCCACAGGTCGGACTCGCCGACGACGGCTCCCGGGCCGTACGCGCGCCGGTACCACCGGCCGTTCCACTCCCCCGCCACCAGCTCGCGCAGCTCCTCGCCGAGCTTGCGGGCCTCGGCCGCGGTCGCGTGGTCGCCGAGCCGCTCGGCCAGGACCGCGTAGCGGGGCAGGACCCAGGCGGCCATGGCCGAGTTCAGGACCGACTCGCCGTGGGAGATCATCACCTCGCGGTCCACCCCGCTCTCGGTGATGGCCATGTCGTTCCAGTCGGCGTTCAGTATCCGCAGGTGGCCGTGCTCTCCCCGGCCCACCACGTCGGTGAGGAACCTGAACTGCCGGCGCAGGTTCGCGCCGAGCGACACCGGGGCGGCCCCGTGGACCGGGTGGTACGGCACGGGTTCGCCGAAGGCCGCCAGGTCGCCCGTCGCGCTCAGGTATTCGGCCGCCAGCCACAGGGCCCACAGGTTCTGGTCCGAGGGCCGGAACAGGTCGGTCCATGGCTGCTTGTCCGGTCCGAGCGCATAAGGCAGGTCACCGTCGGGGCCGCCCCAGGCGCACGTGTTGCGCAGCACGGACAGGGCCAGGTCCGGCTCGATGTACACCAGTGGCAGGGCGTGCTGGAGCGGGTCGCGCGCGGCGCCGTTGAAGCCGTGCCGGAAGGAGTAGCACGAGCCCTGGTCGAGGGTGTGCCCGCCGAGCACGCCGTCGGCGCAGGCCGCGCCGGTCAGCAGTGCCGCGTGCCACGGGACCTCCCGTTCGGCCTCGGGCGCCCGCGCCGCGACGGCCCGCGGCAGGCGGTCGCGCAGCGCGGCGAGGCTGCCGGCGAACGACCCCGTCACCTCGCCCACCCAGCCGTCCGTCTTGTCGTCCAGCAGCCCGTATCTCAGCTCCAGCAGGCGCTCTCCGCCGGCTGCCAGCTCCAGGGGTATGGCCAGGCGGCCGGACCCGGTCCTGGGGCCGCCGACGAGCTCCAGCTCCAGCCCGGGGTCCTCGGTCGGCTTCGCGCCGTTGATGAGCTCAACCCGGGCCGCCCCGGCCGTCCACTCCTCGGTCAGCTCCAGCCGTACCGGCTCGTCGAGCAGGTTGCGTACGTGCAGCCGGATCAGCACCCACGGGTGCTCGCCCTCGGGGCACAGCACCGTGCGGTCCAGGGCCACGCGGTCGTCGGCGACCCGGACGATCGCGAACGTCGGTCCGAAGACCCGCTCCGATGTCGAAATATCGGTTGAAAGGGTGCCGACGCGCGTCACTCCGGTGCCACGGGTGAGCCACAGCAGCCCGGTGTGCTCGTCGAACAGGTCGCTGAGCCCGTAGTTGTCCGCGACCAGCGTGATCCGCCGGTTCCCGACATGGACGAAGTGCCGCCGGGTGAGCGGGTCCAGGACGGGGTCCCACTCCGCGCGCGGGTCGCTCTCCTGGTCTGCCGTGTAGGCGAAGGCGGGCAGCCCGTACGCGGTGGTCCATTTGCCGAACGCGCTCATTTCCGTACCCCTCCCAGGGTCAGCCCCGCCACGTAGTAGCGCTGCAGCAGGAACATCAGCACCAGCGGCGGCACCGCCGTGATCAGGGCCGCGGTGCTGACCAGGCCGATGCTGAAGTCGTACTCCGTCTGGAGCTGCGAGAGCCCCACGGGCAGCGGCCAGAGGCCGGGATCGTTGGCCACGATGAGCGGCCACAGCAGGTTGTCCCACTGCGCGAGGAACTGCAGCAGGAAGAGCGTGAGCAGCGCGGGCCGCAGCAGCGGCACCCCGATGCGGAGGAAGATCCGCAACTCGCTCGCACCGTCCACCCGCGCCGACAGCAGCAGCTCATGCGGCAGGGCCAAGGCGAACTGTCGGACCAGGAACACCCCGAACGCGCTCATCATGAACGGCACGATCATCCCCTGGTAGGAGTTGATCCAGCCCAGCTCCTTGACGATGAGGTACATCGGCACGAGCACCACGATCGGCGACAGCGACAGCGTCCCCACGATGACCGCGAACAGCATCCGGCTGCCGGGGAACCTGAGCTGCGCGAGCGCGTATCCGGCGGCCGAGGAGAAGATCACTTCGAGGACGCCGATGCCGAGCGCGAGGATCAGGCTGTTGCGCAGGTAGACGGGGAAGCCGCCCTGGTCGAACAGCTGCGAGACGTGTGCGCCCAGCTGGGAGACGTCGAAGCCGAACCCGCCGAGATCGGTCGCGTCCGACGCGGACGAGACCGCGAACATCGCGTACACCGGCAGCAGCAGGACGGCCACGACCAGGGTCAGGATCGTGTTGCGGACCACCCTCACCCGTCATCGCCTCCCCTGAGCACCCTGAACTGCACGAGTGAGAGCGCCAGCATGGCCACCAGCAGGACCATCGCGATGGCCGAGGCGTAGCCCATGCGCTCGAACCCGAAGCCGGTCGCCCACAGGTAGAGCGGCAGCACCTCGGTGGCGCCCGCAGGGCCACCCTTGGTGAGCAGGAAGGCGGGCACGAACGACTGCATCGCCCCGACCACCGCGATGACCAGCACGAACAGCAGCGTGCGGCGCAACAGCGGGAGCGTGATGCGGTAGAAGACCCGAATCGGACCGGCACCGTCGAGCGCGGCCGCCTCGAACACGCTCAGCGGCAAGCCCTGCAGCCCGGCGGTCAGGATGATCACGAACAGCCCGAGGTGCTTCCACGTCGTCATGATCACCAGGGCCCAGAGCGCGAGCCCCTCGTCGGTCAGCCACGGCTTCGGCTCCGCTCCGACGAGCCCGATCAGCGCGTTCGCCAGGCCCTTGTCGGCGAAGATCACCGACCACACCATCGAGGTGGCCACCAGCGGCATCGCCGCCGGGATCATGACCAGCCCGCGGAGGAAGGCGTTGTAGCGGCCCGGCTTGCTCAGCGGCACGGCTATCGCCAGGCCGAGCACGATCGACGGGACCACGGAGCCGATCGTGTAGGCGGCGGTGACCCGGGCCGAGTTCCAGAAGCCGGGGTCGCCGAGCATTCTGCGGTAGTTGTCCAGGCCGGTCCATTCGGGCGTCCCGGAGAAGTCGTAGCTGGTGAAGCTGAGATACACGGCCGCGACGAACGGCACGAGCCAGAAGACCAGGAAGTAGACCGCCGCCGGTAGGGCCAGCAGACCGCCGGTACGCGCCTCCGCCCACCGCTGGCCCTTGCCCGAGACCTTTGTGACGGGCGGCACCAGTCGTAAGGACACCGTCACAGCGTCATCCGCATGGCCTGGTCGAAGTCCGCCGCCGCCTGCTCGGGCGTCTTCTTGCCGAAGGCCACCGCGTCGGCCGCGTCGGTCAGCGCCTTGGCCATCTCGTTCCACACCGGCGTCTGCGGGCCGAAGTCGGCGTACGGGGCCGCGTCCGCCATGATGTCCAGCGCCTTCTGGTCGGCGCCCGACAACTTCTCCCAGCCCTTGACCGGAGTGAGGATGCTGGCGTCCTTGAGCTGCTTGGCCGCGACGTCCTGGCGCTGGAGGTAATCGACGAAGTGCCAGGCGGTGTACGGCAGCTTCGACTGCTTGGCCACCGCCCAGCCCCAGGTGTAGGCCGGGGCGACCGGCTTGCCCGCGTCCCAGCGCGGCATCGGCGCGATGTCGAAGACGTCGCCGAACGTCAGCTTGGGGTTCAGCGTGGGGAACAGGTCCATCGCGAACAGCCCGGAGACCAGCATGGCCGCCTCACCGGTGGCGAACAGCCCGAAGCCGGACAGCGGGCTCGACAGCTTCGGGTTGCCCAGGCTGCCGTAGTAACGCAGCGCCTCGACCCCCGCGTCAGTGGCCAGCGTCGCCTTGGCGGCGTCGGGGCTGAGTATCGTGCCGCCCTTCCCCTTGACCAGGGCGAGCAGCTGCATCAGCGTCCACTGCGGATTGCCCAGGATCCACTGCAGGCCCACCTTCTTGCCGTCGGCCGAGGTCAGCCGCTTGCTGTACTCGGCGACCTCTTCCCAGGTGGTGGGCGGCTTGTCCGGATCGAGGCCGGCGGCCGCGAACCTGTCCTTGCGGTAGTAGAGGTAGCAGATCGTGTAGTCGGTGGGGACGCCGTAGAGCCTGCCCTCGTATGACAGCGAGCTGATCGCGTGCTCGTCGTAGTCCTGGACCAGCGCCTTCTCGTCGGCCACGCCCATGGCCTTGGGGATGATCGGGGCGAGGCGCCCCTTGCGCGCGTGACCCGGGATGGTCCAGCCGCCGATCCTGAACAGGTCGGGCGGCACGTCACCGGCGAAGGCGGTCAGCAGCTTGGCGTCGAGCTTGTCCACGGGCACGTAGAGCGGGGTGATGTCGACGCCGCCGAACTCCTGCATGTAGCTGCGCAACAGCGGGGTGAACACCGCGTCGTACGCCTTGGTCTGGTGCAGCCAGACGGAGATCTTCCCTCGCGGCACCCCGTCGGCGGGCACCGAGGCCACCGGATCGGCGGAGCCGCAGGCGGCCAGCAGGCCGGACGCCGTGGTCAGCGCGGCGGTCTTGAGCAAGTTGCGCCGGGTCATCATGGACATGCTCAACCTCCGGAACGGCGATGCCGTCCAGGTAGATGACTGTTTTTAGGGGGGTGTTACTGGCCCATCAGGGCGTTCTTGGCGTCGTTGAGCTCCACGGAGAACACGGCGAAGTCGCCGCGCGCGTGGCGGATGGTGTATTCGAGCGCGACACCGCTCTCGGTGCACGTGTTGCGGGCGGTCGCGAGCAGGGCCGCGGCCATGGGGACATGCAGCAGTTGGGCGAGCCGGTAGTCGGCGTTGACCGCGCCGATCGTCTCCCTGCCGCTCGCGGGGGCCAGTCCGTACTTCACCCGCAGCAGGTCGTAGAGCGAGCCGGTCAGGTCCTCGTCGAGGATGCCGGGCAC
The DNA here is from genome assembly GCF_040680095.1 of Nonomuraea sp. NPDC052129. Lineage (NCBI taxonomy): Bacteria > Bacillati > Actinomycetota > Actinomycetes > Streptosporangiales > Streptosporangiaceae > Nonomuraea > Nonomuraea sp. NPDC052129. The sequence continues at coordinate 40,759 of NZ_JBFAVX010000053.1, read as the reverse complement.
CAGCTCGGCGGGCAGGTGGGCGCTCTCCAGCATGCAGGGCGCGCCTTCGAGCAGCCGCAGCCGCTCGACGAAGACGATCTGCTCCGTCTCCCGGACACCGAGCGCCACGGCGACCTCGGCGCCCGCCGGCTGCAGATGGGCCTTGAGCACCTGCGTCGTCGGCCTGCGGCCGAGCCGCGCCATCGTCTCGGTGAAGCCGACCGGGCCCGCGCCCAGCTCGGGGGCCACGGCCAGCGGCGCGGTGTAGGTGCCGCTGCCCTGCCTGGCCACCAGCAGGCCCTCCTGCACCAGGTCGCCGATCGCCCGTCGAGCGGTCGCCCGGCTCACGCCCGCGTACGCCATGAGGTCCTTCTCGGCGGGGATGGGCGTGTCGGGCTCGCAGTCGCGGATGGCCGCCCTCAGGCGCTCGCGCAGTTGGTAGTAGAGCGGCACCACGGCTGACGGGTCGAGGGTCAGCCGACGTTCCCAGTCGGTCATACGCTCACGTCCTAAGTTGTACGGACGACCGTATCTTTTCCGCTCGACCCGGATGGTGTCAACCACTCGTTGTGTATCGTGCTGAGGTCGAGCGCCGGTGGAGGATCTGTGCGGGGCGTCATGTGTACGGTGATCTGCGCGTCTCTCGTGCTGGGCGGCGCCGAATCCCGGCCCCACAAGGGCGACTCCCGGCCCGCCGCGAGCTCGCCGAGCACCGCCACCCTGGTCGACTTCACTGCCACCCCGGTCGGCTTCACCGCGGCCAAGGTCGACTTCAACCGTGACGGCTTCGAGGACTACGCGGTCTCAGCCCCGGCGGGCACGGTCGGCCACATCCTCAAAGCCGGATATATCGCCATCTTGTATGGGGCGGTCGGTGGCGTCGATCCGGCCCGGCGCCGGATCCTGCACCTCGACAGCTCCAACGTGGCCGGCGATCCTGTGGCCGGGGACGCGTTCGGGGCCCGCACCGCCGCCGGTGACTTCGACGCCGACGGCTACACCGACCTGGCGGTCAGTTCGTACAACCCCTTCGAGCTGGACCGGCGGTTCGTCACCCTGCTGTGGGGCGGCAAGGACGGGCTGGCGCTGGGCACCCCGCTGGTCGACCCTCCGCGCACCGACGTCCCGCCGGACCTGGTCGACCGGACCGAAGGCCGGGAGCTGGCGGTCGGCGACTTCGACGGCGACGGCAAGGACGACCTGGCCGCCACCAGCGAGCGGGGGCTGGTGAACGTCTTCCACGGCCCGTTCCCGCGTGACGGCCGCCCGGCCCGCAAGGTCGTCCTGGACGGGACCTACGAGCAGCCGACCAGGCTGGTCGCCGGCGACCTGACCGGCGACGGCAAGGACGACCTGGTCACCACGCACGCCTGGGAGGAGACGGCCGAGCCGTCCCTGTTCTGGAAGGGCGGCCCGCAGGGGCTCGCCGGGCGACCCAAGCGGCTGGACGCGGCCGCCACCGGCACCGTGGGCGACCTCGACGGCGACCACTACGGCGACCTGGTGCTGCGCGTCATCCCCAGCGGCTTCGTCGACACCCTGAAGGCCGACAAGGGCACCATCAAGGTTCTGTACGGCTCGCCGGATGGTCCCGGCCGCCGTACCCACACTCTCACCCAGGACAGCCCCGGCGTGCCGGGGAGTGGCGCGCGAGGTGACCAGTTCGGCTTCGACCTGGCCGCCGGGGACGTGGATGGTGACGGGTACGCCGACATCGCCGCGGGTGTACCCGGCAAGACCGGCGGCGGCGCCGTGCTGCTGCTCAGAGGCGGCAAGAGCGGCCCGGCCGGGGCGCGACTGTTCACCCAGGCCAGTCCGGGCATCCCGGGGACCGCCGAGGACGGGGACCGGTTCGGCGCCTCCGTCAGCCTGCGCGACCTCAACGGCGACGGCCGGGCCGATCTCGGCGTGAGCGCCCCAGGAGAAGGCGGCAAAGCTGTGAAGACCGGCGCGGCCTGGGTGCTGCCCGGTTCACCCGGCGGCTTGACCGCCGAAGGCGCCCTCTCGTTCGACCCGGCCGCCATGCAGGCGTCCGACACGGGCTCCCACCTGGGAATGTGGTCCGCCAAATAGGGCCGCCGAAGGGCTGTCCCGGCGTAGGCGCGGGCCGAAAGATCAGTTTCGGCTGAACCGACTCCCATACCCCCGCGTACCTACTCACGTCCGGACACGTGCCCCAGGAGGTGTCGTGGAGCTCAGCCTTTTGCGAGCGCAGGCGCACAGCCCTTCGTACTTCTCACTGCTGCGCGGATCATCGGGACAGCTTGCCCCGGTGGACTTCTGCATCCCGTGTAACCCTTACTTCCCGACCCCGGAAATATTCGAGCATCTCGGGAGAAACCTGGAGACGATCCTCAAGTTCTATCCGAGCGACGCGGACACGATCACCGCGGAGCTCTGTTCCACCCTCGGGCTCCACCCCAAGACGGTCGCGATGGGCAACGGGTCCACCGAGCTGATCACCTGGATCGACCACCTGCTGGTGAAGGAGAGCCTGGCGGTGCCGATCCCCACCTTCGGCCGCTGGACCGACCAGCCGATGGAGACCGGGAAGCGGGTCGACATGTACCCGCTGATGGAGGGCCACAACTTCGGCCTCGACGTCAATGACTTCGTGCGCTTCGTCCGCATGCGCGGCTCCCGTGTGGCGGTGATCTGCAACCCCAATAACCCCGACGGCGGGTACCTGCCCAAGCACGAGGTCCTGCGCCTGCTCGACCTGCTCATCGACCTGGACCTGGTGATCGTCGACGAGTCGTTCGGCGAGTTCGTGGACGCCGAGCCGTATCCGGGCGTGGCCGCGGAGGCCGCGGTCCGGCCCAACGTGATCGTGCTCCGCAGCCTGGGCAAGAACTTCGGGCTGCACGGCATCCGGTTCGGCTACATGGTCGCCAACCCGGCGCTGGCCGGGAAGGTACGCGACGCGCTGCCCAAGTGGAACCTCAACTCCTTCGCCGAGGTGGTGGTGTTCATGATGAAGCAGTGCCGGCCCGAGTACCAGGAGAGCCTCAGGCGGCTCGGCCAGGACCGGCGGGCGATGTTCCACCAGCTCAGCGCGATGCCGGAGCTGACCGTCTACGCCTCGCAGGGCAACTTCCTGCTGGTGAAGCTGCCGCCGGGGCACGACGGCGTGCCGCTGCGCGACCACCTGCTCTCCGAGCACGGCGTGTACGTCCGCGAGTGCGGCAACAAGCTGGGCACGACCAGCCAGTTCCTTCGCCTGGTGGTCCGGCCGCAGGAGGACGTACGGCGATTACTGGTCGGCATGACCCAGTATCTGTACTCCGGCAGCCTGCACGAGATTCCCGTCACCGGCCTGCACCATCGAGCCGTGAACCCGTTGTCCGCCTGACTCACCGGCGGTAACCCCGCATTCGTGGTGCCGCGCCCGTCCACCCGGGCGCGGCACCCGGCCCTACCCAGTAAGCCGACTGGACCGAGAAGGGACCACGTCGCGGTGCGCATGAAACGCAAGATCTCCTACACCGCCGCCACGGGCACACTCGCCCTGCTCACGGCGTGCGGCGGCAACGACATGACCGGCCAGGACGGCAGGTCGGGCGGCGCGCTCGGCGCCGCCACGTCGGCCGCGTCACCGTCGGTCATGTTCAACGACGCCGACGTCATGTTCACGCAGATGATGATCCCGCACCACGAGCAGGCGGTGGAGATGGCCGGCCTGGCGCCGTCCCGCGCGAGCGACATCGAGGTCACGGAGCTCGCGGAGAAGATCAAGGCCTCCCAGGAGCCGGAGATCCAGACCATGAAGGGCTGGCTGACGGCGTGGAACAAGCCCGAGATGTCCAGCCACGTGGGTCATGAGATGCCGGGTCTCATCTCCGAGGAGGCCATGGAGCAGCTCAAGAAGGCCAAGGGCAAGAAGTTCGACAAACTGTTCGCGAAGCACATGATCGTGCACCACAACGGCGCGATCGAGATGGTCCGTACCCAGGAGGCCGAGGGGGCCGACCCCAAGGTCAAGAAGGTAGCCACGCACATGGCGACCCACCAGCGGGACGAGGTCGCCCAGCTAGAGACGATCGTCGACCGCCTCTGAAGCCGGGCGCTCAGCCCACCGGGAAGCGTGTCACCCACCTACGTTGCCACGTCCAGGAGGCTGATACCGAGCATGCGCGCCCCCGTCTCGGTCCGCGGCTGGTGACGGCTGCCCGCGGCGAACACCACGTAGCTTCCCTCCCGGTACCGCGTGTCGCCCTCGATCACCTCTCCGCTGAGCACGTAGTAGCGCTCTTCCCCGTCATGTACGTCCACCTCGGGCCACTGCGTGCCGGGGGCGAAGTCGATGAGCCAGCCCCGCGCCAGCCCGGTCGCGGTGAGCCGCCGCCTGATGATGCCGGGCGCCACCTCCACCGGCTCCACGTCGTCGATGTGCAATGCCTGCCGGTCCGTTTCCATGCCGCCATCCTGGCGAGCGCGACGGGCACCCACCCAGTGCCAGAAAAGACGTCATGGAGTACTTTTCTGCCATGTCGTCAGAGCATCGCGTCGTCGCGCTGGCCAGTCCGCCCCAGGCGACGTTCGAGCTGAGCTGCGCCGCCGAGGTGTTCGCCACCGTAAGGCCGGGGCTGGCCCGCCCCTACGACTTCCGCGTCTGCGCCGAGACGCCGGGACCGCTGCCCACCCTGGCCGGTTACTCGATCACGGTCACCGAGGGCCTGGCCGCGCTGGAGAGCGCCGACACGGTCGTCATCCCCGGCTGGCAGACGCGCACGGCCTCGGGGGCCGTACTCTCCGCGCTCCGCCAAGCGCACCGGCGCGGCGCGCGGATCGCCGCCATCTGCTCCGGCGCGTTCGTCCTGGCGCAGGCCGGGCTGCTCGACGGACGGCGGGCCACCACCCACTGGCGGCTGGCGGCCGAACTCGCGGAACGCTTCCCCGCCGTCCCGGTCGATCCCGACGTGCTCTACGTGGACCATGGCGACGTCGCCACCAGCGCAGGCACCAGCGCGGGGATCGACCTGTGCCTGCACCTCGTACGGACCGACCACGGCGCCGCCTACGCCGCGAAGGTGGCCCGCCACATGGTCATGCCGCCGCACCGGGAGGGCGGGCAGCTCCAGTACGCCATCGCGCCATCGCGTGGCCGGGCGCCCGACTCGCTCGCCCCGCTGTTGGAGTGGGCGGCGGAGCGGCTCGGTGAGCCGCTGACCGTCGACGACCTGGCGGCCCACGGCGGTGTGTCGACCCGGACGCTGGCCCGGATGTTCACCGCCCAGCTCGGCACCAGCCCCGGGCAGTGGGTGCTCGCCCAGCGGATCGCCGGGGCGCGGGCGCTCCTGGAGGAGACGGACCTGTCCGTTGACGCGATCGCCGCCCGGGTGGGGCTCTCCTCGGCCACGAACCTCCGCCGCCGCTTCAACGACGCCCTGCGCACCACCCCCGCCGCCTACCGGCGCGCCTTCCACCTGCGCACGCGGACCGAGTCACCGGCCTCAGGTACGCGGGCGACGCCGAAATAGGGTCCAGGATCGGATCCTGTCTCAGCACGGCCACCTCCAGCTCCCGCAGCGGCTGGCTGGGATGAATGCCCAGCTCGTCGACCAGAGTGCGGCGCAGCCGTTGGTAGACGGCCAGTGCCTCACCCTGCCGACCGGCCCGGTACAGCGCGAGCATCAGCTGCGCGTGCACCTGTTCGTGCAGCGGATGCTGCCTGCTCAGGTCGGTCAGCTCGGGGACGAGCTGCAGATCCTGCCCGAGGGCCAGCCGCGCGCCGATGAGGGCGTGGCGCGCCTCCAGCAGCAGCTGTTCCAGCCGCTGGGCCTGCTCGTCGAACCAGGCCAGCCCGGCCAGTTCGGCCAGCGGCGCGCCCCGCCACAACGCCACCGCGGCCCGCAGCCGGTCGGCCCGCACCTCCGGGGCCGCGGACTCCATTCCCTGCCGGATGAGGCGCTCGGCGGTCTGAACGTCGGTGGCCTCCCGCTCGCCGAGGTCCAGCAGGTAGCCGGGCCGGCGGGCCATGATCGCCTCCCGGCGGTCGAGCACGCCGCGCAGGTAGGAGACATGGGACTGCACCGTCGTGGCGGCCGAGGCCGGTGCCGTCGTACCCCAGACCGCCTCGACCAGGAGATCGACACTGACCACGGCACCGGGCCGCAGCGCCAGCGCGGCGAGCACGGCCGTGCGGCGAAGCCCCCGCACCGGTCGCGGGACGTCGTCCACCAGCACATCCACTGGCCCCAACAGCCTCACCCGCATACCAATCCCCCTTCTGCACCACCAGCCCCCGTCGTCTCATACCCCGTTCCAGCCTGGTTGGAGCTCCATTACAGCCCGTGATGGCACCCTGACGGAGTCTCCACCCAGGAGGGATCAACATGAGGGTGACCGTCAAGCCCGGCCTGTCGGCCAGGACACGCATAATCAGGACAATCGCCGGGCTCTTCGCCCTGGTCATGGCCATGGTGGGCCTGGTGGCGACACCGGCCTCCGCCGCCGTCGCCCACACCATCTGCGCGCTCTCCCCGGGGAGCGCGGGCGTGTGGCGCTACGACGACGACGGCACCAGCTGGACCCAGATCGGCGGGCCCGCCGGGAAGCTGTACGGGGGCGGCTTCGGCCTGTTCGCCACCTCGCCCGACGGCAGCGGCATCTGGCGCTATCTCCACTCGTCCAATCTCTGGCAGAACGTGGGCGGCCCCGGTCTCACGTGGTCCGTCACCAACAACGCCCTCTACGGCCTCGCTACCGACCGCAGCGGCGTGTACAAGTGGAACGGCGCCGGCACCAGCTGGACCCAGGTCGGCGGCCCGGCCAACTGGCTGTACGGCGGCGGCTTCGGCCTGTTCGCCACCACCCCGGACCGCAGCGGCATCTGGCGCTACCTCAACACGCCCTACGCCTGGCAGAACGTGGGCGGCCCCGGCCGGACCTGGTCCGTCACCAACGACGCCCTCTACGGCCTGAGCCCTGACCGCAGCGGCGTGTACAAGTGGAACGGCGCCGACACCGACTGGACCCAGGTCGGCGGCCCGGCCAACTGGCTGTACGGCGGCGGCTTCGGCCTGTTCGCCACCACCCCGGACCGCGGCAGCATCTGGCGCTACCTCAACACGCCCTACGCCTGGCAGCTCGTCGGCGGCCCCGGTTGGGACTGGGCGGTCACCAACGGTGACATCTACGGCCTGAGCCCTGACCGCAGAGCCGTCTACAAGTGGACCGGATCGGGTACCAACTGGATCCAGGTCGGCGGCCCGGCCGAGCAGATCGTCCCCTGCCCGTAACGGGGTGCCGTGCACACGGACCATGGGCTCGTGTGCACGGCCCCACGGTCCGCGTGGGGGATCACCAATCGCCGCCCAGCGCCTCCTTGGCGGCCGCGATGCGGTCCTCGTTACGCCGGTAGAACACCCACTGCTTGATCTTCTTCCCGCGCACCAGCCCCGCCCCGCTGAGCACCTTCAGATGCCCGCCGCAGGTCGGCTGGCTCACCCCCAGCTTCTCCGCGATGAACAGCGAGCAGACCCCGTCCTCGACCAGGTCACCGTCACGCTGCGGCCGGAAGTGCCGCTCGGGCTCGCGCAGCCACTCGAGGATCAGCAGCCGCTTGTCGTTGGCCAGCGCCTTGACCAGGTCCACATCCAGCACCAGGGCATTGTGGCAATTAGCTAACTAGCTGTCCAGCGGCCGGTCCCGCAGCCGGGCCTTCTGGATCTTGCCCGAACCCGTCCGGGGCAGCTCGTCCACCAGGTCGAAGTAGCGCGGGATCTTGTACCTGGCCAGCCGCCCGTCGAGGAACTCCCGCAGTTCCTCGGCCGTCACCGCCGCCCCGATGACCACGAACGCCCGCCCGACCTCGCCCCACGTCTCGTCCGGCACCCCGACCACGGCGACCTCAGCCACCGCCGGGTGCTCGAAGAGGACGCCTTCCACCTCCGCCGGATAGACGTTCTCCCCGCCCGAGATGAACATGTCCTTGACCCGGTCCACGATGTACAGGTGCCCCTCGGCGTCGAACGCGCCGATGTCGCCCGAGCGCAGCCAGTCGCCATCCGCGAACGCCGCCGCGGTCGCGGTGGGGTTCTGCCAGTAGCCGGGGCTCACGTTGGGCCCCTGGACGAGCACCTCGCCCCGCTCTCCGACGGCGGCGTCGGTGAGATCGGGCCGGACCACGCGTACATCGGCGAAGAACACCGGCACCCCGGCCGAGCCGACCTTGCGCACGCTCTGCCCTGCCTCCAGGAAGGTCGCGCCCGGCGCCGTCTCGGTCAGCCCGTAACCCTGGCAGAACACCAGGCCCCGCTCCTGGTAGACGCGGATGAGCGCGGGCGGGATGGGGGCGCCGCCCGACATCAGGTTGCGCAGCGAGGAGAGGTCGGCCGTGGCCCAGCGCGGCGACCGGGCGAACGCGGCGAACATCGTGGTGACGCCGAACATCCAGGTGATGCCGTGCTTCTCGATGAGGTCGTAGCACCCGTCCACCTCCCAGGCCGGCATGATCACCGAGCAGCCGCCCTTGGCGAACGTGGGCAGCAACGTCTGGTTCAGCGCCGCGACGTGGAAGAGCGGCGCGCTGATCAGCGTCATCTCCTCGCTCGTGACATCGACGCCGATCAGCATGTTGTAGGTGTTCCACACCAGGTTGGCGTGGCTGAGCATGGCGCCTTTGGGCCGCCCCGTGGTGCCGGAGGTGTAGAGGATGAGCGCGATGTCGTCGAGCCCGACGCGTACGTCGATCGGCGCGGGATCACCCTCGGCGAGAAAGGTCTCGTAGTCCGACACCAGCAAGGGCGGGGCGTCGGGGAGCGCCCCGACCACCTCGGCGCACTCGGGCGCGTGGATCAGCACGGCCGGGTCGCAGTCGCCGAGCATGTAGGCGATCTCGGGCGCCGCCAGCCGGAAGTTCAGCGGTACGAAGATCCCGCCGAGCAGGTGCGTGGCGAACATGGTCTCCGCCAGAGCCGGGTGGTTGGGGCCCAGATAGGCGACCCGGTCCCCCGGCCGCACCCCGGCCTCGCGCAGGCGCGCGGCCAGCTTCGTCGTACGCGTGTGCACCTCGGCGTAGGTGACCGCCCGGCCCTCGAAGACGAACGCCGTACGGTCCGGCGTCATCTGGGCCCGGCGAGCCGGCCACCCTCCCACTCCCGCGTTGTTCATGGGCGTACGGCCTCCCGCGTCGGTAAGTCGCCGTGATCGCGAGGCTAAGCAGCACGATCACGCCCGTCAACAGCGTCGGTCGGCAATTTCCCAACCTGAGTCAGAGTTTTGCCGACTGTGACGGATCCGTCTACCCTCTTGCTGTGATGCTCGGCGAAGGAGACGTGCTGACGGCCCGTCCGCAGTCCCTGATGTTCAGCTTTCTCGGCGTCTACGTGCTGGGGCGCGACACCGCCGTCTATTCGGGCAGCGTCATCGACGTCTTCGCCCGGCTCGGCGTCACCGAGGAGGCGGTGCGCTCGACGCTCACCCGCATGGTCAAGCGCAACCTGCTGGCCCGGCACCGTCAGGGGCGCAGGATGTACTTCGGGCTCACTGAGCACGCGGCGGAGGTGCTCGACGACGGGCGCCGCCGGGTCTGGGAGACCGGCGCGGTCAACCGCGACTGGGACGGTGCCTGGACCCTGGTGGGCTTCTCGATCCCCGACAGCCGGCGCAGCACCCGGCACGACCTCCGCTCCCAGCTCATCTGGGCCGGGTTCGGGCTGCTGCAGAGCGGGCTGTGGATCGCGCCGGGCGCCAAGGACGTCGCGGGCATCCTCGCGCCGCTCGAACTCGGCGATCACATCACCGTTCTGACGGCGCGGGCGTTCGAGCCGACCGAGACGGCCGACCTCGTACGCAAGGCGTTCAGCACCGAGCGGATCGCCGCCCGCTACCGGGCCTTCCTCGACCGCTGGGACACTCCGCGCCCGCTCCCCTACGCGGCCGACGACCTGGCCCGGCAGCTCCTCCTGCACACCGACTGGCTGCAGCTGGTCCGCCAGGACCCGCACCTGCCGGCCGAACACCTGCCGGCCGACTGGCCGGCGATCCGGGCCGAGCAGGTGTTCCGCGCCCTGGCCCGCGACTACGCGCCGAGCGCCAGGGCGCTGGCCGACACCGTGCTGGACGAACTGACGCTCACCGCACCGGCCCGCTGACCAGCCAGCCCAGCCGTGGTGAGCTGAACCGATCAGCGGGTGCCGGCCGCCGCCCGGCGCTTGGTCCACACGTCGAAGGCGACCGCGGCCAGCAGGACCGCGCCCTTGACGAGCATGACCCGCTCACTCGGCGCGCCGACCAGCGACATGCCGTTGTTGATGACGCCCATGATCAGACCGCCGGTCACCGCGCCGACCACCTTGCCGACGCCGCCCTGTACGGCCGCGCCGCCGATGAACGCCGCCGCGATCGCGTCCAGCTCGAAGGAGTTGCCCGCCGTGGGCCCCGCCTGGTTCAGCCGTCCGGCGAAGATGATCCCGGCGAGCGCGGACAGGACGCCCATGTTCACGAAGATCCAGAAGACGACGGACTTGACCTTGATGCCGGACAGCAGCGCCGCCTGCAGGTTGCCGCCGATGGCGTAGATCCGCCGGCCGAACACGGCGCGGTTGGTCACCAGCGAGTACCCCAGCACCAGTGCCGCGAGCAGGATCAGCACCCAGGGCAGGTTCTTGAACCTGGCCAGCTGCACCACCACGGCGAGGATCACCGCGGCGGCCGCGGCGATGCGGAGCAGGAAGATCGGCAACGGGTCCACGCTCTGGCGGTAACCCAGCCGCGCCATCCGGCTGCGCCACTGGCTGGCGGCCATGCCCGCCACCGCGATCAGGCCGAGCAGCAGGCTGAACAGGTCGGCGCCGCCCAGCGGGCCGAGCCCGATGTTGCCGAGATAGCTGTCGGTGAAGCCGTTCGACAGCGTACGGACGGCGTCAGGGAACGGTCCGATGCCCTGGTTGCCCAGCACGGTCAGCGTGAGCGCGCGGAACAGCAGCATGCCGGCCAGCGTCACGATGAACGCCGGGATGCCGTAGTAGGCGATCCAGAACCCCTGCCACGCGCCGATGAGCCCGCCCGCGACCAGCGTGATGACCAGCGCCACCGGCCACGGCACGCCGTAGTTGACCATCAGCACGGCGGCGATGGCCCCGGTGACGGCCACGACGGAGCCCACCGACAGGTCGATGTGCCCGGCGATGATGATCAGGATCATCCCGATGGCCAGGATCAGGATGTAGGAGTTCTGGACGATGATGTTGGAGATGTTCTGCGGCTGGAGCAGCGCCCCCTTGGTGAGGAAGGCGAACAGCACGACGATCAGCGCGAACGCGACATAGATCCCGCTCTGCCGTACGTTGAACGACAGCCAGGATGATTTGCCCGCTTCCCGCGGCGGAGGCGGCTCTTGCCCGGTGGGCGCCGGCCCCGCGGCGGTGGATGAGGTACTGCTGCTCATCGGATCTCGTCCTGTCCTTTCGTCATGTACTGCATGAGGCCCTCCTGCGTGGCCTCCTCGCGCGGGACCTCACCGGTGATCCGGCCGGCCGACAGCGCGTAGATCCGGTCGCACAGGCCCAGTAGTTCCGGCAGCTCCGATGAGATGACCAGAATGGCCTTGCCGTCGTCGGCGAGCCGATTGATGATCGAGTAGATCTCGTACTTGGCCCCGACGTCGATGCCCCGGGTCGGTTCGTCCAGGATGAGCACGTCGGCGTCCGTGAAGATCCACTTCGACAGGACGACCTTCTGCTGGTTGCCGCCGCTGAGCTTGCCGGTGACGCTCAGCACGCTGGGCGCCTTGATGTTCATGCTCTTGCGGAACCCCTCGGCGACCTGGTGCTCCTCGTTGTCGTTGACCCAGCCACGGCGGGCCAGCTTCGGGAGCGCGGCGGCGGAGATGTTCCGCTTGATGTCCTCGATCAGGTTGAGGCCGTACCTCTTGCGGTCCTCGGTGGCGTACGCGATGCCGTGGCGGATCGCGTCCTGCACCGTCCGGATCTCTATCTGTCGGCCGTCCTTGTAGATGCGGCCGGAGATGTCGGTGCCGTAGGTGCGGCCGAAGACGCTCATGGCCAGCTCCGTACGGCCGGCCCCCATGAGCCCCGCCAGGCCGACGATCTCGCCCTTGCGCAGGGTGAGGTTGGCGTTGGAGACCACCACCCGGCCACGCTGGGCCGGGCTGTGCACCGTCCAGTCCTCGATGCGCAGCGCCTCCTCGCCGATGTGCGGCTCGTGCGGCGGGAAGCGGTGCTCCAAGGCGCGGCCGACCATGCCGGAGATGATGCGATCCTCGGTGACGTGGTCGGCGACCATGTCGAGCCGCTCGATCGTCCGGCCGTCGCGCAGGATGGTGATCGAGTCGGCGATGTCGATGACCTCGTTGAGCTTGTGCGAGATGATCACGCAGGTGATGCCCTCGTCACGCAGCCCCCGCAGCAGGTCGAGCAGGTGCGCCGAGTCCTCGTCGTTGAGCGCCGCGGTCGGCTCGTCGAGGATGAGCAGGCGCACCCGCTTGGACAGCGCCTTCGCGATCTCCACGAGTTGCTGCTTGCCGACCCCGATGTCGGAGATGAGCGACACGGGGTTCTCCCGCAGCCCGACCCGGTTCAGCAGCTCGGCCGCATCATGGTTGGTCCGGTTCCAGTCGATCAGGCCGCGAGTGGCCTGCTCGTTGCCGAGGAAGATGTTCTCGGCGATGGACAGTTGCGGGCACAGGGCCAGCTCCTGGTGGATGATGACGATCCCGCGGTGCTCGCTGTCACGGATGTCGGCGAACCGGCACGGATCTCCCTCGAAGAAGATCTCGCCCTCATAGGAGCCGTGCGGGTAGACGCCCGACAGCACCTTCATGAGCGTGGACTTGCCCGCGCCGTTCTCGCCGCAGATCGCGTGGATCTCGCCCTGCCGTACGGACAGGTTGACGTCTTGCAGCGCCTTTACTCCGGGGAAGGTCTTGGTGATCCCGCGCATCCGCAGGATGTCATCAGTCATGACGTCAGCCCAGCTGAGACTTGGTGTAGTAGCCGGTGGTGACGAGTTCCTTCTCGTAGTTGGTCTTGTCGACGATCAGCGGCTGGAGCAGGTACGACGGCACGACCTTGTTGCCGTTGTCGTAGTCCTTGGTGTTGTTGACCTCGGGCTTGCCGCCCTTGAGCACGGTGTCGGCGATCTTCACGGTCACGTCGGCCAGCTGCCGGGTGTCCTTGTAGATGGTGGAGTACTGCTCACCCGCGATGATCGACTTCACCGACGCGAGCTCGGCGTCCTGACCGGTCACGATCGGGTACGGCTGGCCGGAGGTGCCGTAGCCGTTGCTCTTGAGCGCCGACAGGATGCCGATCGACAGGCCGTCGTAGGGCGACAGGACGCCGTCGACCTTGGTGCCGCCGCTGTAGGTCTTGGTCAGCAGGTCTTCCATGCGCTTCTGCGCGGTGGCCGGGTCCCAGCGCAGGATGGCGACCGTCTTGAAGTCGGTCTGGCCGCTCTTGACGGAGAGCGTCTTCTTGTCGATGAACGGCTTGAGAACCGACATGGCGCCGTTGAAGAAGAACGTCGCGTTGTTGTCGTCGGGCGAACCGGCGAACAGTTCGACGTTGAACGGGCCCTTGGCGCTGCCCGCGGAGCCGTCGGCGTTGAGCAGCTTCAACCCGACCAGCAGCGACGTGGCCTGCTGCACGCCGACCTTGAAGTTGTCGAAGGTGGCGTAGTAGTCGACGTTCGGGCTGTTACGGATCAACCGGTCATAGGCGACGACCGGGATCTTCTTGTCGGCCGCCTCCTGGAGCTGCGTGGTGATGGCCGTGCCGTCGATCGAGGCGATGATCAGGAGCTTGGCGCCCTTGGTGATCTGGTTCTCGATCTGGTTGACCTGGGTCGGGATGTCGTTCTCGGCGTACTGCAGGTCGACCTTGTAGCCGAGCTTCTCCAGGCTGGTCTTGACGTTGTCGCCGTCGTGGATCCAACGCTCCGACGACTTGGTCGGCATCGTCACGCCGACCAGGGCGCCGGCCGAACCGGCCGAGGCGCTGGCGGCGGCGTCCTTGTCGACCGTCTTCTCGGCCGAGCCGCACGCGGTCGCGACCGTGGCTAGCGCCAGGACGGAGACCACGGTCGCGAATCGTGGAAATCTCATGTTTCTCCTTGCGGAAATGGGGAGGTGCCCGTGCGTCACGGGAGACAGCCGATCCCGCGAGTGTTATCGCTAACATTTCCGGTGTCAAGCGCAGCCGATAACGTAGACGTAACACAACCTTCACGGTTGAAGTGGCCCTGGGCCTGCGGCGCGGGCAGATGCCCGGTGGGTTCGGCGGGTTCGTGGACCTCGAAGTCACAGGCCAGCGGTGTCAGCCGGAAGGCCGGCCACTTCAGAGCGCCGGCGCGGCAGCGCGGCCTTCATATGGGACAGAAACTGACCTATATGCCCTCTAGCGTCGGGCTACCCGCTTCGAAGGAGAGATCATGGCCGTTCCCGAGGGCTACACCACCGTGACGCCGTTCGTCGCCTGCCGCGACAGCGCCCGGTTCATCGACTACGTCAAGGAGGCGTTCGGCGCCGAGGAACTCGGCCGAGTCACCGATGAGGAGGGCCGCATCGGTCACGCGGAGGTCCGGATCGGCGACGCGGTGGTGATGATGTTCGACGCCGTGCCGGACTGGCCGCCGACGCCCGCGTTCCTGCGCCTGTACGTGGACGACGCCGACGCCGTGCACCGGCGGGCCGTCGCGGCCGGCGGCACCTCGGTGACCGAGGTCACCCACCTGTACTGGGGCGACAAGGTGGGGCGGGTGCGCGACCCGCTCGGCAACCTGTGGTGGATCCAGACCCGCGTCGAAGAGGTCGGGCCGGAGGAACTCGAGGCGCGCCTCAGCGACCCGGCGTTCATCAAGGCGATGGAGTATGTCCAGAGCGCCGACTTCTTCCCGCGCTGACGGCTATGGCCGGGATCGAGGTAGTACACACTGTGGGGATGGAGTTCTTCTGCTACCACCGCGATCGGCCCAGCTCGGTGGCGCTGCGCGACGAGCTGCTGGAGGAGCACTGGTCCTACATGGACGGGTACGCGAAGGAGATGATCGCCCGCGGCCCGACCTTCGCCGCCGACGACGACGAGACGCCCACCGGCAGCGTGCACATCCTCGACCTGCCCGATTCCGCCGCCGCCCGCGCGTTCGCCTTCGACGAGCCCAACTACCAGGCCGGCGTCTACCGTGACGTGCTGCTGCGCCGGTGGCGCAACCTGCTGGGGCGCACCATGTGGGACTTCCCCGGCGGCCGGACCGGTGGCAACAAATACCTGGTGCTCGGCCTCGGCTCGGGGCAGGCCGCCGATCTCACCGTGCCACCCGGCCGGGACGAGCTGATCGCGTACGGGCCGCTGCTGGCCGACGACGGCACCACCTGGCTGGGCACGGCGGCGCTGCTCCGGGCGCCGGACCAGGACGCGGCACGCGCCATCCTGACGCCGGACCGGTACGCCGACATCGAGGTCCACGACTATGACTTCGGCGGGCGGCCGGACAGCTGGCCGACGGTTCCTCAACCTTCCGCATCGCGGCCATGACCGCGCAGTCCCCCGCCACACCACTGCCGACCCTCGGGCCGAAGCTGATCAAGGCCGAGATCCTCGTGGTGTTCTCCGTCTCGCTGGGGGCCAGCGGCCTCCTGGCGCTCGTCCGGCTGATCGGCGCGCTCACGGCGCCCGAGCAGCTGAAGGGTCAGCAGGCCGTGCTCGTCCGGTCGCTGGCTCCGGGGCGGCCCTGGCTGGACCTGACGTTGCAGCTCGTCGACATCGCGATCAGCGTGGCCCCGGTCGCGCTCGTCGCCTACCTGCTGGTCCGCTCCGGCGAGTCGATGCGGACCATCGGTGTCGACCTCCGCGAGCCGCGCCGCGACCTGGTGCGCGGCGCCCTGCTCGCGGCCGCGATCGGCGGGTCCGGGCTGGCCTTCTACCTGGTCGTGTACGCCATCGGGATCAACCTCTCGGTGGTCGCCGGGCAGCTGCCCGACGTGTGGTGGCGGATCCCGGTCCTGCTGCTGGCCGCCGCGCAGAACGGCGTGCTCGAAGAGGTGCTCGTCAGCGGCTACCTGCTGCACCGGCTGGAGCAGGCGGGATGGGCGCCGTGGCGCTCCGTCGTGGTGGCGGCGCTGCTGCGCGGCTCGTACCACCTCTATCAGGGGTTCGGGGGTTTCGTCGGGAACGTGGTGATGGGGCTGGTGTTCGGCCGTCTGTACCAGCGCTGGGGCCGGGCCATGCCGCTCGTCGTCGCGCACACGCTCATCGACGCTGTCGCCTTCGCCGGCTACGCCGCCCTGCACGGCAAGGTGAGCTGGCTCCCCTGAGCGGGCAGCCCGCTCACCCGAGCGAGGGCGAGCCTGTTCCCCTGAGCCCGCTCACCTTGCCGTGCGGGCGTCACTCCGGCGCTCCTCTCGTGCGGGCTCGGCGATACTCCGCCACGACCAGATCCGTGAGCTCCTGGAGCGAAGTCCGCGCCGTGGGCTTGTCGAAGGTGATCGTGCCGTGCTGGAGGAGGTTGACCCGGTCGCAGACCTCCAGGATCTGGGCGTAGTTGTGCGCGATGATCACGATGGACACCTCGCCGCGCGCCTTGAGGTCGCTGACCAGGTCGAGGATCAGCGCGCCCTCCTTGGCGCCCATAGCGGCCAGCGGCTCGTCGAGCAGCAGGATCCGCGATCGCGAGTACACCGAGCGGGCCACGGCGATCGCCTGCCGCTGCCCGCCGGAGAGCTTGGCCACCTCGACGTGGACCGAGGGTATGCGGACCCCCATGGCCTCCAGATGCTCGGCGGCCAACCGGCGCATGCGCCGGTTGCTCAGCAACCGCCCGAACCCGACGTGCTCGCGGCCCAGGAACATGTTGTGGTAGACGCTGAGCTCGTTGATCAGCGCCAGGTCCTGGTAGACGATGTCGATGCCCAGCGATCGCGCCTGCCGTACGGACTTCAGCGCGATCTCCTCGCCGTCGAGCAGGATGCGCCCCGAGTCAGGCTGGTGAAACCCGCACAGGAGCTTGACCAGCGTGGACTTGCCCGCGCCGTTGTCGCCGATGAGCCCCAGCACCTCCCCCTGCTCCAGGGTCAGGCTGACGTCCTGGAGCGCAGTGACCGCCCCGAACCGCTTGGACAGGGACTCGGTACGGAGGATCGCGGTCATGTCCGTCCCGCCCTTCGCAGCCGGGTCAGGGAGACGTTCGCGATCATGGACAGCAGGATCGCGGCGCCCAGGATGAGGAAATACGGGTTGGCGGAGATGCCGATGAGGTTCATCCCGTTCTGGAGCTCGGCCAGCACCAGCGCTCCGAGCGCGCAGCCGATGATGGTCCCGGACCCGCCCGCGAGCGCCGTGCCGCCGATCACCGCCGCCGAGACCGCGGTGAACATCAGTCCGGTGCCGCCGCCGATGTTCGGGTCGATGGTGTGGATGCGGAACGCCTCGATCAGCCCAGCGAACGCTCCCAACGTCCCGCCAATCATGAAATTTCCTATCTTGATGCGGCCGGTGCGCACGCCCGCCTCCGAGGCGCCCAGCGGGTTGCCGCCGACCGCGATCGTGTGCAGCCCCCACCGGGTCCTGGTCAGCAGGATGTGCAGCACGATCACGATGACCACGGCCCAGCCGAGGTGCGCCCAGTTCGCCGCGCCGAGCCACTGCCCGATCGTCCCGTCCACGGCGGCGGGGATCTCGGCCGGATAGGCGTGCGAGGTGGTGAGCACCACACCGGTCACCGCGTAGAAGGTGCCCAGCGTGGTCACGAACGACGGCACCCGCAGCACGACGGTGATGAACCCGTTCCCGAACCCGATCGCGGTCCCTGTCGCCAGCGCCAGCAGGATCGCCGGGATCGCGGGCACCCCCCAGAAGTCGATGGCGTAGTGCATCATGAACGGCGCCAGCGCCGCCACCACCCCCACCGACAGGTCGATCTCGCCGCTGACCAGCAGCAGGACCGTGCCGCACGCGACGATCGCCGCGGGAGCGGTGGCCTGGGAGATGTTGACCAGGTTGTCGTAGGAGACGAAGACGTCCTTCACCGACACGAAGTACAGTCCCAGGCCGATCGCGACCACCAGAACACTGGCTTCCCGGTGCCGCAGGAACTCCTCGCGGATCCTGCGCATTCGGAGCCTAAGCATGAGGGATGGCACCGGAGCGTGGCACGAGCTTCTGCGCGGTGTCGGAGCCCTCGAAGCGGGTCTTGGTGGTCTGGTAGGGGCCGACGTTGTCCCTCGTCACGAAGAGCAGGCCGGTGTTGGTCTCGGAGGGGAAGAGCAGCCCGCCGGACAGCTTGTAGAGGTACAGGTAGAGCACGGGCAGGAAGCCCTGGAGGTAGGGCTGCTGGTCGATGGTGTAGTCGAGGTCACCGTTCTTGATCGCCGTCAGGGTCTCGGGTACGAGGTCGAAGCCGCCGGCGACCTTGAGCCCCTTGCTCCGCATGCCGTACTTCTTGACCGTCTGCCCGATCGACTGGGTGGATCCGGCGTCGACGGCGAGCATCCCGGCCAGGTTCGCGTGGCCCTGGGCGTACGCGTCGATGATCGACAGGCCCTTGGTGATGTCGGCGTTCGTGCCGACCGGGGTGAACTTGACGGGTTTCCCGGAGTCCTTGATCGCCTGCTGGGCGCCGTCGATCCGCGGCTGGATGTTGAGCGCGCCGGGAGTGGCGATGAATCCGACGATCTCGCCGGAGTCCACCTGCTGGAGGGCCCGCTGGCCGAGGGCGTACCCAGACTCGTAGAGCCCCTGGCCGATGTAGGCCAGCCGCGCGCTGCCCTTGTCGTCGCGGGCACCGTCGGCGTTGTACGACACCACGGGGATCCCCGCGTCCAGCGCCTTGGCCACCGGCTCGCGGAAGGCGGCCTTGTCCACCACTGCCACCGCGAGCCCGTCGGCCTTGGCCGAGATGGCGGTATTGCAGGCGTTGACCATCTCGGCCACGATCGAGTCCTTCGAGCCGGTCCACTGGAAGTCGGTGCCGAGCAGCGCGCACGCGTCCTGCGCCCCGTACTGGGTGGGGGTGAAGAACGGGTTCGTGGTGACGTGGCAGACGAGCACGAACTTCCACTTCGGCGTGGCGGGGAAGTCTCCGGGAGCGCCTGAGCCACCGGAAGCGGCGGGTTTGCCCTGGCTGGAGGTGCACGCCGCCAGCAGCGCGGACGCCGCCGCCGAGGCGCTGACCAGACCGGCGCCGGAGAGCAGGCGCCGCCGGGCGACCGGGGTGAGGCCGAGGGTTTCGACTGCCTCTTCGACCTTGGGAGGGATCTTTTCCATGTGCTCGACCTCTAGTTCCTGACGGATGGGTCCAGGGGTGATCGCTTCCCCCGTCAGCACGCCCAATGAAGAAGCTAAGAGGTTTTCGGAGTGTGTCAATGGGCCATCCTTGACTGACCTGCCGGGAGTGTTGGTAAATCATTTATTTCCGACCGGTAAACTCCTCTTTGCAGGAGTTACGATCTACGTGACACGCGGGGCGGGTGTGTGAGACGAGCCTCGTGGGGACGTACTCATGTCATGCCTTGCCGACGCGCACCGACCTCTGGGAGACCCGATGACATCGCCCGCAGACGCGCTCCGGGGGAGCGGAGATCCGGAGATCGAGCGCCTGCTCGCACAGTTCAACGCCGACGTCGCGCAGGTGGAGCAGCTCAGAGACCGGATCACCGAGGTGCGCGGCCGGGGCGAGGCGGCGGACGGTCGGGTGGTCGCCGAGACCGCGCCGACCGGCGCGCTCGTGAGCCTCACGATCGATCCGCGCGCCATGCGGCTGGGCTCCGACGAGCTGGCCGCCGCGATCCTCGAAGCGGCCGAGGCGGCGGCACGCAACGCGGAGGAGGAGATGACCGACCTGGTCGATCCGTTCATCGCGGACACCGTGCTGGGGTCGACCCGTCGCCCCCGGGACAGCCGGTAGCCGGCTGATCTCCCATGGCCATCAGTCCCGCACGCGGTGCGATCTATGGCGTCGGCTCGGTCGGCATCGCCGCCTTCGTGTTCAAGATGCTCGCGGTCGACTACCCCGACGGCGATCCGGCGAAGGCTCGGCAGGCCGCCGCCGTCTGGGCGCGGCTCGCGGACCGGCTGGAGCAGAGCCAGAACCGGACCTACCCGTTCGCCGAGGCAGTGTGGAAACGGAACGGCGGCGAAGGGATCGAGGCCTACAAGAAGGCCGTGACCGCCGGGCTCTATCCGAACCCTCCCGCGCTGGGCTATGCCGACAAGCTCGCCCAGCGCTGCCGGCAGAACAGCACGGCATGCGAGGAGTACGCGGAGGCCATCGAGAAGGCACAGCACGCGTACTGGTCCCTCGCCCTGGCCAACCTCGCCAGTTTCATGTTCATCACCACCTTCCCCTGGCAGGCCGGGGCCGCCTACCAGATCACCCAAATCCTCATGCGGCGGGCCGAGGCGGGCCTGCTGGCGAAACTGCTCGAACACAACATCGCCCGGATCGTGCTGAGCAAGCTCACCGAATACAGCATCGGCAGCGCCTTCTTCGCGGTCGGAGACGTGGGCGTGGTGGCTGGGGTCAACGCGCTGCGCGGCGAGGACACGGGCTCGTGGAGCGACAACGGGAAGCAGATGCTGAAGGAGTTCACCGCGTCGGTCGCGTTCTACGGCGCGTTCGACGCCGCCATGCCGGCGGCCAGAGCGATGAGCAAGAACGCCGACGTGCAGTACTTCATCAGCCGGATGGTAGGCGGATCCACCTACGGCGCCACGTACGACGCCCTGAACGGGGAGAGCGGCGGGGACCTCGTCCCCACCTGGAAACAGACGCTCGGCAGGGTGCTGCTCTATTTCACGATGGCCCACAAACCAGCGGGATGACGCATGGCACCTGAACCTGACCCCAAGCCGCCGGAGCGGCCGGATACCGTCACCGTCACGCCCCCGGGCGGGGACTACGACTCGCTCTGGGAGATCGCCCAGCGGCTCTTCGAGGACCCCTCACTCTGGGAGAGCATCTACCAGGCGAACCGCGACGTCCTCGACAACCCCAACAACGTGCGGCCGGGCATGCGACTCCGCCTGCCGATGGAGATCTACCCGGGTCACATCAGGGCCGCCGCAGGGGGCTTCGACACCGAGAAACACGATCTCGGCGAATTCGTCAACGCCGCGGCGGCGGAGCTGAACGCCATCGGCAACTTCTGGGGCGACGACAAGCTGGGGACCACCTTCTTCAAGGGCGAAGGCGGCCGCATGGGCTACGAGGCCGTGTCAGGTCAGATCATCGAGGGCATCGACGCCCTCCAGGACGCCCATCACGAGATCCCGAAGCGGCTGCGGCTCGTGGCCGACCGGACCGAGGTCACCGACTGGGAGAACGTGACCACCGTACTCGCGGCGCTGCCCACGCCTGACCCCGATCGGCCGATCTGGGGCGAGCCACACCGTTAACGGCGGTCAGGGCAAGTGTTGGCGGCAGTCCGGACGAGTAGCTGTGGTCAGGACGAGCGCGACAGCACCGAGCGGACGGCCTCCGGGGTACGGCCGACGACGGCCGCCCCGTCCCCGGCGGTGATGATCGGGCGCTGGATGAGCATCGGGTGGCTGGCCAGCGCCTTGATCCAGCGGTTGCGGTTGGCCGCGTCGCGGGGCCAACCGGCGATGCCGAGATCGGTGGCCGTGGCCTCGCCGAACCGGGTGATGTCCCACGGTTCGAGGCGCAGCCTGGTGAGCACCTCGCGCAGTTCGAGCTCGTTGGGCGGGTCGTCGAGGTAGCGGCGGATGGTGTATTCGGCGTTCTCGGTGTCCAGGAGTTCGAGCGCGGAGGTGCACTTGGAGCAGTCGGGGTTGATCCAGATCTCCATGCTGACTTCCTTTGGGGATGCGAGGAGCGCGGAGCCATCCGGCAAGGCGTCCCATGGAGAAACAGGGGGCGCACTGGACGTGGCCAACCCCCTATTTCACTAGCAAGTGTTAGCCATACGGATTACCACGTCAATCTGCGACACCGCTTGTACGGCTTCCGCAACCCGGATACGCGCCGCGTCGAGCCGGGGTTCAGCCGCCTCGCCCACCACGGCATAGAGCACCTCGGTCACAGAGAGTGACAAAACGGGCGTCACTTAAGTAAAATCCCAAACCACCTCTTACGGCCGCAAATCCCCGGCCGAGCAGGGGCTCCCGACGCCTCAGGCCTCCCTCTGGTTTACCCCCATCACACATTGATGTCCGAAATTTCATGACAAAGGGTGCCTGGCACCGACAGAATGCGGAACGCCCACCCGCCGTCCATCCATACGGAGGACACCCATATGCGTAGACCCCTAGGGGTACTCGCGTGTGTCGTGAGCCTGGCCACCCTCGGTGCGCCGGTCGCGACGGCTCACGCCGCGACGGTGCCGCAACCCGCATGCCGCGTGACCGTGGCCAAGCCGCAGGTCACCGCCGCCGGAAAGATCCAGACATCCGCCACCAGGCGCGGCTGCGAGGGCAGCGCCCTCGTCCGCGTCCGCGTCATGCGAGCGGTGGCCGGTCCCGACCGGGTCGTCAAGAGCGCGTCAGGCAGGGGCATCAGCCCCCGGGTCACGGTCTCGATGCTGTGCGCTCCCGGTGTCTACTACGCGGTCGCCACCGACTACGCCGGCAACTCCGGCAAGTCGCGGCCGGTCCGGCTGTCGTCCTGCACGCCGACCACGCCGACTCCGACTCCCACCGACACGACCACGCCGACGCCATCACCGTCGCCGTCGCCGACGAGCACTCCCACTCCGACCGACACGACCAGTCCGCCGACTGACGTGGTGGGAACGGCCGACGAGAACGAGGTTCTGCGGCTGACCAACGCGGAGCGGGCGAAGGGCGGCTGCAAGCCGCTCAAGCACGACACGCAGCTGCACAAGGCCGCCTTCGGCCACTCCTCCGACATGGCGACCAAGAACTACTTCAGCCACACCTCGCAGGACGGCCGCAGCTTCATGGACCGCATCCGCGGGGCGGGCTTCACCGGCGGAACGGGCTGGGCCGAGAACATCGCCATGGGCCAGCCGACCCCGGCCTCGGTGGTCACCGGCTGGATGAACAGCGCGGGCCACAAGGCCAACATCATGAACTGCAAGTACAACCTCATAGGTGTCGGCGCGGCCAAGAACTCCAAGGGCCAGATCTACTGGACCCAGGACTTCGCCGCCAAGTAGCGGCCGCCCGAGCAGAACGATGCCCCGCGGCCGGCCGCCCGGCCGCGGGGCATCACCTTGTGTCAGTGCTCGCCGTGTCAGTGCTCGCCGGGCCACCCGGCTGGGCGCTCGTCAGGCCTGACGCCACTCCGCAACGCTGCCAGGCTCGTGCAGGTGCAGGTCGGGGGCCCCTTCCAGGGCCTTCTCCTCGCCACCGGGCGTGTACGTGACGATCAGCCGCAACGGCCGCCAGGTCGAGTTGAACGTCGAGTGGTAGGCACCCGCCGGGATGTGCACGGTGTCACCCTCCTTGATCGCGAACGGCTCACCGTCGTCGACCATCTGCGACGCCTCACCCGAGATGACGTAGATGATCTCCTCGGCCGTCGGGTGGTTGTGCCGGGCGTGTCCCTGCCCGGGATTGATGATGACCTCGCCCAGTGTGCTGCTCGCCCCCTCGATGGCCGACGGGGTGACGAACCACTTGATGGACCCCCAGTCGAAGGCCATCGTGGGCACGGAGTCCGGACTGACGTGCATGGCAGCTCCTCAGAAGTTCAGCGCTTTGAAGGCTCGTACCTGCTCGGTGATGGCCCGCTCCGTGGGCAGCCGCTCGACGGACGAGGCGCCGAAGAAGCCCACCACGCCCTCCGTGTGCGACAGGACATGGGCCGCGTCGGCGGGCTCGGCGATCGGGCCGCCGTGGCAGAGCACGAGGATGTCGGGCCGCACGGCCGCCGCCGCGTCGCGCATGGCCTGCACCCGGGTCACGGCCTCGTCCAGGGTCAGAGCGGTGCCCGCGCCGATGCTGCCCTTGGTGGTCAGCCCGACGTGCGGGACCAGCACGTCGGCGCCGGCCTCGGCCATGGCGCGGGCCTGGTCCTCGTCGAAGACGTATGGGGCCGTCACCAGGTCGCGCTCGTGGGCCAGCCGGACCATCTCCACCTCCAGGTCGTAGCCCATGCCGGTCTCCTCCAGGTTCTGCCGGAAGACGCCGTCGTACAGGCCCACGGTGGGGAAGTTCTGGACGCCCGCGAAGCCCATCGCGGCCAGCTGGTCGAGGAAGCGCGGCATGACCCGGAACGGATCGGTGCCGCAGACGCCCGCGAGCACCGGGGTGTCGGCGACGACGGGCAGCACCTCGGCGGCCATCTCGACGACGATCTGGTTCGCGTCGCCATAGGGCAGCAGCCCGGCCAGCGAGCCGCGCCCGGCCATCCGATAGCGGCCGGAGTTGTAGATGATGATCAGATCGACGCCGCCGGCCTCGGCGCACTTGGCCGACAGACCCGTGCCCGCGCCCGCGCCGATCACCGGCCGCCCCTCCGCGACGGTGCGGCGCAGCCTGGCCAGCACCTCCTGCCTGGTCACGAGGCATCCCCTCCGAGCTGCCTGGATCCCATTCCGAGCTGCCGGGTCATGCGGAATCCTCTCCCGAGATCAGGCGATGCAGCCGCTCGGCCATCGCCCGGCCGAATTCCGGATCGTTGATGTGCAGGTCGAACCGCTTGGTCGCGGGAAAGGCGGCCAGCGCCTCGAAGCAGGCCGCGTCGGCCTTGGGATCGTGGAAGTCCATGCCCGGCGCGTCCAGCGCGGACACGCCGCCCAGCGGGACGAACAGCTCCGTCGGGCCGCTCGCCGCGCCGAGCTTGGCGGCCACCCGGGCGCCCAGCTCGGCCATCTCCTCCGGCGTGGTGCGCATCAGCGTCACGGTCGGGTTGTGCACGTACAGCAGCCGGCCCGCGAACCGCTCGGGCACGGTGTCGCGCGGGCCGAAGTTGACCATGTCCAGCGCGCCGGGGGCGACCACCTGCGGCACGCCGTGCGCGCCCGCCGCCGTCAGCCGCTCGGGCCCGGCCGACAGCACCCCGCCGACCAGGTCGTCCGCCAGTTCGGTGGTGGTCAGATCCAGCACCCCGGCCAGCAGCCCGCTCGCCGCCAGTCCCTCCAGCGCCCGGCCGCCCGACCCGGTCGCGTGGAAGACCAGCACCTCGTAGCCGAGCTCGTCCAGCCGCTCGCGCGCCGCGTCCACGGCGGGCGTGGTCACGCCGAACATCGACGCGCCGATCAGCGGCCGTTCGTCGCTCTGCGTCGTACGCACCGCCCTGGCCAGCTGGTGTGCCTTGGCCATGCCCGCTGACGCGGCGGCCGCGTTTCCGAGAATCGCCCGGGAGACCCGGTTGACGCCGGCGATGTCGACCACGCTGTACATCAGCGTGACGTCCCTTGCTCCGACATAAGGCGACACGTCGCCCGACGCCATCGTGGACACGATCAGCTTGGGCAGGCCGATCGGCAGGTCGCGGACGGCCCGCGCGGCGATCGACGAGCCGCCGCTGCCGCCCACGGCCAGCACCGCGTCGACCCGGCCCTCGGCGTACAGCCCGGCCAGGATCGCCGCCGCGCCCTCGCCCATGGCGGTGACGGCGGCCCCGCGGTCGCCCCCCTCCTGGAGCGCCCGCAGGTCACCTCCGGCCGCCTCGGCCACCTCCGTGTTGGAGACGTCGGCGAGCAGCGGCACGCCGGACTCCTTCACTCCCGTGTCGACCACGAGCACGTCGCTGCCCAGCTCCACCAGCCGGTTGCGCAGCCATGCGTACTCCTCGCCCTTGGTGTCGAGCGTCCCGATCAGTACGACGGTCGGCATCTCACGCCACACCCCTCTGTTCGAAGACCTTCTTCGCCACATTGATCGCGTTGATCGCCCTTGGGAAGCCCGCGTACTGGACGCAATGAATGATCACCTCGACGATCTCCCCGGGCGTGAGGCCCACATTGAGCCCCGCGTTGATGTGCCCGGTGAGCTGAGGTTCGACGCCACCGATGTTGACCAGGGAGGCGATCGAGGCGATCTGCCGCTGCTTGAGGTCCAGGCCGGGGCGCGAGTAGATCTCGCCGAAGTTGAACTCCACGCCGTAGCGCCCGAGGTCGGCGCCGGGTCCCGACAGCGCGTCGAGCAGCCGGTCGGCCGCGCCCTCGCCGTACACCTCGTCGTACTTCGCTCTGCCGCTGTCCATCGACATCAGATCGAGTGACCTCCGTCCTGGGGCAGGATGACGCCGGTCAGGTAGGCGGCGGACGGCAGGCAGAAGTGCACGATGCTCTCCGCCAGGTCCTCCGGACTGCCAAGCGTCCTGGTGGGGATCTGGCCCAGCAGGGCCTCCCGCTGCTCGGGCGTGTCCCGGTCGCGGCCCGGCGTGTGCTGGGCGCCGGGGGCGATGCAGTTGACCGTGATGCCGTCAGTGGCGTACTCGATGGCCAGGGCCTTGGTCAGGCCGACCACGCCCGCCTTGGCGGCGGCGTAGCCGCTCGCGTGCCGGACCAGGCGCCCACCGCGCAGGGCCGCGATGGAGGCGATGTTCACGATCCGCCCGCCGCCGCGTGCCAGCATCGACGGTACGACCGCGCGGGTCACGTTGAAGACACTGGTCAGGTTGACGTCGACCATCCGCTGCCACTCGGCGGCGGTCATCTCGTGGAAGGGCCGCACCATGCCGCCGCCCGCGTTGTTGACCAGGATGTCGATCCCGTCCCAGGCCCGGATCACTTCGTTGATCGCGCCCTGAGTCGCGTCGAGGTCGGTGATGTCGGCCTTGAGTTCGAGTGCCTCCCGCCCGGTCTCGCGTACGGCCGCGCCGAACAGCTCCAGTCCCTCGGCCGCCACGTCCAGCCCGGCGACGTCGCAGCCCTCCCTGGCCAGCACCTGGGCGAACACCTTGCCCATGGCCCCGCCGGCGCCGGTGATCACGGCCTTCCTGCCTGCCAACCTCATAACGCAACCTTTCACTTGAGCGCTCCGGCGGTCATGCCCTGAATGAAGTGCCGCTGGAGGAGGAGATAGAGGGCGATGATGGGGATGCTCGCGAGCGTCACCCCGGCCGCGATCATCGACCGGTCCACGCTGTACTCACCGACGAAGAACATGATCCCGGTGGAGATCGGGCGCAGCCCCTCGTCCTGGCCGTACAGCAGCGGGATCAGGAACATGTTCCAGGTGAACATGAACTGCAGCACGACGAGCGTGATGATGCCGGGCCTGGCCAGTGGCAGGACGATGCGGGTGAAGACCCGCCACTCGGTGGCGCCGTCGATCCGGGCCGCGTTCGAGATCTCCTCGGGCAGCCCCCGGAAGAACGCGCGCATCAGGAACACCCCGAAGGCGAGGCCGAGCGCGACGCTCGGCACGATCACCCCCCAGTACGTCCCCAGGATGCCCAGATCCCTGACCAGGTAGTACTGCGGAATCATGATCGACTGAAACGGGATCATGATGCCGAGCAGGAAGGCGCCGAAGATGATCCGCTCGCCGGGCAGCCGGCGGGTGCCCAGGGCGTACCCGGCGAGGCAGGAGAAGAAGGTCACCAGCGGCACCACGAAGGCGGCGTACAGCACGGAGTTGCCGATGTAGGAGCCGAACCGGCCAGTCGTCCACGCCTCGGCGAGGTTCTCCCAGTGCAGCGCGGTCGGGATGCCGAACGGGTCCTGGTTGATCTCCGACGTGCTCTTCAGCGCCGAGAACCAGATCCACAGGAACGGCATCACGAACAGCAGTGCGAACAGCCCGAGTATCAGGTACCTGGCCGTCTTCACGGTGATCGTCATGCGCGCTCCCTGAGCCGGACCACCGCGACCGACACCAGCAGCGAGATCACGGTGAGCACCAGCGACAAGGTGGAGCCGTAGCCGACCTCGTTCTCCATGAACGCCTTCTGGTAGGTGTAGGTGGCGATGAGCTGGGTGGCGTTGTCCGGGCCGCCCTTGGTCATGATCCAGACGTGGTCGAACGCCTGGAAGCCGTGGACCAGCAGCAGCACGGTGACGAGCGTGATCGCGTTCGACAGCTGCGGGATCACCACGTGACGGAAGCGCTGCCAGCCGTTCGCGCCGTCCATCCGGGCCGCGTCGAGCAGGTCGGTGTCCACGTTGTGCAGCGCGGCGGTGAAGATCACGAAGGCCAGCCCGACGGTCGCCCAGACCGAGGCCACCATCACCGCGTACAGGGCGAAGGTCGGGTCGCCGAGCCAGCCTCTGGTCCACGATTCGAGGCCCACCGCCTCCAGCGCCCGGTTGAGGATGCCGAAGGCGGGGTTGTAGATCCAGCTCCAGACGATGCCGACGATGATCGCGGGCAGCACCTGCGGCATGAAGTAGATCGTGCGTAACGCCGTGAAGCCCCGTGGCCGGTTCCACACGAACATGGCCAGCAGCAGCGCCACGCCCATCGTCAGCGCGGTGCCCACGACGACCCAGACGAGGTTGTGCCCGAGCGAGCGCCAGAACAGGCCGTCTCCGAGCATCCGCTGGAAGTTGGCCAGGCCGACGAACCGCTTCTCGGGGCTGGCGCCGTCCCAGTCGGTGAGGCTCAGGTAGACCGACTGGGCCAGCGGCCACAGGATGAAACCCGCGTACAACAGCCCGGCCGGGACCAGGAAGAGGTAGCCGAGAGTCCGGCCGGACGGCGACGGGGTGACGCGGGCCCCGCGACGCGTAGCGGTAAGAGTGAGCGTCATGAGGTCACGCCCGCCTCCCACGCCTTCTGCAGCTCCTCCGCCTGCTTGGCCGGGGTCTTGTCCCCGGCGACCACGGCCTGGAAGCCGCTGGTCATCGCGTTGAGGAAGCCGGGCGCGGCCAGGCCGTGGTTGACGGCGTAACCGATGTTGGTCTTGGCGTCCCCGCCGCCGGTCTGGGCCGCCTGCATGGCGAGCTTCTGCAGCGGGCTGAGGTTCCAGCCCGCGGAGTCGAACGGCACCGGCGGGAAGATCTTGGCGCCCTCGACCCAGAGCCGTACCGCCTCCGGCTTGTAGAGCGAGTCGAGGAACTGGGCGGCCACGTCCGCGTTCTTGCTCTTGGCCGAGATGTAGTAGGCCGAGCCGATGCCGCCGGGATAGACGCGGGGTCCGCCGTTGACCGAGGGCATGGCCATGATGCCGATCTCCTGGCCCTGCATCTCCTTCTCGATCGTGCCGACCGCCCAGGTGCCGTTGAGGTTCATCAGCGCCTTGCCGGCCAGGAAGAGCGACTGGGCGTCGGGGCCGC
The DNA here is from genome assembly GCF_040680095.1 of Nonomuraea sp. NPDC052129. Lineage (NCBI taxonomy): Bacteria > Bacillati > Actinomycetota > Actinomycetes > Streptosporangiales > Streptosporangiaceae > Nonomuraea > Nonomuraea sp. NPDC052129. The sequence continues at coordinate 11,670 of NZ_JBFAVX010000053.1, read as the reverse complement.
CGAGCGAGTTGAGATCCTTGATGAAGCCGCCGGCCTTGACCAGGTCGACGAAGAAGAGCTTGATCGCCTCGACCAGCTGCGGGGTGTTCCAGCTGCCCTTGTTGTCGAAGATCAGGTCGCCCATCGGCTGGGCGCCCGCGAGGTTGTTGGCCATCATCGAGAAGGCCCACCAGCTCGGGTAGACGTCCGACTGGCCGTACGCGATGGGCGTGTAGCCCTTCTTGGCGGCGGCCGAGGCGAAGGTCAGTAAGTCCTCGAAGGTCTCGGGGACGGTCAGGCCCGCCTTGTCGATGAGGGTCTTGTTGTAGAACAGGACGGTGTTCTCCGACTCGTCGGGCAGGCCGTAGAGCTTGCCGCCGAGCGACGCCTCCCTGATCGCGAACGGCGTCAGCCGGTCCAGCCAGCCGTACTTCGCGGCGACGTCGTCGAGCGGCTTGATCAGGCCCGCCTCGGCCAGCACTCCGGCGTTGCCCGCGCCGACCTGGTAGTAGATGACGTCCGGGCCGGTGCCCGAGGCCAGCGCGGTCTTGCCGACCGTGGTGAGCTGGTCGCCGGTCTGCGAGGTACGGGTGATCGTCGCACCCTTGAACAGGTCGTAGACCTTCTTGACGGTCTCGTTCTGCGGGGAGGTGGTGAACTGGTCCCACACCTTCAGGCTCGCGCCGGCCGTACCTCCGCTCGCCGGTGCGGGGTCCGTCCGGCCCCAGCCGCAGGAGCTGAGCGTCACCGCCGCGGCGGCCAGGCCACCGGTGCGGAGGAAATCGCGGCGCGTGGGGGTGTTCAAGGCGTTGTCCTCTCATGTGCGGCCCAGGGGGCCGTGAAACGGTGCTGTCCGGAGGCCACCGAGCACACGACCGTCCCGTCACGCCGTTCGAGGACGGTGACGTGGGCGGTGGACTCGATCGCCTCGGGATCGCCGGTGGGGAGGTGCACCGTGGCGTCCGTCCCCGGGGGGATCAGCACGTCCACCGTGAGCACGCCGTCCGTCACCGACCATGCGGACTCGACTCGCCCCCGAGCGGTCTCCTGCACGGCGCGGGCCCGGGTGAGCTTGCCACCCGGCCGCGGGCGGATCACCAGACCGGCGTACGCGGATGAGTCCGCCGTCTGGCCGATCCCGGCGACTCCTCCGTAGAGCCAGTCGCCGATGGCGCCCAGGCTGTAGTGGTTGAAGGAGTTCATGGTGGCCGCCTGGAAGCCCCGGTCGGGGGTCCAGCCGTCCCATCGTTCCCAGATGGTCGTAGCACCGTGCCTGACGGAGAACAGCCAGCTGGGGAAGGTCTCCTGGTGGAGAAGTTCGTAGGCCAGGTCGGCGCGGCCGATCCTGGTGAGCACCGGGCACAGCAGCGCGACCCCGAGGAAGCCGGTGGTGAGATGGCCGTCGTGCGCGGCGATGTCACGCACCAGGTGCTCGGCGGCCACTTCGGCGGGCATGAGGCCGAACTCGATGGCGAGCAGGTAGCAGGTCTGGGTGTCGCCGTGGATGCGGCCGTCCGGTGCGACGAACTCCTGGTTGAAGGCTCTTCTGATCGCCGCGGCCAGCTGCTCGTACCGTTCGGCTTCCGGCCTGCCGAGGATCCGCGCCGCCTCGGCGACGAGCGTGGCCGACTGGGCGAAGTAGGCCGTGGCCAGCACGTCGCGCGGGGTGTCCACGCCGATCTGGAGCCAGTCGCCGTAGTTCCTCCCGGTACGGCGGCGCCAGATCAGGTCGGGATTGTGCCGTTCGATCTGGTCCACCCAGGCGGCCATCGCGGGCAGGCAGCGCTCCAGCACGCGGCGGTCGCCGTACAGGCGGTAGAGCGACCAGGGGACGATCACGCCCGCGTCGCCCCAGCCCGGCGCGCCCTCCCTGGTCAAGCAGACCAGCGGCGCCACGTCGGGGAAGGATCCCTCCGCGTCCTGCCCGGTCAGCACGTCCTCCATCCAGTCGGCGAAGAAGGCGGAGACGTCGGCGCCGCGGGCCGCCGTGGGGAGGAAGACCTGCGCGTCCGCCAGCCAACCGAGCCGCTCGTCGCGCTGGGGGCAGTCGGTGGGCACCGAGACGAAGTTGCCGCGCTGGCCCCAGCGGATGTTCTCGTGCAGCTTGTTGACCAGCGGGTCGTCACAGGAGAACTCGCCGGTCCACGGCAGTTCGCTCTGCAGCACCCGCCCGGTGACCTCGATCCGCCCGTCGAACCCGGTGATCTCGACGTAGCGGAAGCCGTGGACGGTGAAGGCGGGCTCGTACACCTCCACCGGGTCGCCGCCGCAGACATAGACGTCGGTGGCCTCGGCGCGGCGCAGGTTCGCCAGGTGCAGGGCACCGTCCTCCTCCAGGATCTCGGCGTGGCGGAGCTGGATCCGCCGCCCGCGCTCGGCGCCGTGGACGGTGAGCCGGACCCGGCCGACCATGTTCTGGCCCAGGTCGGCGATGGTCTCGCCACCGGGTCCGCGCAGGACGCGCATGGTCGGGAGGTCTTCGACCACGCGTACGGGGGCGCTGCGTGACCAGACCAGCTCCGAGGTGTCCGTGCCGGTGACGGCCACGGGCGTCCAGGCGGCGTCGTCGTAGCCCGGACCGTCCCAGCCGTCCAGCCTGGCGCGGGCGTCGTAGTACTCGCCCATCAGCAGGTCGGAGTGGCGCAGCGGGCCCGGCGACTCGCGCCAGTCCTCATCCGTGGCGATCACATGGCGGGATCCGTCGGCGAACTCCAGCACGAGCTGGGCGATGAGCGCGGGCGCGTCGCCGTACAACTTGCCCGCCTTGCGGGGGTCCATCCCGACGAAGCCGCTCCACCAGCCGTCGGCGAGCAACGCGCCCAGGACGTTCGGCCCTTTCTGCAGCCGCGCCGTGACGTCGTAGGACTGGTACCTGATCCGGTGCCGGTAGTCGGTCCAACCCGGTTCGAGCTCGGCGTCGGAGACGCGCGCGCCGTTCAGCGAGAACCGGTGCAGGCCGCGGGCGCTGGCGTGCAGCCGCGCCCGCACGGGGAGTTCCGCGAGGTCGAAGGCCCGGCGGAGGTGGGCGCACGCGGTCAGCTTGCGGGTGGTGAACGAGCGGTCGTCCTCGACCGGCGGCTCGAAGACCGGCTGCGCGCCGTCGTCCCTGGCGATCCAGGCCGCGCGCCAGCCACCCATGAGCCCCGTCTCGAACCACGAGTCCGTACGGCCCGCCACGGCTCCCCACGCGTCGCGCACCTCCACCGACCAGTCGTAACGGGTCGAGGGCCGGAGGGGCGCTCCCTCGTAGACGACCTGGTGCTCGCCGGCGCCTCCGGTGTCCCAGACGACCTGGTCTCCGGCACGCACGATCAGCCGGTAGGCGGTCTGTCGATCGCCGTGGTCGTCGGAGCGGAGCTTCCAGGACAGACGGGGCGCGGTCTCGTCCATGCCGAGTGGCTGTTCGAGGAACTCGCAGGTGAGGCCGTACGGAGACAGGCTGGGCATGGTCTTGACCACTTCCCTTCGCAGGCCCACAACCGATCTGAATCGTTTTAAGAGGGCCGGTGTGGCGCACGTTACATCGATGTTGCGCGATTGGTCAACCGGTTGACCAATGCCGCTTTTGAGACGTACCGTCCCATGTCATGGACTACGCGCTACTCGGCCCGACGGGCATCAGGGTGTCGCGGCTCTGCGTCGGCACGGCGACGTTCGGGGTGGCCCCCAGCGCCGCCGACGCCGCCGGACTCGTGCGCGGCGCGCTGGACCATGGGATCAACTTCTTCGACACCGCCAACGCCTACGGCAACCGCCCGCAGTTCGACCGCCCCGGTGTCCCACCCTGGACCGAGCGCGAGTCGGCCGAGGAGATACTCGGCCGGGCGCTGGCCGGCCGGCGGGACGAGGTCGTCCTGGCGACCAAGGCCCGCGAGAGCGTCGGACCCGGCGTCAACGACCGGGGCCTGTCGCGGCGGCACCTGATCCAGCAGCTCGAACGGAGCCTGCGCCGCCTCCGTACCGACCACGTGGACCTCTACTACGCCCACCACCCCGACCCCGACACGCCACTCGAACAGACGCTCGCCACGCTCGACGACCTGGTCCGGCAGGGCAAGGCGCGCCATGCGGCGCTGTCCACCTATCCCGCGTGGGAGACCGTCCAGGCCCTGTGGATCTGCTCGGCCCGCAACCTGCACGGCCCGGTCTGCGCCCAGGTGCGCTACAACCTGTTCGACCGCACGCCGGAGGCGGAGCTCGTCCCCGCCTGCCGGCGCCTCGGGCTGTCTTTGGTCGCGTTCAGCCCACTGAACGGCGGCCTGCTGGCCGGGACCGGCGGGCGGGAGTACAGCGGGGAGCGACGCTGGGGCGGGGGTGGCTTCTCACCCGAACACCTGGCGACGGCCGAGCGCCTGGATTCGCTGGGTGCCGAGTGGGGCCACCCGCCCGCCCACCTGGCCCTCGCCTGGCTGCTGTCCCGACCGGCGGTGGCCAGCGCGGTCATCGGCCCGGAGGACCTCGCCGAGCTCACGACCAGCGTGGCCGCCGCCGACCTACACCTGGAACCGGCCCAGCTGGACGCGCTGACCGCCGTCCCGTCGTACCCACGCACCGCCCAGAGCCTGCTCAGGCTGCGGAAGGGTGAGCGATGACCGTCTCCTTCCTGCTCGCCGGGCCGCATCTGGACCGGGTACGACTCGGCGGGCTGCTCCTGCTGCGCCGGGTGGGCGTACTGGTCAGGGACGGCCGGTGGATGACCGTGCCGGGGCGACTGCTGCGGACCGACCCCGGCACGACCGCGAACTCGTCATCACTCTCCCTCTCGCTGGATGTGCGGCACGGCGCGGACTTCAGCTGGCGCGGGACGGCGACCGTCACGGAGGACTCACTCACGTTCGAGTTCGACGGTCGGGCGGAGCGCGACTTCGAGCGAACCAGAATCGGCCTCTGCCTCATCCACCCGCCGCATCTGGCGGGCACCCCGGTCGAGGTCAACGGGCAGGCCGCCGGGGAGTTCCCGCAGCGGATCAGCCCGCATCAGATCTTCACCGGCATCAGGACCATGCGCTACCGGGACGGTGGGGCGCTGGTCACGATCGAGCTGGACGGCGAGACCTTCGAGACCGAGGACCACCGGAACTGGAGCGACACCGGCTACAAGACCTATGGGACGCCGCTCGGCCTGGGCCGGCCGGTGACGGTACGCCGCGGCGACCACGTCCACCAGCGCCTCCACCTCACAGTCACCGACCACCCACTGTCCCTGCCACGCCCGCGCCGACGCCGGATCCGCCAGCGAAGCGGAGGGACGCTCCCGTCGGTGGGGCTGTACCTGAGGCGGCCCCCGGTGGACGGGCGAAAGCTTGCCGGGCCCTCGTTCCTGCACGGGACCGTGGATCTGGACGAGCCAAGGTGGCGCGAGGTGGCCGACCGGTTCTCCGCCGCCGCCAGGGCAGCCGGGGCGACGCTCACGCTGAGCGCCGTCTGCTCGTCCCCCGACCAGGTGGCCGCACTGCGTGACGTCCCGGGCCTCGACACACTCCTGGTGTTCGACCGTACACACGGCACACCCCGAGAACTCGCCGAGGCCACCCGCGGGGCCTGCTCCGGTACGCCGGTGCGGATCGGCGGCGGCAGCCGAACCCACTTCGCCGAGCTGAACCGGGCCGTGTCTCTACCGTCCGACCTGCTCGACCTGGTCTGCTTCCCCATCGCGGCCCAGACCCACCACGACGACGAGGCAAGCGCGCGGGAAACGCTGGCGGTCCACCCATTGCTCGTCGCGCAGGCCGCCGAACACGGCCTGCCCGTGCTCGTGGGCCCGGTCGGCCTGCTCCCCACCTTCGGCTTCGCCGCCCCGCGCGGCGCACACGATCCCGCGCCGTCCGCCCTCTTCCGTACGACCTGGCTGACCGCCGCCCTGATCACCCTCGCCAACGCCGGAGCAGCCGCGATCTCCGTCGACGCCTGCGATACCGCCGGGACCCCCACCGCCCCCGCCGCCGAGAGCTACGCGGACGACCAGAACACCGGCACTGACGCCATGCCGTCCGGGCTGCGGCATGTGCTCACCGCCCTGCGTCCCTTCGTAGGAGGGCAGCTCGTCGACCCCGGGCTCCCGGCGGGTCTGGTCGGCTTGGCCGTCCACCATGGCGGACGACGGCTCATCCTGGCAGCGGCGCTGGACGCCGACGGCGGCGGCTGCGGCTGCGGCGACCACGGTGGCGGTGGCGGTCACGCCGAGCCGGTCTTCATCGACACTCGCGGCCACGCCGTCACCACGATCACCGGTGGTGGCGACGCGGGCGGCATGGTCGTACAGGAGCATCCGCCCGGCACCGAGACGACGGCCCTCACCGCGCCGGCCGTCGCGATCCTCATCTCACCCCGCAAGCCTCACACCCGCAGGACCCCGCCCTCAGAAGGAGACCATTGATGCCCTTCAGGATCGGCCTGACCCGAGACTTCCTGACCGACGACGGGCGGATCGGCTGGGGTGACATCGGCCTGTCCGCGCTCGACGCGGCCGACGGTGTCGAATGGGACTTCATCGAGGCCGTGGACGGTGACATCCCGCCCGAGGCGGTGCGGGGTTATGACGCCCTGATCGTCCTGACCCCAAGAGTCACCGCCGACACGCTCAAGGGTGCCGACCGGCTGGTCCTGGTCGCCCGGTTCGGTGTCGGCTACGACAACGTGGACGTCGAGGCGTGTACCCGGCACGGCGTGCTGGTCACCATCACGCCCGACGGCGTGCGCGGGCCGGTGGCGGTGTCGGCGCTGACGATGCTGCTCGCCGCCGCCCACCGGCTCGGCGAGAAGGACCGGCTGGTACGCGCGGGACGGTGGCACGACAAGCTGGACTACATGGGGACCGGCGTCACCGGCAGGACGCTCGGCCTGGTCGGCTGGGGCAACATCGGCCGCGAGCTGTCGCGGCTGTGCGCGCCGCTGGGTATGCGGCAGCTCGCCGCCGACCCGTACGCCGATCCCGAGCGGGCGGCGGCGGCCGGTGTCACGCTCGTCGAGCTGGACACGCTGCTGGCCGAGGCCGACTTCGTGGTGATCACGTGCGCGCTCACCCCGGAGACCCACCACCTCATCGACGCCGGGCGGCTGGCCGGGATGAAACCGACCACGTATCTGGTCAACGTCGCCAGAGGTCCGATCGTAGACCAGGCCGCGCTCACTGAGGCGCTCATCCAGGGGCGCATCGCGGGGGCGGCGCTGGACGTGTTCGAGGTCGAGCCGCCCGATCCGGCCGACCCGCTGCTGGCGCTGGACAACGTGCTGCTCAGCCCGCACGCCGTCGCCTGGACCGACGAGCTCGCGCTGGGCAACGGGCGCGGCGCCATCCAGGCCGCCCTCGATGTCGCCGCCGGACGCGCGCCGGCGTACCCGGTCAACCCGGCGGCACTCGACCACCCACGTCTCTCCTCAAAGGCCCTCCGATGACCGACCCGTCTCGCCGTGAAGGCCCTCCCGTGACCGATCCCATACCCCGCCTCTCCAGACTCTCGAGAAAGGTCCTCCGTTGACCGGTCCCATCAAGCAGGCGCTCCACAGCGGTGAGCTCGTACTCGGCACCTTCGTCTTCGAGTTCGCGACCACGGGCATCGGCCGGCTCGTGGCGGGCGCCGGAGCGCAGTTCGTCATCTATGACGCCGAGCACACCGGCTGGGGGTGGGAGACCCTCGGCAGGGTCGTGGCCACCACCCGGCCGACCGGCGTCGAGCCGTACATCCGCGTCCCCACCGCCGAGCGCACCCAGATCTCCCGCGCGCTGGACGCCGGCGCGCGCGGGATCATGATCCCGATGGTGGACTCGGCCGACCAGGCGCGGGACGTGGTGCGCTGGGCGAAGTACCCGCCCGACGGGGTACGGGGGGCGGCCTTCGGGGTCGCGCACGACGACTACGTCGTCACCGACAACGTGGCCTACATGCGTGACACCAACGCCCGGACCATGGTGATCACCCAGATCGAGACGGTCGCCGGTCTGGAGTCCGTGGAGGAGATCGCCGCGGTGGACGGGGTGGACGTGCTCTGGGTCGGGCATTTCGACCTGACCAACAGCATGGGCATTCCCGGACAATTCGACCATCCCGACTACCTGGCGGCGCTCGACCGGGTGGCCAAGGCGGCGCGGGCCGCCGGCAAGTTCGCCGGGTTCATGGCCGGGAGCAAGGAGGAAGCCGCCATGCTCATCGCGCGCGGGTTCAAGATCCTCGCGTACGGCGGCGACCTGTGGATCTACCAGGCGGCGCTGCGGACCGGGTTGCGCGAGGTCAGGGAACTTGGCTGACTTCGACCACGTCGACCACGTCGGGATCGCCGTCCACGACGCCGACCAGGCCCTGCCCTTCTATGTGGAGCGGCTGGGCATGACGGTGATCGGCGACGAGCGGGCGGAGGATCCCGGGGTGCGGCTCACCTACCTCGACGCGGGCAACGTCATGCTCCAGCTCGTACAGCCGTTCAGGGACGGGCCCGTCGCCCGCTTCCTGCGGGAACGCGGTGAGGGGCTGCACCACGTGTGCTTCAGCGTCGCCGACATCGAGACGACGCTCGCGGGCCTGCCGGGGCAGGAGAGCGCCCAGATCTTCATGGGCGGCCGGGGCCGGCGAGCCTGTTTCCTGCTGGGGGAGCCGAACGGCGTCCGCGTGGAGCTGACCGAGCGGGATCCGGTGCGATGAGCCGGATCATCGTCCTGGACGACGATCCCACCGGCACCCAGGCCGCGGCCGACGTGCCGGTGCTGCTCGACCCGGAAGCCGAGCTCCCCGCCGACCCGTCGTACTACGTCCTCACCAACACCCGCGCCATGGAGGAGGGCCGGGCCGTGAGCCTGGTACGCCGGCTGCGCGACAGATGCGGTGACGACGCCGAATACGTCCTGCGCGGGGACTCCACCCTGCGCGGGCACGTGTTCGCCGAGGCCGACGCGCTCGGGGCGGCCGACGGGGTGCTGGTGTTCGTCCCGGCCTATCCCGCCATCGGGCGGGCGACGCTCGGCGGGGTTCACCGGGTCATGGTGAACGGCCGCTGGATGGTGGCCGCCGACACCGAGTTCGCCGCCGACCCGGTCTTCGGCTACTCGGCCAGGACGATGACGGAGTGGGTCAGGGAGACCGGCGGGCGCGCGGCGACGACGGTCCCTCTGGAGACGGTACGGCGCGGCGGTCTGGATCCGGTGCTGCGCCGGGCCGTACCGGGTGCGGTCGTCGTCCCCGACGTGGAGACGGACGCCGACCTGGCGGCCATCTCCGCCTCGATCGACGCCGCCCGATCCGCGAACGTCCCCGTGGTGCTGCGCTGCGCCGCGCCCCTGGCCGCCATGCGCGCGGGACGCCTGGCGTACGGGCTGCTCGACCGGCCGCTACACCGCCGTCCCGGCGGCACGCTGGTCGTCTGCGGGTCCCACACCGAGGCCGCCGGCGCGCAACTTGCCGCGCTCGCCGCAGAGCTTCGTGTTCCCGTACGTACGGCGTCCACCGAGGCCGCCCTTTCCGAACCGGAGGCAGAGGGCCGCCGGGTCGCCGGACTCGCCCGCTTCGACCTCGCCGAACGGGGTGTCGCCCTCGTCGCCAGTGAGCGGGCCAGGCACTCCCGGCACAGTACGCTCGGGCACGGCGCCAAGGTCATGGCCGCTCTATGCGCTACGGTGACCTCGCTCCGTCCGCACCTCACTGCGGTGATCGCCAAGGGTGGCATCACCTCGGCGCAGGTCGCGCGCGACGGGCTGGGGGCGGATCGCGCGCGGGTGCTGGGACCGCTGCGGCCCGGCGTGGCCGTTTGGGAGATAGGCGTACCCGGCGGGGCTACGCTCTCCTACGCCGTCGTGCCCGGGAACGTGGGCGACGAGCGAACCCTGGTGGACGTGGCGGACGCCTTCGGGCTGCTGGGACCTTCGGGTCGACGAGCCTTCGGGCCGATAAAGCCCTCGGGCTGATGAGGCCTCTAGCTGATGAGGAAAGGAAGACCGTGGCGGAGTCCGAAGGCAAGGCCAGGCGCGCGGGGAGAGCGGAGACGGCGTCCATCTCCCTCGCCGCGCCCCAGCGCGAGAGCACAGTGGTCGACATCGCCAGGCAGTTGCTGTCTCAGCTGCTCTCGGGCCACCTCGCGCCGGGCACCCGGCTGCCGTCCGAGCGCCAGCTCTCCGAAACGCTCGGCGTCGGACGCTCCACGGTCAGGGAGGCGCTGAAGGCCCTGGACGTGCTCGGCATCATCGAGGTACGACAGGGAGACGGCACCTATCTCAGGCAGAGCACGTCCAGCCTGCTGCCCAGCGCCATCGAATGGGGTCTCATGCTGGGCCAGCCTCAGGTCCTCGACCTCATCGAGGCCCGCAAGCACATCGAGGTGGTGATCGCCGAGCTGGCCGCCGAACGCGCCGACGCCGCGGCCGTCGAGGAACTGCGCGCCCACCTGGCCGACATGCGCGCCGCCCAGGACAGCACGGCCTTCGTGGAAGCGGACGTCGCCTTCCACCTCACGCTGGCGCACGCGGCGGGCAACTCGGTCCTCGACGACATTCTCGGCAGCATCCGCTCGCTCCTGCGGGTCTGGATCCGGCGGGCGATCCACGAGGCGGGAGAGACCCAGACCACCATCGCCGAACACGCGGCCGTGCTGGCCGCGATCGAACAGCGCTCGCCGTCGGCGGCCGTCACAGCCATGCGCGGCCACATGGACGCCGCCAGCGGCCGCCTGCACCGCTCCTTGCAGGACGACGAAACCTGACGCCTCCAGGCGGGACGACGAGACCTGACGTCGCCCGGCAGGACGACGAGTCTCCCCTGCAAGGACGACGAAGCCTGACGTCCGGCCAAGAGCGAATGATCTCGGCCGGCGCGAGAGGCGACATAGCGGACAACCATGCGGTACCTTGATCGACGTCGGTTGAAACGACGGCTGATATGCCGGTTGAGCAGGAAGGGAGCGAGGAGCGTATGACCGCCCGTTGGGTGGCCGCTGTTGTGCGCGGCATCTCCTCCTCTGTCCTTCCGGGCTGCCCGGGAGCCGGTCACTGCCGCTGAGCTCGGCCGTTCTCCGCGGGAGCCCTCTCTTCCGATGAAGGGTTCCGTTGAACACCACACCGCTCGACATCACGCCGTTCAACATCACTACGCGGGCGGAAACGCCCGAAGACGCCGCTGCCATCCGCGCGGTGAACCTGTCGGCCTTCCCCACCCCGCTGGAAGCCGACCTCATCGAGGCACTGCGCCTCGACCCGGCCTGGATTCCGGGCCTGTCCTGGGTGGGGGTCGCCCCTGACGGGGAGATCGTCGCCTTCGCCCTCCTCACCCGCTGCCACGTCGGGCAGGCGCCCGCGCTGGCCCTCGGGCCGGTGGCCGTGTCGCAGGCCGTACAGAAGCAGGGGGCGGGCGCGGCAGTGACCCGCGCGGCGCTCCAAGCGGCCCGCGAACTGGGCGAGAGTGCCGTGGTCGTGCTCGGGCATCCCGAGTACTACCCGCGCTTCGGGTTCACGATCGCCTCCGGGCACGGCATCGGCGTGTCCTTCGACGTGCCCGATGAGGCGTTGATGGCCATGTCGCTGGACGGGAGCCCGCTGCCGGCGGGCACGATCCGGTACGCGCCGCCGTTCGGCGTGTGATCCCGCGCTGAGCCAGCGCTGAAAAAGCCCGCGCCGCCGTACCAGCTCAGCTCCTTGGCGGCCCCGGCCGCCCCCGGGGGCGGCTCCGCCCCCGCGGAGCCCGGCACGCCCGCCCGCCGGCCCTGCGGCCGGCA
>NZ_JBFAVX010000052.1:0-67619 GCF_040680095.1 Nonomuraea sp. NPDC052129 | reverse complement strand
GGTTGTGCATCATGCACTGGCTTTTAACACACTGTTGAGTTCTCAAGAAACGGACGCGTACTCCCCAACCTGCGAGAGGCGCACATTTCGTTTTCCGTTGTGTCTCTATTCTTTCACCAGTCCGTTTTTGTGTCAAATTGACCGGACTTGCTTGGAATTTCGACCGCCTCTTCAATTTACCATCCCGTAGACCGGGTAGCGAATCGAAGCGACTGCCACCAAGCACAACACAACCCACGTCAAAGCCACCGGAGTGGAGGAGGTTGGTTGCGCCGCACCTGGCGACTTCTAAAGATTAGCAGCGCCCCCGACCACTCGAGACGCCTTCACTCCGATCGGAGGCCACAGAACGATCACGGCCCGGAACATAGACTCCCCACGTGAGTAGCAAAACACCGCCGCTGGCGAAGAAGTCACCGACTGAGCGCACCCATCACGGCGACACCGTGATCGACGAGTACGCCTGGCTCACCAATAAGGACGATCCCGACACGATCGCCTACCTGGAGGCGGAGAACGCGTTCCTCCAGGAGCAGACCGCTCACCTCGGCGATCTCCAGGAGCAGGTCTTCCAGGAGATCAAGGGCCGTACCCAGGAGACCGACCTGTCGGTGCCGAGCCGCAAGGGCGAGTGGTGGTACTTCAGCCGGACGGAGGAGGGCAAGCAGTACGCCGTCTCCTGCCGCGTGCCCGCCGACGGCGAGACCCCGCCCGCGGTCACCCCTGGCCAGCGCCTCGACCGGGAGCAGGTCATCCTCGACGGCAACGAGCTGGCGGGCGAGAGCGCGTTCTTCTCTGTGGGCACCAGCGCCATCACGCCCGACGGGAAGATGCTGGCCTACTCCACCGACTACAAGGGTGACGAGCGCTTCACCCTGAGGTTCAAGAGCCTGGAGACCGGCGAGCCGCTCGACGACGAGATCGAGAACGTCTTCTACGGTGGCGCCTGGTCGGCCGACGGGTCGGCGTTCTTCTACACGCGCGTCGACGACGCCTGGCGTCCCTTCCAGGTCTACCGGCACACGCTCGGCTCGCCGGACGACGTGCTGGTCTACGAGGAGAGCGACGAGCGCTACTGGGTCGGGATCGGGCTCACCCGCAGCGAGAAGTACCTCGTGCTCGGCGCCGGGAGCAAGATCACCAGCGAGGTGCGCATCCTCGACGCCGCCGACCCGACGGGCGAGTTCCAGGTCGTCCGGCCCAGGAAGGCCGGTGTCGAGTACGGCATCGAGCACGCCGGCGACTTCTTCTACGTGCTCCACAACGAGAACGCCGAGAACTTCGAGCTGGCCACCGCCCCGCTCGACGCTCCCGGCACCTGGACACCGGTGATCGCCCACAGCACGGACACCAGGCTCCTGGAGATCGACGCGTTCGAAGGCCACGCCGTCGTCCACTTCCGCCGCGACGGGCTGACCGGCATCCGCGTCCTCCCGTACAGGGGCGGCAAAGACGGGGGCGACGAGTACGAGATCGAGTTCCCCGAGCCCCTCTACGACGTCGGTCCGGCGGGCAACCCGGAGTTCAGCACCGGCAGGCTCCGGCTCGCCTACACCAGCATGATCACCCCGGCCAGCGTCTACGACTATGACCTGGCCACCCACGAGCTGATCCTGCTCAAGCAGCGCCCCGTCCTGGGTGGTTACGACCCGGCCGACTACGAGCAGTTCCGCGAGTGGGCCACTGCCGAGGACGGCACCCGGGTCCCAATCTCCCTGGTCAAGCGCAAGGACACCGCCAAGCCCGCCCCCACCGTCCTGTACGGCTACGGCAGCTACGAGACCTCCATCGACCCCGGTTTCTCGGTCCCCAGGCTGTCCCTGCTCGACCGCGGTTTCATCTTCGCCGTGGCGCACATCAGGGGCGGCGGCGAAATGGGCCGTCGCTGGTACGAGGAGGGCAAGCTCACCAGGAAGAAGAACACCTTCACCGACTTCGTCGCGGCGGCCAGGCACCTGAAGGCGTCGGGCTGGAGCGAGCGGATCGTCGCCAGGGGCGGCTCGGCCGGCGGCCTGCTGATGGGCGCGGTGACGAACCTGGCGCCGGAGGAGTTCGCGGGCGTGGTGGCCGAGGTGCCGTTCGTCGACGCGCTCAACACGATCCTCGACCCGTCGCTGCCGCTGACCGTGATCGAATGGGACGAGTGGGGCGATCCCCTGCACAACGCCGACGTCTACGCCTACATGAAGAGCTACACACCGTACGAGAACGTGGACGATCGCCCGTACCCACCGATTCTCGCGATCACCAGCCTGAACGACACCCGGGTGCTCTACCACGAGCCCGCGAAGTGGATCGCTAGGCTGCGGGCCACGGCCGGTGGCGGCCCGTTCCTGCTCAAGACGGAGATGGGCGCGGGTCACGGCGGCCGGAGCGGGCGCTATGACGTTTGGCGCGAAGAGGCCTTCGCGCTCTCCTGGATCATCGAGAGAGGCACCTCATGACCTACCAGCCGGACGACGACCGCTACGAGCGCCAGCCGTACAACCGCAGCGGGCGCAGCGGTCTGAAGCTGCCTGCCGTCTCGCTCGGTCTCTGGCACAACTTCGGCGACAACCGGCCGATCGACAACTCGCGGGCCATCCTGCGGCGGGCGTTCGACCTGGGTGTCACGCACTTCGACCTGGCCAACAACTACGGCGTGCCGTACGGCTCGGCGGAGCGCAACTTCGGCGGGATCTTCCGCGAGGACTTCACCCGCTACCGGGACGAGCTGCTCATCTCCACCAAGGCCGGCTACGACATGTGGCCGGGGCCGTACGGCGAGTGGGGTTCGCGCAAATACGTGCTCGCCAGCCTCGACCAGTCGCTGGAGCGGATGGGGCTCGACTACGTCGACATCTTCTACAGCCACCGGCCCGATCCCGAGACGCCGCTGGAGGAGACGATGGGGGCGCTGGACCGGGCGGTGCGCTCGGGCAAGGCGCTGTACGCGGGGATCTCCAACTACTCCGCCGAGCAGACGGCGCAGGCCGCGCGGATCATGCGGGGGCTGGGCACGCCGCTGCTCATCCACCAGCCGTCCTACTCGATGATCAACCGCTGGATCGAGGACGGGCTGCTCGACGTGCTGGAGGAGGAGGGCATGGGGTGCATCGTCTACTCACCGCTCGCCCAGGGGCTGCTGACCGACCGCTATCTCGACGGCGTCCCCGACGACTCACGGGCGGCGACCAGCCGGTTCCTGAGCGCCGACCGGATCGACCGCGACCTGGCGCGCGACCTCAACGAGATCGCCAAGACGCGCGGCCAGTCGCTGGCGCAGATGGCGCTGTCGTGGGCTATCAGGGATTCGCGGGTGACCAGCGTGCTGATCGGCGCGAGCAGCGTGAAGCAGTTGGAGGACAACGTGGCCTGCGTCGACGGGCCGGCGTTCACTCAGGACGAGCTCGACGCCATCGACAAGGTCATAGAGCTTCGTGCCGCTGGAGGTAGGTGAAGGACGCCCAGCCGGGCAGCACCGGCAGCCAGAACGTGAGCAGCCGGTGCAGCAGGACGGCCGACGTGGCCAGCTCGGCGGGCAGCCCGGCCACGGTCAGGCCCACGGTGAGCGACGCCTCGACCGCGCCCAGGCCACCAGGTGTGGGCGCGGCCGAGCCGATCGCGTTGGCCGTGAGGTAGACGACGGCGACGGCGGTGAAGCTGAGGTCGCCGCCGAAGGCCTCGACGCAGGCGTCGAGGCAGACGACGAAGGCGATCGTGATCATCAGGGTGCCGACGCAGGCCTCGATCATCTTGCGCGGCGACTGCAGCACGTCGAGCAGCCTGGGCAGCACGTTGGCGAACAGCTTGTGCATCCGCCCGGTGATGAACCGGCGCAGCGGCGGCACCCCGAACAGCACCACGACCAGCACCGCGACCGACAGCATCACCACGACCAGCCCCCGCGACGGGCTGAACGCGGTGGCGGTGTTGGACCCGGTGATGTAGGCGAACAGCAGCAGCAGCGCGATGTGGAAGACCATCATGCTGAGCTGCGAGGCGCCGACGCTGGCCACCGCGAGCGCGGGCGAGATGCCGCGCTTCTGCAGGTAACGCGTGTTGATCGCGACGCCGCCGACTGCGGCGGGCGTGACGAGCTTGACGAACGAGGCCGCGAACTGGACCAGGACCGTGCGCCAGAGCGGTAGATGCTCGGGTACGAAGCCCCTCAGCATCAGCGCGGCGGCCACGAAACTGACGAACGAGGCGGCCAACGCCAGCACCGACCAGGCCCAGTTGGCGGTGGTCACCACGTGCACGACGTTGACCTGGCTGAGCTGCGACAGCAGGAAGTACGCGGCCAGCGTGCTGGCGATCATCGTGACCAGCGTGCGCGGCCGGAACCGCTCCAGCCGGATCTCCTCGACCTTGCCCTGCGGTTTGAGCGCCACAATGTGCTCGCGCAGCTCGCCGAGCACGCCCTTGTCCTTCGACAGCGCCGCGCGGGTCTCGCGGGTGAGGGCGATGCGCTGGAGCAGCGGCATCGCGGCGGCCAGCGCGTCGGACCCCATGACGGCGGCGGCGGCCCGCACGGAGCGCTCGGCGCCGACGCGCAGCGCCAGATAGGTGAGCAGCTGCGCGACGTCGAGCCGGAGCAGCAGGTCGCCGGCCGCGATCTCGCCGCTGCGGGCGTCGGTGAGCACGACCCGGCCGGCCGGGTCGAGGTGGATGCTGTCGCCGGTCAGCCGCCGGTGGGCGAGCCGCTGGATCTGCAGCAGCGCGACCTGCTCCCAGATCTGGGCGAGCAGGGCGTCGTCGATGTCGGCGTCGGGCACGTCGTCGAGCGGGCGGGTGTCGAGGTGCTCGTAGGCGAGCAGCGCGGCCTCGGTGCCGATCTCGCTGGTGCCGAGCAGGCGCGGGGTGCTCGCGCCCGCCGCCTGCGCGGCGTAGGCCATGAGCGCCTCGCGCTCCAGCTCGGCGCGGAGCGACCTGATCGCCCGGCGCCTGGTCTCCGAGTTGAGCCGGATCCGCCGCCAGAGCCGGTACGGCAGGCCGGCGACCTGCCGGTCGCGGTCGAGCACGGTGACGTCGAGGCTGCTGCCGTCCTTGAGCCCGATGGCGTAGCGGCGGCTGCCCTGGTGATCGTCCTCGATGCGGCGGGCCGACTGTGGGGAGAAGGAGAGCTTGCGGAGCGCGGCGACGACCGCGTTGCCGGGCGGCCGGGTGTTGGGGCTGCCCACGCCGTACAGGGTGCCGTAGCCCACGGCCATGCCGACCAGGACGGGCACGATCGCGCCCGGCAGCGTGATCTGCCTGCCGGAGAAGAGCGCGAAGATGTCGAGCGCGATCACCGTCCACATGAGCATGCGCCAGGTGGGGCGGCGCGAGATGCGTACGGCGGTGGCGTAGGCGACCACCGAGGTGAGCAGCGTGTTGAGCGGCTCGATGGAGCGCCCGCCGGTCAGCAGCATGCGCAGGTCCTCGACGCTGCCCCCGATCAGCCACTGGCCGAGCAGGAACGAGCCGACCATGCCGATGATCGCGGCGATCAGGCCCTCGGCCACGCGGAGGCCGTCGCGGTGGAAGACGCGCTCGACGGCGAAGGCCACCGGCACGATGAGCACGGCCGCGCCGCCGAGGAATGTCGCCACGCGGCTGAGCAGATCGGGAACGAGGGTGGTGCCTTCTTTGACGTCCGCTTCGAGCCCGTTGAGGGTCTGCTTGGCGACCAGGGCGATGAGAACGACCGCGGCGAGCACGAGCAGCGTGGTGAGGAAGCGCAGCAGGTCGGAGGGCCGGCGCAGGCGCTGGGGCAGCAGCGGCTCGACTACATAGACGTCCGTGTCAGCGCGCGCTTCGGCCACGGCTGGATCCCCCTCCGCGAGGTCCTCCGCGTCATCACGTTCCCTGATTTCGGCCACCGACAGAGATTCTGCACCTTCCCGACCGACCGTACGATCTTTGGGCCCCTTCAATCCTTCACCATTGATTTCTACCGCGCGTCGGGGCATTCCGTGGCTCCCCTAATGCCTGGCGGAGCGACACGTAAGCTGTGTCGCATGTCGGGTGAGTTGCGAGTTTTGGGGGCATGTCCATTGGACTGCCCTGATACCTGCTCTTGGATCGTCACGGTCGAAGACGGCAAGGCCGTGAAGATGCGCGGCAACCCGGAGCAGCCTTACACCCGGGGCGCGCTCTGCGTGAAGGTCAACCGGTATCTGGAGCATACCCAGGCCGACGACCGCATCCTTTACCCGCTGCGCCGTACCGGGCCCAAGGGGTCGGGCGAGTTCGAGCGCATCTCCTGGGAGGAGGCGTTCGACGAGATCGCCTTCAGGCTGCGGAACATCATCGACGAGCACGGCGGCGAGGCCATCTGGCCGTACGTGGGGACGGGTTCGCTCGGCTACATCCAGGGCTGCGAGGGCGTCGCCGGGCGCCGGTTCTGGAACATGCTGGGCGCCTCCAAGCACTGGCTGAACATCTGCGCCACGGCCGGCGGCGCCGGGTTGAGCCTGACCAACGGCACACCCGCCGGCATGGACCCCGAGGACCTCGCGCTGTCCAGGCTGATCCTGCTGTGGGGCACGAACACGCTGACCAGCGGGCACCACCTGTGGAAGTTCGTCCAGGACGCCCGCGCGGCCGGCGCGTACGTGGTGGCCATCGACCCGATCCGCACCAGGACCGCCGACCAGGCGGACCGGCACCTGGCGATCCGGCCGGGCACCGACGCCGTGCTCGCGCTGGCCCTGCTGAACGTGGTGCTCGCCCAGGGCGCCCAGGACGAGGAGTTCCTCGCCGAGCACACCCAGGGCTGGGAGTCCTTCCGTGAGGAGATCCTGGCCTACCCCGTCGAGCGGGCGGCCGAGATCACCGGCATCCCGGCCGCCGACATCCGCGAGCTGGGCACGCGGCTCGCGCACACCCGGCCGACCGCGATCCGGACCACGATGGGCATCCAGCGGCACGCCGGCGGCGGCACCGCGCTGCGGACGATCGCCGCGATCCCCGGCGTGACCGGCGACTGGCGCCACCCGGGCGGCGGCGTGGCCTACTCCACCAGCGGCCACGTGCATCTCGACATCGACAAGCGCGACGACCTGCTGGCCAAGCCGGTCCGTACGCTGACCATGACGCGGCTGGCCTCCGAGCTGGACTCGGTGAAGTGCCTCTGGGTGTACGCCGCCAACCCGGTCGGCTCGACCCCAGACGCCAACCGGATCCGGCGGCAGCTGGCCCGCGAGGACCTGTTCACGGTGGTCATGGAGCAGTTCCCCACCGACACGGTCGACTACGCCGACATCGTGCTTCCCGCGACCATGCAGACCGAGCACATGGATCTGCACGCCGGGTACGGCCACCTCTACCTGCTCTGGAACGAGCCCGCCGTGGCACCGCCGGGCGAGTGCCTGTCCACCACCGAGACGTTCCGCCGCCTGGCCGCCCACATGGGGATGACGGAGCCGTCGCTGTACCACTCCGATCTGGAGCTGGCCGAGCAGCTGCTGAGCAGCGGCCACCCGTCGCTGGAGGGCGTCACGCTGGACCGGCTGCGCAAGGAGGGATGGGTGCGGATGAACTACCCCCAGCCGTTCACCCCCTTCGCCGACGGCTTCCCCACCGCGTCGGGCCGGCTCCGCTTCCCTCCGCGCGGCAAGGCGTACGTCCAACCTCATTCCGTGCGTACGGCCGGCGACTCGCCATACCCACTGACCCTGGTGACGCCGGCGGCGCACACCTTCCTCAACACGATCTTCGGCAACAACCCGGAGCTCAGGCGCCGGGCCAAGGAGCCCGTGGTGCTGGTCAACCCGGCCGACGCCGAGGCGCGCGGGCTGGTGAGCGGGCAGCGGGTGCGGGTGCACAACGCGAGCGGCGAGTTCCTGGCCGACGTCGAGGTGAGCGACCGGGTGGCGCGCGGCGTGGTGGCCTCGCCCAAGGGCCGCTGGCCCAAGCACAGCCCCGGCGGCGCGAACGCCAACGCGGTCGTGGCCGAACGCGACGCCGACATGGGCAGGGGTCCCGCCTACCATGACAACCTGGTCGAGGTCAGCCCTTGTGCCGATCCATGAAGTGCCGATCCATGAAGTGCCGGTCCATGAAGGCGATGATCCGGTCGAGCACCTCGGGGCCGTGAGGGCTGCCGAACAGCGCTGAGGCGTGCAGGCTCTCGCCCTTGATGACGTGGAGCTCGTTGTCGGGGGCCTTGGTGGCGGCGTCGTGAGTGCGCTGGAGGTCCTTGGCGCCGCCGTACGCGTCGTTCTCGCTGCCGATCTGGAGCAGCGGGGCCGTCAGCTTGGCCGCCTCGCCCTCGGCGACCGCGCCCGACAGGGCGACCACCCCGGCCACCCGGGAGCCCAGCCGCTCCGCCGCCGGGACGGAGGCGGTCGCGCCTATGGAGCCGCCGACCAGGAACAGGCGCCGCACGCCCTTCTCCTTGGACAGGCGCTCGGCCATGGCGACCGTCACCTCGTCGGGGTATTCGCTGCTCTTCCTGGCGTACAGCAGGACACGGTAGCCGGCCGCGACCAGGCGGTCGGAGAGCGGGCGCCAGGTGCAGACGTTGCCGTTGCGCTCGTATGTGATCACCACGCCGACCGTGCCCTTGCCGGTGATGACGCCGGGCAGGTCGTCGCCGTAGGTGAAGATCTTGCCGTCCGCGCTGGTGAAGCAGCCGGAGACGTTGGGGCCGGAGACGTTAGGAGTGGTGGCCTTCGCCACCGGTGTAGGCGGGATGGCGGGCGCGGTCGTGGTGCTGACCGCGCCTCCGCAGGCGGTCAGCACCAGAACAAGCCCGATCGAACCGATGATCGCGCGCATCGCCGCCCCTTCACCACACTATGTCTGAAGTGACATAGTCGTTGGTGACAATACCCTTGGCGGCACCATGACCTCAACGCTGGGATTCGCGATCCTCGCCGTGCTGGCTCGCGGCGACCGCACCGGATACGACATCGCCGCGGCCATGCGGCGGCCCATCGGCTTCTTCTGGACCGCCGGGCACAGCCAGATCCACGCCGAGTTGCAGAAGCTGCTGGCCGCCGGGCTGGTCGGCTACGAGGCCGAACACGGGCCGGGGCCGCAGGACAAGAAGGTCTACCACCTGACGGACGAGGGCTCTGCGGAGCTGCGCGGGTGGGTGACCCGGCCGCCGAAGGAGCGGCCGGAGCGGGATGAGCTGGTGCTCAAGACGTACGCGGCGTGGCTGGCCGAGGCGGGGCTGGTCAGGCGGATGTTCGCCGACCAGCTGGCCGCGCACGAGGCGCGGCTGGCCGAGTACGAACGGGAGGAGGCGGCGTTCGGCGGCCCACCGCCGTTCGGCGATCCGCGCTTCGGCAACTACGCGACGCTGCGGTGCGGCCTGGGATACGAGCGGCACCGCGCCGAGTGGTGCAGGTGGATGATCGATCAGCTGGGCGACAGCGAGAGCTTGTAGCCCTCGTGCGAGGCATCGAAGCCGAGCGAATCGTAGAACCGGTGCGCGTCGGTGCGTGACTTGTCCGAGGTGAGCTGGACGATCGCACAACCCCGAGCCCGCGCCCGGTCGATCGCCCACCGCATCATCTCGCGGCCCAGACCCTGACCCCGGGTGGAGGCGTCGACCCTGACGGCCTCGATCTGACAGCGCTCGGCCCCGAGCCGCGAGAGCCCGGCCAGGTAGGTGAGCTGCATGGTCCCAAGGATCTTGCCGCCGCGCTCGGCGACGATCAGCTCGTCGTAGGGGTTGGCGTCGATCCGGGCGAAGGCCGCCAGATACCGCTCGTCGGCCGGGTCTCCCTCGCGCTTGGTGCCGAGCGGGTCGTCGGCCAGCATCGCCACGACGGCGGGCACGTCGTCGGCGCGGGCCGGGCGGATAATCCAGGTTTCGTCCATGCCCGAATCATGCCCGACAAGTCAGGGAGGGCTCAGGGTAGGTCCCCGATGCGATAAAGGGGTGTCGAAAGGCACTCTGGGGACATGAACGAAATCAGTCGACGCGATGAGGTCTCGCTGTCCGGCGCCGCTCTGCGCGGCGCCCCTTGGAAGACCGCCGCCGTCAGCGGTGGCGCGACGGCCGCGGTCAGCTTCGGGCTGGGTGTGCTTACCGACTCCGCTGGCCTGGTGTGGTCACTCGGTCTGGGGATCAGCGTGTTCGCGCTGGTCGCCGCCATCGGCGCGGTGTCCAAGCCACACGAGGGCGACCGGGTCACGCGCCAGGCGCGTCTGTGGGCGCTGAAGCACCCGTGGAGGTTCGCGCTGCTGCCGGCCGCCATCACGGCGGTCCTGGACTACCCGGTGCAGCTCGTACTCGACGGGGAGGGGGTGTTCGGCTCGGCGTTCCAGTCGGTCTGGCACGGCGCCCTGGTCTATGTGATCGCCGGCGTCCTGACGCTCACGAGGCAGGGACGAGCACGATCTTCCCAGTGACCCGGCGGTTGATCAGGTCGTCCATGGCCCGCCCGGCCTCCTCCAGGGGCCTGGCCTCCGGTGGTGCCGGGTCGATCCCGGGCATCGTGAGAAGCTCCTGGAGCATCAGCCGATTGGCGGCCGCGTGGCTCATCGACCACGCGCCCCAGTCCACCCCCACCACCGCCCGATTACGCAGCAGCACCTGGTTGGCGGGCAGCCGCGGGATGCCGCCCCCGGCGAAGCCGACGACCAGGAGCCGCCCGCCCTCGCGCAGCGAGCGCAGCGCCTCCTCGGACAGTTCGCCCCCCACCGGGTCCACCACCACGTCCACGCCCCAGCGCCTGGCGGCGCCCTTCAGCCCCTCGTAGCCGATGACCTCGTCGGCCCCGGCCCGCGCCGCGCGCTCGCGCTTGTCCGGCGTCGAGGCGGCCGCCAGCACGGCGGCGCCCAGCGCCCTGGCCACCTGGATGGCCGCCAGCCCCACCCCGCCGCCCGCGCCGAGCACCAGTACCCGCTCACCGGACCGCAGCCCGGCGCGCTCCCTGAGCGCGTACATGGCCGTGCAATAGCTCTGCGCGAACACCGCCGCGGTCCGCGGATCGAGGCCCTCCGGCAGGGGTACGGCCTGCGCCTCCGAAATGACGACATGTGTGGCGTAGCCGCCGAGCCCGGTGATGGCGAGAACCCTGCTGCCGTCGGCCAGCCGCCCGGCCACCTCGTACCCCGGAGTGAAGGGCAGCTGCGGCTTGAGCTGGTAGGTGCCGCCGACCATCAGCCCGTCGACGTAGTTGACCCCGGCCGCCTCGACCTCGACCACCACCTGGCCGGGCCCCGCGACGGGATCGGGCCGCTCGACGAGCTCGACCGGCTTGCCGAACGCGGTGCAGACGACTGCCTTCATCCGGACAGCGTCCCCGATAGAACATCATTCTGACAAGCTGGCCAGTCCACCAGATAGTGACTCAGCGCTCTGCTTGTCAGTCCCACCAGATCGTGGTCCAGCGCTCCCGTGGGAGCGGCCACATGCCGAGCTCCAGGGCCGTCGCGCCGACCTCCGCCGAGCGCGCGGGGTCGAGGCAGGCGCGCTGGCAGACGCTGTCGGCCAGGTCCTCCAGGGAGTTGAACCGGTCCAGCGGCGCCTCCCGCTCCTCGACCCGTACGGGGTAGCCGAGCGCGGCCGCCAGTGCCACGCAGTCCTCGGCGACCGGCCGGACCGGGCGGTCCACGTTGTGGAAGTGCTGCCACAGCGGGGCCATCCAGCTCATGGGGTGGCGGTGCGGGAGTTCGATGACGACACGGCGCCTGGCGTGGGCGTTCAGCGCGCGGAGGAAGTCGGCCAGGTCGGGCACGTTGTAGATGACGTGGGCGCAGACCACTACGTCGGCGACCGGCACCTGCTCCGCCACGTCGGGCCAGCGGCCTTCGATCGTGGTGAGCGGGACGCCGAGCTTGTCCGCCCTGAGGGTGAGCTCGTCGAGCATCGCGGCGGAGGTGTCGACCGCGTACAGCATGGAGAACCGGTCGTGCAGCGGCAGTGACGCGGCGCCGGTGCCCGCGCCGACGTCGAGCAGTGTGGCGCCCTCGTCCAGCGCCTCGATGAGGTGCGTGGCGGTCGGCCCGTCGTCGGGCTCGGCGAGCGCCCTGTCGGTGCGCGTGGCGAAGCGCGCCGGGTGATGGCCCCACGGATCGACCGGCGCCTTGGCCATGATCTCGGCGGGGATGGCCCAGGAGTCCAGTCGCTCTCGCCAGCGGGTGGCGAGTTCTTCGGCGTCCATGGAGATGAGCATGCCACGCATATTCACGGTTACTCGCGGGTAGCATTTCGAGTAAGGTTACTGGCCAGTACATAACGCCCCCGGTTCAAGGAGATCGACACTCATGGGCCACTACAAGAGCAACGTCCGTGACCTGGAGTTCAACCTCTTCGAGGTGTTCGGGCGACGCGAGATCCTCGGCACCGGGCCGTATGCCGACATCGACGAATCGGTGGCCCGCGGCATTCTGGAAGAGGTCAACAGACTGGCCACCGGTGTGCTCGCGGACTCCTTCGAGGAGGGCGACCGCCACCCGCCGGTCTTCGACGCCGCCACGAGCTCGGTCACCGTGCCGGAGGGCGTCAAGAAGTCGTTCCGGGCGCTGGTCGACGGTGGCTGGGCGCATCTCGACCTGCCGCGTGAGCTGGGCGGCCCCGGCATCCCCCGGAGCCTGGCCTGGGCCACGGCCGAGATGGTCCTCGGCGCGAACCCGGCCCTCTACATGTACGCCGCCGGCCCCAACTTCGCCTACACGCTGTGGGAGGTCGGCACCGAAGACCAGAAGCGCTTCGCCGAGCTGGCCATCGAGCGCGACTGGGGCGCCACCATGGTACTGACCGAGCCCGACGCGGGCTCCGACGTCGGCGCGGGCCGGGCCAAGGCGATCCGGCAGCCCGACGGGACCTGGCACATCGAGGGCGTCAAGCGCTTCATCACCAGCGCCGAGCACGACATGTCCGAGAACATCTTCCACCTGGTGCTGGCCCGCCCCGAGGGGCACGGACCCGGCACCAAGGGTCTGTCGATGTTCCTGGTGCCCAAGTTCCACGTGGACCTGGAGACGGGTGAGCTGGGCGAGCGCAACGGCGCCTACGTCACCAACGTGGAGAAGAAGATGGGCCTGAAGGTCTCCACGACCTGCGAGCTCACCTTCGGCGACAAGCACCCGGCCATCGGCTGGCTGGTCGGCGACGTGCACGAGGGCATCAGGCAGATGTTCATGGTGATCGAGCACGCCCGCATGATGGTCGGCACCAAGGCCATCGCCACGCTCTCCACCGGCTACCTGAACGCCCTGGAGTACGCCAAGAGCCGCGCCCAGGGCGCCGATCTGACCAGGATGGCCGACAAGTCCGCGCCTCGGGTGCCGATCACGCACCACCCGGACGTACGCCGCGAGCTGATGCTGCAGAAGTCGTACGTCGAGGGCATGCGCGCGCTGGTGCTCTACACGGCCACCTTCCAGGACGCCATCCAGATGGACCCCGGAGACCGGCACGCGCGCGACATGAACGACCTGCTGCTGCCCCTGGTCAAGGGTGTCGGCTCCGAGCGGTCGTACGAGCTGCTCGCCCGGTCCCTGCAGACGCTCGGCGGCTCGGGCTACCTGCAGGACTACCCGATCGAGCAGTACATCCGCGACGCCAAGATCGACTCCCTGTACGAGGGCACCACCGCGATCCAGGGCCTGGACCTGTTCTTCCGCAAGATCCTGCGTAACCAGGGCGCCGCGATCGGCTCGCTGCTGGCCGAGATCAACGCCTTCGCCTCCTCCGACGCCGGCAACGGCCGCCTCAAGGAAGAGCGCAAGCTGCTCGCCGAGGCCGCCGCAGACATCAAGGTCATGGGCGACACGATGGCCGGCTGGGCGCTGGGCGCGCTGGAGACGCCGAGCGAGGTCTACAAGGTCGGGCTCAACACGACCAGGCTGCTGCTCGCCCTGGGCGACCTGGTGATCGGCTGGCTGCTGCTGCGCCAGGCCGAGATCGCGCTGACCCGGCTCGCCGACGGCGAGGACGCGTTCTACCAGGGCAAGGTCGCCGCCGCCTCGTTCTTCGCGACGACCGTGCTGCCCCGCCTGGCCACCGAGCGCCGGGTGCTCACCGCCACCGGCCAGGACCTGATGGACCTGCCGGAGGACGCCTTCTAGATCCGAACAGACCAGCCGCCTCCCGCTGAACGCCCGCTTCACTGTGAAGCGGGCGTTTCTGCTGAGAAACGCACAGTCCGTACGCCCCGCACGGGGTACGTTCGCGGCATGAGCGCGTCCACCCACGATCACCCGCTGGCCCCGCCTCGCCTCGAAGAGGTCTCGGCGGGCGTCTTCGCCTACATCCAGCCCGACGGCAGCTGGTGGATCAACAACACCGGCTTCCTGGCCGGGCGGCGCGGCGTGATCTCGATCGACGCCTGCTCGACCGAGCGCCGCACTCGGGCGTACCGGCGGGCCATCGCCGAGGTCACCGACCGGCCGATCACCACGCTGATCAACACCCACCACCACGGCGACCACACCTTCGGCAACTACCTCTTCCCCGAGGCCACCATCGTCGCCCACGAGCGGACCCGTGAGCTGATCCTGGCCGAGGGCATCCCCGATTACCGGACGTTCGCCTGGTCGCCCGACGTGGAGTGGGGCGACCTGGAGGCGGTGGCGCCGTTCCTCACCTACACCGACGGGATCACGGTCTACTCCGACGACCTGCGCTGCGAGGTGCGGCACGTCGGCTTCGCCGCGCACACGACCAACGACTCCTATGTCTGGATCCCGGAGCGGCGGCTGCTGTTCGCGGGTGACCTGGCCTTCAACGGCGGCACGCCGTTCGTGCTGATGGGGTCGGTGACGGGCGCGATCGAGGCGCTCGCCCAGCTCAGGGAGCTGGGTGCGGAGACGGTCGTGCCCGGCCACGGCGATGTGTGCGGGCCCGAGGTCTTCGACCCGGTGCGGGGCTACCTGGAGTTCGTGCTGGCGACCGCCGAACGCGGCCGGGCGGCGGGGCTGACTCCCCTGGAGGCGGCCCGCGAGACCGATCTGGGCGAGTGGGGCGAGCTCCTGGACGCCGAGCGCATCGTCGGCAACCTGCACCGCGCCTACGCCGAGCTGGACGGACTGCCCCGTGGCGGCACGATCGACCTCGTCGCCGCCGTCGTCGACATGATCACGTACAACAACGGAAAGCCACTGTCCTGTCTCGCCTGAGTGTGATCACCCATACCCGGGTATGACCGAGGGCGTACGCGTTCTTTGCCGTCCTGGAGGTCGTCATGGGTGTCGGGGTCAGCATCTTCTTCCTCACGCTCGGCGCCATCCTGCGATTCGCCATCGAGCCGGACGTGTTCGGTCAGAGCGTGCACATGGACACGATCGGCGTCATCTTCATGATCGTCGGCGGGGTGGGCGTGGTCCTGAGCATTGTGCTGGCCCCGAAGCGGGGGCGCACCTCTGACCACCAGCTGATGCACCGCGAGAACAACCCGCCGGAAATCTAATGGCTTGGTCGATCGACCTTCAGGCGGCAGGTGTGGCGGCGATGGTGGCCTTGAGGGCGGCATCGAGCGGAGTCGCGGTCATGCCGAAGGTGTTCTCGAACGCCGAGGAGTCGACGACGAACGGGCGGTCGAACTGGTAGCGCGTCTCTTTCAGCTCACGGATCACGGGGTTGATCAGCTCGAGTGCGAGCAGGATCGGCGCCGGGGGGCGGTTGAGGCGCGGTGCGGGCGCTCCGGCGAGTTCGCACAGCCGCCCGGCCAACGCGCGGGCCGATAGCGCGGCGTTGTTGGGGGTGTGCCAGGCGCGGCCCCAGGCGCGCTCGTCGGTGGCGGCGATGGCCATCGCGGCGGCCACGTCGGGCAGGTAGGTCCACGAGTGGGGCTGGTCGGGGTCGCCGAGGAAAGAGGTGCTCTTGCCGGCGAGCAGCGAAGGCACGAAACGGGTGCCGACGGGCGTCTGGTCGCTGGCGCCCGGACCGAAGTAGTCGGAACTACGGATCTCGGTGACGCGGGCACGGCCGGCCTGGTGCGCGGCCAGCGCGTCGGTCCACATCTTGACGCGGACACGGCCCTTGACGCCGGGAGCGGCGAGGGGGAGATCCTCGACCATCGGCGTGGTCACGGGTCCGTAGGCGTAGAGGTTGCCGGCGGTGACGAGCACCGCGCCAGTGGCCTCGGCGGCGGCCAGCAACGCGGAGGCCAGCGGCGGCCAGTCCTGGGCCCAGCGGGGGTAGGCGGGACCCGCGCAGTTGTGCAGGGCGTCAGCGCCCTTGACGATCCGGGTGAGCCGGTCGCGGTCGGTGAGATCGGCCGCGACGGACTCGACGCCGGCTGGGCCCTTGCCTGACCTGGTGATCACGACGACCTGGTGCCCCTGGGCGAGCAGGTGCCCGGCGAGGTGCTTGCCGACTTGTCCCGCTCCGGCGATGACGTGCTTGCCCATGATGTCCTCCGTTTGATGCGCTGCTCTCTTACGAGATCAATGCTCTCTTAAACTGGCGACCGAGTCAAGAGCAGTGCTCTCATTTCAGGTCGCCGATCCAACGAGTCTTACGGAACAGCAGGTCGCGGGCTTGGGTGCGGCCACGGTCAACAGGCGTTTGGGTTGCTTGGCAATCTGATGGAAGGGTCTCCCGGGAGCGGGTAATCACAGGTGTCCCTGTTCCCCGGCAAGGGAGACCCTTGCATGATCGCATCTGTTGACGGAGCGGTCGCCGATCCCGAGCGGTTCGCGACGGTCTTCGACGCGTACTACGAGGAGATCCGGCGCTACATCGGCCGCCGCCTCGACCTCGACATCGCCGAGGACCTCGCCGCCGAGACCTTCCTCATCGCCTTCCGGCGCCGCGACAGCTTCGACGCCGCCAAAGGCGGCATCAGATCCTGGCTGTACGGCATCGCCACCAATCTCGTCGGCAAGCATCGGCGGGCCGAGCTCCGGCGCTATCGGGCGCTGGCCAGATCCGGCCCGCCTCCGGACGAGGGCGGCCATGACCAGCGGGTCGCCGATCGGGTCACCGCCGGAGTGACCGTACAGAAACTCTCGGCCGCGCTGGCCGGACTCTCGCGCGGTGAGCGCGATGTGCTGCTGCTCGTCGCCTACGGCGAGCTGACCTACGACGACGTGGCCGCGGCGCTCGGCATCGCCAACGGCACCGTCGCCTCCCGGCTGAGCCGGGCCAGGACCAAGCTGCGTGACGCGCTGGGAGTTGAGGTGTGATGAAGGAGTTCCAGCTCATCGACGATGTGATGCCGGACGTGCCGCCCGCCGATCCGGCCAGGACGATGGGGATCCGAGCGCGGCTCATGGGCCGCCCCCCGCGCCGCCGGCTGCCCGGCTGGTCCCGGGTGACGCTCGCGGCGGCGGCCGTTTCCCTGGTGCTGGTCGGCGGGTTCGTGGTGGTGCCCAGACTGGGCGGGAGCGAGGTCGACACGGCCGCCACCTCGAACGTGCCCCCGGTGCTCGCGGCGGCGGCGGACCGGCTGGCCGCGCAGCCCCTGGGCACGGGCGCCTGGTGGCGGCGAGAGACGCTGCAGGTGGGGAGGATCAGGACCAAAGCCAACCCATCGTTCACCGTCGAGCAGCGCGTCACACAGGTGTTGTGGGTGAACCGGGAAGGAGAGGAGCAGCTGGAGCAGGGGGACGTCACGTCCGCGCTGCTCACTCCCGCCGACGAGCAGGCGTGGAAAGACGCCGGCTCGCCACCGCTCTGCGTCCCCAAGGGCAAGTGCGCGGTCGCCACGCTCTTTTGGCCCTCTGCGGACCCGGAATCGCTGAAGCCCGTGACGCGGTTGCCCACCGACGCGGAGGCGCTCAAGGCCGAGTTGCTGACGAGGCGTTCGGCCGGTGACGGACAGACGGAGGCCTGGTGGCTCTGGGCGACGGCCAAATGGCTGCTCTTCGAGACCCAGAGCACCCCGGGCACGAGGGCGGCGCTCTATCGGATGCTCGCGGGACTGCCTGGCGTGCAGGTGACCGACAAGGTCTCGGACGTCGAAGGGCGAGCCGGAGTCGCGTTGCTGTTCGAGCACCCGGATGGGTATCAGCAGCAGATCATCATCGATCGGGAGAGCGGCGACCTGCTCGCCGCTCAGACCGTGCTGCTCCGGCCGAACGGCGAGTACGGGCGCCCTGACGGCCGGCCGCTCGAGTCGTGGGTGATCAAGAAGCTGGGGTGGACCGACGAGACGCCTAAAGGCTGAGCTGCACGGCCGCCCGGCTCGCGATGATGGGCTTGATGTGCTCCGCGATCACCTTCTGGTGTTGAGGGTGATCGCGGTACACCAGGTAGTCGTCGACGTTGTCGAAGTCGGCGACCACCCCGAACTCGTGGTTGCCCTGGTTGATGCCCGCGTCGGCGGTCGCCGTGTAAGCGCGGATCTCCGGGATGATCCCCGGCAGTTTCCGCAACTCGGTGGCCACCGTGGCCTTCTGCTCCTCGGTGGCGTCCTCGGTCCAGGTGAACAGCACGACGTGGCGAATCATGAGGTCAGCCTATCGAGATCCGATCCGCGTTCGGGCCACCGTTGGCCGTCGTGGCGGTGGCTCTGATCTTGTTGACTCCTTGCGCGAGGGTGACGGTGAGGGTGGAGGTCTGCCAGGTGTCCCAGTTGCCGGTGGCGTTGAAGTCGCGGTTCACGGCGGCGCCACCGTTGACCGTGATGGACATCGGCCGGTTCACCGTCGTGCCGTTGGCGTAGCGCAGCTCCAGAGTGACCGGTCCCGCCACGGGGGCGTTGACCGTCCACTCGACGTAGCTGCCGGTCAGGTTGTCGTAGTTCACGAACCCGGTGCCCGTGTAGCCGTCATGGTTCGACTCCACCACGCCCTGCGAGATCGTCGCGTCCTCGGCCTGGTAGATCACCGGGCCGCTGCCGGTGGTCTCGGTGACCGCGTTCGAGGCGTCCGAGGTGTTGCCGGCCGCGTCGCGGGCCTTGACCGTGAACGTGTACGACGTGGCGGCCGTCAGGCCCGAGACCGTCGCCGTCGTGCCGGTGACGGTGGTGGCCAGGGTCGTGCCGTTGTAGACGTCGTAGCCGGTCACGCCGGTGTTGTCGGTGGAGGCGTCCCAGGCCAGCGAGACGCTTGAGGACGTCTTGGCGGTGCTGTGCAGGTTGCCCGGCACGCTGGGCTGCTCGGTGTCGGGCGGGCCGGTCGGACCGGCCGGGACGGTGAGCGTGGCGGTGTTCCAGCCGGAGACCCTGACGCTCGCCGCGCCACTCAGGTCCGAGGCGCGGAACGTGGCGGTCAGCGTCTTGGACTCGCCCGGCCACAGGCTGATGGCGTTGTCCGACCACTGGATCGGCAGCACCGGCTTGCCGGCCGCGTCCACGACGTGCGCGTCCAGCATGAACGCGGGGATCGCGCCCGTGCCGGTGTTCTTGATCGTCACGCTCACGTTCCCCGGGGACGGTGAGGTGGCGGAGGCGGTGATCGGGGCCTGGGCCAGGCCGTTGAGCCCGGTCAGGTTGGCGTAGCTGGTGGTCGGCACGTAGTACCAGTCGTTGTTGTCCCAGTCGATGACGTCGCTCGCGGTGGACAGCGCGTACACGTTGCGGTCGATCTCCTCGCCGCCGCGCAGCAGGCTCAGCCGTACGAGGTAGGTCGTGGACAGGCCGCTGATCGACGGGACGGTGACCGCGGTGGCCTTGCCGCCGTCGGCGGGGGCGGTGACGGTGGCCGTGTTGGTGTACTTCGAGGTGCCGTCCATGTTGAACACGTCGGTCTTGACCGTCAGGCCCGAGGCGGCCGAGGTGCCCGAGTTGACCACGACGACGGACTTGTTGTCGTAGGAGTACTGCACATGCAGCGGCTTGTTCGCCTCACGCGCGCCCCAGTAGGCGCCGCCCTGGTCGAGGTAGTAGTCGAACAGCTGCCAGTGCAGCGACGACCAGCCGCTGTTGAGCATCCAGTAGATGACGCCGGTCGAGGGGTTGCTGGAGTCGGTGAAGTTCCGGCCGTAGGCCTCGAACTGCGCGCGGACCGCCTCGTACTGGGCGAGCTGCGCCTTCTTCACATAGTCGTTCAGGCTGGACGGCACGCCGTACCGGCCTCTGAGGGCGTTGTGGTAGATCGTCAGATTGTTGAACGTGCTCGACGGGGAGCGGTGATACTGCGTCGCGCTCGGGCTCTGCCAAAGCGAGTTGATCTGCGCGGTGGTCATCATCCGCTTCAGTGAATCGAGCGTCGGCACGTCCGGGCCCGCGCTGGTCTCGGAGTTGAAGCCGAACGCGCCGCCTTCGCGCTTGTTGTACCAGTAGTTCGGCGGCACCCACTCGTACGGGCCGGGCATCTTCAGGCCGGAGTTGCCCAGTTGCGGGCTGGACTTGTCCGAGGCCACGGAGACGATCGGCAGCGGCCATTCGGCGGCTGTGAGGGCGTCGAGGTAGTTGGTCTCTTTCTGGGCCGTCGGCGGGTTGTCGGAGCCGATCAGGAACGAGATCACGCTGGGGTGGTTGCGCAGCCGGGTGGCCTCCGCCTGCATCGACGCCTTGGCGATGGGGTAGTCGGCCGTGGCGAACGAGCCCTCCCACTTGTTACAGCACTCCCAGCCGGGCAGCATCAGGATGCCGTACTTGTCGGCCAGGTCGTAGAGCTCGTCGGTGTCCAGGTGGCCTTCGACGCGGATGGTGTTCAGGCCGAGGTCCTTGACGTAGCGGATCTTGTCTTCGAGGTAGCGCAGGTCCTTGCGCAGGAAGATGTCCGGCGACCAGCCGCCGCCCCTGATCAGGATCGACCGGCCGTTGATCTTGTAGAAGCGGCGGCCGCTGGCGTTCTTGCCCGACTCCACCTTGCGGACGCCAAAGCGCTGGGTCAGCGAGTCGCTCACCGCGCCGCCGACGGTCGCGGTGAGGTTGAGGTCGTAGAGGGGCTGGGCGCCCATCTGGTACGGCCACCAGACCTGCGGGTTGTTCAGCGTCTGACTGAACGTGATCCGTTTCGTCTCGTTCGCAGCTAACGAGACGTTCTGGGAGAAGCTGAGTGAGCCGATCGTGCCGCTGACCGTGGTGGTCACCGCGCTGCCGGTGCCGTTGCGTACATCGGCCTTGATCGTCAGGTCGGCGCGGTCGAGCGCCGGGACGGCCAGGTTGGTGATCACGTGCGCGTCGCGCAGGGAGACGTCGGCGCTGCGCCTGATCAGCACGTCGCGGAAGATGCCGGTGTTGTCGTCGCGCGGGACCTGCACCCAGTCGATCCAGCCGATCGTCAGGTGGTTGTTGGGGTTGTTGGCGTTGACGCGGAAGGCCACCGAATTGGCGCCCGGGTGGACCAGCGCGGTGATGTCGCGCTCGTTGCGGGTGTAGGCGCCGGCGATCTGGGCGGCCGTGGCCACCTGGCCGCCGTTGACCCACACGTCGGCGCTCGACATCACGCCGCTGATGTCGATGAACGTGCGTAACCCGGTCTCCGAGCCGAGCGTGAAGTCCGAGCGGTACCACCAGGGCACGTCGAAGTCGGCGGTCGGGATCGACTGCATGTTCGTGGAGAAGAACGGGTCGGAGTAGACGTTGTTCTCCAGCAGCCCGGCCAGGACGGTCGAGCGCGGGCCGACCGGATACCAGCCGGAGGCCGCGTAGCCGGGAGTGGAGATCGCGGCGCCGGAGTCCGACACCTTGGCGGATGACTGGATCTTGTAGCCGGAGAGAGCTGTCGAGGAGGCGGTCGCGGCCGGGGCGGCCAGGGCGACACCTCCAGCGCTGACCAGCAAAGTGCAGGTCCAGAGCAGGATGAGGATGAGCCGGGAGCGCGCCATGGGTCCTCGCAAGGCCGATGGAGTTTGTTAATAAACCTTCTTAACAACTAAACGCGATCTCGTAAATGCCCAAATTTCTGGACATCGTGGAGTTGGCTGGTTATTCTCAAATCGAGACTGACTCAGCTTGAGAAGGACTTGCGATGGAAGAGTTCCTGGCCGGTTACGACCCGCGGCGCTACCCGCCGGTCGCGGTGACGGTCGATGTGGTGGCGCTGACCATCCGCGACCGGCGGCTGCACGTCCTGATCGTGGAGCGCGGCGTCGAGCCGTACGAGGGCGCCTGGGCGCTGCCCGGCGGCTTCATCAGGCCCGACGAGGACCTGGCGGGGGCGGCGGTGCGCGAACTGGCCGAGGAGACCGGGCTGGACACCGCGCCCGCGCACATCGAGCAGCTGGCCAGCTACGGCGGTCCCGGCCGGGACCCGCGGATGCGGGTGGTGTCGATCTCGTACCTGGCCTTCGCCCCCGACCTGCCCGATCCCCGGGCGGGCACCGACGCGGCGGCGGCCGTGTGGCATCCGGTCGACGACGTGCCTCGGCTGGCCTTCGACCATCAGCGCATCCTGGCCGACGGCGTGGAGCGGGCCCGGTCGAAGCTGGAGTACACCCCGCTGGCCACGGCGTTCGCGGGCGACACGTTCACGATCTCCGAGCTGCGGCTGATCTACGAGAGCGTCTGGGGCACGCCGCTGCACGCGGGCAACTTCCACCGGAAGGTGCTGTCGGTGCCGGGGTTCGTGGAGGGCACCGGGGAGACCACGCAGACCGGCGGGCCCAGGGGCGGGCCCCGGGCCAAGTTGTACCGCGCGGGCGACGCCCGGCTGCTGCACCCCGCCCTGCTGCGGCCCTCGCGGGAGGAGGAGATCCGGTGAACGAAGCGAGATCCGGTGAACGCAGAGGAGGTCCGGTGAACGCAGAGGAGGCCGCGTCGATCGTCACAGGGGCGCGTTCGGCCGCCGACCTCTTCACGGGCGACTCCCCCGCGCGGGTCTACCGGCGCTATGCCCGGTTACTCCACCCGGACCTGTCTCCGGGGACCGCTGAGGCGTTCGCCAGGCTGGCCGAGTTGTGGTCCGACTTCAACCGGGGTCAGCAGGTCGGGCCTTATCGGATCGGGCCGCCGCTGCATCGGGGTGGCACCGCCGTCCTCTATCCGGCGGACGGCGACGCGCTGCTCAAGCTGCCGCGCGACCCGGCCGACAACCACCTGCTGGCGCGGGAGGCCGCCGCGCTCACCCGGCTCGCCTCGGACGCGGACCCGCGCTTCCTGCCCTACATCCCCCGCCTTGTCTCGAAATTTCGGCATAAAGCTGGGCGGGCCGTACGGCAGGCGAACGTCCTCAGCCGGGCACCCGGCGGCTTCGTCCCCCTGACCCGGATCGGCACCGGCCTCGACCCCCGGGACGTGGCCTGGATCTGGCGGCGGCTGCTGGTGGCCACCGGCCTGGCGCACCGGGCCGGCGTCACGCACGGCACCGTGCTCCCCCGCCACGTACTCGTCCACCCCCTCGACCACGGGCTCGTCCTCGTCGACTGGTGCCGGTCACAGCTCTCCGACCCGTCCGACGATGTGCTCGGCCTCACCCGATGCGTCGCCGGGCTGCTCGGCGAGCACCCCCGCACGATGCGCGCCTTCGTTCGCGGCTGCCTGCTGCGCCCGCCCTCCGACGCGTGGGCGCTGCTCGGCGAGCTCGACGAGCTCCTCGAAGACCTTTACGGACCGCGTACCTACCGGCCCCTTCACCTCTAGGGAGAACATCATGGGCAGCGGAATCTGGTCCACCGACGTCTACAGCTCGGCCGCCCGCTACCGGGCCGCCACCGGCGCCAGCGCCTTCGCCTACAGCGACGGCGGCGCCTCCACCACCCACCCCGACCTCGACCCGTTCGGCGTCACGCGGGAGAGCCGCGACTCCGACGAGCACCCGGACTCGCTGGCCGTCGCCGTGCTCTTCGACGTGACCGGCTCGATGGGCCACGTCCCGCGTACGCTGCAGGCCAAGCTGCCCGACCTGCTCGGGCTGCTGCTGCGCAAGGGGTACGCCGCCGACCCGCAGATCATGTTCGGCGCCATCGGCGACGCGACCTGCGACCGGGCGCCGCTCCAGGTGGGGCAGTTCGAGTCCGACAACCGCATGGACGACCAGCTCGGCCAGATCCTGCTGGAGGGCGGGGGCGGCGGGCAGATGTCGGAGTCGTACGAGCTGGCCATGTACTTCATGGCCAGGCACACCTCGATCGACTGCTACGACAAGCGCGGCAAGCGGGGCTACCTGTTCATCATCGGCGACGAGCTGCCCTATCCGCGGGTCAGCGGGAAGGCCGTCGCCAAGCTGATCGGCGACCCGCGCCCGCGCGACATCGACGTGGCCGCGATCGTCGCCGAGCTGACCGAGAAGTACGACGTCTACTACATCCTGCCCGCCGGCTCCAGCTATGCCGGCGACGCGCGGGTGCTGCGAGTCTGGCGCGACCTGCTCGGCCAGAACGTCCTGGAACTCGACGACCTCGACGCGGTCTGCGAGACCATCGCGCTCACGATCGGGCTCGGCGAGGACGCCATCGGTCTCGACGAGGGCCTCGATGACCTGGCCGGCCTCGGCTCCGCCGCGGGCGCCTCGGTGTCGAAGGCGCTGGCCAAGCTGGACCGCGGCACGCTCGTGGTGTCGGAGCCGCTCGACGGGCTCGACTCGTGATCGAACGGCTCGGCGCGCTCGACGGGCTCGGCGCGCTCGATGGGCGCGACGCGTGAGCGAACACGTCATCGTCGTCGATCTCGGGTACGGCGACGCGGGCAAGGGCACCGTCGTGGACTGGCTGTGCGCCACGCGGCCGGTCCACGCGGTGGTCCGCTTCAACGGCGGCGCCCAGGCGGCGCACAACGTGGTGCTGCCGGACGGGCGGCACCACACGTTCGCGCAGTTCGGCTCGGGGACGCTGCGGGGGGTGCCGACGCATCTGTCGAGGTTCGTGGTGGTCGATCCGCTGGCGCTCTCCGCCGAGGCCGCCCATCTGGAGCGGCTAGGCGTGCCGGATCCGTTCGGACTGATCACGGTCCATCGGGACTGCCTGCTGGCCACGCCGTACCACGTCGAGGCGGGCCGGCGGCGCGAGCTGGCGCGCGGGGCGGAGCGGCACGGGTCGTGCGGGATGGGCGTCGGCGAGGCGATGGCGTACTCGCTCTCGCATGGCGCGCTCGCCCCGCGCGCGGGCGACTCCCCCGCGACGCTGACCCGCAAGCTCGGCCTGCTGCGAGAGACGCTGGGGGTGGACGGGCCGCCGGTGGCGGACTGCGTGGCGGCCTACCGGGCGTTCGCGTCGCGGGTGCTGCTGGTGGACTCCACCGATGAGCTGCTCAGGCGCGGGCCGGTGGTGTTCGAGGGGGCTCAGGGGGTGCTGCTGGACGAGAACCACGGGTTCGACCCGTACACGACCTGGAGCACCACGACCTTCGCGAACGCGCTGGAACTGCTCGGCGGGGCCGGGGCGATCCGGCTGGGCGTGCTGCGGACCTACACTCCCCGGCACGGGCCGGGGCCGCTGGTCACGGAGGACCCCACGCTGGAGCTGCCGGAGCCGCACAACGGCACCGGGCCGTGGCAGGGGCCGTTCAGGGTTGGGCACTTCGACGCCGTGGCGCATCGGTACGCGGTGGAGGTGGCGGGCGGGGTCGACGGGCTGGCGCTGACGCATCTGGACGCGCCGGTTTCGCGGCTGTGCCACGCGTACGAGGGGGGTGACTTCCGGCTCGGCGACCCCGCCACGCGGACCGCTCGGCTGCTGCGGGCCAAGCCGGTGTACGGCGACGCCGTCACCGACTGGCCCGCGGCCGTGGCGGACGCTCTGGGCGCACCCGTCTGGGTCGGGTCACACGGCCCGACCTCGGCCGACAAGCGCGTCCTCACGCCCGCCCTTGATTAGCTCCAGGCGAGCATGCGGAGTGGGTCCTCCAGCATGGCGCCGACGTCACGCAGGAACAGCGACCCCAGCTCACCGTCCACGATCCGGTGGTCGAAGGAGAGCGCCAGCGTCGTCACCTTGCGCACCGCGAGCTCGCCGTCCACCACCCACGGCATGTCCCGTATCTGGCCGAAGGCGAGGATGGCGGCCTCCCCCGGGTTGAGGATCGGGGTGCCGGTGTCGACGCCGAACACGCCCACGTTCGTGATCGTGATCGTGCCGCCCGCCATCTCGGCCGGTTGGGTGCGGCCTGCTCTGGCGGTCTCCGTGAGCCGGCCCAGCTCGGCGGCCAGCTCGGGGAGGGACAGCCCGTGGGCGGACTTGATGTTGGGGACGACGAGGCCGCGCGGGGTGGCGGCGGCGATGCCCAGGTTGACGTAGTGCTTGACCACGATCTCCTGAGCGGCCTCGTCCCATGACGAATTGATCATCGGATGGCGCCGGGCCGCCGTGAGCACGGCCTTGGCGACCAGGAGCAGCGGCGAGACCTTGACCTCGACGAAGTCCGGGATCGTACGCAGCCGCCGGACCGCCTCCATGGTCTCGGTGACGTCGAGCTGGAGGAACTCGGTGACATGCGGGGCGGTGAAGGCGCTGGCCACCATGGCTTGGGCGGTCATCTTGCGGACGCCCTTGACCGGGACGCGCTCCTCCTCGCCCGGCTGGGTGATCGCCCGCGGGGCGGGCTGCTCCGCGGCGGCGTGGACGTCGTCCCTGGTGATCGAGCCGTTCGGGCCCGAGCCGGCCAGGGTGGTCAGGTCCACGCCCAGGTCCTTGGCCAGCTTGCGTACCGGTGGCTTGGCCAGGACGGCGACCCGCTGCGGGGTGTCGGGCGCCGCCGGGCCGGATGGCGCGGTGACCTCGACGCGCGACGGGTTCGCGACCGGGGTGGCCGGGATCACGGGCGGCTCGGGAGCGGCCGGGATCACGGGTGCCTGGGCGGGCCCGTCAGGGCGGGATTTGCGGGGGCGGCGTTTCGTGCTGCCGGTCTTGACGCCGTAGCCGACCAGGACCGCCTGGCGTTCCTCCTTGGGGGCGGGGCTGCCGTGGGCGCCGGGTTCGACGGCTCCCTCCGCCGGGGGGCGCGGGACCAGGTCGTCCGCCAGCGCCTCGATCCGGTCGTCCTCAGCCGCCTCTGTCTGGGGGACCCCGTTGCCGGCGGTGTCGTCCGGCTCGTCCGTGTCGACGGCGATGATGGGCCGGCCGACGTCGACCGTCTGCCCCTCGTCGGCCATCAGTCCGGAGACCACGCCGTCCCAGGGGATCGGCAGCTCGACGATGGACTTGGCCGTCTCGATCTCCACCACGATCTGGTTGACCTTGACCGTGTCACCGGGCTTGGCGTGCCAGCGGACGATCTCCGCCTCGGTCAGACCCTCGCCCACATCGGGGAGCTTGAATTCACGTCGCATGAGTCCCCCTCCTCAGTAGCCGAAGGCGCGGTCGACGGCGTCGAGCACCCGGTCGAGGTCGGGCAGGTAGTGCTCCTCCAGCTTCGAGGGCGGGTAGGGCGTGGAGAAGCCGCCGACGCGCAGCACCGGTGACTCCAGCTGGTAGAAGCACTGCTCGGTGATCCTGGCCGCCAGCTCGGCGCCGAAGCCGCTGTAGACCGGCGCCTCGTGCACCACCACGGCCCGGCCGGTACGGCGTACCGACTCCATCACCAGCGGCGCGTCGAGCGGGTTGAGCGAGCGCAGGTCGAGGACCTCGACCGAGCGCCCGTCGGCCTCGGCGGCCGTGGCGGCCTCCAGGCAGGTCTTCACCATCGGGCCGTAGGCGATCAGCGTGATGTCCGTGCCCTGGCGCACCTGCCGGCCGCGGTCGAGAGGCAGCCACCAGTCGGTGCCGACGGTGTCGATCTCGGCCTTCTCCCAGTAGCGGCGCTTGGGCTCGAAGAAGATGACCGGGTCTTCGCAGCGGATGGCCTGCTGGATCATCGTGTACGCGTCGGCCGGGTTGGAGCAGGCGACCACGCGCAGCCCGGCGGTGTGCGTGAAATATGCCTCCGGCGACTCGCTGTGGTGCTCGACCGCGCCGATGCCGCCACCGCAGGGGATGCGTACGACGACGGGCAGCTTGATCGCGCCGAGCGAGCGCATCGGCATCTTGGCCAGCTGGGTGATGATCTGGTCGGCCGCGGGGAAGACGAAGCCGTCGAACTGGATCTCGCACACCGGCCGGTAGCCGCGCAGCGCCAGGCCGATCGCGGTGCCGATGATGCCCGACTCGGCCAGCGGGGTGTCGATGACCCGGTCCTCGCCGAAGTCCTTCTGCAGGCCGTCGGTGACCCGGAACACGCCGCCGAGCTTGCCGACATCCTCGCCCATGATGAGGACCTTGGGGTCGTCCTCCATGGCCTTGCGCATGCCCTCGTTTAGCGCCTTGGACAGGCTGAGCACGGTCATGACGCCTCCTTCGGCGCGACGGTCATGCGGCGCTCAGGGGTTCGCTCACTCACTGAAGCCCTCCAGATAAGCGGCGTATTGGGCGCGCTCCTCGTCGATCAACGCGTGCGGCTCGGCGTAGACGTGCTCGAACATCGCGAGCGGCCCGGGGTCGGGCATCGCCAGGCAGCGCCTGCGCAGGTCGGCGCCGAGCTGGTCGGCCTCGCCCTCGACCGAGTCGAAGAACGCCTGGTCGGCGAACTCGTTTTTGAACAGGTACGCCTTGACGCGCTCGATCGGATCCTTGAGCTTCCACGCCTCCAGCTCGCTGGCCACGCGGTAGCGCGTCGGGTCGTCCGTGGTGGTGTGGGCGCCCATCCGGTACGTGAACGCCTCGATGAGCACCGGGCCCTGGCCTTCGCGGGCGTTCTTGAGCGCCTGCCTGGTCACGGCGAGGCAGGCGAACACGTCGTTGCCGTCGACCCTGATGCCGGGGAAGCCGAACCCGGAGGCCCTGCGGTAGAGGGGGATGCGGCTCTGCTTCTCAAGGGGCTCGGAGATGGCCCACTGGTTGTTCTGGCAGAAGAACACGATCGGGGCGTTGAACACGCTGGCCCAGACGAACGACTCGTTCACGTCGCCCTGGGAGCTGGCGCCGTCGCCGAAGTAGGCGATGACGGCCGCGTTCGCGTCGTCGCGCTGGACGCCCATCGCGTAGCCGACGGCGTGCAGGGTCTGGCTGCCGATCACGATCGTGTAGAGGTGGAAGTTGTGCTCCTTGGGGTCCCACCCGCCATGGTTCACCCCGCGGAACAGGCCGAGCAGCTTCACCGGGTCGACGTCGCGGCACCAGGCCACGCCGTGCTCCCGATAGGTGGGGAAGGCCATGTCGGCGTTGGTCAGCGCGCGGCCCGAGCCGATCTGCGCGGCCTCCTGGCCGAGCAGCGAGGCCCAGATGCCGAGCTCGCCCTGCCGCTGGAGAGCGACCGCCTCCAGGTCGATGCGCCGGACGAGCACGAGGTCGCGGTAGAGGGACCGGACCTCTTCGGGTTTGAGGTCGATGTCGTAGTCGGGGTGCTCGACCCGCTCACCCTCGGGGGTGAGGAGCTGGACGAGCTCCGGGGGTGCTTGTGCACCACGAGAGGCGTCGAGTGTCACGTGCCACTCCTGTGCGGTCAGGGCCGGAGTCGATGGGGTTGCCACCTTAGGCCAGCCTTTCGAGCGTCGGACCATGTGGTGGTGGTTCGTACGCGTTTGGGGACATGGT
The DNA here is from genome assembly GCF_040680095.1 of Nonomuraea sp. NPDC052129. Lineage (NCBI taxonomy): Bacteria > Bacillati > Actinomycetota > Actinomycetes > Streptosporangiales > Streptosporangiaceae > Nonomuraea > Nonomuraea sp. NPDC052129. The sequence continues at coordinate 38,413 of NZ_JBFAVX010000052.1, read as the reverse complement.
GGCAGACGTCACAGCCCTCAGCGCAAGCCCCATGCCCTCCCCGTTCCCGTTGTGTTGCCTGCCACACGCGCCGGTAGGCTGGCTTTCCCAACTCCCACCGCACCCAGGAGGAACGCAGTGGCGCGCGTCATCGTAGACGTCATGCTGAAGCCCGAGATTCTCGACCCACAGGGCCAGGCCATCGCCCGCGCGCTGCCCAGGCTGGGCTTCTCCGGCGTCGCGGCCGTACGGCAGGGCAAGCGCTTCGAGGTCGAACTGGACGGTCCGGCCGACGAGTCGGCACTTGCGGACGTCCGAAAGATGGCCGAGACGCTGCTGGCCAACACCGTCATCGAGGACTACGTCGTGCGGGTTGAAGAGTAGAACAGCACATTTGACGCATCGAAATACCCGCGAGCGGCTAAAGTCGGGTTCCGGCATGCCACAATGCCACGGGCTTGCCAACAGTAAATAACAACAACGTGATTTTGCGGTTAGCCCCGATTTCACGGGGAAACCTACTCCAGGTGACATTCCGGAGCCCGGAGGAGTCCGGTGGATATTGAGTTCTCGTTGGCGCTGCCTCGGGATGCGATCGGCATACCGATGGTCAGACGAGTGCTAGGGGATGCGATGCGTTCGCTCAACGTGAGCGAGGCGTGCATCTCCGACATGCTGCTCGCGGTCTCCGAGGCGTGCTCTAACGCGGTACGCCACGGCGGCCCGGCCAACCGTTATGAGGTCACGGCCTCGATCGGCTACGGCCGCTGCGACGTACGCGTCGTCGACAACGGGGTCGGCCTGCCCTCGATGCCCCTGCACTTTCCGCCCCCCGACACCGAGAACGGCCGTGGCCTGCTGATCATGCGCTCGGTCGTGGATGAGATCTCCTTCGGCATCACTCCTGGCCGCGGCACCACGGTCCACCTCCGCAAGACCCTCGCCTGGGAGGAGACGGCGAACCGCCGCTCCCGCGAGCTGGCCGCGGTCTAGCCGTCCGCTCCATCTGACCCCTTCGCGGGCCGTCGCAGCGGCCCGCCCCTTGGCATGCCGTACCGCTGTTGGGAGGCATCGTCGAGCACCAGATAACCTTGGCGGTGCACACCACGAACGCTGGAGGAACGCAAGACATGAGCGCCCGCGTGGGGGTAGTCACCTTTCCAGGAACTCTCGACGATCAGGACGCCGCCAGAGCGATCAGACTGTCCGGCGCGGAAGCGGTTCCGCTGTGGCACGCCGACCACGACCTCAAGGGTGTGGACGCCGTCTTCCTGCCCGGCGGCTTCTCCTACGGCGACTACCTGCGGTGCGGCGCCATCTCGCGGTTCGCGCCGCTGATGCGGGAGCTCGTCCCGGCCGCCCGTGAGGGGCTGCCGGTGCTCGGCACCTGCAACGGGTTCCAGATCCTGTGCGAGGCGCACCTGCTGCCTGGCGCGCTGACGCGCAACGCCTCGCTGCACTACGTCTGCCGTGACCAGCGGCTCCGGGTCGAGGCGACCGGCACGCCCTGGACGAACTCGTTCGAGGCCGGCCAGGAGGTCGTGCTGCCGATCAAGCACGGCGAGGGCCGCTACGTCGCCGACCCCGAGACGATCGCCGCACTGGAGGCCGACGGCCGCGTGGTCGTGCGCTATCTCGGCAACCCCAACGGCTCCGCCAACGACATCGCCGGCATCCGCAACGAGGCCGGCAACGTGGTCGGGCTCATGCCGCACCCCGAGCACGCCGTCGAGAACCTCGTCGGCGCGCCGAGCACGGACGGGCTCGGCTTCTTCACCTCGATCCTCAAGAAGCTGGTGAACGCGTGAGCACCGACAGCGTCAAGCGGGCCGTCGAGACGCCCGCCGAGCCGATGCCGTTCGCCGAGCTGGGGATGAAGCAGGAGGAGTACGACCGGGTCAAGGAGATCCTCGGCCGTCGTCCCACGGGCTCCGAGCTGGCCATCTACAGCGTCATGTGGTCCGAGCACTGCTCGTACAAGTCGTCCAAGGTGCACCTGCGGCAGTTCGCCACGAAGGCCCCCAAGTCCGACGCGCTGCTCGTCGGCATGGGAGAGAACGCCGGCGTCGTCGACATCGGTGACGGCTGGGCCGCCACCTTCAAGATCGAGTCGCACAATCACCCGTCCTACGTGGAGCCGCACCAGGGCGCCGCCACCGGCGTGGGCGGGATCGTCCGCGACATCATGTCGATGGGCGCCCGCCCGATCGCGGTCATGGACGCGCTGCGCTTCGGCGGTGCCGACCAGAACGACACCCGGCGCGTGCTGCCCGGCGTGGTCGAGGGCATCAGCAGCTACGGCAACTGCCTGGGCCTGCCCAACATCGGCGGCGAGGTCGTCTTCGACCCCTGCTACATCGGCAACCCGCTGGTCAACGCGCTCTGCGTGGGCCTGCTGCGCAAGGACCAGATCAAGCTGGCCACCGCGCCCGGGCCGGGCAACAAGGTGGTGCTGTTCGGCGCCTCGACCGGGCCCGACGGCATCGGCGGCGCGTCGGTGCTCGCCTCGGCGACCTTCGAGGACGAGTCGCACGCCAAGCGGCCCGCCGTGCAGGTCGGCGACCCGTTCATGGAGAAGCTGCTCATCGAGTGCTGCCTGGAGCTCTACGCGGCCGACGTGGTCGTGGGCATCCAGGACCTCGGCGCGGCCGGCGTCTCGTGCGCGACCACCGAACTGGCCGCCAAGGGCACCGGCGGCATGCACGTCGACCTCAACCTGGTTCCGCTCCGCGATCCCTCGCTCAGGCCCGAGGAGATCCTGATGAGCGAGTCGCAGGAGCGGATGATGGCCGTGGTCCGGCCGTCGGACATCGCGGCGTTCATGGCGATCTGCGAGAAGTGGGACGTCCCGGCCACCGTGATCGGTGAGGTCACCGACACCGGCCGGCTGGTGATGACCTGGGACGGCGAGACGATCGTCGACATCCCGCCCGGCACCGCGGCCGACGACGGCCCGGTCTACGAGCGGCCCTTCCACGAGCCCGCCGGGCAGGTCGCGCTCAACGCCGACACCCCCGACCGCCTCGACCGGCCCGCCGACCTGCGCGTCACCCTGCTGGAGCTGCTCGGCTCGCCGAACCTGGCGTCGAAGGAGTGGGTGACGTCCCAGTACGACCGTTACGTCCGCTCCAACACCGTGCTCGCCCAGCCCGCCGACGCCGGGATGCTGCGTATCTCCGAGGTCATGGCCGGCGCCGAGCCGACGACCCGGGGCATCGCCCTGGCCACCGACGGCAACGGCCGCTACGCGCGGCTCGACCCCTACGCGGGCGCCCAGCTCGCGCTGGCCGAGGCCTACCGCAACGTCGCCGTCACCGGGGCCCGCCCGCTGGCCGTCACCAACTGCCTCAACTTCGGCTCGCCGGAGGACCCCGAGGTCATGTGGCAGTTCGCCGAGGCCGTACGCGGGCTCGCCGACGCCTGCCGTACCCTCGGCGTGCCGGTGACCGGCGGCAACGTCTCCTTCTACAACCAGACCGGCTCGACCCCGATCCACCCGACACCGGTCGTGGGCGTGCTCGGCGTGATCGACGACGTGGCCAAGCGGGTCGCCACCGGGTTCGTCGCCGAGGGGCTGCGCATCGCGCTGCTCGGTGAGACGAAGGAGGAGTTCGGCGGGTCGGAGTGGGCGCACGTCGCCCACGGCCACCTCGGTGGCCTGCCGCCGGCGGCCGACCTGGCGGCCGAGCAGGCCATGGCCACCGTGCTGGTGGAGGCCGCCGCTCAGGGACTCCTTGAGGGCTCCCACGACCTGTCCGACGGCGGCCTGGCCATCGCGCTGGCCGAGTCCTGCCTGGCGCGGGGCATCGGGGCGACGGTGGCGCTGAGCGGCGAGGCGTTCACCGACCTGTTCAGCGAATCGTCGGCCCGCGCGCTGGTGGTGGTCCGGCCGGAGGCGTTCGACCGGTTCGCCGCGCTCTGCGCCGACCACGAGGTGCCCTGCTACGGCCTCGGCACCACCGGCGGCACATCGCTGGTGGTGGAGGGGGTGCTGGAGGTGCCGGTCGCGGAGCTGCGCGAGACGCACTCCGGCACGCTGCCCGCGCTGTTCGGCTGAAGTTTTAGCGCGAAGGCCGGTACGGGGTGCTGTTCGTACCGGCCTTCGCTTGTCAGAGAGTCTTGTGAGTCAGGAGCTCTTGAGGGTCAGGACCTCTTGAGGGTCAGGACCTCTTGAGGGTCAGGAGCTCTTGAGGGTCAGGACTTCTTGAGGCAGACCACGTAGACGGTGCCGCTCACACCGTGGTTGCCGCTGGTCTGCACGCCCATGTCCTTGTTGGTGTCGTTCTTGGCCGCGGTGACCGACCAGCCTGACCCGCCGCTGGGGGCGCTGCTGGTGACGTTGCCGTTGCCGCTGATGGTGAAGCCGCCGCCGGTCGCCGCGTCGCCGCTGTTGCAGGAGACGGAGCCGCTGCCCGAGCTGAAGTTGTTCGAACGGGTGTAGGTCGTGTAGGTGATGCCCTTGCCGTCTACACCGTCCTTGCCATCCCGGCCGTCCTTGCCCGGCAGGCCGTCCTTGCCGTCCTTGCCCGGCAGGCCATTCTTACCGTCGGCGCCGTCCTTGCCCGGGAGCCCGTTCTTGCCGTCGGTGCCGTCGGCGCCGGGCTTGCCCGGAAGGCCGTCCTTACCGTCGGTGCCGTTCTTACCGGGCAGGCCGTCCTTGCCGGGGAGGCCGTCCTTGCCGTCCTTGCCGGGGAAGCCCTGACGGCCCTGGAGGCCGGTGTCACCCTTCGGGCCCTGCGGGCCGGTGTCGCCCTTGGTGCCCTCCGTGATCGTGGTCGTCGACTGGCCGCCGCCGCCGATCACCATCCGGATCTCCGTCTTCCGGCACGGGGTCGCGGCGTTGACGATGCGGGCGTACCGGGTCTTCTTGTGCACGCACGCGTACACCTCTGTAGCCGACGACGCGGTGGCGACTCCGCCAACGGCGAGGAGCGATGCGGCGAGCGCTCCAACAGTGGCGAGGGTGAGGGTGCGCGCACCGCGAATCTTGATAGCCACGGCTTTCCTTCCGAGGAACGTGTGTTGCTCAGGTTGAGCATGAGGTTCACGTTTCAACCGTTCCAACGGATGACAAGAACTGCATAACAGGTTCATTACGGGACAAATCAGACAGAAGGCGATAACGCTACTTGACGAGTCATGAAAGTCGGCTGTGGGTAAAAGGACGCATTGGCCGGGCCTGTCTACGATGGATAATCGGGACCGTTCGGGGGCGCACGCATTCCACGGAGGATGACCTTGTCGACCGCCAGTCCCTACCTCCCTCCTGCCACGCAGCCGGTGCGAGGGGTCGTCTGGGCCATCCACCTGGTCCTGCCGCTGCTCGGCCTCTGGCTGCTGCTGGCCCAGAGCCACCTCAACATCATGTGGGAGCACCACTCCAGCCACTTCTGGATGATCATCTCGGTGGCCGGCCTCAACGTGGCGCTCGGCGCGCTGATCAGCGAGGCGTCGCGGAAGCGGCAGGACGCCCGGCTCTTCCTGGTCTCGATGGTGTTCCTGGCCAGCGCCGGCTTCTTCTTCCTGCACGGCCTGGCCACTCCGCAGATCATCCTGCCCACCGGATCGATGGGGTTCGACCTCGGGCAGCAGGTCGGGCTGACGATCGCCTCGGGATTCGCGTTCGCCTCGGCGTTCCCGCTGGGCGAGCGGGCGGCGCGGACCGTCATGAGATCCCAGCACCTCATACGGGGCGTGCTCCTCGGATTCATGATCCTCTGGGGGCTCGCCTCACTGATCCCCGGGCTGACGCCGCTCAGCGAGCCACCGCTCAGGGAGCCGGTCAACTGGCTCGTATGGCTGTCGCTGCCGGGCCTGGGCCTGTACGGCGCGGCCAGCGTGATGATGTTCCAGCTGCACCGGCAGCGGCCGTCGGCCATGCTGGTCAGCCTGATCACCGCCTACGCGCTGCTCGCCGAGGCCATGATCGCCGGGATGTCGCAGCTCAACTGGCACTTGTCCTGGTGGGAGTGGCACATCCTGCTGACGCTGGCCTTCGTCTTCGTCGCCTACAGCGCCTACATCCAGTTCAGGCGCGAGGGGTCGAGCGGCGGCCTGTTCGACTCGGTCGCGCTGTCGGCGACCGTGGCCCGCATCCAGCTGCACTACGACGAGGCCCTGGAAGAGCTGGTCGAGCACGTACGGCGCGGCGAGTCGCTGGCGGCCACCCGGTTATCGGACAAGTTCCGGCTCAACGAGGGGCAGGCCGCGGTCCTCGACCGGGCCGGCGAGGCACTGGCCCGCGAGCGTGAGCTCTCTGAGCGCCTGAGTGCCCTGGTGGCGGTGAGCGCCCAGACCCGCGTACGCCAATCCGAGAGCGACCTCCTGGCCACCACGCTCGAACGCGTCCGTCAGGCGTACGGCGACGTGCGGATCGGCCTCGTCGCCGACGGCAAGACGCAGATCGGCTCCCGCGAGTACGAGTTCGCCGGAGACGCCCCCATCAGACGCGACAACCTGTTCGCCTTCCCGCTGACGGTCAAGGGCAACCTGGCGGGCGTGCTCGAGGTGCCGGTCGGCCGCACGGCGCAGGACGAGGCGCTGGCCGCCACCCTGGCCGGGCAGATCTCGATCTCGCTGGAGAACGCCCGCCTCTACCAGGAGCTCGACACCCTCTTCCGGCAGTACATGTCGCCTGACGTGGCCAACGCCCTGCTGGCCGACCCAGGCCAGGCGGCGCTCGGCGGCCAGATGAAGGAGCTGACGGCGCTCTTCGCCGACCTCAAGGGCTTCACCACGTTCTCGGAGCGGGTCACGCCCGGCGAGATCGTGGAGATGCTCAACCGGTATCACACGGCCGCGGTGCCCTGCATCCTGGCCAACGGCGGCACGATCGTGCAGTTCGTCGGCGACGCGTTGCTGGCCCTGTTCAATGCCCCGGCCACGCAGAACGGCCACGCCAGGGCGGCCTGCCGGGCCGCCCTGGCCATGCAGGAGGCCGCCTCCGAGGTGGCCGAGGAGATCGCCTGGAAGCGGGAGGACGCGGAAGCGTGGCCGACGTTCCGGGTCGGCGTCAACACCGGTCCCGCCCTGGTCGGCAACATCGGCAGCCCGGAGCTGCGCGGCTTCAACGCGATGGGCGACTGCGTGAACGTGGCCGCCCGGCTGCAGAGCCTCGCCGAGCCGGGCACGGTGGTGATCGGCGAGACGACGCGCAGGCAACTGGGAGCCGGCGTCACGGTGAACCCCCTCGGAAAGCTGAGCCTCAAGGGCAAGGAAGAACTCGTGGGTGCCTACGTTCTGACCGCAATGACCTAGAAGGGCGCTGACCGTACCGACATAATCGGCGCATGAACCCAGATCCCGGCGAGTTCCTCTCCATGCTCACAGCCGACGAGGTCGAGGAAATGCGCGCCGCGGGACGACCTCGCAGGTGGGAGCGCGGGACGACCGTGATGAGCGAGGGCGACACCTCCGACTGGGTGCTCGTCCTGACCGAGGGCCGGGTGAAGGTCTCGTCGCACACGAGCAGCGGCACCGAGGTGGTGCTGGCCGTACGCGGGCCGGGCGGGCTGCTCGGGGAGATGTCGGCCATCGACGGCTCACCGCGGTCGGCCACGGTCACCGCGCTGGAGCCGATCGCGGGCATCGTGGTCCGCGACTTCCCCGCGTTCCTGCAGGCCCATGGGCGCATCGCCGTACTGCTCATGCAGCTGGTGACGGGACGGCTACGCGACGCGGACCGGAAGCGGATCGAGTACGGGGCGTTCGACACGACGGGCCGGGTGGCGACCCGGCTGATCGAGCTGGCCGAGCGCTACGGCGAGAAGACCAACAGCGGCGTACGCGTGGCGCTGCCGCTCTCCCAGGACGAGCTGGCCGGGTGGACCGGGGCCTCGCGCGAGGCCGTCAGCAAGGCGCTGCGGCTGCTACGGGACCGCGGGCTGATCGAGACCGGGCGGCGGCGCGTGGTGATCCACGATCTTGACGGGTTGCGCAAGCGGGCCAGGTAACCCCCTCCCCCACGACAAATCGGACGTACGTCGTACGTCATAGTGGACCGCATGCCCCTCGCGTACGACGACCGCCTCCGTTACGCCTGGCGCGTGTGCTCGGTCACCAGTCTCGGTCTCGTCCTCATCGGCATCGCGGGCAGCACCCTGAACGTCGCGTTGCCCACCGTGGTCCGGCACTTCCACGCGAGCCCGTTCGAATCCGGCTGGATACTGCTGGCGTTCCTGCTGGTCAACACCGCGAGCCTGGTGTTCTTCGGCCGGGTGGCGGACCTGCTGGGGCGGCGGGAGATCTATCTGGCCGGGTTCGCGCTGTTCACCGTCGCCTCGCTGCTGGCCGGGCTGTCGCCGGGCGTGTGGTTCCTGGTCGCGATGCGCGTGCTGCAGGCGGTCGGCTCGGCGATGATCCTGGCCAACGGCACGGTCATCATCACCGACGCGTTCCCGCCCGACCGGCTCAGCCAGGGCATGGGCGTCTACATCGGCACCCTCTCCGTAGCGCAGCTCGCCGGGCCGACGCTGGGCGGGCTCATCGCGGACACGGCCGGCTGGCAGTGGATCTTCTGGGTGAACGTACCGGCCGGCCTGATCGCCTTCGGCTGGGGCGCGGTGATCTTACGCAAGATGCCCCGGGGTCCGCGCGAACCGGTGGACGCGCTGGGCAACGCCCTGGTGTTCGCCGCGCTCTCGGCCATCCTCATCGCCCTGTCGGAGGCGGGCTCCGCCGGGCTGTCGAGCCCTGCCGTGCTGACGGGGGTGGCGGTGTTCGCGGTGCTGGTGCCGGTGATCGCGCTGGTGGAGCGGCGGGCCGCGCATCCGGTGCTCGACCTGCGGCTGTTCGGGGAGCGGCTGCTGGCCTTCGCCAACCTGGCCTCGTTCTGCAACGCGCTGGCCCGCTCGGCGCTGATCCTGGTCGTGGCCCTGTACTTCCAGGCGGCCAGGGGCGTGGACGCCTTCACGGCCGGGCTGAGCGTGCTGCCGGTGCCGGTCGGCATGGCGGTGGCCTCGCCGCTGGCGGGCTCGCTGAAGATCTCCCCGTATGCCGTGTCGATCGGCGGCGCGCTGATGAGCGCCGTGGGACTCGGCACGCTGATGCTGACGGCGGACCCCGCCACGCCGTACTGGATCATCGGGGTCGGCCTCTTCGTGGCCGGGTGCGGGAGTGGCACGTTCCTGACCGGCAACACCACGCAGGTCATGCGGGCGCTGCCTCGCGGCAGCCTGGGGGTGGTCAACGGGTTCCGGGTGATGATCATGAACATGGGGATCGTGATCAGCGTGGGCGTGTCACTGAGCGTCCTGGCCGGCTCGGTGGGGCCCGCCGAACGGGCCCAGGTGTACGCGGGGACGCTGGCCAAGCTGTCGCCGGTGGCGGTGGGGCAGGTGATGCACGGGTTCGAGCGAACGTACGCGATGCTGTTCGCCGTCGCCCTGACGGGCGCCTTGTTCGCGGCGCTGGCCCGGCCGCGACCGTCGTGACGATCAAGCCGAGATGCTCGCGATCCAGCGCTTCATGGGCGTCACACCGGACGCGCACGAGGCCTCCGAGGTGACCGCGAGCAGCGGCCTCAGCGGAAAGCCGCGGCCAGCCGAGATTCCACGTCGCGGTAGCGGCTGACCGGGATCAGGTGGACGCCGTCGAAGGCGCCCGAGTCGCGGATGGCCAGGACCTGTTCGCAGGCCGCGTCCACGCCCGCCATGCGGTCGGCCGCCACCGCGTGGATCAGCCGGTCGGGGATGGCGATGTCGGGGATGGCCGCCGCCAGAGTGCGGGCGTGGCGCTCGCTGGCCAGCACCATCACCCCCGCGTAGACCGGCACATCGACCTGGTTGGCCTCGCGCCAGCGCAGCAGGGCCTCCAGAGAGAAGCCGACCTGGAGGAACAGGAAGTCGGCCGCGCGCTTCCAGGCGGGCAGGGGACGCAGCCCGGCCGCCGCGCCGACGCGGAACCCGCCGTCGAAGTTCCTGGCCTCTTCGATCATCGAGCGGACGGTCAGGTCGCTGGTCCGGTTGCCGCTCGCCGGCTTGTCACCGTAGACGAACAGGAACTGGTCGACCCCATAGGCCGCGGCCGTCAACAGGTCGCGCTGGAAGCCGAGCAGGTTGCGGTCGCGGGAGTTGAGGCAGGCGATGCTCCGCCCGCCCATCGCCTCGACCTCGTGCGCGACGGCCACGCTGGACACGGTCGCCCGGCCGATGTGGTTGTCGGGGATGAGGAACGAGTGGGCGATCTTGCTCATCGTGCCGATCTGGTGCCGGACGTGCTTCAGGTCCGGCGTGGTGGGCGGCTCGATCTCGCAGACCAGCTCGAAAGTCATGCCGAGCACCCTAACGTCTGGCCGCCAAAGCCTCCACGCCGCTGATGACCAGGTCCACGCCGAACGAGTCGTAGAAGCCGGCCGTCATCCCCTCGACCATCGGGCCCGCCATCTCCACCAGGTTCGGGTATTGGTCCGCCGGCAGGGACTCCAGGCCCAGGCGCTTCACCCGGACGATCTCGGCGATCTCCTCCGAGGTATGGCGCGAGCGGAAGTGGACCGGGGCGTCGGCGATGGAGATGGCGCTCTGCAGCAGGTATTTGGAGATCAGGCAGCACTCCTCCACGGTGAACCCCGCCGCCCGCGCCAGCCCGAGCGCCAGGTCCCAGACCGTCAGGAAGCTGGGCACCGCGCCCTGGTCCACCTGCTCCAGCACGCTCTTCGCGCACGGGTGGGCGCGCAGGACCCTGATCAGGCCCTCGACCAGCTCCCGTAGCCGGTCGGGCCACGGGCGGTCGTCCTCGCCCTCCTTGATCCCGAAGCCCAGGATCAGGTGGTCCGCCATGCCGATGAGCAGCTGGTCCTTGTTCTTGAAGTGCCAGTAGAGGGCCATCGGCGTCACGCCCAGGTCGGCCGCCAGTCGCCTGATCGTCACGGTGTCGAGCCCTTCGGCGTCACCGATCTCCAGGGCCCGCTCGACGATGGCCGCCGCGGTCAGTTTTCCCATCACGGTTGACAACTATACGACGTACAAGTTCACTATACGACGTACAAGTACGACGTATAGGAGACGAACATGGACCGGCGCTGGTGGGCGCTCACCGCGGTGACGCTCGGGACCTTCATGACCTACCTCGACAACAACCTGGCGAATGTCGCGCTGCCGACGATCCAGCGGGAGCTCGGGCTGACGATCTCCGGGCTGGAGTGGATCGTGAGCGGCTACATCCTGGTGTTCGCCGGGCTCATGCTGGTCGGCGGCAGGCTGGCCGACGTGTTCGGCGCCCGGCGGGTGTTCACGACCGGATTGGTGATCTTCACGCTGTCGTCCCTCGCCGCCGGGCTGGCCACCGACGGCACCATGCTGATCGTCGCCCGCGCCGTGCAGGGCCTCGGCGCGGCCATGCTCACACCAACGGCGCTCTCGCTGCTGACGCAGATCTTCCCCCACCCGGGCGAGCGCGGGCGGGCCGTGGGCATCTGGAGCGCGTCCGGCGCGCTGTCGATGGCGCTCGGCCCGGTGACCGGCGGCTTCATCAGCGAGCGGCTGCACTGGGGTTGGATCTACCTGATCAACGTGCCGATCGGGCTGGTCACGCTCGGCCTCGCGCTCTGGGCCGTCCGTCCCGCCTTCACCCGCGTACGGCGCGGCCTCGACCTGCCGGGCCTGGCCACCTCGGCGCTCGCGCTGTTCGCCCTCACCTACGGGCTGATCGAGGGTGACGGCGCCGGATGGACCTCGCCGGAGATCCTGACCGCCTTCGGCGTCGCGCTCGCTTCGGCGCTGGCGTTCCTGCTCGTCGAGGCGCGGTCCGCCGAACCGATGATCGACCTGTCACTGTTCAGGGCGCGGATGTTCAGCGGCGGCCTGATCACCATGGGCATCTGGTCGTTCGGCGTGTTCGGCATCTACTTCTTCAGCGCGCTCTGGCTGCAGAACGTGCTCGCCTTCTCCCCCTCCGAGGCCGGCGCCGCGTTCGTGCCGATGGCCCTGGTCATGGCGGTCACGGCGATCCTGTCGCAGCGGGTCAGCGCGCGGCTGGGCATCGGCCCGACCGTCGCGCTCGGCATGGCGCTGATGGGCGGCGCACTGTTCATGATCTCCGGGATCGGCGCCGACGGCGGGTACGGCGACGTGGCGCCCTGGTTCCTGCTGTACGGCCTGGGCGGCGGCCTGCTGGTGCCCCTGACCGCCGCGATCCTGTCCGGCATGCCCCAGGGCAGGTCGGGCGTCGCCTCTGGGGTGCTGAACGTGTCGCGCGAGGTGTTCGGGCTGCTCGGCATCACCGTCCTGGGCGCGGTCCTGAGCTCCAGGCAGAGCGCCAGTGACCGGCCGCCGCTGGCCGCCTTCCTCGACGCCTACCAGTTCACGCTGGTGCTGGCGGCCGTGCTCGTGCTGACGGCGATCCCGGTAAGCCTGTACGCCCTGCGCACCCGCCGTACGAGTGACAGCCAGACGAACCAGCCGCGAGCCGAGCGGCGGGAGCAGACGACCGCCGCCTGAGCGACCGAGCCGCACCCGCTCACGCGACCCCGACGGTGGCGGGCTCGTCGAACTGGGTGCGGTACAGCTCCTCATAGCGCCCCCCGGCGGCGAGCAGCTCGGCATGCGTACCCCGCTCGACCACCCGCCCGTCCTCGATCACCAGGATGACGTCGGCGGCGCGGATCGTGGACAGGCGGTGCGCGATCACCACGGCGGTCCTGCCCTGCAGCGCCTCACCCAGCGCCTCCTGCACGGCCGCCTCCGAGGTGGAGTCGAGCGCCGCGGTGGCCTCGTCCAGGATCACCACCCTGGGCCGGGCCAGCAACAGCCGGGCGATCGTCAGCCGCTGGCGCTCGCCGCCCGACAGCCGGTAGCCGCGCTCCCCGACCACGGTGTCGAGACCGTCGGGCAGGGACTCGATGAGCGTGGCCAGCCTGGCCCGGCCGAGCACCTCCCAAAGCTCCGTCTCATCGGCCTCGGGCCGGGCGAGCAGCAGGTTGGCCCTGATCGTCTCGTGGAACAGGTGCCCGTCCTGGGTGACCATGCCGAGCGTGTCGCGGATCGAGTCGGCGGTCAGGTCGCGGACGTCCACGCCGCCGATCTTCACGGTCCCCGAGTCGGCGTCGTACAGCCTCGGCAGGAGCTGGGCGATGGTCGACTTGCCCGCGCCCGAGGAGCCGACGAGAGCGACCATCTGGCCCGGCTCGGCCGTGAAGGAGACGCCGTGCAGCACCTCGACCCCGCCACGCGAGTCGAGGACGGCGACCTCCTCCAGCGAGGCGAGCGAGACCTTCTCGGCCGCGGGGTAGGCGAAATGTACGTCGTCGAACTCCACGGAGACCGGCCCCTCGGGGACCTGGACCGCGCCCGGCCGCTCCTTGATGAGCGGTTCGAGATCGAGCACCTCGAAGACCCGCTCGAAGCTGACCAGCGCGCTCATCACGTCCACCCGGGCGCTGGCCAGGGCGGTCAGCGGCGTGTAGAGGCGGGTGAGCAGCAGGGCCAGTGCCACGACCGAGCCGGGGTCGAGCTGGTCGCGCAGGGCGTAGAAGCCGCCGAGGCCGTACACGAGGGCCAGGGCCAGCGCGGACACCAGGGTGAGCGCGGTGACGAAGACCGACTGGGTCATGGCCGTGCGCACGCCGATGTCACGCACCCGCCTCGCCCGCGCGGCGAACTCCGCCGACTCGCGGGCGGGCCGGCCGAACAGCTTCACCAGCGTCGCTCCAGGCGCGGAGAAGCGCTCGGTCATCTGCGTGCCCATGGCCGCGTTGTGGTCGGCCGCCTCACGCCGCAGCCGGGCGATCCTGGAGCCCATCCGGCGCGCGGGCAGGACGAACACCGGCAGCAGCAACAGCGCGAGCAGCGTGATCTGCCAGGAGATCCCGATCATCACGATGAGGGTCAGCACGAGCGTCACGATGTTGCCCGCCACGCTGGACAGGGTGTCGGTGAAGGCGCGCTGCGCGCCGATCACGTCGTTGTTCAACCGGCTGACCAGGGCGCCCGTGCGGGTCCTGGTGAAGAAGGCGATCGGCATCCGCTGGACGTGGTCGAAGACCGCCGTACGCAGGTCGAGGATCAGTCCTTCGCCGAGTCCCGCCGACAGCCATCTGGTCACCAGGCCGAGCCCGGCCTCCGCCAGGGCGAGGACCGCGATCAACCCCGCCAGCCCGGCCACGATGCCGAACGCCTCACCCTTGACGATCGCGTCGACGACCCGGCCCGCGAGGACCGGCGCGACCACCGCCAAGGCCGCCATCACCACGCTTAACACCAGGAAGAGCGTCACCCGCCGCCGATGCGGCCGGGCGAAGGCGCCGACGCGACGGAGCGTCGCCCGAGACAGTGGGCGACGCTCCGTCTGGTTGTTCATCGAATACAGCTGATGCCAGGCGGTCATTTCCATGCTCATGCATGGCAGCCTAGGACCTCAACTTAACTTCAGGTCAAGCGCCGATCTTCTGGCCCTTCTCGTGCCAGACGACCGCGACCGACGGACGCGGCTGGTCGCCGTCGGGCCAGTGGCTGGCCGGCTTGTCGGGGGTGGCGCCGTCCAGCTCGCCCGGATGCTGCACCGCGACGAACACGCTGCGCTGGTCCTCGGTGACCATCGGGCCGCAGGTCTCCGCGCCGAGCGGGACCGTGAGGAACTGCCGCAGGTGCCCGCGCTCCTTGCCGCGCACGGGCATCACGAACATACCGTCGTTGCTGCCGAGCTGGTTGCCGTCGGTGGCGATCCAGAGGTTGCCGTCCCGGTCGAAGGCCACGTTGTCCGGGCAGGAGATCGGCGAGACCTTCGTCTTGTCGTAGCCGGCGAAGTAGGTCGCGGCGTCGTTCGGGTCACCGCAGACCAGCGGGATCGACCAGGCGAACGTCTTCTCCCCCGCGTCGTCGCGCCGCTCGACGATCTCCAGCACGTGGCCGTGCTTGTTGGACGGGCGCGGGTTGGCCTCGTCGACCTGCGCCGCGGTGCGGTTGGTGTTGTTGGTCAGCGCCACGTACACGCCACCGGTGACGGGGTTGCGCTCCATGTCCTCGGGGCGGTCCATCTTGGTCGCCCCCACCTTGTCGGCGGCGACGCGGGTGTAGACCAGCACCTCGGTGGCGGTCATGCCGTCCACGTACGACTTGCTGCCCGAGACCAGCGGGATCCACTGACCGGAGCCGTCGAAGGCGCCGTCGGAGGGCAGCTTGCCCGACCCGTCGATCTCGGCGGCGGGACTGTCGCCGGTGAACTTGGCGACATAGAGCGTGCCCTCGTCGAGCAGGTCCCTGTTGTGCCGGTCGTTACCGGGGATGAAGCGGTTCTTCGACACGAACTTGTAGATGTACTCGAAGCGGGAGTCGTCGCCCATGTACACGACCACGCGCCCGTCGCGGGCCAGTGTCGTGTTGGCGGCCTCGTGCTTCAGGCGGCCCAGCGCGGTCCGCTTGACGGGCGTCGAGTCGGGGTCGAACGGGTCGATCTCCACGACCCAGCCGAACCTGTTGGCCTCGTTCGGGTGCTTGGCCAGGTCGAAGCGCTCCTCGACGCGGTCGAAGCGGCGGCTGCTCGACGGGGTACCGGTGGTGATCGTGTAGCGGGAGATGTACGGCAGCTGCGCCGCCGGGACCTTGTCGCCGTTGACGAAGTACTGGTCGATGTTCTCCTCGGCCGTCAGCACGGTGCCCCACGGCGTGGATCCGCCGGAGCAGTTGTTCAGCATGCCGACGGGGGTGCGGCCCTTCGGGTCAGCGGCGGTCTTGAGCAGGTCGCTGCCCGCGGCCGGGCCGCTGAAGCGCATCGGCGTCTGGGCGGTGACGCGCCGGTTGTACCGCCTGCGGCCCGAGGTGACCAGCTTCCACTGGCCGGTGCCGCGGACGCGCTCGATCTCGACGACCGAACCGCCATGGGCGGCCAGCGCGATCTTGATCTGGTCCTCGGTGGCGGCGGCACCTGTGGTGTAGCCGCGGAACATCAGGTTCTCGTTGGTGTACTCGTGGTTCACCCAGAGCAGCCCGCGGTTGGCGCCCATCGGGAAGAGCGTGACGAAGTCGCAGTTGTACCCGAACTGCTTGGCCTGCGCCTCGGGGCTCTGCTTGTCGAAGTCGAACGCGGGAGCGTCCGCTGTCACGGGGTCGCCCCAGCGCGCGACGACGCCCGAGGTGTAGCCCTCGGCGACGGTCAGCGCGTCCTCCTTGTTCGGCGGCACGGGGGTGAAGCGGATGCCGCCCGAGGAGTGGCCCGCGAGGTCGGCCTCCGGAGGCTCCGTCGGGTCGGCCAGAGCCGGTACGGCCCCGGCGACGCCGACCCCGACGACCCCGGCGGCCAGAGCGCCCAGGGCGCCGGCGCGGAGCATGCCCCGGCGGGACATCGCCTCGGCGACCACGTCGCCGAAGTAGGTGTTGTCACTGGTGTTGGCCACGTCGTGCGCACAAGCGTTGCCGCAGCGGAACCGGCAGGTCATCGCCGATCGTCCAGATGTATGCGCGGGAAGCAGCGGTAGCAACCGGTTCGCCACAGTTCCTCCAAAAATGAGCTGTCTTACGGCGGGGACGCTACGACCGCCATCGAAACCGCAGGTGAACGAGGACCTCCGACACGATGAACGCTTTCCACGACACAATGGTCAAGTGCCTTCGCGGAAATTGGACCCGGAAAAAATGCGGGCCGCACTGGACGCCCAACTCGTGGCGCTGGACGAACCGCCCTTCGACGGACCGTCCTCGGCGCTGGCCGACGCTCTGGTCTCGGCCGTACTCGCCGCCTACGAACGGGATCTCCGGCCCGAGCGCGACGCCGCCCGGCAGGCCGTACGCCACCTGCTCGACCGGCTGGCGACCGCCGCGCCCGGCCGGACGGTGGAGGTGCGGGTGCCGCCGTACGCGGCCGTACAGGCCATCGCCGGGCCGCGCCACACACGCGGCACTCCCCCGAACGTCGTGGAGACGGACGGCCGCACCTGGATCGAGCTCGCGCTGGGCCGCCTCACCTGGGCCGAGGCCATGGCGAAGGGCGCCGTCTCAGCGAGCGGCGCCCGTGCCGACCTGTCCGGCCATCTCCCGCTCTCCTAGCGGGTGCGCCTCATCCAGGGGAACTTGCTCTCGAAGCACTGGTCGGCGAGCTGCCCGGGAAGGTGGCCGCACTCCTGGACCACGCTCCAGAACCAGATGGCCACGACGGCGAAGAGGATCAGGGCCAGGATGCTGACCGCGATGCCCGCGATGGCGCGGCCCTTGCCCACGCCCTTGCTGAGCGCGACGCAGCCGAAGACGATCGACAGGATCGCGGTGAGCAGGCCGGTGAAGCAGACGAAGACGAGGAACGGGCTGGCGACGCCCAGCACCAGCGAGGCCGTGGCCAGGCCGCTGCCGGGCGGGGCGGGCGGGCCGGCCTGGTACGGCTGGTACGGACCCCCTTGCTGGTACGAACCCCCTGGTGGGTAGGCGCCCCCTGGCGGCGGGCCGTAGCCGGGGCCACCTCCGCCGGGCGGGCCGCCGTACGGGCTGGAGGGCGAGGTGCCGGGCACGGCCGGGATGGGCTCGGTTCGAGGGGGCGGGCCCGGCGGCTGGCCTTCCCCATAGGACGGGGTCTGGGGCCCGGTTTCCCCGTACGACGGGGGCTGCGGCACGAACGACGGCCGCTCCTCCTGCGGAGACGGCGGCGGCCCACCCTGTGGCGTGGTCGGGGGCGCGGTCGGCGGCTCATGGCGCGGCGGCACACCCGGCGGCGTCGGCGGCTCATGGCGCGGGGGCTCGCCCTCGGGCGAGGTCGGCGGCTCGTAGCGCGACGGCGGCGTGGGTCCCGGTGCGCCGTTCTGGGGCTCCGCTCCTTCGTCGTCCCACCCCGGGTAGGGCGGCCGCGCGCCCGGCGCCGGAAACACCTGGGTCTCCTCCGCCTCCTCACCCTCCTGACCCTCGGCCGGACCAGGGGTCTCGGGCGCCGTGGGCAGGTCGGGGTGGAACGGCTTGCCCGGCTCGCGGCGGGGCCGCGGCTGCTCCTCCGGAGGCTCGTCCTTCGAAGGGTCGCCGTCGTTCGGGCGAGGCTGGTTCGGATCCCCAGGTGTGGTCACGTCTGCGTCTCCCGACGGGTCTGTATGCCGGATACTTCACCTTTTCGCGGCTGACATCGCCAAAACCGCGCGACACGGTAAGAGCCCGCTCATCCTTGGGTCACCATGCGCCAAAATGGCAGGCGACGGGCAAGATGAGGACATGCTGGAAGAGACCCTGACCTACGCGTTGATCATGGTCATGAAGACGAAGCGCAACCAGATGGCCGCGGCCTTGGTCCCGCTCGGCCTGCACAGCGGCCAGGAGCTGCTGCTCAACCAGCTGTGGCAGCAGGACGGCCTCACCCAGAGTGAGCTCATCCGGCG
The DNA here is from genome assembly GCF_040680095.1 of Nonomuraea sp. NPDC052129. Lineage (NCBI taxonomy): Bacteria > Bacillati > Actinomycetota > Actinomycetes > Streptosporangiales > Streptosporangiaceae > Nonomuraea > Nonomuraea sp. NPDC052129. The sequence goes on along the minus strand of NZ_JBFAVX010000052.1, from coordinate 20,157 downwards.
GCTGGGCGTCGAGCCGCCGACCGTCACCAAGACCATCCAGCGCCTGGAGCGGGCCGGCTTCCTGCACCGCTCGCCCGACCCCGACCGGCCACGGACGAGCCGGGTCTGGCTGACCGACATCGGCAAGGCCGTCCGCGAACCCGTGGAACAGATCTGGACCAGGATGGACGAAGAGCTGCTGAGCGCGTTCGACCCGGACGAGCGGGACATGTTCGGCCGCCTGCTGCGTGCCATGCCCTAACGACCCTTTCACTCCCAGCGAAACCGGCTTGCGGGCAGGCATCGCCATGGAGTTAGCTGGCTAATTAGTCGGCTAACAACTAAGGGAGTTCATCATGCACGTGCTCGTCACCGGCGGTTCGTCCGGCATCGGCGCGGCCACGGCCGTCGCCTACGGAGCCACGGGAGCCCGCGTCACCATCACCTACCACTCGGGCGAGGAACGGGCGGCCGAGGTGGTCAAGCGGGTGGAGCAGGCCGGGGGCAAGGCCGCGGCCATCCACCTCGATCTTGAGGACCACGCGAGCATCACCGCCGCCGTGTGGGAAGCGGGGCCCGTGGACGCGCTGGTCGCCAACGCCGTGCGCTGGGGCACGATCATGCCCAACAGCATGGCCTTCGAGGACGTACCCGCGGCTGAGTGGACGGCCGCCCTGCACGCCAACGTGGTCGGAAACGCGATCCTCGCGGGGGCCGTACTGCCCAATATGCGGCGGAACGGTTTCGGGCGGATCGTGTTCGTCTCGTCGGGTGCGGCGGAGGAGGGACTGCCGGGCCCCGGGGCGTACGGCACGGCCAAGATGGCCCTGCACGGCATGGCCCGCGCGCTGGCCTGGGAGGCCGGCAAGGACGGCATCCTGGTGAACGTCGCCGCCGCCGGATTCACCCTCACCGAGCGCGAACGGCCCGTCCCGCAGGAGGTCGCGGACGCGCTCGCCGCCCGCACGCCCACCCGGCGGCTCTCGACGGCGGACGACCTGGCGGCGCTGATCGTCTTCCTCGGCTCCGCGGCGAACCGCAACCTCACCGGAGAGATCATCCGCGACGGATCCAACGCCGGCCGGTCGGCGCACGCCCTCTGATCTGGCCCCCGGGTGCGAGCAGGGGAGCGGCCGACCTAGACTGAAGCACGTGCTGAAAGGCGACGGCCGGCTCGGCCATGACCTGGACCCCCAAGACCATGCTCCTAAAGACGCCTGCGGCGTCTTCGGTGTCTGGGCGCCAGGCGAGGAAGTCTCCAAACTCACCTACTACGGGCTGTACGCGTTGCAACACCGCGGACAGGAGTCCGCGGGCATCGCGGTCAGCGAGGGCAGCCGCATCCTCGTCTACAAGGACATGGGCCTGGTCTCCCAGGTCTTCGACGAGTCGGTGCTCGGCACCCTCAGGGGCCACCTGGCCATCGGCCACTGCCGCTACTCCACGACCGGCTCCAGTGTGTGGGAGAACGCGCAGCCCACGCTGAGCTCCACCGACGAGGGCGGCCTCGCGCTCGCCCACAACGGCAACCTGATCAACACCGCGGAGCTGGCCCAGCGGCTGGCTCCCGGGGCGACCAGGGCGACCACCGACACCGAGGTGCTCACCACGCTGCTCGCCCAGGACCGCGACCGGTCCATCGAGGACGCGGCGGCCGAGCTGCTGCCGCAGGTCAAGGGTGCCTACTCACTGGTGTTCATGGACGAGAAGACGCTCTACGCGGCCCGCGACCCGCAGGGCATCCGCCCGCTGGTCCTGGGCCGCCTGGAGCGAGGCTGGGTGGTGGCCTCCGAGACGGCCGCGCTCGACATCGTGGGCGCCACGTTCACCCGCGAGATCGAGCCCGGCGAGATGCTCACCATCGACGAGCGCGGTGTCAGGTCGCGCCGGTTCGCGCTGGCGGAGCCGAAGGGCTGCCTGTTCGAATACGTCTACCTGGCCCGCCCCGACACCACCATCGCCGGGCGCGGCATCCAGGTCACCCGGGTCGAGGTCGGCCGCGCGCTGGCCCGCGAGCACCCCGTCGAGGCCGACCTGGTCATCCCCACGCCCGAGTCGGGCACGCCCGCCGCCGTCGGCTACGCGGAAGAGAGCGGCATCCCCTACGGCCAGGGCCTGGTGAAGAACTCCTACGTCGGCCGCACCTTCATCGAGCCCTCGCAGACCATCCGGCAGCTCGGCATCAGGCTCAAGCTCAACCCGCTGCGCGAGGTCGTCGAGGGCAAGCGTCTGGTCGTCGTCGACGACTCGATCGTGCGCGGCAACACCCAGCGCGCGATCGTCAGGATGCTGCGCGAGGCCGGCGCTAGTGAGGTGCACGTACGCATCTCCTCGCCGCCCGTGGCCTGGCCCTGCTTCTACGGCATCGACTTCGCCACCAGGGCCGAGCTCATCGCCGGCTCGCTCAGCGTCGAGGAGATCCGGGCCTCGCTCGGCGCCGACTCGCTGGGCTACATCTCGCTGGAGGGCCTGACCAAGGCCACCACGATCCCCGCCGAGCGGCTGTGCCGGGCCTGCTTCGACGGCTCCTATCCCATCCCCATCGACCAGGACAACGTGGGCAAGTTCGTGTTGGAGAGCAAGGCGTGACGACGTACGAGGCCGCCGGGGTCGACATCGAGGCGGGGGAGCGCGCCGTCTCCCTGATGAAGGCCAAGGTGGCCCGCTCACGCAGGCCCGAGGTGGTCGACGACGCCAGCGGGTTCGCCGGTCTGTTCGACGCCTCGGCCCTGCTGCGCTACCAGCGCCCGCTGCTGGCCACCTCGACCGACGGCGTGGGCACCAAGGTCATGCTCGCCCAGCAATACGGCAAGCACGACACGATCGGCGTCGACCTCGTCGCCATGGTCCTCGACGACCTGGTGGTGTGCGGCGCGGAGCCGCTGTTCATGACCGACTACATCGCCTGCGGCAAGGTGGTGCCCGAGCGCATCGCCGAGATCGTGGGCGGCGTCGCCGAGGGTTGCCGGCTGGCCGGGGCGGCCCTGCTCGGCGGCGAGACCGCCGAGCACCCGGGAGCCATGGGCCCCGACGAATACGACCTGGCGGGCGCGGGCACCGGCGTCGTGGAGGCGTCGGCGATGCTCGGCGCCGACCGCGTACGGGCCGGCGACGTGGTCCTCGGCCTGGCGTCGTCGGGAGTGCACTCCAACGGCTATTCGCTGGTACGCCATGTGCTGCGCGAGTCGTCGCTGTCGCTCGACGCCGACCTGCCCGAGCTGGCCAGGCCGCTGGGCGCCGAGCTGCTGGAGCCCACCAGGATCTACTCGCTCGACTGCCTGGAGCTGGCCCGGAGGGTCGACGTCCACGCCTACGCCCACATCACCGGCGGCGGCATCGAGAGCAACCTGTCTCGCTCACTCCCCGACCACCTCGACGCCGTCCTCGACCGTTCCTCGTGGACCCCGCCACCGATCTTCTCGGTCCTGGCGGGCTATGGCGGCATCGAACAGAAGGACATGGACAAGACCTTCAACCTGGGCATCGGCATGGCCGCCATCGTCGCCCAGGAGGCAGCGGACGAGTCCATCCGCCTACTGACCGAACGCAACCAGCCCGCCTGGGTGTTGGGCGAAATCAGGGAAGGCACCGGCCAAGCCACCTACCGCTGACGCACTGGGTGGCGGGGGTTGGCGACAACACCTGCCACCTGTTGGCACCCAGACGGTTGCACCGTCTTGTAACGGCGCCCGGCCCTGTGCGGGCTCAGCGGCCGTATTCCTGGAGGCCCTCAGCCCTGTACGGCGGGTGGGGCCAGCCGGGCTTGCCGTAACCCTAAGAAGTAAAAACCCCCGACGGCAAGAAAGCGCCCCACGGGTGGGTGCCGTGGGGCGGCGCGCTCAACCGGAACAACCGTTACCGGTCGTCGGCGTCTTTGTTGCCGTAGTCGTCGGCGTAATCTGCATAGCGATCCGCCAGCTCATCGCTGAGGTCGTCGGCGGCGTCGTCATTGTCGCTGGAGTCTCCGACCCCGAGTTCATCGCGAAGACGATCAAGATCCGTGCCACCGCTGTTGTACTTCAGCTGGCGAGCAACCTTGACCTGCTTGGCCTTTGCTCGGCCGCGCCCCATTGGCTCGACCCCCTCGTGTGGGGTCGTCCCCGACCCCTCGTCGCTAACGCACCACACACTGACGCCGCCTGACTTTGGGCGTCAGCCTATCGTTCGCCTATTACCGTACCTGTTTTGTGCCCAGCTCGGTACGTCGTATGGGCGCGGGGCGTCAGCGGCCCAGCCAAATGCCCCTAATACGCCCGACTTCCGACATTCTGCGCTCGGCCAGCCTATCTGCTGCGACCGCCGGAGGGACGCCCTCGTCGGCCGCGATCCCGAAGATCTTCAGAGTCGTGTCGTAGATCTGGGTCGCCTTGGCTCTGGCACGCTCCATGTTGAAGCCCTCCAGCTCGTCGGCGACCTGGATCACGCCGCCCGAGTTGACCACGTAGTCGGGCGCGTAGAGGATGCCGCGCTCCGCGAGCTGTTTCTCCACGCCCGGATGGGCGAGCTGGTTGTTGGCCGCGCCGCAGACGATCTTGGCGCGGAGCCTGGCCGCCGAGTGGTCGTCGAGAGCCCCGCCCAGCGCGCAGGGGGCGAACACGTCGATGTCGGCTCCGGTGAGCGTCACCGCGTCGCCCACGACGTCGACCTCGGGGTGGCGCTGTCGTACGCGCTCGACCGCCTTGGGATCGACGTCACACAGGACGACATCGGCGCCGTCCTCGCGCAGCAGGTCGACCAGCCGATGGCCGACCTTGCCGACGCCCTCGACGCCGACCCGCTTGCCGCGCAGCGACGGCGAGCCGTAGACGCGCTCGGCCGAGGCGCGCATGCCCTGGTAGACACCGAAGGCGGTGAGGATCGAGGAGTCGCCCGCGCCGCCGTGCGCCGGCGTGCGGCCGATCACGTAGCGTGACTCCCTGGCGATGACGTCCATGTCCTCGCTGAAGGTGCCCACGTCACAGGCGGTGATGTAGCGCCCGCCGAGCGACTCGACGAAGCGGCCGTAGGCGCGCAGCAGCGCCTCGCTCTTGTCCCGGCGCGGGTCGCCGATGATGACGGCCTTGCCGCCGCCATGGTCGAGACCGGCCAGCGCGTTCTTGTAGGCCATGCCCTTGGCCAGGTTGAGCACGTCGGCCAGAGCCGCCTGCTCGCCCGCGTACGGATAGAACCTGGTGCCTCCCAGGGCCGGCCCGAGTGCGGTGTTGTGGATGGCGATGATGGCCCGCAGGCCGCTCTGCTCGTCGGCGCAGAACACGACCTGCTCATGGACGTCCTTATGGGACGAGCCGAAGACATCGGTCACGGTAGTGACTCCCTGTCCCGTGTCCGCCGCCCCGTTGCGGCGGATCTCGTCTATCAGCGTAGTAGCGCGACGATGCGAGCAGGTTGTCTTCATGACACGATGCCTCCGTGCTGCCCTATGCCGCTTACCTCCGGGTCTACGAGCCGCTGACCGCGTTCGCCGAGTCCGAGCGCAAGGTCTGGGCCGAGTACGCCGAATCGCGTGATCGTCCCCGCCGGGCCACCGCGCTCAACGCCGAGCACGCCGAGGCCGTCAGGCGCCTGCTCGGCATGCCGCCCCACCCGGCACCCGCGCAGGAGAGCCCCAACGCCTATCTGCGGCGCGTTGAGGACCGTCTCTATGTGTGTCCGTGGCAGACCCGGCTTCGCTCGTGGCTGGCCTTCTCAAGGCTGCGTGGCAGTACTCCCGCGAAGCTGATGGACCGGTTCGTGCCCAAGGCGATCGCCGAACAGACCGCCGACGACTTCGACCGGTACAAGCGCACCGGTGACTCCGCCGCGCTCCGCACCCACATCCGCACGACGGCGTGGCACGTGCCACCCGCGTGGTTCGTACCCTTCGACGGCAACGAGCGCTGGCTGGTGCTCGGCTCCGCGACGCCCGGACAGGACGTGACCACCACGACGGGACGCAACCTCATCTACGTCACCTCCATGGCCCAGGCCAGGAGGCGCTCCGCGCGGGCGCTGCAAGTGCTGCGCAGGCACCTGGGCGACGTGGCGGCCAACCTGGACGTGGAGGACGTGGCCAGGTGGCTGGAGGAGTTCCACCCGCACTCGCTGGTCGAGCTCGACTACGGCGGCCTGGTGCGGCTCATGAACGATGACGCTCTGCAAGCGGATCAGTCCGTCGCGGAGCTCTCAGCGGCCCTCACGGGCCTGGACACGGGTCAAGAAGAGCTTGCCTACGCCATGTATCAGAGGGTGATCCTGCGCTGGAAGTCAATGCAACTTCTGGAATCTGCCAACTGAACCCCAATACAACCGTCTGACCTGCATAAGTAGGTCATGACTCGCGGCTGCTCTCTTCTGCGAACTGAGTAGTTTGCCGTTTTCACTGCGATACCACGAAACGTGTCGCTAGAATCACCGAGCGTGACATCGCCATGTGAGCGGGCAGTTGGGTCAAAGAAGGGCTCGCAAATCGCTCTGCGTGGCGGTATGGTCACTTCGGGTGATGCCGCATATGGCTCAGAAAAGCCGCACGCTCTGGGCTATAGGGGGACATCCGTGACACGCGCAAAGGGAGTCACAGGATCGCTGAGCCGGTCCACACGGAGGAGAGGCCGCACAAATGTCAGCTCGTACACCCGAGGCCGAGCCGCTGCTCACGCCCGCTGAGGTCGCGACCATGTTCAGGGTCGACCCCAAGACCGTTACCCGGTGGGCGAAGGCAGGCAAGTTGACGTCGATTCGTACCCTCGGCGGTCACCGGCGTTACCGGGAGACCGAGGTCCGCGCACTGCTGGCGGGGATTCCGCAGCAGCGCTCGGAGTAGTGCCGAGGTCGTCACGAACCTCAGGGGGGTTGAATGGTGGGCCGTGCTGGACAGCCCGGTCCACCCAGGTGACGACGTCATGTCGTAAATGGGGAGCTGGCGCCGCCCGCCCGGCGCCATCCTTCCCGAAGGGGACCTAGGCCAGTTGTTCCTTGGTCAGCAGATCCAGCAGCCGGTTGACCTCCGGGTCATAGCCGGCGGCTACTCTGAGTAGTGAGACCATCTGGTCCACGAGCATCTTCTCGAGCGTCGGACGCTCGATGTCGCGGTGTTCCAGCCAGTCGAGGCCGGCGGTCTCCACCGACGCGATCCACGATCTCAGCGTCGTACGCAGCACCGGGCTCGGCCGCTCCACCCGCATCTGCCGCTGGATGAGCCGGAAGAGACGCTGCCGCACACCATCGACGATCTCCCCGACCTCCCCCGCCCGGTTGGCGGGGCCGCCGCGCAGCAGCGCCGCGAACCCGGCCGCGTGCTCCTCGACGAAGTCGAAGTAGCGCCCGAGCCCCAAGGCCAGCTCATCGAGAGGTCTGCCGCCGCCCTGCGGGCGCAGCCGCGACTCCAGCTGGTCGGCCGCGCTCTTCAGCGCCGCCACGTAGAGCTCCTGCTTGCCGCCGAAGTAGTGGTAGACCAGTGCCCGCGAAGCGCCGGCGGCCGAGGCCACGTCGTCGATCGAGACGTCTTCCGCGTCGCGTGTGCTGAAGAGTTCGAGGGCCGCGGCCATGAGCTCCTCGCGACGGCGATCCACGCTGAGCCTGCGCCGAGCCGGTCGGGCCGCTTCGGCTGACTTCCCGGGTGTCACAACAGCACAGTATCCGACGCCATGCCTAATAGCGGACATGTAACCAAGGGGTCAATATCAGCCTTCCCTAACATGAGGCCGTACCCTGCGGCGAACTCGATCGTTTGGTCAGACAGGTGCCCAACTTCGCATCGCGGGGGAGACACATGTCAGGACCACCCGTCAACACTTCAACTATTACCGAGCTCCGGGAGGTAGACGCGGTACCTCGGCCACGACCGACCATCCGCAACGTCGCCGAGCGAGCCGGCGTCTCGAAATCGCTGGTCTCGCTCGTACTACGCGGATCCCCGCACGTGAGCGAGCACCGGCGGCAAGCCGTGCTGCAGGCGGCCCGCGAGCTCGGCTACCGGCCCAACGCGGTCGCGCGGAGCCTCGTCGAAGGCCGTACTCACCTCGTCGGCGCGCTCGTCGCCGACCTGCACAACCCGTTCTACGCCGAGTTCCTCGACGGACTGCAGGAGAGCCTGCACGGCGACGGACTGCGCATGCTGATCGGCAACAGCCAATGGGACCCCGCCTTCGAGGACGAGGCCGTGGAGGCCTTCCTGGAGCTCAGGGTCGACGGGCTGGTGTTACTCGGCATCGCGCCGACCAGCGAGACGCTGATCGAGGCGACCTCCTACACGCCGACGGTCGTCGTAGGGGAACGTGACATCGAGCTCGACGGCGTCGACATCGTGGTCGACGACGACCAGCTCGGCGCCCGGCTGGCCATCGATCATCTGGTCGAACACGGCCACAAAAGGATCGCGCACATCGAGGGTCCGCGCTCCTCACGCTGCGAGGGCTACCTCGTGGCGATGCGCAGACACTCGCTGGCGCCCTACATCATGGTCGAGGCGGCGGAGTCGACCGAGGAGAGCGGCCGGCAGGCCGCACTCGCCCTGCTCAGCCGCGAACCCAGGCCCACGGCGATCTTCGCCGCCAACGACGTAGTTGCGCTCGGCGTCCTCTCGGCCGCCGCGGAACTGGGCCTGAAGGTGCCGGACGACCTGTCGGTGGTCGGTTACGACAACACCCACCTGGCCGCCTCGCACCACATCTCTCTCACCTCCGTAGACCAGCCGCGCCGTACCATGGGCCGGTCCGCGGCGGCACTGCTCAGCGACCGGATCGGAGACCCCGCGAAAGTAGCCCGTCTGCGCCAGGTGACCCCCGAACTCATCGTCCGGCGGAGCACGGGTCCCGTTTAGAGAAAGCCAAAGCTGGGTCAACCCGTGCGGTGGCGGCGCCGCACGGCGGTTTACTCGTCAGGGTCATGCGACACGATCTGATCCGGGGGGACAGCCATGCGTGATCCGGAACTGGTGTCCTGCGCCCAGCGCGCGGCGACCGAGCTCGAACGTGCCTGGGCGCAGTGGCGCGCGGGCCGGGACAGGGGCAGGGGAATCGACGTCGGTGCGGAGTCCGTGGCCAGCTACGTCGCCCACTCCCTCGACCACCCGTGGGGCCGTCCCCGCGTCGTCCTCGGCCTCGACGCCGAGGATGCCCGGGAGCTCGCCGCGCTGCTGGAGCGGCAGGAGGTGGGCGAACACGTCTGGTGAGGAGCCGCTCTTCACACAGGAGCCGCGCTCCCCACAGGAGCCGCTCTTCACATAAGCGTCTAGCGAGGGGCCGCTTCTTGACATAAGCGTCAGGTGAGGACGCCGCTTAACGTAAGTTGGAGCGTATGCGTGCTCTTCCAGCGTCACTCCTCGCCGCCTGCGGCCTGATCGCCACCGCGTGCGGCGGCACCGACAGCGGTGGCGCCGCGGCAGGTCAGGTCGCCCGAGCGGCCGCGACGACGCCCGCCTCGGCGTCGACGCCGACTCAGGCGAAGTCTCAGGCCCATGCCAAGCCCCAGGCGGTGGCCGGCCCGCTGGAGGGCAAGACCATCGTCATCGACCCTGGGCACAACGGCGGCAACTACCGCAATCCCACGGCCATCAACCGCAAGGTCAACGTGCTGACCAAGTGGAAGCCGTGTGACACGACGGGCACCGAGACGGCGAGCCACTACACCGAAGCCGCCTTCAGCTGGGACGTCTCCAACCGCATGGTCAAGATCTTGAAGGCCCGCGGCGCCAAGGTGAAGCTGACCAGGGCCGACAACAACAGCGTCGGTCCCTGCATCACCCAGCGGGCCGCCATCGGCAACAAGGCCAAGGCCGACGCCGCGATCTCCGTGCACGGCGACGGCGCCCCGGCCACCGACCACGGCTTCCACATCATCATGCCGAAGAAGATCAACGGCCCGGTCGACCCCGTCGTGGCAGCCTCGAGCAGGCTGGGCATCGCCGTGCGCGACGCGTACACGAAGGGCACCGGCATGCCCTTCTCCAACTACATCGGCAGCAAGGCCCTCGACTACCGCAATGACCTCGGCGGCCTCAACCTGTCGACCGTGCCGAAGATCTTCATCGAGTGCGGCAACATGCGCAACGCGGGTGACGCGGCCAAATTCAAGGATCCCGCGTTCAGGCAGCGGATCGCGGTGGCGCTCGCCGACGGATTGCAGCACTATCTCAAAGCATGATTCCTCGCCCCAATCTGCTGAGCGATCTGTCCGCCTCCTACGAGCTGACCTCGGGCGCGGCCGTCTCGGGGCCCGATGACCTGGTCGAGGCCGTACGACTGGCGCTCCCGGTGCTCGACCTGCGGCCGGGCGACGCGGGAGCCGTCGACCTGCGGCACGACCCCACACTCGGGCCGGAGGCGTACCGGCTGGTCGTGGGGTCGCGCGGAGTGGAGATCACGGCGGGTGACCGGGCGGGCGCCTTCTACGCGGGACAGTCGCTGCACCAGTTGCTGCCGCACGCGTCCTACCGTTCGGCGTTCTCGGCCGAGGCGGCGTGGATCGTTCCCGGGGTACGGATCGAGGACGCTCCCCGCTTCTCGTGGCGTGGGCTGCACCTCGACGTGGCCAGGCACTTCTTCCCCAAGCGGGAGGTGCTGCGCCTGGTCGACCTGATGGCGACGCACAAGCTCAACCGCCTCCACCTGCACCTGGTCGACGACCAGGGCTGGCGGGTGGAGAGCAGGGCCTATCCGAGGCTGCACGAGGTGTCGTCGCACCGCTCGCGTACCGCGACCAACCACTACCGCGAGCCGGAAACCTACGACGAGATCCCGCACGGCGGCCACTACTCGCTCGACGACCTGGCGGAGATCGCCGCCTACGCGCGGGCCCGCGCCGTCACCGTCGTGCCGGAGATCGACGTGCCGGGGCACGCCCAGGCGATCCTGGCCGCCTATCCGGAATTCGGCTCCTCCGATGAGGACTACAAGGTGCTGGAGCGGTGGGGCATCACTCCGGCCATCCTGTCCCCCATGCCGCCCACGGTGGAGTTCCTGACCACGATCTTCGACGAGTTGATCGGCGCCATCGGCGAGACCCCATACGTGCACATCGGCGGCGACGAGGTGGTCCTCGACCACTGGGCCGCCTCCCCCGAGATCACCGCCTACCGCGACTCACTGGGCCTGTCGTCCATGGGCGAGTTGCAGGCGTGGTTCCTGCGCCGGCTCGCCGACGTACTCGCCGATCGCGGCGCGCGGGCGGTCGTGTGGGACGAGGCGTTCGTCAGCGGCGAGTTGCGGCACGACACGCTGGTGATGCCGTGGCGCGGGATGAGCGTCGGCCGCCGGGCCGCCGCGGCGGGCCACGAGGTGATCGCGACGCCGGTGTTCCCGCTGTACTTCGACTACGCGGAGTCCGCGTCGGCCGACGAGCCCGTGGCGATCGGCGACACGATCACGGTCGCCGACGTCGCGGCCTTCTCCCCCGCCCCGGACGACTGGTCCGAGGAGGAGCGGTCGCGGGTCGTCGGGGCGCAGGCCCAGCTCTGGAGCGAGCGCATCCCTGACGCCCGTACGCTCGACTACCGGGCGTGGCCGCGGGCGTGTGCCCTGGCGGAGGTGGCGTGGTCCGGCTCGGCGGGGAGCGACTTCCCGGCCCGCCTGACCGAACATCTCGGCCGGCTCGACGCGATCGGGGTGGAGTACCGGCCGCTGGACGGGCCCAAGCCGTGGCAGCGGCGCAGGCCGCACCGGCCCGCCGTCGTACGCGTGGCCGACGTCATGACGCGGCTGGACTCGATGACCCACGACGCGGAGTCGACCAGGCCAAGCGTGTGAGCCGCGGCCCCAGCGTGTGAGTGGCGGGTCACATCTCCAGGACCATGGTCATGAAGGCCAGCAGGTCGGCCCGGCGACGGAACGGATTGCGATAGAGCGCGGGGCCGCCCTGCCTGATCCGCAGCGCCTCGCGCACGATCCGGTGCCAGCGCTCGTGGAAGGCCTCCAGCGCGTATTCGCCGGCGGCCGACTTCGACGTCACCTCACCCACCGCGAGCGTCTGGCGCAGGCGGGCGATGCCGAGCACGCCCCACGCGGTCTGGTAGTCGCTCAGCGCGGCCACGCCCGGCCAGGAGATCCGCCGGGCACTGCGCTGGACCCACCTGGTCCAGTACGTCGCCAGGCTCTCCCTGGTCGTCCGGGCGAGCGCGTCCCAGTCGGTGTGGATGCCGAGCTGGGCCGCCGCCGGTCCCCGGACCGCCACCCCGCTCTGGGCGAGTACGTGCCAGGTGACCAGGTGCCGCTCGGCCCGTCCCGACTCGGTCAGCCGCCATTCGCTCACCGACGGGCCGTCGGGTGCCTGCGCCGGATCCTTGCGCAGGTCGTCCCAGGTCACGTAGAGGCCGTCGAAGTGCGGCCTGGCCCCGCTGGGCCTCAGCTCGGCGTGGATCGTACGAAGGGTTGCGGGGTCGGGCGACCGGCTGGTCACGGCGACGAAGTCGACGTCGCTCAGCTGCGGCCGGTAGTCGCCCAGCGCGATCGACCCCTGCAGGTACAGCCCCTCGACCAGACCGGGCGCGTGGCGATCGGCCAGCGCGAGGTAGTCCCGGCACAGACGCGAGGGTATGTCAGGCAGATCATCGAGCATCCGGGAACCCTAGCAACGCCGGGAAACGCGTGCCGTCCCGTTTCCGGGATCGCAGTTTTCAGGCCACGCGCTTCACACCGTACGTTTTCACGTCGCGCGCCTCAGGCCGTGCGGCCGATGGCTTCGGAGATCGAGCTGAGGCCGTGGCGGCGGACGCGGCGGGCCAGTTGCCGGTGGATGCGCGCGGCCCAGAACGGCCCGCCGTAGATCCACCCGGTGTAGCCCTGGACCAGGGTGGCCCCGGCGAGCAGGCGTTCCCAAACGTCGTCGACGTCCTCCACGCCGCCCACCGAGACCAGCGTGAGCCGGTCGCCGACGCGGGCTCGCAGCCGGCGCAGCACCTGAAGGGAGCGGGCCTTGAGCGGGCGGCCCGACAGCCCGCCGGTCTCGCCACCGTGCCGGATCGTGGTGTTGGTCGCGATGATCCCGTCGAGTCTCAGCTCCAGCGCAAGGTCGGCGACGGCGTCGACGTCCTCGTCCGCGAGGTCAGGGGCGATCTTCACCAGCAACGGGGTACGGCGCGGCGTGCCGTCCGCGACCAGCTTGACCGAGGCGAGCAGCGGGCGCAGCAGCGACACGGCCTGCAGGTCGCGCAGCCCAGGGGTGTTGGGCGAGCTCACGTTGACCACGAGGTAGTCGGCCAGCGACGCCAGCTCCTTGGCGCTGGCCACGTAGTCGGCGACGGCCTCGGACTCGGGCACCACCTTGGTCTTGCCGATGTTGACCCCGACCACGACCGGCACCCCACGGGTGCGGCGCAGGCGGCGCGCCGCGGCGGCCGCCCCGGCGTTGTTGAACCCCATCCGGTTGATGACAGCCCGTTTCGGCACCAGCCTGAACAACCGGGGCCGGGGGTTGCCGGGCTGGGCGTGCGCGGTGATGGTGCCGACCTCGACATGGCCGAAGCCCAGGGCGGCGACGCCCTCGGCGCAGGCGGCGTCCTTGTCGAACCCGGCGGCCAGGCCGAGCGGTCCGGGGAAGTGCACGCCGAACGCGCTGACGCGCAGAACCGGGTCGTGCGGCGCGAGAGCTCGGTGGAGCAGCCGCTTGAGCAGGGGTAGCGCCGAGAGCAGCGCGAGGGCCCTGACAGTCAGATGGTGCACGGCCTCGGCGTCGAAACGTCGCAAGACCTGCGTGAACACGAGGCGATACATCAGGGGTCAGGGTACCAATTCGGACGAGCCGGCTCCGCCCCCGGGCAAGCGCGATCGGCTGGGGCCTTGACAGAGGGGCGAGGTTCAGGAGTGGAGTTGGGCGGGCGGTATGGTCCGACTCATGAGCACTCACTATGACGTCGTCGTTCTCGGCGCGGGTCCCGGAGGGTACACGGCCGCGGTCCGCGCCGCCCAGCTCGGGCTGCGCGCAGCGGTCATCGAGGAGAAGTACTGGGGTGGCGTCTGCCTGAACGTGGGCTGCATCCCGTCCAAGGCACTGCTGCGCAACGCCGAGCTCGCGCACATTTTCCACAACGAGGCCAAGACCTTCGGCATCAGCGGCGAGGTCACCTTCGACTACGGCGCCGCCTTCCAGCGCAGCCGCAAGGTGGCCGACGGGCGGGTCAAGGGCGTCCACTACCTGATGAAGAAGAACGCCATCACGGAGTACGACGGCCGCGGCACGTTCCTCGACGCCAACACGATCCAGGTGAACGGCGAGACGATCACCTTTGCCAACTGCATCATCGCCACCGGGGCCAGCACCAGGCTGATCCCGGGCACGTCGCTGTCGGAGCGGGTGGTGACGTACGAGGAGCAGATCATGACCGATCAGCTCCCCGGCAGCATCATCATCGCGGGCGCCGGCGCGATCGGCGTGGAGTTCGCGTACGTCCTGCACAACTACGGCGTCAAGGTGACGATCGTGGAGTTCCTCGACCGGATGGTCCCGCTGGAGGACGAGGAGGTCTCGGCCGAGCTGGCCAAGCGCTACAAGCGGCTCGGCATCGAGGTGCTCACCTCCACCCGTGTCGACGGCATCGAGGACACCGGCGCCTCGGTCAAGGTGACCGTCACCCGCGACGGGCAGCAGCAGGTGCTGGAGGCCGACAAGGTGCTGCAGGCCATCGGCTTCGCACCGCGCGTCGACGGCTACGGCCTGGAGAAGACCGGTGTGGCCCTCACCGACCGGGGCGCGATCGCGATCGACGGCCGGTGCCGGACGAACGTGCCGCACATCTTCGCCATCGGCGACGTCACCGCCAAGCTGATGCTGGCGCACGCCGCCGAGTCCATGGGCATCATCGCCGCCGAGACGATCGGCGAGGCGGAGACCATGGAGCTCGACTACGTGATGATCCCGCGCGCCACCTACTGCCAGCCGCAGGTGGCCAGCTTCGGCTACACCGAGGCGCAGGCCCGTGACCTGGGCTATGACGTGAAGGTGGTCAAGTTCCCGTTCACCGCGAACGGCAAGGCGCACGGCCTGGGCGACGCGGTCGGCTTCGTCAAGATCATCAGCGATGACACGCACGGCGAACTGCTCGGCGCGCACCTGATCGGCCCGGAGGTGACGGAGCTGCTGCCCGAGCTGACGCTGGCCCAGCAGTGGGACCTCACCGTGCACGAGGTCGCGCGCAACGTACACGCCCACCCGACGCTCGGCGAGGCGGTCAAGGAAGCGATCCACGGCCTCTCGGGGCACATGATCAACATGTAGGGACGTACCTGACGAGATCGGTACGGCCGCCGCCGTACCGATCGTGCCTCGGCTTCTCAAGCTTTGGCGATCGCCTCCCGTACGGCGGGAACCACCTCCCTGGCCCAGCGGCTGAGGATGAGGGGGTCCGGCCCGGCGTGGTTGGCCGAGAAGAGCATGAAGCCCGACGCGCCGTGCTCCAGCACAGCCCCGGTCAGTTCCTCCACCCACTGCTCGACGGAGCCGCCGACCCAGCGGCCGTCGCGGTCACGCGTGGCGGGCAGCGGCCGGTCGGTGATGCTTCCAGGGAAGTTGAAGACCGTGCGGATCTCGCCCGGGTCGCGGCCCACGGCCGCCGCCGCTTCGTCGATGACCGGCCGGGACGCCCGGTATCGCTCGCTGAGCCAGTCCGCCGCGTGACCGGGGATCCAGCCGTCGGCCACCCGCCCGGTCGCGGCCAGGGACTTGCGGCCCACTGATCCGGTCCACACGGGCGGCGCGGCCACGGAGGCCGGCTCGATCTGGCTCACCTGGTAGTGGCGGCCCTGGTAGGTGACCGGGGGGCCGCCGCCCGACAGCAGCTTGACCAGGGTGATCGCCTCCTCGAAGGCGTCCACGGCATCGCCCGGTGACAGCTGCGGCACTCCCATGGCGGCGATGCGCTCCCACAGCCCGCCCGCTCCCATGCCGAGCACGACGCGGCCGCCCGACAGCGCCGACAGCGACGTCACGGTCCGCGCCAGCATGGCCGGCGGCCGGGTCGGCAGATTGGTGACGTTGGCGAAGCCCGCGATGTGCTCCGTGCGTCCCAGGATGAAGCCGAGTGAGGCGTAGGCGTCCAGGCGCTCGCCGATGTAGGGGTGGTCCGACAGCGAGAAGAGGTCGAGCCCGTCGCGGTCGGCTTCCTGGGCCATGCGCAGCAGCTCGGTCATCTCCCCGATGCCGCTGTGCGCGCCGAAGCCGAAGACGACTTTCCTGTCCATAGGATGTTCTGCCTTTCCAGTGATCACCATGCGTACGCCTCAGGCGCGGGCTTGGCCCCGTTCGGGGCGGGCGGTGGGAACAGCTCGTCCAGCTTGGCCAGCGTGCTGTCGTCGAGCGTGATGGACAGCGCGCGGAGCGAGCTGTCGAGCTGCTCGACCGTGCGCGGCCCGATGATCGGCCCGGTCACGCCCTCCTGCGCGAGCAGCCAGGCCAGCCCGACATGGGCCGGGTCCTCGCCGAGGTCGGCGCACAGCCGCTCGTACCTCTCCAGGGTGTCCCGGTGCCTGGCGAGTGTCGAGACCGAGCGTCCCGAGCTGCCGCGGGAGGCGCCGCCCTCTTTCTGCTTGCGCAGGACGCCGCCGAGCACGCCGCCGTGCAGCGGCGACCATGGGATCACGCCCAGCCCGTAATGTCGCGCCGCGGGCAGCACCTCCAGCTCGATCCAGCGGGTCATCAGGTTGTAGATCGACTGCTCGCTGACCAGGCCGAGGAAGTGCCGCGACCGCGCGGCCTCCTGGGCCTGTGCGATGTGCCATCCGGCGAAGTTGGAGGAGCCGAAGTAGAGCACCTTGCCCTGCTCGCGGAGGACGCTGAACGCCTCCCAGATCTCCTCCCACGGCGTCTGCCGGTCGATGTGGTGCATCTGGTACAGGTCGATGTAGTCGGTCCGCAGCCGCCGGAGGGATGCCTCGAACGCGCGCCGGATGTTCAGCGCGGACATGAACCTCTCGTTGGGCCAGGTGCCCGTCGGCAGGTAGAGCTTGGTGGCCAGCACGGTCTTGTCGCGCCGGCCGCCGCTGGTGGCGAACCAGCGGCCGATGATCTGTTCGGTGACGCCTTCGCCCTGCGGCACGCCGTAGACGTTGGCCGTATCGAAGAAGTTGATGCCGTGCTCGTGCGCACGATCCATGATCGTGTGACTGTCGTCTTCCGAGGTGTCCTGCCCGAAGTTCATCGTGCCGAGCACGAGCCGGGACACGGACAGGCCGCTGCGGCCCAGGTGGGTGTATTCCATGTCGTCCAGCCCTTCAGGCCGCGCCGAACTGCTCGGTGAAGCGGCCGGTGAACAGGTCGGCGCCCTTGTACGCCGAGACCGTCGTGGCCGGGACGACGGCCGGGCCGTCGGGTGTGGGGAGCTGGCCGGCGCCTCCGCGCGGGCCGAGCGGGAGCAGGATCATGGGGTGGGCCGCGGCCTGGTAGGTGGCCGTGGGCCGCTCGCCGCGCAGTTGCGCGGTGATGTTCTGCGCCACCACCTCGGCGTGCTGCATCGCGTACCCGGCCATCTTCGCCTCGGGGACGTCGGTGATGTCGCCGATGGCGTAGACGTGGTCGTACCCGTGGACGTTGAGGGTCTCGGTGACGGGGACCTGTCCCTGCGGTGTGCGGGTGGTGATCCGGCCGTCGGCGAGGTAGTCGCTGTTGACGCGCACGCCGTGGGCGCGGAACCAGATGTCGGCGGTGATGTCGTCTCCGCCGGTGGTGGTGACGGTGAAGGTCCCGGCCTGGCCGGGCTCGGTCGCCGGCGGCGCCGTCAGGCCGGTGCCCAGCCGCAGCTCGATGTTCTGCTCGTCGAGCTGGCGGTGCAAGTCTTGGCGCATCTCCGGCTGGAAGGCGGGCAGAAGCTGCTCGGCCGGGTCGACGATGGTCACGTGCTTGTGCGGCCAGACCTCCTTGACCTCTCCTGCCAGCTCCAGGCCGACCGGCCCGGCGCCGAGGATCAGCACCCGCTCGGCGCCGGCCAGCTCCTTGTGGGTGAGGCGGAGGTCGTCCATGACCTCCTCGGTGGAGTCGGCATCGGGCTTGGCCGGGTAGGCGTAGCTGGAGCCGGTGGCCAGGACCACATAGTCCGCCTCGACCCGCTGCCCCGAGGCCAGGGTGACGCCGCCGGGGTCCACCGAGGCCGCACGGTCGCGCAGCACCGTGCCGCGCGTCAGCCACTGCTTGTAGGGGAAGAACATGTTGCTCCCCCACTCAGGCTGGGTCAGCGCCCGCAGCGACCCCGCCGTGTTGATGAACGCCTCCCGGGGGTCGACGAGGATGACGTCCGCCTCGGACTCCAGTGCCTTGGCGACCGCCGAGCCCCCGTAACCGCCACCGATGACAGCGACTGTACGACGCATGATTCACGCTCCCACATTCAATAAGAGTTGCAGTTCGCGATACGAACAATAATAGTTCGCTACACGAACTGCAACTCGCCTCGAAGGCGGCGGGGCGGTTTCACCGCTCGGCGAGGGCCCCTTCGTCGGGCTCCCGGAAGATCATCGGGACCTTGTTGTCCAGCACGACGCGGCCGAGCAGGCCGGCGAGCGTGTCACGTTCGGCGGCGTCGAGCCCTCCCGTCAACTGCTCGATGCGCCGGCAGGTCTCGACATAGAACTCCTTCGCGAGCCTGTCTCCGCGCCGGGTGAGCGCGACCCGCACCGCACGGGAGTCCTGCGGGTCCGGCTTGCGCTCGACCAGGCCGTTGCGCTCGGTGCGGTCCACCAGGCCGGTCAGGCTCGACTTCGCCAGCCCCAGCGTCGCGCCCAGCTCACTCATGCCGTACGGCTGCGGCATCAGCACGCACAGCAACTGCCCCTGCTGCGAGGTGAGGCCGTACTCCCGGGCGGACTCGGCGTACACGGCGTTCACCAGGAACGTGGACCGCACCAGCCCGGCCACAGCCCCGATCTGGCCATCGTCATCTTTAACCACTCGATCAGGGTAACATCGAAACGCCAGACAGTTCGTGAGGCGAACTAGGGCTTTCTCCGGCCAGCACGAGAGCGGCGGCGCAGGACAGACTGCGCACGTGGTTCCAGCGCGGCGAGTACGCCGGCCAGTCCATGTCGCCGGCCTCCAGCGCGTTGTTCCGAGGTCATAGGTGGCGTGCTACCGAAAACCACACCACACGATCAACATGTGACGGAGCGCTCGGACAAGGCGCTTATTCGCGGCTAACACCCGACCCGCCACGCTCGACCCCATGCGAGTGCTTGTCGTGGAGGACGAGGAAGAGCTGGCCGACGCGGTCGCGCGCGGCCTGCGGCTGCACGCGATCGCCGTCGACGTGGCCTACGACGGGCAGGAGGCGCTGAACCTGGCCTCGTACGTCGACTACGACGTCGTGGTCCTCGACCGCGACCTGCCCGAAGTGCACGGCGACGACGTCTGCGGCGAGCTGGCCAGCGCCAGCCGGATCCTCATGCTGACCGCCGCGGGGCAGGTCCGCGACCGGGTCGACGGGCTGTCGCTGGGGGCCGATGACTACCTGGTCAAGCCGTTCGCGTTCGCCGAGCTGGTGGCCAGGATCCGGACGCTGGCCCGCCGGTCGTCCCGGGTCGTGCCGACGCCGCTGGAGCGGGCCGGGATCCGGCTCGATCCCGGCCGCCGTACGGTGACCAGGGATGAGCGGGCGGTCGCGCTGAACCGCAAGGAGTTCGACGTCCTGGAGCAGCTGCTGCTGGCCGGAGGCGACCTCGTCACCTCCGCCGAGCTGCGCCGGCGGGTCTGGGACGAGCACGCCAACACGGGCACCGGTGTGCTGCGCGTCACGATCACGTCGCTGCGCAGGAAACTGGGCGCGCCGCTCGCGGTCCAGAACGTCCCCGGCAAGGGCTACCGGCTGTGACACGGCCCTGGCCGTGGGACCGGCTCGGGCTGCGCATGCGGCTGGCCCTGCTGTACGGCGGGCTGTTCTTCGTCGCCGGGTCGATGCTGCTCTGTGTCACGTACCTGCTGACGGCTCGGGCGATGAACACGCAGTTCGTCACGAAGTTCGGCGGCCCGCTGATCGCCGGTTCGGAGGACGTGCCGCCCGACGCCGGCTCGCCCGTCCGGCAGGTACGGGTCGATGTGGAGCAGGGCGCGGCCACCGTGCTGAGTGACATGCTGCGGTCCTCGGTGGTCATCATGATCGTGATCGGGATCATCGCGTTCGTGCTCGGCTATCTGGTGGCTGATCGGGCGTTGCGGCCGTTGGATCGGGTGACGGAGACGGCGCGGCGGTTGTCGGAGAGTACGTTGCATGAGCGGATCGGGTTGCGGGGT
>NZ_JBFAVX010000051.1:0-70452 GCF_040680095.1 Nonomuraea sp. NPDC052129 | reverse complement strand
GCGCCGATGGCGAGCCGGCCGCGGATCTCGCCGGCGGCGGCCGCCACCTCGGCGCGGGCGCGTTCGGCGGCGTCGAGAGCCTGGCGGGCCGCGGGCAGGAACGCCGCGCCGGCGGGGGTCAGCCGGACGCGGCGGCTGGTGCGCTCGAACAGCTTGGCACCCAGCTCGCGTTCCAGGCGGGCGATCTGGTGGCTCAGCGCTGACTGGACGACCAGGCACTGCTCGGCGGCGCGGGTGAAGTTGCTCGTCTCCGCGACCGCGACGACGTAGCGCATCTGCTGCAGTTCCATGGATCAATCGTGATACACGATCGGTCCGATGACAAACATGCGTTGGACTCATTGATCCCCTGTCGCCCAAGGTGGGGGCATGACGGCGATGAGATCTCACAACACGGACGGCGGCCTGTCGCGCGGGCTGCTCCTGCTCATGTCGGTGGCGACCGGGCTGGCCGTCGCGGGCAACTACTTCGCGCAGCCACTGCTCGACCTGATCGGCCGGGAACTGGGGATCGGGTCATCGCGGGCGGCGCTGTTGGTGACGGCCGCGCAGATCGGGTACGCACTGGGGCTGGTCCTGCTGGTGCCGCTCGGTGACCTGGTGGAGCGGCGGCGGCTCGCCATGTCGCTCTACGCGGCGACCGCGGTGTTCCTGCTGGTCTCGGCCACCGCACCCAACGGCATGGTCCTCCTGGTCAGTACGGCCCTCACCGCGCTGACCTCGGTGGGAGCGCAGGTGGTGGTGCCGTTCGCGGCGACGCTGGCGGCCCCGGCCGAGCGTGGCCGGGTGGTCGGCACGGTGATGACCGGGCTGATGCTCGGCCTGTTGCTGGCGCGTACGGCGTCCGGAGCATTGTCGGAGCTGGGCGGCTGGCGGACGGTCTACTGGGTGACCGCGGTCCTGATGGCGTTGATGGCCGTGCTGCTGCGCGCCTTCCTGCCTCGACTCGGAGGAGACGGTGGACGCCGGTCTTATGCCGGTCTGCTGCGCTCGACGGCGGCGATGTTCCGGTACGAGCCGTTGCTGCGGTGGCGGGCGGGCATCGGCGCGTTGAGCCTCGCCTCGTTCAGCGTGCTGTGGACGGCGCTGACCTTCCTGCTGGCGGGCTCGCCGTACGACTGGTCGGAGTCGGCCATCGGCCTGTTCGGGCTGGCCGGTGCCGTGGGCGCGCTGACCGCCACGGTGGCCGGGCGGCTGGCCGACCGCGGGTACGTACAGATCGTTTCCGGCGCCGGGACGGTCCTGCTGGTGGCGTCCTGGCCGGCGCTCGCGGCCGGGGCGCACTCGCTGGTCTTGCTGCTCGTCGGTGTGATCGTGCTGGACCTGGCGCATCAGGCGGTGCTCAACAGCAGCCAGAACGTCCTGTACGCGCTCCGGCCTGAAGCCCGCAACCGGATCAACTCCGCCTTCATGACCTCCCTGTTCGTCGGCGGCGCGGTGGGGTCCGCGCTGGCCTCGGCGGTCTGGGCGAACAGCGGCTGGACCGGCGTGTGCGTCCTGGGCGCCACCCTCTCGGCCGGGACCCTCGTGCTCTGGATCCTGGAGCGCGTCACCGTTGACCGGGCGACAGGCAAGCCCCCCAAGGTCGTCGGCGACCTCGTCCGTACCTCCACCAAGGGAGAATGAGCATGTCGCGTACCGTACTGATCACCGGCGCCACCGGAACCGTGTCCACCGCGCTGATCAACGCGCTGGAAGGCGCCGATGTGAGACTCCGGGCTCTCGTCCGCGAAGAGTCCAAAGCGGCCGGCCCGCGCGAGCAGGGCGCCGAGGTCTTCGTCGGTGACCTCGACGACGCCCGGTCGCTGCCGCCCGCCTTCGAGGGCGTGCAGGACGTGTGGCTGCTCACCCCGAACGGCCCGCGCGCTCCGGAGCACAACATGAACGCCGTGTGGGCCGCACGCCAGGCCGGTGTGGAGCGCGTCGTGCGCCTGTCCGTCGTCGGCGCGGCACACGACGCGCCGAACCGCAGCGGCAGGTTGCACGCGCTGTCCGACCGGGAGACCGAACGGTGCGGCATGCGCTGGACGATCCTGCGTCCCCACTGGTTCATGCAGAACCTGCTGAACGAGGCGGGCGACCTCGCCGCCACCGGCACCTTCTCGCTGAACATGGCCGCGGCGCGGGTCGGCATGATCGACGCACGCGACATCGCCGAGTGCGCTGCCCGCGTGCTCCTCGACGACCCGGATCGCCACCACGGCCAGACGTACACCCTCACCGGCCCGCGCTCGCTGACGTTCGACGAGGTCGCCGGCCACTTGAGTCTCGCTCTCGGCAGGTCCGTCACGCATGTGCCGGTCAGCGACGACGCCAAGCGCAAGACACTGCTCGGCTACGGCGTTCCGCGGTGGATCGTCGACATGCTGGAGGAGTACGCGCAGGCGTATGAATCCGGCTGGGGAGACTTCACCACCGATACGGTCGCCGACCTTCTCGGGCGCCCGCCGCGAGACGTCGCCGACTTCGCCCGCGACCACGCCGCCGCGTTCGTCTCGGCCGACTGACAACTACGGTCCTAGCCGTAATAGGAGTACTTGACCACCATTGGTCTATTTCCTAGATTTCGGTCATGACCTTAATGAGGCGAATCCTGGCGGTGGGGCTCAGCGCCGCCATGCTGCTGGGCGTGGCGCCCCCCGCCCACAGCGCGACCGGCCGGGTGACCGATCTCGGCGTCCCGCTGCAGGACGTGCTCCTCCTCGGCGGCGTCGTGGCTCCCGGCCCCGACGGCCAGGCGGCGCTTTGGGGCGCCTCCTCGGGTACCCCCGCCCACCTCAACGCCGTCGACCCCGCCACCGGCGCCGAACGCGGCCGGTTCGACCTGCCGGGCGCCGCCGGGGCCTGGGCGGTGGACGCGACGCCCGACGGCAGCCTCTACGCCGGCACGTACGGTGACGGCCGCCTCTACCGCTGGACCCGCCAGGGCGGCGTCGCCGACCTGGGCCGCCCCCTGCCGTCGGAGAACTTCATCTGGTCCGTGGCGGCCGGCGAGGGCGCGACCGTCTACGGCGGTACATCACCAGGCGGCCGGTTGTTCGGCTACGACCAGGCCGGCGGCGTCCGGGACTACGGCCGGCTGTCCCCGTCGCACGCCTACGTCCGCAGCGTCTCCTACGCCAACGGCAAGATCTACGCGGGTACGGAAGCCCCGGCGGCCGTCTTCGAGGTCGACGCCGCCACGGGCGTGGCCGAGCGGCTGCCCGCCCCGCCGGGACTGGACCTCACCGACAAGTGGGCCTACGACGTCAACGCCGTCGGCGGCTTCCTCTATGTCAGGTTCGGCAGCGCCTTCCCGGGGCCGTTGCACGTCTGGGACATCGCCGCCCATGCCTGGACGGACGCCGTCGAGTCGGCCCACGGCCTCGACGTCTCATCGCCCGACGACCAGGGCCGCGTCTACTTCGTCAAGGCCGCCGAGCTGGTGTGCTACGACCCGCGCACCCGAACGGTGACCGGGACCGGGATGCCGTTCACGGGGCGGGTGGCGAACACCAGGGGCATCGGCTGGGCGGAGCTGGGCCTGCCCGACTATCCCGGCAAGAGCCTGGTCGGGCTGCTGTGGAGGGGGCTGATGTTCCGCTACAACCCGCAGACGGGCGCGCGCTCGTTCGTACAGACCGGCATCAAGGGCGAGCCGATCGACATCACCGCCATCGCCGACGGCCCGGACGGCCGCGTCTACACCGGTGGCTTCCTCAACGGCGGGTTCGCCGCGCTCGACCCGAAGACGGGGGAGCGGGCCGAATTCCACACCTTCTCCCAGAGCGAGGCCATGACCACGCACGCCGGCAAGCTGTACGTCGGCGCCTACCCCGAGGCCAGGGTCTACGCCTACGACCCCGCGCTGCCGTGGAACAGCACCGAGTACTCGCCCAGCCCGGAGCCGGGACCGGCGCCCAACCCGGCCAGGCTGTTCGACCTCGCGGCCGACAAGCAGATCAGGCCGCGCGCCCTGGTGTCGGCGGGGCGCTACCTGGTCGCCGGTACGATGCCCGATCTCGGTCAGCTCGGCGGGGTGCTGGCGGTGTGGGATTCGGCGAAGGGCGAGCTGAAGCACGCCTCGCGCAACGTCGTACAGGACCAGAGCATCGTGTCACTGGCCTACCGCGACGGCGTCGTCTACGGCGGCACCTCGATCTACGGCGGCCAGGCGGCCACCCCGCCCACCCAGCCCGAGGCCAAGCTGTTCGCCTGGTCGGTACGGGAGGACCGGCTGCTCTGGGAGATCGTCCCCGCGCCGGGCAAGCCGGCCATCCCGGCGCTCACCTTCGACCGCCGGGGGCGGCTGTGGGGGATCGCGGGCGGCGAGGTGTTCGCGGTGAACGTGGCGGCCCGCAAGGTGGTCTCCAAGATCACCCTCTCGTCGAGTACGAGCGCGAGCGGCGCCCTCTCCCTCAACAGGAGGGACGGCCTGCTGTACGGCGCGCACGCGGGGACGGAGGTGTTCGCGCTGGACCCGGTCTCCGGGCGGCGGACGGTGCTGCGGCAGGGGCCTGTGCACCAGCTCGCGGTGCACAGGTCCGGGGACGTCTACTTCGCCGAGGGGCCGCGGTTGTTCAGGTATCAGCCGCAGAGCCGGTAGGTGGAGAAGTTCTCGAAGCGTGACAGGTACATGTGCTGGTCCGGGCCCTTGAGCAGGATCGAGATCGGGCGGGCGATGAGCGTGAGCGTCATCGCCGCCCGATCGATCCGGTAGGCCTTGCCCTGCACCTTGCCGTACAGCATGCCGTCGCGGCCCAGCTCGATGTTGGTGTCGAGCCAGACCTGGGTGGCGGTGGACCACGGGTAGGTCTGGTGCCGCACACTGCGCAGGGTCTGGCCCGTGGCCGGGTCGAGCTCGAAGAGCGTGTCCGGCGTGAGCCCCCAGAGCCTGCCCTCGCCGTCGAAGGTGATCGAGCCGAGCGCCAGGTCGCCGGGCACCGGGGTGCTGGTCCACTTGAGGGTGTCGGTGGCGATGTCGTAGGCGAAGGCACGGGCTTCGCCCTGAGGGGTGCTGGTGCCGCCGAAGGCCGACGTCGTGCCGTACAGGACGCCGTCGCGGTAGGCCAGGGCGATGATGCTGTGACCCGGGATGAGGTTGCGCCTGATCACCGACCTGCCGGTGGCGGGGTCGAGCAGCCCCAAGGCGCCGCCGAGCGTGCCGGCTTTGGGCACGGTGCCGAAGGCGAGCCAGTCGCCGGCCGAGACCATGGCGAAGGGCCGGTCCTGCTCCTGGTCGGCGAGGCCGAGCAGCAGCCGGGGCTCGGTGCCGTCGAACTCGTAGATGCGGGCGCCGGGGTAGACGCCGAGGTAGAGCTTGCCCTTGTGGGTGACGATGCCCTCGCTCTGGCCGACGTTCGGCCAGAACTGTGCCGCGCCGGTCACGGGGTCATAGGCGGCCAGGCCGCCGGTGAAGAAGCCGCCCGCGTAGACGCGGCCGTTGGGGCCGACCCCCATCGACCTGATGGAGACGGGCTGGCCGGTCAACGTGGAATCGAACAGCTTGCCCCGGCTGCTGTTGCGGTCGTAGTGCCACATGCGGCCGGTGGAGGAGGTGCCGACGAGCGTGTGGCCGATCCAGCCCAGCGGGCGGGCGGCGCCGCCGCCGAAGTCGGTGAAGCCGAGCCGGGTCGTCTTCCGGCGCTTGATGTCGTAGACGGCGAGCTCTTCGCCCTGGAACAGGTAGACGCGGTCGCCACGCGCCCCGCCGCCGACGGTGAGGCTGTCGACGTCCTCCACCACGTCGCGCCATCGGTTCCTGGCCAGGTCGTAGACGCCCATGGGGTTGGCGCCGGTGGAGGTGCCGAAGCGGACCAGCAGGCGACCGGCCACCACGTCCAGGTCGTAGGCATAGCCGCTGCCCTGGATCGGTGGGTCGATGACCTTGATCAGGGTGCCGTCGGGCTTCAACACCGCCACCTTCATGCTCGCGGCGCCCATACCGGCGTAGATCGTGCCGTCCTTGGCGATGGCGAGGTCGCGTATGTACTGCTCGCCCGGCACCGGGCTGCCCAGGTCCGAGATCCGCCCGGTGGCCGTGTCGTAGCGGAAGAGCCGGCCGTTGGGCGAGGTGCCGCCGTAGACGGCGGAGCCGTCGGGGCTGGCGGCCACGGTCCACACGAACGTCTCGCCCGGCACGGCGATGCCCAGCTCGCTGACCTGGTCGGTGGCGAGGTCGTAGCGGAAGAGCCGGCCCATGGCCCCGGCCGTGGCGTTGTAGCTGCCCACGTAGACGGAGTGATCGGGGGCGACGGTGACGGCCCAGGAGCCGAGCGCGTACGGCAGCGGCCGTTCGGCGACCAGAGTGGCGTCAGCCGCGTTCCTGATGCCGAGCATGGCGGGGCCGGACGCGCTGGAGGTGACCGAGTAGACGCGGGCGCCGTCGCGCGCCGTGCCCGCGGTGGTGGCGCCGGTGAGCGGCAGGGTGCCCAGGCTCTGGAAGCCACAGCCTGTCGGTGGTGCGGTTTCGGCCTTGACCGGAGATGTGATGGACAGTGCGATGGCTAATGCCACAGCGAGGATGCGCATAAGTCCCTCCAGGAGAGATATAACGGCCTTGACCGTAATTTCTCGCCTGGCTCCCTGGCAAGAGCTGCCAGGGTCAGCGGCCGAATGCCTTCCGGTACGCGGACGGGGAGGTGTGCATCGAGCGGCTGAAGTGGTGGCGGAAGGTCACCGGGCTTTCGAAGCCGACGGCGGCCCCGACCTCCTCGACCGGCGCCGTGGCCGACTCCAGCAGCGGCAGGCTGGCCGCGATCCGCTGCGCGATCACCCAGCGCAGGGGGCTGGTCCCGGTCCTGCGGTTGAAGTGCCGGACGAAACTGCGCTGCGACATCCCGGCGACACGGGCCAGCACCGCCACCGTGATCGGGCGGGAGAGATTGGCCAACGCCCATTCCATCGTCCTGGCCACGGCGTCGTCATCCTCGATGGGGGTGACGGCGGCCTCGATGAACTGCGCCTGGCCGCCCTCCCGGTGCGGCGGCACGACCAGCCTCCTGGCCACCGCGTTGGCCACGCCCGGGCCATGGTCCCGGCGGATGAGGTGGATCAGCAGGTCGATGCCGGCCGCGCTGCCCGCGCTGGTCAGAACATCGCCGTTGTCCACGTATAGCACGCCTGGATCTACTCTGACCTGCGGAAACCGTTCCTGGAGCAGCTCGGCGTACCTCCAGTGCGTCGTGGCCGACCGGCCGTCCAGGAGGCCGGCCGCCGCGAGGACGAAGGCCCCTGAGCAGATCGACACGACGCGGGCGCCCCGCTCGTGCGCCCGTCGCACCGCGTCGATGAGTGCGGGGGAGACCTCGGCGCGGACGTCTGCCACACCTGGGACGATCACCGTCCGTGCCTCGGCGAACACCTCCAGCCCGTACGTCGCCTGGATGATGAAGCCGCCGACCGCCCGCAGCGGGCCGTCGTGCTCGGCGCACACCGCGAGGTCGTACCACGGGACGTCCAGCTCCGGCCGAGGAAGCCCGAAGACCTCGACGACGCACCCCAGCTCGAACGTGCTCATGCCGTCGTAGGCCAGGACCGAGACGGTGCGGTTGCTGTCATAGCGTCGGAGCATGGCTGGATATTAGCGACATTAGGCATTCATGCCACTCGTGAGGGTGCGGGGGCGCGCTGCACCATTCATGGAAGGAACGTTTGGAGGTAATCCCGAAATGTCAGCAGTTCTCGCCACGCTGGCCGCCGACGTGGCCGCCACTGTCGCTCACTTTTCCGCCCGTCTGACGTTCGAGACGGACGTGTCCGATGTCCACGCCGATCTCAGCGCGGGCGATGCGAGCATCGTCGTTGTCGACTCGCGCAGCGTGGAGAGCTGGCGTCAGGGCCACATCGAGGGCGCCCTTCACCTGCCCACGGCGGAGATCGCCGCACGCGCGCCATCGATCGTCCCCACAGACGTGACCGTGGTGACGTACTGCTGGGGGCCCGGGTGCAACGGGGCGACGCGCGCGGCGCTGGAGTTCGCCAAGCTCGGCTATCGCGTCAAGGAGATGATCGGCGGCTTCGAGTATTGGGCCCGCGAGGGCTTCCCCGTCGTGACCGGCTCCGGCGTGGAGAGGCGGCCCGCCGACCCGCTGACGGCTCCCGTCCACGCCGACGCATGCGGCTGCTGACCCCAGGCTTTAAAGAGTGCGCAGGTCGACGACGTCGGCCATCGCCTGGTAGCCGGCTGGGTTGGGATGGAGGTGGTCTCCGCTGTCGAAGCCGGGCCGAATCCGGTCGGGGTCGGCGGGGTCGGCGACGGCGCGCTCGAAGTCGACGACCGCGTCGAACGCGCCGCTGGTCCGGATCCACGTGTTGACCGCGTCGCGGATCCGCTCGGCCTCGTCAGTGAGGTTCGCGTACCCCTTGGCGGGCAGGAGAGTGCCGCCGATGATCCGCACGCCGTGTGCGTGGGCGGCGCGGATGAGCTGCCGGTAGCCGCCGATCAGGTCGTCGGCGCCGACCTTGACCGCGGGCGTGGTGCAGGGCGTGGGTTCCTGCAGGCCCAGGAGGATGTCGTTGATACCCTCCAGCACGATCACGCTCTTGACGCGGGACCGGTCGAGCACGTCCCAGCGGAAGCGCGCCAGTCCCCGCTCACCCAGGCACGCCGAGTCGGTGAGCAGGCGGTTGCCGGCGATGCCGAGATTGAGCACCGGCCGTCGTCCGGCCAGCCTGTGGGCCAGCGCGTCCGGGTAGCGGTCGTCGGCGTCCTGGGTGGCGCCGTACCCGTCGGTGATGGAGTCGCCGAAGGTCGCCACCGCTGCCGCGTCGCTGAACACGTCCACTCCGGACAGGTAGAACCAGGAGCTGTTGGTCTCGGCGAAGGAGGCCGCGCCGAGGTCGCGGAGGTGATCGCCGATGGCCCGGTAGGAGGTGGCCTGCGCGAGGTTGTGGTAGGTGGCCGGGCCGGTGGTGCCCTGGAAGTAGAGCGTCACGGTCAGCCGCTCGCCCGGCTTGACCGCGAGACGGACGGGATCGCTGGCGGCCTGCCCGCCGGTGGGAATGTTCACGGAGGCGGAGCGCGCGAAGGACAGCGGTCGGAGGGTCTCCGCCTGTACCGCGGCGCCCGTGCCGGCCTTGCCCACGCTCGCGCCGGTCAGCCGGAGCGGGCTGCCGCCGTAGCGGTTCGACAGCCGGATCCGGAGCCTCGAGCCGCCGGCGGTGACCCGCACCACCTGGCGGACGGAGTGGTTGGCGAAACCTTTCTCCGCCCAGGTGGGATACCAGACGTCGGCCGACGGTTGCTGGATGGCGCTCGCCCATCCCGCTGTCCACCTGCCGGTTTCCGCGTCGGCGGGTGCCGGTAACGCCGTCAATGCGGTGATCAGGGCGGCCGCGGTCGCGATTTTCCACACGTGGGTGCTCCTTCAGTCCGGGACGGGGAAGTTGGCGCGGAAGACGCCATAGGGATCGCGGTCGCGCTTGATCTCGCGCAGCCGGGCCAGGGCGCCGGCGGGGAAGGCTTGGGCGGCGTTCTCCGCCGGCGCGAGGAAGGTGTACGGTTTGCGCCCGCTGACCGCCTGCCCCAGCGCCTCGACCAGGGCCGCCTGCTTGCCCCGCACCGCGTCGGCCAGGTGGGGCAGCCGCAGGCCGAGCAGGTAGAGCAGGTACGGCTCGGCGAGCGCGCCACCCGCGCCGCCGCCGGGATCGGCCTCGGCCAGCGCCCCGCCCAGATGCCGGACCTGAAGGTTCAGCAGCGGCGCGAGGTCGGCGCCGGCGAGCGTCTCCAGCGTCGCCTCCTCCAGGCCGCCCAGCAGTTCGGTGCGGGCCAGCATCGGGCTGGGCTCGATCGGCTCAGCGGCGATCGTGCCCAAATCGGCGAGGTCCATCAGGCCGCGGCTGTCGGAGAGGCTGCCGCCGATCTCGTCGAAGACGGCCAGCAACGCCTTGGCCTCCGCGTCGTCGCCGAGGTAGGTCACGTCCACGGTGACCATCGGCGGGGCGGGGGGCGGCGGAGCCACGCGGTTGACCCACACCGACAGCTCGCGTGGCGCGTCCGCGGTGATCTGGCGGAAGGCGTCGAACACCGCGGCCGTGCGGGCGGCCGGCCAGACGATCCGTCCGCCGTACACGCTGGGCGCCGGGTACAGCGCCAGCTCGATCGAGGTGATCAGCGCGTAGTCGCCGCCACCACCGCGCAGCGCCCAGAACAGCTCGCTGTCGGATTCGGCGGTGACCCGCACCTGCTCGCCGTCGGCGTCGACGATCTCGAAGGCGCGTACCGAGTCGGCGGCCCAGCCGTACTTGCGGCCGAACCACGAGATCCCGCCGCCGGCGACGAACCCGGCGACCGTCACCGCCGGGCTGCTGCCGGCCAGCCCGGTGAGGCCGTACTTGCCGGTCTCGGCCAGCACCCTGCCCCACCGCACGCCGGCACCGACCCGGGCGACACGCGCCTCCGCGTCGACCTCCACCCAGTCCAGGCGGCCGGTACGCAGCAGGATCACCCCCTGCACATCGCCCGAGGCGCCATGGCCCGACGGCTGGGCGGTGACCGTCAGCCCGGCTTCGCGGGCGTATCGCACCAGCGCCGCCACATCCGCGGCGTTCTCCGCCGTCACCACGGCGGCCACCGGCTGGTGGACGCCCAGCGCCCATGGCCGGGCCGCCTCGTCGAACCCGTCCTCGCCGGGGAGCAGTACACGCCCTCGGACGGCATTACGCAGATCCATAGCTGTCATCTCCTTCAGGGATTACCAGGGACTACCAGGGAAGAGGGCCTTCATGCTGGACGAAGGTGGCGGTGGGGCCGTCGGCTTCCAGCAGGGCCATGGCCACGATCGGTGCGGCGCCTTCTTCGGGAGTCTTGATGCCTTCGTTGTGGTTGATGTCGGTCTTGACCCAGCCCGGGTCGACCGTGTTGACCTTGATCGGGGTGTCCCACAGTTCTTTGGCGTAGGACACGGTGATCATGTTCAGGGCGGCCTTGGAGGAGCAGTAGGCCAGGTTGAGCATTGGCCACAGCGGATGGCTCCGGTCCAGGGTGCGGCCGATCGAGCCGCGCTCGCTGGAGACGTTCACGATGCGGCCCGCCGACGAGCGGCGCAGCAGCGGCAGCATCGCGTTGGTGACCTCGATGACGCCGAACACGTTGGTCTCGTAGACCTGGCGGGCCTGCTCGACCGAGGTCTCGCTGGGCGGCCCGTCGGCGAAGGTGATCCCGGCGTTGTTGACCAGGATGTCGAGCTTGCCGTACTCCTGCTCGATCCACGTGGCCGCGGCTCGGATGCCGGCCGCATCGGTGACGTCGAGCCGCACGTACGGCAGGCCGAGCAGCTCGGCCCCGGCGCGTCCCCGCTCCTCGTCACGGGCGCCGATGATCGCGGTGATGCCCCGGTCACCGAGCTGGCGGGCGATCTCGAAGCCGATGCCTTTGTTCGCGCCGGTGACGAGGGCGACCGCTACCATGCCGCGCCCGCGATCTGCCGGGTGGTGGCGTTGAGCCTGTTCCACAGGTTGACGGTGGAGACCGTCATGATCAAAGCGGCGAGCTCGGTCTCGGAGTAGTGGTCGGCGGCCTCGTCCCACACGTCGTCGCCGACCTGACCGCCGTCGGCGAGCCGGGTGACGGCCTCGGCCAGTGCCAGCGCGGCGCGTTCCGCGTCGGTGAAGTACGGGGCCTCGCGCCAGGCGGCCACGGCGAAGAGCCGCTCGTCGCTCTCGCCCTGCTTGCGCAGGTCCTTGGCGTGCATGTCGACGCAGACGCTGCACCCGTTGATCTGGCTGGCCCGCAGCAGGACCAGGTCGGACGTGACCTTGGGCAGCCCGGCCTGGTCGG
Organism: Nonomuraea sp. NPDC052129; assembly: GCF_040680095.1. NCBI lineage: Bacteria > Bacillati > Actinomycetota > Actinomycetes > Streptosporangiales > Streptosporangiaceae > Nonomuraea > Nonomuraea sp. NPDC052129. Next base: position 58,694 of record NZ_JBFAVX010000051.1, on the reverse strand, counting down.
TGGCCTTCTGGAGGTTCATCAGCGCCTGCATGGCACCGGGCAGGACGATGGCGGGGTTCTTCATGCGTGCTTGCATGGTCTGTCTCCTGGAGAGTTCTGAACGTTGTCGCTCATATGACTGAGGCGAGCGGGGAAATGTGACCGCCGCGCCGTACGACCAGCATCACGGGGGCGATTAATACATCCGCGATGCATCGACGATGTGGTGATCCGCCGCGGATATAGACTCCTGCGATGCTCGGCGGGAATGTACGGTTTGCGGTCCTGGGTGCCGTGGAGGTGTCGGTCGATGGCCTGGAGCTTCCTTCGCTCGCCCCGCGGCACCGTGCGTTCCTGGCGTACCTGTTGCTGCATTCCGGCACGGTGCTGAGCGTCGAGCGGCTGAGCGAGGCGATGTGGGGCCCGAGGCGGCCGGACACCGCCCGGGCACAGGTACACGCCGCGCTGACGGCGATCCGGCGCACGCTGCGCGCGGCGAACGCGGGCCACCTGGTCGAGACCCGGCCGGCCGGATACGTGATCACTCCAGAGCCGGGACAGCTCGACTTAGAGGAGTTCACCACGCTCGTGGCCAAGGCGGAGTCCGAGGCGAGGTCCGAGCTGGGGCCCGAGCGGGGGTCCGAGCCGGCTGCGGCCGTACGGACGCTGCGTGGAGCGCTCGCCCTGTGGCGCGGGCCCGCCTTCGCCGACGTCCAGGCCCATTTCGCCGAGAGCGCCAGGGCACGGCTGGAGGATCGGCGGCTGGCCGCGATCGAGCGGTTGGTGGAGCTCGAGTTCGCCGCCGGAAGGCACGAGGAGCTCATTGATCAGCTGGCCGCCGAGCTGACCGCGCATCCCTTGCGTGAACGACTGGCCGGGCAACTGATGCTGGCCCTGCGCCGCGCCGGGCGCCAGACGGACGCGCTGGCCGTCGGCCGTGGCTACCGCCGCAGACTGGCCGATGAGCAGGGGCTGGATCCGGGCCCTGACTTCCTGGCAGTGGAGGAGACCGTCCTGCGCGGTGAGCCGCCTGCGGCTGCCACGATCCGGCCGGCGGCGGCCGACCTACTCGCCACGGCGAGGCCCGCGGAGGCCGTGCTGCCCGCCGCCGTCACGGCCCGGCCCGAGGCGGCGTTCCTGCCCTACGACATCGCCGACTTCGCCGGCCGCTCCGTCCAGGTGGAGGAGTTGTGCGAGCCCGCCGGCCAGGCGGTGACGATCTCCGCGATCGACGGCATGGCCGGCATCGGCAAGACGGCGCTGGCCGTCCATGCCGCGCATCGGCTCGCTGAGCGATACCCCGACGGTCAGCTCTTCATCGACCTGCACGCTCACACAGCGGGCCAGCGGCCACTTGAGCCCGGGGAAGCGCTGGAGGTGCTGTTGCGGCAGCTCGGCGTGCCGACCGAGCGCATCCCCGCGTCCATGACGGAGCGGGCCGCGCTGTGGCGAGCCGAGCTGGCCGGCCACCGAGTAATGCTGGTGCTGGACAACGCCGCCGACGCCGCCCAGGTCCGGCCCCTGCTGCCGGGCGCTTCGAACAGCCTGGTGCTCATCACCAGCCGCCAGCGGCTCACCGACCTGGATGGCGCGCGGGCCCTGTCCATGGACGTACTGCCCCTGCCCGACGCCTTAGCGCTCTTCACCGGTATCGTGGGCGAGCGTGCGGCCGCCGAGCCCGAGGCGGTCACCGAGGTTCTGCTGCTGTGCGGGTTCTTGCCGTTGGCCGTACGCATCGCCGCCACCCGTCTGCGGCACCGCCCTCGCTGGAGCGTGGACCATCTCGCCGAACGCCTGCGTGATGAGCGCCGCAGGCTCACCGAGCTGGCCAGGTCGGAACGCGGCGTGGCGGCTGCGTTCACCCTGTCGTACCGCCAGCTCACCGCTGACCAGCAGCGGCTCTTCCGCCTGCTCGGACTGCATCCCGGCCGCGACTTCGAACCCTACGCTGCCGCCGCGCTCGCCGATCTCCCCATGGAGCGTACCGAGGACGTACTGGAGGACCTGCTGGACGCGCACATGCTTCAGCAGCGCGTTTTCGGCCGGTACGTCTTCCACGACTTGCTCCGCCGGTACGCCGCGGACCTGGTGGCCGAGCAGGAGCCGCCGCAGGCCAGGGACGCGGCGCTGACCCGGCTGCTCGGCCACCAGCTGACCACGGCGTCGGCCGCCATGGAGGTGCTCTACCCCGACAGCGCCCACCGGCGACCGCGCATCGAACGAGCCACGCTCCCACCGGTCCCTCTCCATGACGCGCCGCAGGCATTGGCGTGGCTGGAGGCCGAACGAGCCAACCTCGTCCTGGCCGCCGATCGCGACGTGGCGCACACCAGCCTGCTGGCCACCACGCTGTACCGCTATCTTTACGACCACGCCCACCACGACGACGCCCTCACTCTGTACAGCAAGGCACTGCGGGCCGCCCGACGCCGTGAGGATCCGGCCGACGAAGGGCGGGCGCTGACCGATCTCGGCTGGGTGCATCAGGTGCGGGGGCGCCATGACGTCGCCCGTGAGCACTTCGACCGGGCGCTGGCCGCCTGCCGTACAGCTGAAGACCGGCGAGGTCAGGCGCGGGCGCTGCTCGGCTTGGCCAGGGTGAGTACGGACGAAGGCGACCACGAGCGGGCCAAGGAGGCGAACCTGCGCGCCCTTGAACTGTTCCGCGACATCGGCGACCGGTTCGGGGAGGCCGTGACGCTGGATTACCTCGGCATCGTCCACGAGCGGCTGGGCCGGTACGCGCGGGCGGCCGACCTGCATCGTCAGGCGCTGGAGCTGTCCCGGGAGATCGGCAGCCGAGGCGGTGAGGCCGACGCTCTGGACAACCTCGGGGTGGCCTGCACCCGGCTGGGCCGGCTCACCGAGGCACGTGACCATCACGAGCAGGCGCTGGAGCTGTATCGGCTCTTCGGCTACCGGCGAGGCGAGGCCAAGGCACTCAACAGCCTGGCCGAGATCGCGGCGACCATGGGAGACCTCGGCCAGGCCGTACGCCTGCACAGCGCGGCACTCGATCTGGCGGTGGAGCTGAGCAACCGGAGCGAGGAGAAGCGCGCCCGCGAGGCCATCGCCCAGCTCCTCCCCACACCGGAGACCTCTCGCCGAAAGTGACCGGCCTTCGACCAAGGGGCCGGCAGTCTGTCACGGAGGACAGAGGGCGGTATCAGCCCAGATGACGGGCGAAGAAGCGCAACGCGCTGTCGGCCTCGAAAGCCGGCACGTCCCCGTGCTTGCCCGGGTTGGCGTGCAGCGTCTTCTCGCTCGAAGCCAGGGCGTCGAACAGCGCCAGGGCATCCTCGCGCGGAACCCGCTCGTCGTCCCACTGCACCAGGAACCGCACGGGCACCGTGACCCCGGCGGCGGCCTCGGCCGAGGCGAGCGACGTCCCGCTCAGCCCCAGCACCGCCGCGCGGACGCGCGGCTCGGCGGCGACCAGCGGAATGCCGAGAGCGCAGCCCAGCGACACGCCCCAGTAGCCCACTGGGCCGACATCCCCGAGCGCGTCCTGGACGGTGCGCCATTCCGGGACGGTCTGGGCGGCCAGCAGAGTGTGGAGCTCGGCCAGCAGGGGGAGTGGGTCGCCCGCGCCGGCCATGCGGGCGCGCATCTCGGTGATGATCCGCTCGTGTTCGGCGCTCCTGGGCCGGTCGCCGTGGGCGGGGGCGTCGATGGCCGCCGCCGCGTAGCCGCACTCGGCCGCCAGCCGGATGGCGCGGGCCACCACACCAGGTGCCTGCTTGTGCTGTCCGCCGCCGTGTCCGATGAGAACCAGGGCACGGGGCTCGGCGTCGTCCGGCGTCCACAGTATGCCGGGGATCTCGCCAAGGGTGAAGGGTCGTTCGGTGACGCCGTCGGTAGACGTCTGAGAGATGAAGCGCATGCGCGTTTCACGCCTTTCGGGATGCCTTGCGCGGGCGCTCCCTAGGCCATGCGAGGGAGGGAGCACCGACCTGTCACAGCGTTGATCGGACTCACCTCCTGCGGTTTGATGCGGTGCACGGCGCCGCCGAAGTTATCACAAGGGAGCCGCTCACGTTCCGCGAGGGCGAGCGATGCCTGACGCGGCACCAGGGCCGGGAGCGTCGCGGGCGACGAGGCCGTGTTCGTGGGCGTAGATCGCGGCGTGCACGCGGGTCCGCAGGCCGAGTTTGGTGAGAATCCGGTTGACGTGGGTTTTGACCGTGCCTTCCTCGATGGTGCATGCCGCGGCGATCTCGCCGTTGCTCAGTCCTCGGGCCAGGAGGCGTAGCACGTCGTGTTCGCGCGGGGTCAACAGGTCGAGTTCGGGTGTGGCGGGGCGCGGGGACAGGGCGGCGAAGCGGCTGATCAGGCGGCCGGTGACCTGCGGGTCGATCAACCCCCGGCCCTGGTGCAGTTCGCGGACCGCCGTGATGAGCACGTCGGGATCACTGTCCTTCAGCAGGAAACCGGCCGCTCCTGCGCGCAGCGCGCCGAACAGGTACTCGTCGAGGTCGAACGTGGTCAGAGCGAGCACGCGGGGAGCGGATTGGGCACCGGCGAGATGGTCAATGGCCGCGATGCCATCCATGCCCGGCATCCGCAGGTCCATCACCACCACGTCCGGTCGCCGCCACAGCGCCTGGTGCACCGCTTCGGCGCCGTCGGCGGCCGTCGCGACCACGTCGATGTCGGGTTCGCCGTCGAGTATGGACCGCAGCGCCTCCCGCGCCGCCTCCTGATCGTCGGCGACCAGCACCCGGATCGTCACCACGCGCTCCCCTCCCTGGGCAGATCGGCCCGGACCCGCCAGCCGCCCGTATCGACCGGTCCCACCGACAGTGTGCCGTCGAGCAGGCGTACCCGTTCCCGCATGCCCCGGATGCCCTGGCCCTCAGCCTGTGACGCCGGCGCAGGGGCGCCGTTGTCGAGGACCTCAACGCGCAGCCCGCGGTCGTCCTGTCGTAGGCGGACGGTGACCTCGCTCGCGGTCGAATGGCGTACGACGTTCGTCAGCGCCTCTTGGACCACCCGGTAGGCGGTGTGGTCGACGGCGGGCGGCAGGACGCCTGCCGTCCCCGTACGGCGGATGGTGATCGTACGGCCAGCGGAGGTGAGCTGCCCGGCCAGCCGCTCCAGGTCGGCGGTGCCGGGCTGAAGGGCGGCCGGGTGCTCGCTGAGCGTCCGTAGCAGGTCACGCACCTCCGTCAGCGCGGACAGCGACAGGTTCGAGATCACTTCCAGGGCCCGCGTCGCCGAGGTCTCGCCGCGTGTTCGCCGGGCCGCCGCGGCCTGCAGCCGGATCGCCGTCAGGTGGTGGCCCACGCTGTCGTGCACGTTCCTGGCCAGCCAGGTGCGCTCCTCGGCCAGCACGCGCTCCGCCTCGGCCCGCTGCACGCGCAGCGACTGGTCGGCCCTGTCCCGGTGCAGCCGTAGCGCGTAGCCGGTGGCCACCGGGGCGATAGCCATGATCACCATGTCGGTGAGCATCGGCACCACCGCTCCGCCGATCACCATGCCGATGCCTGCCATCCAGGCCGTGGAGACCGCCAGCACCAGGGCGGGACGCCGTGGCCGATGGTAGACGGCCGTGCAGAACACGGCCATCGTGACCAGCATCCCCTCCCAGCGGTGCAGCTGGACCATCCCGGCCAGCGCGATCACCGCGGACGCCACTGCGGCGGTCAACGGCAGCACCCGCCGGACGAGCAGAGGGAGACTGACACCGACGCTGAAGACGACGAGAAGGGTGACGTCGCCCGGGACCCGCCCTTTCAGCGCCGTCAGCAGCGCCGCGGCGATCGCGGCGCCGGCGACGAGCAGAACCTCCCTCAGCCAGGGCATGTCACGATGATGCCGGACCACAGGTCGTGCCCGCGGGCGGGAGTTGCCCGGTGGTCAGATAGCGGTGAACGTAATCGCGGACACAGGGGATGCCGCGCCAGTAGAGCGCGTGACCGCTCTTGGCCGAGAGGTAGCGGGCACCGTCGAGTTGCGCGGCGATCCGGCGTCCGTACGCGGGTGTCGCCGTGTCGTCGTACTCACCGTTGACGATCAGGATCGGCGGCAGACCGCGTGGGCGAATCGGATGGGGCGGGTAGGACGTCTTCTTCGGGAGTCCGGTGCAGAGGCCGGCCATCGGCCAGGCCGTGGTCCAGCCGATGCGCGGCGCGGTCTTTCTCAGCCGTGCCTCCATGGCCTTGACCTCACGGTATGTGGTCGGGAACGGGAAGTCGGCGCACATCGTGATCCTGCTGAGGTCCGGGTCGGGCGCCCCGGCGAACGGCTTGGCGAACTGGGTGGCGTCACCCGCGTCCGCCTCGCTCAGGGACTTGGCCAGGTCGGGCCACGTCGCATCGAAGGAGACAGTCGCGCGGGAGGCGATCAGGGCCGCACTGGCCGTGGCATCCGCTCCGGCGCCAGGCGCGGGGATCGGCCGCTCGGCGGCGCGGTCCATGACCTCGTCCCACACCTTGAGCACGTCGCGGCCGTGCAGCGCGCAACTCCGGTCGGTGGCGCACCACTCGGCAAAGCGGTGCAGGTTGTCTTCCTTGATCTTCGCTCTGGCCAGGACCCACTCGGTCCACGACCGGTTGGTGTGGTCGATCAGACTGTCCAGATACATGCGGCCGACACGGGACGGGAAGTACTCGGCATAGGCCACGCCGAGGACGCCGCCGTAGGAGTTGCCGAAATAGTTCAGCTTCCGCTCGCCCAGCGCCACCCGGACCGCCTCCAGGTCGCGGGCTCCTTGCCAGGTGTTCAGGTTGCCCTCGAGCGGGCCGGCGGCTTCGGCGCATCCCACGCCGAAGCGGCGGTTCTGCTTGGTGTACTGGGCGAAGGCGGCGCGGTCGGTGAACACCCACTCCCCGTTGGTGGGATATGGCGCCGGGTTGGGACAGCGCACCTCGGTGCTCGCCTCGAACCCGCGCGGGTCGAAGACCACCACGTCGAACCATCGGGTCAGGTCGGCGAAGGTGTCCTTTATCTGGCGCAGGATCGAGATCTGCTGGGCGGGGCCGCCCATGTTGAGGACGAGCGTCCCCTTCTTGGCGGCCGGGTCCCTGGCGGGCAGCTTGGCGAGCCCCAGCGTGATCTGCGCACCCTTGAGGGCGGCCCAGTCGGCGGGTACGGTGAGCCGGCCGCATTGCAGGCCGTCTCCGCAGTCCTGCCAGGAAAGCTCGGCGCCTGCCATTGCTGTCGCCGGTGCCGCCGCCACCGTGGAGAGCAGCATCGCGCCGAGCACGGCGAGGATCGTCTTCTTCATGACCCTCAGCCTTGCCGGACCGCCTGCTGCCGGTCGTCCACCTTTCGATAGATCCTCACGCGTGCGCACCGGCGATCACCTTGCGATTCGCCGGGGGTGCTGGCCGTCGTGTTGTCGGGCAGGTCCAGCACCGACGAGCGCGGCGACCCGCGCCTGCCCTGGGTATCGCCCTCCGCTCGAGTCCACGCTGTCTGGCGCCACTGAACATGACAGTGGGACCTGCGGCTGACCTGGGCACTGTCATTTCGACGGATCTCGAAATACCGGCGTTCGCGTCATCGAAGTTGGCAGTACCCAGCCGAAGATCAAGCGTCATGCGTGTGCGTGAGTTGAGGGCTATAGCTCCAGGCTTTGAAATATTTTGGCCGAAAGGTGCCGACGGAGCCTCCAGACGGGGGTGTCTCGACCCGTTCTCCTCACTGCGAGCGGCAGCGCAGGAAAGTTCGGATGCGGCAGGTTCGTTTCTCGAAGGCTGACCACCGACCGCGGCGGATGGTCCGGTACGGCAGGGACTGCGGTGCTGAGCTGGAAGCCGCTGGCGGGGATGGCGTCCTCTAGTTCCCTCTCCCGCTCGCCGCTGATCCAACCGCCGCGTGCGCTGCCCGGTCCGATTCGGGCAGCCGCCAGTCGGCCGTCCACAGCCGCGTGCCCGAGCGGCGGTCGAGGCGGCGCAGGAACGACAGGACGCCCGCGGTGCCGGTGCTCCAGGTGTAGGCCGCCTTGTCGAGGTCGTTGCCGGGGAAGACCGGCTGCGCCGGCTCGCCGCCGGCTCGTACCAGCATGCGCTCGGCGATGTCCTCGGCGTGGCGCCAGTAGCCGTCATCGCCTGTGACCATCGCCAGGTCGATCAGCGCTTCGCCGATGCCCGCCAGGCCGCAGCACTGAGAGACCACCCAGGCTTGCGGGGCGACGACCAGGCACGCCCGCGCGCCCCGCTCGGCCAGCTCCAGGTAGCGGTCCTCGCCGTACGCGCGGGCCGCGCGGGCCAGCGTGCCGGTGATGCCCGACACGCCCTGGCACCAGGAGGCTCCCATGGCCCGGGCATCAGGGTCGTGCAACTCGCCGATCAGCGCCTCGGCCTGGACGGCCAGCGCCGCCAGCCGCTCCCGGGCCGCCTCGCCCGCCGCTCGGTCGCCGGTGGCCTCGTGGTAGGAAAGCAGGAAGTCCGCGCAGCCCGCGTCGCCGTGGGCGTACGCCGTGTCGACCGACACGCCGGAGCCGGGCTGGGCGGGCGCCACGGCGTCCTGCGACCGCGTGACCTCACCGGCGATCAGCAGCCGGGCGCACTCGGCGGCGATCCGCAGATGCCGGGCATCGCCGGGGTCGAGGGCCGCCAGGGCCAAATGGCCCGAGCCGATGCCTGCCACGCCGTGTGTCTGGTCGGCCCGCTGCGGGCCGTCGATGGTGACGGGGGCCGGCGCCGCCAGTTCCGGCGCGGCGCTCAGACGGGCCGCGGTCAGGAACAGCGCGGTGCCGGTACGGCCGAAGTACAGCGAGGGCGGGAGCTTGGCGGGCGGCATCACGCGGGCCGTCCACCGAGCCAGGTCGGCGGCCACGGCCTTGGTCTCCGGGTGGTGCAGCAGTTCCATGCCGACTCCGGCACTGCCGCCGTAGACGTTGGTCACCGGCGGGCTCTCCTGGCGGGCATCCTTGGGCGCGGCCATCAGCTGCTCCGCGAAGGCCGCGCACTCGCGCACGGTGTGGTCGAGCGCCTTGGACAGCAGTTCCCCGGTGAGCCTGGGCGGGGAGGGCAGCTTCCACCGTCTCACCTGCGGCTGTTCGGCGGCGGGCCGCCCGTCGCCGAAGCCGGTCACGGCCGGCACGGGGCGCGGCCGGTCGGCAGGAACCGGTCCGTGGGCGGATCTGAGCTCGGCGGCGGCGGCAGTGCGGTCGGCGGGGTCGAGGCTCAGCAGGCCGGGCAGCATGCCGAGGACGCCCGTCGTGACGTCCGGGAACATCCCCGCCAGGCACATGAGTGTGCGCTCGACGTTGCGGACCGGGTCCGGGCCGATCATGATCGGGTTCATCCCGGTGGCCGCGAAGAACAGGGTGGCACCCAGTGAGAAGTAGTCGTCGGCAGGAACGGAGTCACGGTCGGTGTGCTGGTCGGGAACGCTGTAGCCGCGGCTCCAGCCGGGCAACTGCAGCCCGTCGTACCTGCTGTTGCCGAAGTCGATCAGGGTGCAGCGGCCGTCCTCGCCGAGCACGACGTTCTTGGGCGACAGGTCGCGAATGACGACGCCGTGCGCGTGCACCGCGTCGATCACCTCCAGCAGTCGGACGGCGAGTGTGCCGAGGTCGCGCTCGGCGGTGGCGGGTTCCCCGGTGAACGGGCCGTTCTCCGCGACGAATCGGTTGAGGTCGCGGCTGCCCGCGTCGGTCATGACGAGGAACTCGTCCTCGCCGTGCCGGAAGTGGTCGATCGGCTCCGGTACGCCTGCCACGCCCGTGAGCGCCTGCAGGACGCGCAGCTCGTTGCGGAGGTACATCCGCAGGTCCCAGCCCTCGACGTTCTCCCCGACGTACGCGCGGGCCTCCTTGACCACGACCCGCCGCCCGGCGGCGTCGGTGGCGCGGTAGACGTTTCCGCGCGGGCCACGCACGACGCCGGACGTCACGCGGTACCGGCCGCCGATGAGCCGCCCGCTGCCGCCGTCGGCGGCCTGCCCGGTTGTCTGCGCGGGCGGCAGCGTTCCCGGCGACGGCCGTTCATCAGGCTCCGACGGGCCGGCCCCGGCAGGCTCCGTGGGGCGGAACGGGTCGGTGGCCCAGGGCGGGCAGGTGAACTCGGGGCCGGCCGCGCCCGGCAGTTGCTCACCGTCCGGCCCGATCACGATCAGCTCGAAGTCGCCGTTCTCGTCCACGCGGTACTGCGGGGCGAACGGGGCATACCTGTAGTACACCGGAGCATCAGGGCGGACCCGCCGATCGCTGACGATGCGCGGGGCCGACAGCCCGGACAGGGCGTCGGCGAGGGCGTGGCCCAGTTCGACCACCGCATCCTGCTCCGGGTAGACCGTCATGGCCTTGCCCACGACTCCCGGGTCGACGTCGCCGGAGTTGAGCTCCATGAGCCTGTGGGTAGAGCGGGCGACCTTGAAGGCGCAGCCGGTGCCGGCCAGGATTGACAACGCGCGGTCAAGGGTGTCGTTGAGGGTGCCGGGACGTGCGGAAATGTGGATTTTCCAGCCCTGCAACGGAACGTCGTGACTAGGGTCGTGAACGCTGATCCACGTGTCGTCCTCGTATATTTCCCTACCATTCGAATCTGCAAATTTGGTAAGGCGGTCGAGCACATTGAAGTCCACGGTCATCCCTCGATAACGGAGCGCATCGGTCTGACATGAGAAAAAGGCCATCAGAGCATCGCCGACGGCCTTTCCCCCAGCACATCTCGTCACCACGCTTCACCGCGTGGGATCAGGCGCTTCAGGTTCCAATAATGGACGGGCAGCAGGGGAAGCTGCTGCAGACCGTACGCTTGCAGGTGTTGAGGCAGGCCTGAGGGCCGTGGAGCAGCTTGTTCAGCTCGCCTTCGAAGTCGACGGCGAGGTCTTCGTACTCCAGAACTCCGGCGTCGCGGGGCTCCAGTGCGAGGACCGACATAAGGGCTCCTTCCTTGGCCGCCTGTGGGCGGCCGATGTTGGGATCTGAGCCTCGGGATGGCGCCGGTAGGCACCTTTCCCGCGCCCTGCCCGCGACCAGGAACCGGGCTAGATGTTCCCCCGTTGCGAGCAAACGGACGCATTATGTGCATATATCCGGAAGCCTGTCCAGAGGTAGCCGTAACAGCCAAAAATATGTTTACATGCATCTTTACACTGAGAGTTCGATCTTCTAGATTGATGTGCGTGATGGGGGGATCTACGGCGCGCCGGTCTCGGAACGGTGCTCTCGCGTGAGGCTCTGGCGGCGCGGACGCAGGACGAGCGTCCCGGACGACCGATCGGGGCTCGTGGTCGCGTACTGGGAGAGTCACGACGAGCAGCTGCTGACCGCCACCCTCGCTACGATGGCCCGCAGGCTGCCGTCCTTGGTGGCCGCCGCACTGCGGATGGCGTGGCAGGCCAGTCCTCGCGACACGGTCGTGGCCCTGGCGGGCAACCTCGCGGCCGGCGTCTTCACGGTCTTCGGCCTGGTGGCCACCTCCGACGTGCTGGCCTCACTGTTGGCCGTCGGTCCCACACTCGATCGGGTATGGGCCGCGTTGCCCTCGCTGCTGCTCGTGGCCGCCGCCACAGGGTTACGCGGAGCGCTGCTGGCAGGTGCCGGATGGGCGCAGGCCCGGCTCAAGCCGCTGGTCGAACGGCTGGCTGAGACCCGCCTGTTCGAGCTGACCACCCGGGTGGAGCTGGCCGCGTTCGACGACCACGACTTCCACAACGCGATGCGGCGGGCCCGCGACAGCGGCGTGCCCGACACCGCCACCGTGGTGGAGACGACGATCGCCGTGGTCACCGGCGCGGTGGGCGTGCTGGCCTCGGCCGTGGCGCTCGGCCTGCTGCACCCGATCCTCATGCCGTTGCTGCTGGTCGCCGCCGTGCCGGTGGGATGGGCCGCGGTACGCATGGCGCGGCTGGGCTACCAGGCGTTCTACCGGCTGTCCGCCGCGCGGCGGCGCAAGTTCATGCTGTCGGACCTGATGGCCGAGCGGCAGCCCGCCGCAGAAGTGCGGACGTTCACGCTCCGGGACTTCCTGCTCGGCCAGTACGCCAAGGTGGCCGACCTGGAGCAGGACGTTCAGCTCGACGTGGCACGGCGGCGGGCCGCCACCAAGGCGGGCGGCGACCTGCTGACCGGCGTGGCCACGGCGGGCGTGTACGTGGTGCTCGGCATGCTGCTGGCCGCCGGCGTCATCCCGCTTTCAGTGGCCGGCGCGGCCGTGCTGGCGATCAGGGCCGGGCAGGTGTCGCTCACCGCCTTGATCCAGACCATGAACCGGCTCTATGAGGCAGGCCTCTACTTCGGCGACTACCTGGCCTTCTGCGAGTCTGCCCGGGAGCGCGTCCCCTCGCCACCGGCAACCCCTGCCGAGCCGGCGGCGTTTCACCTGCTGACGGCCGAGAACGTCACGTTCACCTACCCCGGCGCCGACCGGCCCGCGCTGTCGGGCGTCAGCGTGACGGTCGGCCAGGGCGAGGTCATCGCCCTGGTCGGCGAGAACGGCTCGGGCAAGACGACCCTGGCCAAGCTGCTGGCCGGGCTGTACCAGCCGCAGGAGGGCTCGATCCGCTGGGACGGCGTGGACCTTGACGCGTTCGACGGTGACGCGTTGCGGCGGCGGATCTCCGTGATCGCCCAGGATCACACGCGCTGGCCGCTCACCGTCCGCGAGAACATCGTCATGGGGCTCCCCCTGGAGGAGGACCGGCTTGCCGCCGCCTCCGCCGCGGCGGGCGCCGACGAGGTGGTGGCACGGCTGTCCGACGGCTACGACGCGCTGCTCGACCGCCGCTTCCGAGGAGGCCACGACCTGTCGGGCGGCCAGTGGCAGCGCATCGCCGTGGCACGTGGTTTCTACCGCGACGATGCCGCGCTGGTCATCTTCGACGAGCCGACCTCGGCCCTGGACGCCCGTGCCGAGCACGCCCTGTTCGAGCGGATCCGCGGCCACGCCGCCGGCCGCACCGTCGTGCTCATCACCCACCGGCTGGCCAGCGTCCGCTACGCCGACCGCATCTACGTGCTGGACGGTGGCGCGATCGCCGAACAGGGCACGCACGCCGAACTGATGGAACGCGACGGCCTGTACGCCGGCCTGTACGAGCTGCAGGCCTCGGCCTACCACCAGACGGTGCCATGATCGTCGCCGAGTCGGCGTACCTCGCCGTGACCGCGGCGCTGCTGGTCGCGGCGCTGGGCAAGCTGCGGGACGTGCCCGGCTTCGCCCGGTCGGTGGCGGGCTATCAGGTGCTGCCGGGCAGCCTGGCCAGGCCGGCCGCGGTGGGCGTGCTCGTGGCCGAGCTGGCCGCCGGCGGGCTGCTGCTCGCTCCGGGCGGCCGACGGTGGGGTGCCGTGGTGGCGGCAGTCCTGTTCGCCGCGTTCCTGGCGGCCATGGCCTCCGTGATGCGGCGCCGGATTGCCGTGGACTGCGGGTGCTTCGGCGGCCGTGAGCTCGTCGGGGCCGGCACGCTGCTGCGTACCGGCCTGCTGCTGGTCCTCGCGGTGACGGCGGCTCTGACCGGGCCGGTCGCGTTCGCGCCCGTCCAGCTTCCGGTGGCGGCGGTCCTGCTGGGGCTGGCCTTCCTGCCCGCGCGGCTGCTACGCGTGGAGAGAGCCTCGTCCGGGCCGCGTCCCGGCACGCGCTTCGCTCTCAACGGCAAGCCGGAGCCGGCCGGCGACCGGACGATGTACGCGTTGGTCTCGCCGGCATGCGGACTGTGCAAGGCGATGCTGCCGGAGTTCGTCGCGACAGCCGACCGTCTGGATGTCGCGCTGGTCAGCGCGGTGGAGGGATACGATGGTGCCGGGCTGCCCGTGGTCGTGGACCCGGATGTCTTCGACCGCAACGACATCCCGTGGCCGCCGTACGTGGTGGTGACCGACCGCGCCGGCACCGTCCTGTCGGCGGGCGGCGCGGCCGATCCGGCACAACTGGAGCAGGTTCTGTCTCGCGCCGAAGCGGTCGCTCCCCGAGACGGGCGTTGACACGCGGGGACGCCTGTCGTGCTGGGCGCATACTCGTCCGCCCCGACCCAGCACTGTTGTCCGGTCTCAGTGAATTGTGACAGGCGGGGCGGCCCTGGTCGGCGAATTGACATCCTTCGTGAGATGTTGTGACAGGCTGAATAGAGCCATCCGATCAACCCACGACGCGAACGACTCGCCGTACGCCGGTGCCACCACCAACGCCAGTCGCCGGGGCCAGACCGCCACCATCTCCCGGGCCGAACCTCCTTCCGCACACGCCGCTACTGCCAACTTCGATTGCGCGCTTCCTGTCGCCGTGGTCGATGTGCGGCTGCCGCCCGGCTACACCGACGAGGGCCTGCGCGCCGCCCTCCAGGCGCGGCGGCTGGTGCCGGGCCTGCCGGTGTTGATCCTGTCGCAATACGTGGAGCAGTTGTACGCCCGCGAACTGCTCTCCGACCGGCCTGGTGGGGTGGGTTACCTGCTTCAAGGATCGCGTCGGTGACGTCGACCGGTTCGTGGACGCGGTGCGTCAGGTGGCCGCCGGCGGCACCGTGATGGATCCCAAGGTGATCCCGCAACTACTGAGCCGTCACAGCCGCGACGAGCCGCTGGGTGAGCTGACCCCTCGGGAGCGGGAGGTACTGGCGTTGATGGCGGAGGGGTTGTCCAACATGGCGATCGCCGCCCGGTTCCAGGTCACGGACAAGGCGATCAGCAAGCACACCAACAACATCTTCGCCAAGCTCGGCCTGCCGCCGTCCGACGACCACAACCGGCGGGTGCTGGCCGTGCTCGCCTACCTGCAGGCCGCCCCGGAGACGGCTTGACCAAGCGGCCGCCCAGGCCGGACTGCCGAACTGACGACAGTTGGATAGGCGACCTCACCACCGGTCTGGAACCCGCAGAACGACAAAACCTCCTGTGCCGGCAGCGAAGGGCAATCGTGTCAGGCGGTGCGCGTACGTGGTGGCACGTGGTGGCATCACTCCGGCGGCGGCTTCCAGCTCAAGGCTGCCTGGCGGTTTCCCGTTCAAGGCTGCCCGTCGGCTTCCCGCCCAAGGTGGCAGGAAGGCGGGGAGTGGCTAGGTCGCGGGAAAGCATCCGGCGGACACGCTCGTCAGCTCTGGCCCAGCCTTCCGGGCCTCGACTTCGGTTCTCTTCGGCCTGCTCCTCCAGCTGTCGGTGTGCTTCCGCCACCCGTTGCCTGCGCTGCTGAACGCTGGTTTGCGCAGCATGTGGTGCCGCAAAAATCCAACCCATCGACGAGCACGACAACGGTGCCGAATACGTCAGGCAGATCTTCGCCGTCAACCTGGCAGGCGCCGCAGCATCAATGGCACCAGCAGGAACGCTAAGCCAGCAGCCAGGAAAGCACCGGCTCCGACAGCGCCGGCGACGGTCGCGGCGGCCGCGGCCAGCGGTGGGACCATAGGCTGCGCCACGCCCCACGACGATCCTTGTACGGCGAACCAGCGCGGCCGGTCGTCTTCCGGCGCGGCATCGGCGACCGCCGCTTGCCAGCGGCCGAGCAGGACGCTGTTGGCAACGGTACAGCCCAGGTAGGCGGTGATGGTGAGCGGCACACTGGTGGTGGCGGCCATTACCAGTGCGAGCGCCCCGAGCAGCAGTGCGCCCATCCCGAGGATCAGCCCGTGCGAGCGCCCGGCCAGCAGCCGGCGGGCGGCCCACAGCGTGAGGGGGGCCAGCGCGGCGGCGCTCGCCAGCGTCAGGCCGGGCAGCCACGATGCGGCGCCCCGCTCCAGCAGCGCCAGCGGCACGTACATCATCACCGCCAGAGAGCCGATCGCGAACGCGGTGCCCGCCACGGTCAGCCGCATCAAGGCGGCGGGTGGCCGCCAGCGTCCGCTCAGCCCAGTGTGCCGCTCGGCGCGGCGGTCGATCTTCCTGGTCTCCCGCTCGGCGCGGCACTCGTCGGATCGGGCATCATCGCGTGGCAGGAACGACACCGCGACGGCCGCCGCGACCAGGCAGGTGAGCGCGTCGGCGGCCACCAGCCAGCGCACTCCCAGCGGCAGGAGCACCGCCGCCAGCAGTCCCGCCGCGGCCCCGGCCGCCGACAGCGCCACTCCCAGGACGGCGAAGGTGGCATGGCGCTGCTCGCCCTCGCTCGCCCGCGCCAATAGTTCCTGCGAGGGCGGCTCGTACACCTCGAAGGCCAGCCCGACCAGCGCGATGGCGATCAGCACCTGCGCCGGGCCCTGCGCCAGGACGAGCGTGAACAGGGCCAGGCCGGTCGCGGCCAGCCCGGCGCTCAGCACACCGCGTGGCGAGAACCGCTCCAGCAGCAGCGCCCCCGCCCAGCGCGAGAGCAGCGCGGCCACCCCGAACAGGGCCAGCGCCGCCGCGGCCAGCTCCGGCCCGGCCAGCACCGCCAGGAACGACAGCGCGTAGGCGCCGAGCGCGTTGAGAATGCGGACCCACAGCAGCACCCGCGCCGCCACCGGCAGCGACCTCCACATGGAACCCCCCGAGACGCCGACAAAGACGCCATCCTCACAGACGCCACCGACGATTCCGGTGCCCTCCTGGCGTCTGGTGGCGCCGTGAGAGTTCAACGACCTGCGGCTCGGCTGGCTAGCCGAGCTCGGCGCCGCGCCCACCGGATCCGCGTTCGCTTCGGCTGGTCGGCCGAGCTCGCTGCCGCGCCCACGGCATCCGCGTTCGCTGGTTGGCCGGCGGCAGGCCCGACGGCCGGCCTCGTCCTGGTGGAGTACTACTTCGGTGATGGCGGGCAGCGCCTGGCCTGGAGAGCCTCGCCTGAGCCGCGTAAGCCGACCCGCCCCTATCCCGTTGGGGTCCTCGTGGGATCAGTCAGCGCAGCGCCGCTTCGACCGTACGCACCCTGGACATGACGCGCCGGACGATCTCCTGCTTCTCGCCGACAGGCGCCGCGTACTCGATCGCGGCCCAGGCGGCGGCCTCGCCCACCGTGTGGAGGAGCGTCCACGCCGCCAGATAGACAGATGCCAGGCATCCGCCCGCGGTGGCGATCGCGCCCTCCGCGTGGAACGGCGCGTCCAGCACCGTCACTCCGCGCTCTTCGAGCCAAGGCCGGGTGATGGTGTCGGTGCAGGCAGGTCGTCCGGCGAGGAGGCCGAGGTGCGCGAGCACCAGGGCTCCGGAGCACTGCGAGCCGATCAACTGTCGTGCGGGATCAAGGGGGAGACGCGTCAGCAGAGTGTCATCGGCCACGACATCACGGGTCTTGATGCCGCTGCCGAGGAGTACGACGTCGGCCTCGGTGATGAAGTCCAACGGCCGCTGACCGGTCACCTCCAGGCCGTTCATCGAGGTCACGACGGGCGCTGGTGTCGTGATGTACGCGGTCACGTCCTGACCTTGCACGCGAGCGCGATTGATCAGCCCATAGGCAATAAAGCTGTCGAGCTCGTTGAATCCGTCAAAGGTGACGACCGCGACCTGCAAGCTCCCTCCCTGCGCAGCTCTCCATAACAAGCTCATATGGTACAAGTCTCACGCCTGACAGCCAGGCCGGGCTCCTGCTGGGTGGCGCCGTCCTGCTCGCGCGTCACGGCGTCCCGGCCGCCCGCGAGACCGGCCGTGCGGTCAAACTCGTCCTCGCCCGCAGGCAGCAGTACTTCGGGACGGGCTACCGGCCCGCCTACGAGTACAAGGTGCGGCTGGGCGGCGACCGGCGGGGGCGCCTGCTCGCCATGACGCACGACATCAGGGCCGAGACCTCCACGTACGAGGATTACCAGGAGAGCGTCCTGACGACCGGGCAGATGCTTTACCGCATGCCCAACGTCTCGCAGACCTACGAGAGGGTGCCGCTGGATGTGAACACTCCGCTGTACATGCGCGGCCCCGGCCACTCGACCACCTCCTACATCGTCGAGTCGGCGATGGACGAACTCGCCCACGAGCTCGGCCTCGACCCGATCGAGCTACGCCGGCGCAACGAACCCGACGACGACCCCGCGACCGGGCGGCCGTTCTCCACCCGGCGGCTGCGCGAGTGCTACACCGTCGGCGCCCGCCAGTTCGGCTGGCACCGGCGCGACCCCAAGCCGCGCTCCACCCGCGACGGCGACTGGCTGATCGGCATGGGCATGGCAGCCGGCGTCTATGACACCCACCGCGGCGCGGCCCAGGCGCGGGCCAGGCTCGACGCCCGGGGGAGCGCCCTGGTCGAAGCCGCGTCCAGCGACATGGGACCGGGCACGTACACCTCCATGACCCAGGTCGCCGCCGACGCCCTCGGGTTGAGCGTGAGCGCCGTGACCTTCCGGCTCGGCGACTCCATCATGCCGCCGACCCCGCCCCACGGCGGTTCCATGACCATGGCCAGTGTCGACTCCGCCGTCCAGGACGCCTGCGACAAGCTGCGCCGCCAGGCCGTCGAGCTGGCCGTCGGGGACGAGCGGTCGCCCCTGCACGGCGTCGACGCGGGTGACGTCGTGGCCGGTGACGGCCGGCTGCACGTCAAGGGCGATTCCGCGCGCGGGGAGACGTACCAGCGGCTCCTTGCCCGTAACAACCGCACCCACCTCGAAACGCTCGGCTCCTTCACCCCAGGAGCAAGTCGTTTCTCGATGTATGCCTATAACGCCACGTTCGCCGAGGTCGCCGTCGACCACCGTCTCGGCCTGGTCCGTATCCGGCGGATGCTCGGCGTCTACGACGCGGGACGCATCATCAGTCCCAAGCTCGCCGACAGCCAGGCGATCGGCGGGATGGTCGGCGGCATCAGCGCCGCCCTGCTGGAGCACACGGTCACCGATCCTCGCGACGGCCGGATCGTCAACGCCAACCTCGCCGACTACCTCGTCCCCGTCAACGCCGACGTGCCCTCCCTGCGCGCGATCTACCTCGACGGTGACGACCGCGAGGCCGACCCCATCGGCGTCAAGGGTCTCGGCGAGGTCGTGTACACCGGCGTGGCGCCCGCCATCGCCAACGCCGTCTTCCACGCCACCGGCCGCCGCGTCCGCGAGCTGCCCATCACCGCCGATGCGCTGCTTTGACCACGTGCGCCGCGCCACCGCTCCCACACGCGGGCCGCGCCGGCGTGCGGGAGCGCTTCAGATGTCCGTACGGGGAAGGCGGCGCAGCAGGTAGGTGTCCATGATCCAGCCCTTGCGAGCCCTGGCCTCGGCGCGAAGCTCGCGGATCCGGTCGCCGACCTCGGCCACCGGACCGGACACCAGGATCTCGTCGGGGCTGCCCAGATAGGCGCCCCAGTGGATGTGGAAGTCGTCGAGGCCGGCGAAGGAGCAGTGGGCGTCCAGCATGACCACGACGTCGTCGGCGGACGGGCCGTCCTCGGCCAGGCGGCGGCCGGTGGTCAGGTGCACGGGGCGGCCGACCTGGGTGAGGCTGGTGCGGTGGCGGGCGGTGAGCGCGGCCACGCTGCTGACCCCGGGGATCACCTCGTAGTCGAAGGTGACGTTTCCGCGTTGGAGGATCTCCTCGACGATGGTCAGCGTGCTGTCGTACACGCCCGGGTCGCCCCACACCAGGAACGCCCCCGTCTGGCCCTCCTTCAGCTCCTCGCGGATCAGCTCCTCGCAGGCCAGCGCGCGGCGGGAGCGCCAGTTCTCGACGGCGGCGGTGTAGGCGGGGGTGGTGCGGTCGCGCTCGGGGTCGCGGGCCTCGGCGATCCGGTACGGCGGGCGGCCGTGCTGGTCGATCAGGTCCAGCCGGAGGCGTACGAGATCCTGTTTGACCTCGCCCTTGTCGACGATGAAGAACACGTCCGTGGCGGAGATGGCCTTGGCCGCCTGCAGAGTGAGATGGTCGGGATCTCCGGCGCCGATGCCGATGATGAGTAGCCGCTTCACCCGCACGAGTCTGCCAGAGAGCCGGATATACGATATGCCTCCGCAATTCCCTCGAGGAGGCACGTGAATCTGGTCGAGCAGGGCGCCGCTTTCGCCGCGTTCTGGCAGGAACGGCACCTGTGCACGCTCTCAACGGCGCGTTCCGGCGGGCCGCCGCACGCGGTGCCGGTCGGCGCGACGCTGGATCTGGAGACCGGCGTCGCCCGGGTGATCACCTCCGGCACCTCGTACAAAGCCCGGCTCATCGGTGCGGACGGCGCGCTGGTCGCGCTCAGCCAGGTGGACGGCCGGCGGTGGTCGACGCTGGAGGGGCGGGCCGTGGTGCGTACCGAGCCGGAGCAGGTGGCCGACGCCGAGCGCCGTTACACCGCCCGCTACAAGCCGCCCCGGCCCAACCCGGCGCGGGTGGTCGTGGAGATCCAGGTGACGCGCGTGCTGGGCAACGTGTGATCACCGTCGTCGGCATCGGCGCGGATGGCTGGGACGGCCTGTCGGCGGAGTCGCGACGCGTACTGGAGGCGGCGGAGGTGCTCATGGGTGCCTCCCGCCAACTCGGCCTCGTGCCTCGGTCCGGTGCGGAGCGGGTGGCCTGGCCCTCGCCGCTGCTGCCCGCGCTGCCCGAGCTCATGGAGCGGTACGCCGATCGCCAGGTGTGCGTGCTGGCCAGCGGCGATCCGATGTTCTACGGCATCGGCACCACCCTGGTGCGGCTGCTCGGCGCGGCCCGGATCAGGGTGCTGCCGCATCTGTCGTCGCTGTCGCTGGCGTGCGCCCGGCTGGGGTGGCCGGTCGAGCAGGTGGATGTGGTCAGCCTGGTGGGCCGCCCTCTGGCCGCGCTGAACGCGGCGGTCCTTCCCGGGCGCCGGGTCCTGGTGCTGGGCGCCGGTCGGGACGCTCCGGCTCTGGTGGCGGGGCTGCTGGCCGGGCTCGGGTACGGTGCGAGCCCGATGACGGTCTTGTCGGACCTGGGCGCGGCGTCGGAGTCCGTCCGGACGGGAACGGCCGAGAAATGGGCGGAAATGGCCGTGACACGGGCGGAGGCCGAGCCGTTCGGACCGGAACAGGTGCCGTCCGGGCCGGAAGAGGCGCCATCATGGCCGCAGCAGGCGCCATCCGGTTCGGGACAGGCCCGGAACGCGCCGTCGGTGTTGCAGGTGATCGCGGTCGAGTGCGTCGCCGGACCTGGCGCCGAGCCGTTCGCTCGCGTGCCCGGACTGCCGGACACGGCCTTCGAGCATGACGGGCAGCTCACCAAGCGCGAGGTCCGGGCCGTCAGCCTGTCACGGCTGGCGCCGCTGCCCGGCGAACTGCTGTGGGACGTGGGCGCGGGCGCGGGCAGCATCGCCGTCGAATGGCTGCGCGCCCACCCGTCGAACGCCGCCGTGGCGGTCGAGAGCCGGGCCGATCGCGTCGCCGCCATCCGCCGCAACGCCGACCGGCTCGGGGTTCCCGCC
This sequence comes from Nonomuraea sp. NPDC052129, assembly GCF_040680095.1. Lineage (NCBI taxonomy): Bacteria > Bacillati > Actinomycetota > Actinomycetes > Streptosporangiales > Streptosporangiaceae > Nonomuraea > Nonomuraea sp. NPDC052129. The sequence goes on along the minus strand of NZ_JBFAVX010000051.1, from coordinate 37,575 downwards.
CTGCGGGTCGTGGAGGGGCGAGCGCCGGTGGCGCTGGAGGGCCTGCCCGCGCCGGACGCGGTGTTCGTCGGCGGCGGCGCCACCGCGCCCGGAATGCTGGAGACCTGCTGGGCGGCGCTGCGGCCCGGCGGCAGGCTCGTGGTGAACGCCGTGACCTTGGAGTCGGAGTCCGTCGTCGCTGGATGGTACGCCCGGCTGGGCGGCGATCTGGTGCGCCTGTCCGTGCAGCGGGCCGCGCCCGTCGGCGGGTTCACCGGCTGGCGGGCCGCGATGCCGGTGACGGTGTGGTCGATCACCAGAAAGGACGTGTCGTGACCGTGTGGTCGATCGTCAGGGAGGACGTGCCGTGACCGTGTACTTCATCGGGGCGGGGCCCGGTGCCGCGGATCTGATCACGGTGCGGGGGTTGCGGCGGTTGGAATCGTCGCCGGTCTGCCTGTACGCGGGCTCGCTCGTACCCCGCGAACTGCTGGAGTTCTGCCCGGCGGGCGCCAGGCTGGTGGACACCGCGAACCTGACGCTCGACGAGATCGTCGCGGAGCTGACCGCCGCCCACGCCAAGGGCATGGACGTGGCGCGGCTGCACTCGGGGGACCCGTCGGTGTTCAGCGCGGTGGCCGAGCAGATGCGCAGGCTGGACGCGCTCGGCGTGCCGTACGAGGTGGTGCCGGGCGTTCCGGCGTTCGCGGCGGCGGCGGCCGCGCTGGGCAGGGAGTTGACCGTGCCCGGTGTCGGCCAGACGGTCATCCTGACCCGTACGTCGGCGCGGGCCACGCCGATGCCCGACGGCGAGGACCTGACCACGCTTGGTGCCAGCCGGGCCACGATGGTGCTGCACCTGGCCGTGCAGCGGATCGACGCGGTGGTGGCGGAGCTGCTGCCCTCCTACGGGCCGGACTGCCCGGTCGCGGTGGTGGCGCGGGCGAGCCGGGCCGATGAGGTCGTTCTGCGCGGCACGCTGACGGACATCGCCGAGCAGGTCCAGGAGGCGGGGATCCGCCGCACTGCGGTGATCGTCGTCGGCCGGGCGCTGTCGGCGACCCAGTTTCCCGACAGCCACCTGTACAGCGCGGAGCGGGAGCGATCATGCGACGGGACCTGATCGCGCTGCCCCTGTGGCAAGGAAGGCGGTGCCGCAGGGCGAGCGGCACAGCGCGGGCGCGCAGGATCGCGGCATGAGACGGGTTCTGATCCTGGGCGGCACGGCGGAGGCGCGGGCGCTGGCCGCCGAGCTGGCCGACATCCCGAGCGTGCACGTGGTGTCGTCGCTGGCCGGGCGGGTGACGAACCCGAGGCTGCCGGTCGGCGAGGTGCGTGCGGGCGGGTTCGGTGGGCCGGACGGGCTGGCCACGTGGCTGGCCGCCGAGCGGATCGACGCCGTGGTGGACGCCACCCACCCGTTCGCGGCGCGGATGACGGCTTCGGCGGCCGAGGCGTCGGTGCGCACGGGCGTGCCGCTCCTCGTCCTGCGCCGACCGGGCTGGCCGCAGGGACCGGACGACACCTGGCAGCGCGTCAGCTCCCTGGAGGCCGCCGCCACCCGCCTGGCCGAAGCCGCCACCGCCCGCCTGGCCATCGCCAAGCCGGTCGAGCTGGCCGAGCCGGCCGAGGGCACTGCCCAGCCGACCGGGCCGGTGCGGGTGTTCCTCACTACCGGGCGCCGGAGTCTGCCCGTCTTCAGTGGGCTGGCCGGGGTGTGGCTGCTGGCCAGGTCCGTCGATCCGCCCGAACCGCCGGTCCCGCCTCACGTACACGTACTGCTCGACCGCGGGCCCTACACGGTCGAGGGCGAGCTGGCCCTCATCCGCGAGCACCGTCTGGACGTGCTGGTCACCAAGGACAGCGGCGGCCAGCTCACGGCCGCCAAGCTCGTCGCGGCCCGCGAGCTGGGGCTACCGGTGATCATGGTGGACCGGCCGCCGCTGCCGACGGGTGTCCGCCTGGTGGAGACCGTGAACGCGGCGGCGCTCTGGGCTCAGGGGTAGCGGCGGGGGGTGTAGACGACGCCGCGAGCGGTGACCTGGGTCGTCGAGGAGCCGACGATCAGCAGGCAGCGCATGTCCACCTGGGCCGGGTCGAGCTCGCCGAGCGTGGTGACGGTGACGCTCTCCTGCGCGCCGCCGACGTCACGGCCGATCACCACGGGAGTGGCCGCGTCGCGATGCTCCAGCAGCAGGTCACGCGCGGCGGCGAGTTGCCAGGTACGGCTGCGCGAGGCCGGGTTGTACAGCGCCAGCACCAGGTCGGCCTTGGCCGCCGCGGTCAGCCGGTCGGCCACCACGTCCCACGGTTTGAGCAGGTCCGACAGCGACAGTACGCAGTAGTCGTGGCCGAGCGGCGCGCCCGCCCTGCTGGCCACCGCCTGCGCGGCCGTCAGACCGGGCACGATCCGCACCGGCACGTCGGGGAACCCGGCCGCCGCCTCCTCCAGCACCGCGCTCGCCATGGCGAACACCCCGGGATCGCCGGAAGACACCACGGCCACCCGCGCGCCCGCCGCGGCCAGCTCCAGCGCGTGCCTGGCGCGTTCGGCCTCCACCCGGTTGTCGGTACGGTGGCGGCGCTGGCGCGGGTTGGGCGCCACCCGGTCCACGTACGGGCCGTAGCCGACCAGGTCGGTGGCCGCGGCGAGGGCATCCTGCGCCTCCGGCGTGAGCCACGGCCGCCCGGCCGGGCCGAGGCCGACGACGGTCACCTCGCCGCGCCCCTCGGTCGACGAGGGCTCGGGGACGAAGGTGCGCTCGGCCGGGCTGGCGAGCAGGGCCAGCGAGAAGTACGGAACGCCGTCGGCGTCCACGTCCTTGAGCGGCGCGACGCGTTCGGCGCCCATGGTGGCGCGCTCGACGTACCAGGCGTCGTCCAGCCGCCCGGCCTCGGCCAGGGCGTCGCGGACCTTCTCGAACGTCCTGCCCAGCTTCAGCACCGCCGCCGAGTCGGTGCCGCGCAGCCGCTCGGCCAGCACTTCGGCGGGCAGCGTGCCGGGCAGTACGGTCAGCACTTCGTCCCGCTCCACCAGCGGCCGCCCCAGGACGGCGGAGGCGGCGCTGACCGAGGTCACGCCCGGCACCACCTCGGTCGGATAGCGGTGGGCCAGCCGCTTGTGCATGTGCATGTAGGAGCCGTAGAACAGCGGGTCGCCCTCGCTCAGCACGACCACGGTCCGGCCCGCGTCCAGGTGGGCGGCCAGCCGTTCGGCGCAGTCGGCGTAGAAGTCGTCCAGCGCGCCCTGGTAGCCGCCGGGGTGGTCGGTGGTCTCCGTGGTCAGCGGGTACAGCAGCAGCTCCTCGATCTGCCCCTCCCGCAGGTAAGGCAGGGCGATCGAGCGGGCGATGCTGCGGCCATGCCTGGCGGCGTGGTAGGCGATCACGTCCGCCTCGCCGATCAGCCGGGCCGTCTTGACCGTGACCAGCTCCGGGTCTCCCGGGCCCAGTCCGACCCCGTACAGCCGTCCCGTCATCGCCGTCACTCCGTCTCGTTCGCGATGGCGTTGACCGCCGCCGCCGTCATCGCACTGCCGCCGCGGCGTCCGTGCACCACCAGGTATTCCAGGTCGCTGTCGGCCAGGGCTCGCTTGGACTCGGCCGCGCCGATGAAGCCGACCGGCACGCCGAGCACCGCCGCCGGCCTGCCGGCCCCCTCGGCGACCAGTTCGAGCAGCCGGAACAGGGCGGTCGGGGCGTTGCCGATCGCCACCACGGCGCCGTCCAGCCGGTCGCGCCACAGCTCCAGGGCGGCGGCGCTGCGTGTGGTGCCGAGGCGTTCGGCCAGCTCCGGCACGCCTGGCTCGCCCAGAGTGCACACCACGTCGTTGTCGGTGGGCAGCCTGCGCCTGGTGACGCCGGAGGCGACCATCTGCGCGTCGCACAGCACGGGCGCGCCGCGCCGCAGCGCCTCGCGGGCCCGGACGACCACCGAAGGCGACCAGTCCAGGTCGGCGACGAGGTCGGTCATGCCACACGCGTGGATCATCCGCACCGCCACCTGGGCCACATCCGGGGGCATCCCGGTGAGATCGGCTTCGGCACGGATGGTCGCGAACGAACGCCGGTAGATCTCGGCCCCGTCGCGCAGGTAGTCGGTCACTGCTGCCTTTCCTCGTATCGGTCGAAGCCAGCCGCTATTACGGCAGCCGTTCCTCGTATCCGTCGGCGGTGGCCACCATCTGGACCACCCGGCCGCGGGGCAGCCCGCAGCGCCGCTCGCAACCGGCCCAGTGCACCGGCGTCGCAGCGGGCGCGTCCAGGGTCGCCACCCACCGCCGTACGTCCTCCTGCACGTCCGCGAGTGATTTGGCGCAGCCGGGACGTCCGGTGCAGGCGCTCACACCGACCCAGGGAGAGACCGGATCGGTCACCAGCCCTGCCGCGGACAGCTGCCGCACTGCCCGCTCGGCCGCGGCGGGGGACAGGTCCAGCAGGACGACCGTCCGCCACGGCGTCAGCCGCACCGGAACCGCCCCACCGTCGTCGGCGGTGTCGGCGACAGCGCGTACCTGAGCGGCGGACAGCCGACCGAGCGGCACCACGGCCTCCAGCGCCACGCGGCCGTCCCGCTGATCGACAGGTCCGGGGCGGTGGGCCGAGCAGGCAGGGGAGTCATCCGGTGCGGTCGTCGCTCGGTCATCCGCCACGCCCGCGTGGGCGGGACTGTCCGCCGAGCCCAGGTGGGCCGCGACCTGGGCAGGCACGTCGGCCACGCCGAGGTCGGTGGCGATCCGGGCAGGACCGTCCGCTAACTCCGCGATCCGCCACGCGCCCCGGTCACGATCGGAAAGCCCGCGCTCCCGCTCGTCGAGGAACGCTTCGGCGGCGGCGATCATCTGCCCGACCGCCGCGTCACGGGGCACGACAAGCCCGGTGTCCACGCCCGCCAGCAGCAGTGTCGCCGAGGCGTCACCGCCCGCCACCGCGCTGTGGGGCAGTGTCGCGCAGGCGTCACCGCCCGCGGCCGACGGCACGAGAGTGACATCAGCGGCCAGCTGCCGCATGTCACCCGTGCCGTCGTCCAGCGCGAACAGGAAGCGTCCTGGCAGCCCGGCCAGCCGGGCACGTGCACATAGAGCCAGGTCCAGGGCCTCTACCAGGGGTTGCGTGTCCACCAAACCCGAGGGACCACGGCCGCCGAGCGGCGAGGCGACGATGTTGCGTACCCGTTCGTGCGCGGCCGAGGGCAGCAGCCCGGTGGCGGCGATCCGTTCGGCGAAGGCGGCCGGCGCGCGCAGGCCGCGCACCTGTACGTTCGCCCGCGACGTGAGCTCGACCACCCCGGAGCCCAGCTCCGCCGCGCAGGCCGCCAGCTCGCGGAGCTGCCCGCCGGAGATCGCGCCGCCGGGCAGGCGGACCCGGGCCAGCGGGCCGTCGGCGGCGTCGTGCACCTGGAGCGCTCCCGGACAGGCGTCGGGCCGGACCCGTCCGGAAAAGTCGGCTATGGACACGATGAGGATGGTAACGCCACTTCTGGTGGAGGTTGCTCCTGCCGTAGGCTCCTGGGTAGGCGATGGCAAAGGGAGGAAGCCGGTGCGAATCCGGCGCGGTCCCGCCACTGTGACCGGGGAGCGAACCCCACCGCAGGCCACTGCCCGGCAACGGGTGGGAAGGCCGGGGTGAGCGCTGATCCGGGAGCCAGGAGACTCCTGCCGTCGCGACACCCACGACCGGGGCGAGGACCCCGAGGGAGGATCGCGCCGTGCCTGGCGACAGCCGTACCGTCCTGCTGCTCTCCACCTCCGACACCGACCTGCTGAGCGCGCGTGCCTGTGGCGCCGCCTACCGCCTGGGCAACCCCGCCCGGCTCGCCCCCGAAGATCTGCCTGGCCTGCTGGAGGGAGCCGACCTGGTCGTCGTACGGCTGCTCGGCGGTCGCCGCGCCTGGCAGGAGGGGCTCGACGCGCTGCTGGCCGGGCCCCGTCCGGTCGTGGTGCTGGGCGGCGAGCAGGCGCCGGACGCGGAGCTGATGGAGCTGTCCACGGTGCGCGGCGGCGTCTGCGCCGACGCGCACGCGTACCTGGCGCACGGCGGGCCCGCCAACCTGACCGAGCTGCACGCCTTCCTGTCCGACACCGTCCTGCTGACCGGGCGCGGGTTCGCGCCGCCGGAGCCCACCCCGTCCTGGGGGCGGCTGGAGCGCGAGGCACGGTCACACGAGGGGCCCGTGATCGGGGTGCTCTACTACCGGGCGCACCACATGGCGGGCAACACGGCCTTCGTCGAGACGCTCTGCGCCGCCGTCGAGGACGCGGGCGGGCGGGCGCTGCCGGTGTTCTGCTCCTCGTTGCGCACCGCTGAACCCGAGCTGCTGGACACCCTGCGGGCCGCCGACGCGCTGGTGGTGACCGTGCTGGCGGCGGGCGGCTCGCGTCCCGCGACAGCGGGCGCGGGCGGGGACGACGAGGCGTGGGACGTGGGCGCGCTGGCCGCGCTCGACGTGCCGATCCTGCAGGGCTTGTGCCTGACCACCTCCAGGCAGGCGTGGGAGGACAACGACGACGGCCTGTCGCCGCTGGACGCCGCCTCGCAGGTGGCCATCCCCGAGTTCGACGGGCGGATCATCACCGTGCCGTTCTCCTTCAAGGAGATCGATCCGGACGGGCTGACCGTCTACGTCGCCGACCCCGAGCGGGCCGCGCGGGTGGCGGGCATCGCCGTACGCCACGGGCTGCTGCGCCACACCCCACCCGGCGGTCGGCGGCTGGTGGTGATGCTGTCGGCGTACCCGACCAAGCACTCGCGCGTCGGCAACGCCGTCGGCCTGGACACCCCCGCCAGCACCGTACGGCTGCTGGCCCGGCTCGCCGAAGCGGGCTACGACCTGGGCGAGGGCTTCCCCGGCGTGGCCGAGCAGGACGGCGACGCGCTCATCCACGCGCTCATCGCCGCGGGCGGCCAGGACCAGGACTGGCTGACCGAGGAGCACCTGGCGGGCAATCCGGTACGCATCTCCGCCGCCTCCTACGAACGCTGGTACCGCACGCTCCCCGACGGCCTGCGCACCGGGATCGAGCGGCACTGGGGAGCCCCGCCCGGCGAGCTGTTCGTCCATGACGGCGACATCGTCCTGGCGGCGCTGCGCGCCGGGAACGTGGTGGTCATGGTCCAGCCGCCGCGCGGCTTCGGCGACAACCCGATCGCCATCTACCACGACCCCGACCTGCCGCCCAGCCACCACTACCTGGCCGCCTACCGCTGGCTGTCGGCCGAGTTCGGCGCGCACGCGATGGTGCACGTGGGCAAGCACGGCAACCTGGAATGGCTGCCGGGCAAGTCGGCGGGCATGTCCGCCTCGTGCGGGACCGACGCGGCCATCGGCGACCTGCCGCTGATCTACCCGTTCCTGGTGAACGACCCGGGCGAGGGCACCCAGGCCAAGCGGCGGGCGCACGCGGTGCTGGTGGACCACATGGTGCCGCCGATGGCGCGGGCGGAGACGTACGGCGACATCGCCCGGCTGGAACAGCTCCTGGACGAGCACGCCACCATCGCCGCCATGGACCCGGCCAAACTGCCCGCGATCCGCGCCCAGATCTGGACACTGATCCAGGCCGCCCGTCTCGACCACGACCTCGGGCTGGCCGATCGGCCGCACGACACCGAGTTCGACGACTTCATCCTGCACGTGGACGGCTGGCTCTGCGAGGTGAAGGACGCGCAGATCCGCGACGGCCTCCACGTGCTCGGCCAGGCGCCGACCGGGCAGGTCAGGGTGGACCTGGTGCTGGCCATGCTGCGCGCCAGGCAGATGTGGTCGGGCCGCGAGACCCTGCCCGGCTTACGTGAGGCGCTCGGCCTGGCCGAGGACGGCACGGCGGGGTTGGCTGAGATGGACCGGGCCGAGGCGACCGCTCGCGCCCTGGTCGAGGCGATGGAGGAGCGAGGCTGGGCGCCGGAGGCGGCCGAGGAGGTGGCGCAGGAGATCGCGGAGAAGGTCGCGGAGGAGGTCGCCCACGCGCTGCCCGCCGATCGGCGCGAGCTCGTCACGCGGGTGCTCGCGTTCGCCGCCACCGAAGTGGTCCCGCGTCTGGCCCGGACGACCGACGAGCTCGACCACGTCCTGCACGCCCTGAACGGCGGCTACGTGCCCGCCGGGCCGAGCGGCTCGCCGCTGCGCGGCCTGATCAACGTGCTGCCGACCGGCCGCAACTTCTACTCCGTCGATCCCCGCGCGGTGCCCAGCCGCCTGGCCTGGGAGACCGGCCAGGCGATGGCCGAATCACTGCTGGAGCGCTACCGCGCCGACACCGGCGACTGGCCGCGCTCGGTGGGGCTGTCCGTCTGGGGCACCAGCGCCATGCGTACGGCCGGCGACGACGTGGCCGAGGTGCTGGCCCTGCTCGGCATCCGCCCCGCATGGGACGAGGCGTCCCGCCGGGTCACGAACCTGGAGCCGATCCCGCTGGCCGAGCTGGGCCGGCCGCGCGTCGACGTGACCGTCCGCATCAGTGGCTTCTTCCGCGACGCGTTCCCGCACGTGGTGGCCATGCTGGACGACGCCGTACGGCTGGCCGCCGGGCTGGAGGAGCCGCCCGAGCACAACTACGTACGCGCCCACGTGACCGCGACCGGTGGCGAGGAACGTCACGCCACGATGCGGATCTTCGGCTCCGCGCCGGGCGCCTACGGGGCCGGGCTGCTGCCGCTGATCGACAGCCGCAACTGGCGCGACGACGCCGACCTGGCCGAGGTGTACGCGGTCTGGGGCGGCTACGCCTACGGCCGTGACCTCGATGGCGTGGCCGCGCGCCCGCAGATGGAGGACGCCTACCGCAGGATCGCCGTGGCCGCCAAGAACGTCGACACGCGCGAGCACGACATCGCCGACTCCGACGACTACTTCCAGTACCACGGCGGCATGATCGCCACGGTCCGCGCGCTCACCGGCCGGGCCCCGGCCGCGTACGTGGGCGACAGCACCCGCCCCGACGCCGTACGCACCCGCACCCTGTCGGAGGAGACCTCACGGATCTTCCGCGCAAGAGTGGTCAACCCGCGCTGGCTGGCGGCGATGCGGCGCCACGGCTACAAGGGCGCCTTCGAGCTGGCCGCGACCGTGGACTACCTGTTCGGCTACGACGCCACGACGGGCGTGGTGGCGGACTGGATGTACGACAAGCTCGCCGAGACGTACGTGCTGGACCCGGAGAACCAGGAGTTCATGACCCGGTCCAACCCGTGGGCGCTGCACGGCATCGCCGAACGGCTCCTGGAGGCCGCCGAGCGGCGCATGTGGGAGCACCCGGACCCGGAGATCCTGCGCGGTCTGCAGGAGGTCTATCTCAAGACCGAAGGGGACCTGGAGGACGACACGAGCCGGTGAGCGAGGGCCGGCGATCCGGCCCAGTGAAGGTGCAGGTAGGACGCGGTGACCAGCGGGTCGCCGTGTCCGTCCGTGCCGCCGCCCCGGTTCCGGAACAGCGGCTCGCCCGCGTGCTCGACGGTGGTCCGGTGGAACTCGTGCCCGTGGAAGCGCTCGCCCGTCCTCGTCAGGGGCGAATCCTTCAGGGCCACGGCGTCCCGGTAGCCGAGCGTGAGCCTGCCGGTCATCCGCGCCCGGCCCGGCACCCGCCCGCACATGCGCCGCCCGTCCAGCTCCGCGCACAGGTAGAGCAGTCCCGCGCACTCGGCGGCGATCGGGCCGCCGAAGGCCGCCACCTGGTCACGGAGCTGCTCGTTGGCGGCCAGCTCGGCGGCGTACACCTCGGGGAAGCCGCCGCCGAGAACCACCGCGGCGGTGCCGTCCGGCAGCTTCTCCTCGCGCAACGGGTCGAAGGTCGCCACGTCCGCGCCGGCCGCGCGCAGCAGCTCGACGTGCTCGGCGTACCCGAACGTGAAGGCAGCCCCGCCCGCCACCGCCACGACGACACCCTCTCCTACGCGCGCTGTCTCCTCGACGCGCGCGCTCTCCTTCGCCGGGTCCCATACCGGGCCGACGAGCGAGGCCGCCGCCGTCGCGGGGTCCCATGCCGTGGCGGTCAGCGCGGGCGCCGTCCTCGCCAGCCGCATCAGTCCGTCCAGGTCGCAGGAGCGCGCCACCAGGGCGCCGAGCCGTTCCACGGCCCGTACCGCCTCGGCCTCACGCTCGGCGGCGGGCACCAGACCCAGATGGCGGGAAGGTGTGGAGACGGCGTCGTCGCGGCGGATCGCGCCGAGCACCGGCATGCCCGCCGCGCCCAGAGCGGCCCGGCACAGTTCCTCGTGCCGGTCCGAGGCGACCCGGTTGAGCACCACCCCGCCCACCCGTACACGCGGGTCAAATGTGGCGAACCCGTGCACCACGGCCGCCACCGACCGGCTCTGCCGGGCCGCGTCCACGACCAGCACCACCGGCGCGTCCAGCAGCCGGGCGACGTGCGCGGTAGAGGCGAAGTCGCCGTCGCCCTTACCGTCGAACAGCCCCATGACGCCCTCGACCACCGCCACGTCACACCCGGCCGCACCGTGCAGGAACAGCGGCGCCACGCGCTCCTCGCCCACCAGCCACGGATCCAGGTTGCGCCCGGGACGCCCGGCGGCCAGCGCGTGATAGCCCGGATCGATGTAGTCGGGCCCCACCTTGTGCGGCGAGACCGCGAGCCCGCGCGCCCGCAGCGCCGCCATCAGCCCGGTGGCCACGGTCGTCTTGCCGCTGCCCGACGCAGGAGCGGCGATCACCAGCCGCGGCATTACCACTCGATGCCTTTCTGGCCCTTCTGCCCGGCGTCCATGGGATGACGTACCTTGCCCATCTCCGTCACCAGATCGGCGAGTTCGACCAGCCGCTCGGGCGCGTCCCTGCCGGTGATCACCAGGTGCTGGTTGCCCGGCCGCCCGGCGAGCGTCTCCAGCACATCGTCCAGATCGAGCCACCCCCACTTCAGCGGGTAGGTGAACTCGTCCAGCACGTAGAACCGGTACGTCTCGCCCGCCAGGTCGCGTTTGATCTGCGCCCAGCCCTCACGGGCGTCGGCCGCGTGATCCTCCTCGGTGCCGGGACGCTGGATCCACGACCAGCCCTCGCCCATCTTGTGCCAGGTCACCGAACCGCCCTCGGCCGTGTCGCCGAGCACCTTGAGCGCCCGTTCCTCGCCGATGCGCCACTTGGCCGACTTCACGAACTGGAACACCCCGATCGGCCACCCCTGGTTCCAGGCGCGCAACGCCATCCCGAACGCGGCCGTCGACTTCCCCTTGCCCGGCCCGGTGTGCACGATCAGCAGCGGCCGCGTCCGGCGCTGCCGGGTCGTGAGACCGTCGTCGGGCACGGTGGCGGGCTTCCCTTGCGGCATGATCAGACCGCCTTCCGGTGATCACGTACGACCGAACTCAGGTCGGAGAGCGCGTCGAGCGAGACGAGGCGCGCCCGCAGTCGTACCGCCAGCCGGACCGCCAGGCCCAGCCGCACCGGGCCGCTCTCGCAGTCCACGACCACGCTCGCCGTGCCGTCCAGCAGGGCGGCGGCCCGTTCCACATCGCCGCCCGCCGTCACCCGCCCGTCGGTCACCAGCACCAGCAACGGCCGCCGTGCCGGGTCGCGCAGCCGCTCCACGCGCAGCACCTCCGCCGCCCGCACCAGCCCCGCCGCCAACGGGGTACGGCCGCCGGTCGGCAGCGAGCGCAGCCGGGCCGCGCCCGCCTCCACCGACGAGGTCGGCGGCAGCGCCAGCACGGCGCCCGCGCCACGGAAGGTGACCAGACCGACCTTGTCGCGCCGCTGGTAGGCGTCGAGCAGCAGACTGAGCACCGCCGTCTTGACGGCGCTCATCCGCCGGCGAGCCGCCATCGAGCCACTGGCGTCCACCACGAACAGCACGAGGTTGCCCTCCCTGCCCTCACGCACCACCTCGCGCAGGTCGTCCTGGCGCAGCACCAGCCCGGGACCGGTACGCCCGCGCCTCACCTGGTGCGGCGCCGCCGCCAGCATTGTCGCCATCACGTGGAGATCGCGGACCCGTCCGCCGGGGCGGCGTGAGGCGGTGGCCCGGCCGCGTGTGGTGCGCGAGCGCGAGCGCCGCCCCGCCACGCCCTCGCCGATCCCGGGCACCTGAAGCAACGGCACCCGGTACGGCGCCGCCAGCCCGGCCACGCGGCCTGGCGGCTCCTGCTCGCGTGTGCCCTGGGCGTCCGGTGACTGCCCGGCATCGGCCGGTTGCTTCGCCGACCCCTCGTCGTCCGGCATCCATCCGGCATCCAGTACGCGGCCGTCATTCGGCATCCGGCCATCAGAGGGACCGGTCGGCTGATCTCGCGTCGGCGTTTCGCTGTCACCGGCCGGTGGCGAGGCGTTCGCTGGACCGCCGTCCTCCCCAGGCTCGGAAAGGTCAGCAGGTCCGGAGGCGTCAGAAGGCCCGGAGGCGTCAGGACCCCCGCCACCGGGACCCTCCGGATTGTCCGGATCATCATCCTCCGCCGTGCTCTCCAGCAGCTCGTCGAGCAGCGACTCGTCCAGTCCCGGCGCGTCGAAGGGGTCGCGCCGCCGCCGATGCGGCAGCGACAGGCGGGCCGCCGCCCGTACATCCTCGGTCGTCACCCTCTCGCGCCCATGCCAGGCGGCATGGGCGATGGCGGCGTTCGCCGTGACCAGGTCGGCCCGCAATCCGTCGACCTCGAACGCCGCGCACACCGTCGCGATCTGCCGCAGGCGCGCGTCGGGCAGTCGCACGCCGGACACCCGGCCGCGGGCCTGGGCGATCCTGGTCGCCAGCGCCGATTCCTCGGCCGCCCACCTGGCCGCGAACTTCTCGGCGTCCGCGTCGAAGGCCAGCCGGCGTCGTACCACCTCGGCGCGCTCCACCGGATCCCTGGACGCCTTCACCTCCACCGTCAGCCCGAACCTGTCCAGCAACTGCGGCCGCAGCTCACCCTCCTCCGGGTTCATGGTCCCGACCAGCAGGAACCGGGCCGGATGCCGGACCGAGACCGACTCCCGTTCCACGTAGCAGGTCCCCAGGGCCGCCGCGTCCAGCAGCAGGTCGACCAGGTGGTCGTGCAGCAGGTTCACCTCGTCCACGTACAGGACGCCGCGGTGCGCGGCCGCCAGCAGGCCCGGCTCGAACGCCTTCACCCCCTCCGTCAGCGCCCGCTCCACGTCGAGTGAGCCGGCCAGGCGGTCCTCCGACGCGCCGACCGGTAGCTCCACCAACGCGGCCGGACGGTGAAGCCCTTGGGCGTCCGGCTCGTGCGGGCCGTCCGGGCACTCGGCGTCGGGCGTGGCCGGATCGCAGGCGAACCGGCAGCCGGGCACCACGTTCACCGGGGGCAGCTGGGCGGCCAGCGCGCGCACGATGGTGGACTTGGCGGTGCCCTTCTCACCCCGTACCAGCACACCGCCCACCCGTGGCGAGACGGCGTTGAGCACCAGCGCCAGCTTCAGGTCGTCGAGCCCGACGACGGCGCTGAACGGATACGAGACGATCAAGACAGGACCTTCCGTACGTTCAAGAAAGGATCTTCCGGTTGACGTGGGCGACCCGCCAGCCGCCTCGCGTGACGGTCAGTTCGGTGATGGACAGCGGCGCGAGATCGAACCGGGCGGCGCGGAGCGGGTCCAGCCCCAGCGCATGGCCGAGGGCCGCCCGGATGGCGCCCGCGTCGCAGACGGCGACCGCCTCGGGCTCCCCGCGTACCGAGTCGAGCCAGTCGGCGACCCGCGCCGCCAGCACGGTCAGGCTCTCCCCGCCGTGCGGCGCCGCGTCCGGATCCGCCAGCCAGCTCGCCAGCGCGTCCGGCTCCTCCCGCGCGACCCGTCCGTACGGCAGGCCGCGCCACCGGCCGTGATCGGCCTCCGCGAGCGCGGTGACCACGCACGCTTCCCGGCCGAGCGCGGCGGCGGTCTGCCGCGCCGCGACACTGGGAGCGACCCACGCCGAGCCGCCCCCGGCCACCACAGAGCCGGCCACCACTGAGCTGGCCACCGCTGAGCGAGCCACCGCTGAGGCCAGGCCGTGTGCTCTGGCCAGGCTCGCCGCGTCGGCGTCCTCATCGGCCCCGGGAAAGCAGGCGGTCCGCATTCCCGGCGTGCTGGCGTGCCGGACGAACAGCACGCCGGCTCAGCCCGGCGAGACGGCGGTCGCGGGTACGGCCGCCCGCCGCGCCGCCCTGTCGCTCACCCACCCGAACAGCACACCGAAGGCCGTCCAGAAAACGAGCTGCGTCCCTAACGACACGAGCCTGAACTGCCACAGCAACGTGGCAGGAAAGCCCTCGGGCACCTCGTCCACGGTCGGCAGCAGCAGCCACGCGGCGACCACCGGGACCAGGTACGCGACCCCGGCCGCGACCCACCGCGCCCATGGCCCGGCGGTCACCCGGCGCGCGGTCGCCACCGCGATCGCGATCGCGGCCAGGCCGACAAGGATCATCACGACATAGAGGGCGGTCCGGCTGTTGATCGTTTCCGGGTCTCCGACAGCCGGCGGATTAGCCGGATATTTCACGAACGGTACGAGGATCACCGCCCCGAACGCCGACCCGGCGGCGGCGAGCGCCAGCCCGCCCTCCGACCGTGGACCGACCCGGCCCCGCAGACCCGCGTACACCAGGGCGAAGACCCCTCCCACGGCCAGCCCGTACAGGCCGGTGGCGAGGAAGAGCCCGGCCTTCTGGCCCGGCCTGCTGACCAGCTCCTCCTCGCCGTGGTCATGGCCAGGTTCCTGCGCGGCGTGCGCCTGTTCCAGTGCGATCGCACTGTCCACCTGCGGTTCCCCGAAGGCGAAGGCGAAGCCGCCCGCGATCAATCCGGCCAGCAGGCCCAGAAGCAGGCCCCTGACCAGCAGGGTGCGTACCATGCTGGGGTCTAGTGGCAGGGCACGCCGAGCAGGTGACGCCCGTCGTGCATGAGTTCGTGCAGGTACGCCCCCGTCTGCGAGATGGCGCCGTTGTCCATCAGCACCAGGTAGGCGACCAGCAGCAGTACCGGTACGGCCAGCAACCACAGCCGCAGACGGGGGAACGGAATGACGGTAGGAGCGGACAGACCACTCATCAGTGCCTCCTCAGGGATGACGCGTCCCAACAAATGAGGTCACGGAGGCCCAAGCGACCTGGCTCCCGGGATCTACGTCCCGGATACAGTGGCGCGTCCGCACCGGCATCTCACCGGATTTCCCTTGGACAACCGTGAAATCTACCGGAACGTATCCCTTCCTCCTGTTTCCGTCAACCTGTTTCCGTCAACCTGTTCACGTCAACCTGTTCGCGTCAACACATCGAGGAAGTCAGACGTTGGTGGTGTGAAGCGCGCACGGCTGATGGCGGGTGCCACTCGCGGCGGGATGGAGCGGAGGTTGAAGGCGTATCGGGCGACGGAGTCGGCGATGGCGTCCGCGTCCACGTCCAGCGCCGTGGCGTTGATGTTGGCGATGGTGTCGCACGCCTGGTGGTAGCAGGCGTCGTAGGCGACCCCGGCCGTCCCGCCGAACAGCGCCGCCTCCGCGGCCGTCTTGATCCCCTCGGCGCCGGTGAAGATGCCGCCGGCCGGGATCCCGACCGCGATGAACGGCCCGTAGTCCGAGCGCCCGTCGAAGTCCGTGCCCACCGTGGGCAGGCCACGGGAGCCGTAGAACGCCGCCAGCTGCTTCTCGATCTCGGCCGAACCGGGCGGACCGGCGGGGGAGCCGACGTTGTCGGAGTTGTCCCCGTCGTACAGCTTGTAGGCGTAGTTCGGCGTGGCCACCATGTCGAAGTTCAGATACACCCGGACGCGGTCCCGCTGCGCCTGCGACAACGACCCGACGTACTGATCGGAACCGAGCAGCCCGATCTCCTCGGCGGCCCAGAAGGCGAAGCGGACCTTGTTCTTGACCGGGTAGAGCGCCATCTCCTCGGCGACCTCCAGGATCGCCGCGCTGCCCGAGCCGTTGTCGTTGATGCCGGGCCCCGCCGTCACGCTGTCGAGGTGCGCGCCCACCATGACGACGTCGCGCGGGTCGCCGAAGCGGGTCTCGGCGATCACGTTGTCCGTGCTGCCGAGCACGAGGTTGGCGTCGACCTTGAGGTGTACGGTCGCGCCCGGCGTGCTCGCGAGTTCGTTGCCCACGGCGAAGTCGGCGAACACCATGGGGATCCCGCCCCGCCACTCGCCGATGTCCAGCGGGAACGCGTCGGTACGACCCGGCTGGCCCTCGTTGAAAATGATGAGCCCGGTCGCGCCCGCCGCAGCCGCGTTCTGCACCTTCGTGACGAACGGGCAGGTGCCGCGCTGGACGAGCGCGATACGGCCGGCCACGAACCCGGCGAAGTCCGCCGCTTCGCAGCCGCTGGTCGAGGTCGGCGTCGGGGTGGGTGGCAGCGTGAGGTCCACGCCCTGGACCTGCGCGGTAACCTCGCCCGAGGGGGAGGGCTGGAAGGTGAAGAAGTCCTCGTTCGGTACGTACGTCTTCGCGCTCGGCGCGGTGAGCGCCAGCGTCGGCGGGCTGTTCTCGGCCCAGCTCTTGACGTAGTTGATCGGTTGCAGCGTGACCTTGTAACCGGCCTTGCGCAGCTTGTCCGCCACGTAGTCGCGGGAGGCGTCGTAGCCGCCGGTGCCGGTCGCGCGGATGCCGCCGTGGGCGGTGGCGATGTCCTGCAGGGCCTGCAGGTGCTTGGCGACGTTCGTCCCCTTGACCTGCTTGACCAGCAGCTTGGCGAAGACGTCGTCCAGGCCGCCGGCGTTGGCGGGCACGGCCATGGCGATGGCGATGGTCAAGGAGAGCGCGGTGACCAGGATGGTGATGACTCTGCGCATTCGGATTCCCCCTGTGGGACAGGAACGGGAAGGCAGACGATCCCCGAGTCTCGCCGAACGCGAACGTAACCCGGCCCCGTACCGTTGAAAAGACCCCCAGTTGAAAGACCCCCGGCGCCACGCTTGGTGCGAAGAGAGGGCGGCCCCGCGTGGTACTCGGGACCGCCCCAGATCAGCGGGCTGGCGGGGCTAGCGGGTCAGCGGACGCGGATGAAAACGGGGTTGGAGTAGAACCACAGGTCCTGCCACGGGCTCTCCTTGCCGTCGGCCGCCGGCTCCATCTCGTCGGTGCTGGTGCCGCGTACTCGCAGGTAGCTGTCGGTCTGCACGTCGCGCAGCGTGTGCCGGATGACATAGTCCCGGCCCTGCCGGCGCCAGTCGCCCGGGCCGAAGCGCGCCACGACCTTGGTGGTGGGGTTGGTGTCGGCGTCCAGGTTGGCGCTCACGCCGCTCACCTGTCCGGTGATGAGGTCGACGCGCCGCACTTCCGGGCGGTCGCCGTTGCCGTTCTTGCCCTCCAGCGGCCGGAACCGGATCTCGACCTCGACGTCGGTGCGGTTGCGCCGGTTGACCACCAGCGTCTCGCCCACGGTGGCCTGGCGGCCCTGGTTGCCGGCGGTGACGTCGAGAGCGGTGATCAGGTCCCCGGTGGCGACGAAGATGCGGCCGTTGCGCAGGGCGTCCATGATGTCGCCGTAGTCCTGGCGGGCCATCACGTACGTCTTGCTGTACTCGCCCGGCCAGAAGTCCGAACCGCCGCGGGTCCAGTGCACGTGCGAGTCGGAGGTGGCCGTGATCCACCAGTGCCGGCCCTCGCCCAGCAGGGAGTCCCACAGGCCGCCGACCCGCGCGGTCATCTGGTCGAAGCCGCCGTAGGTGGGGTGGTTGCCGTACCCGCCGCGGGCGCCGCCGTTCAGCGGGCCGGCCTGGTGGCCAGGGGCGCCCTCGAATCCCACGTACACGTCGGGGGCGGTGTTGTTGCCGTTGCGGAACTCGCGCGGAGTGTCCTGCCCCCACACGCCGAGCCCGGTCGCCGACCGCGCCGCGTGGTGTGCGATCACCAGCGGCTTCTGCCGCATGTCGCGGGCGGCCTTGAGGAACTCCACCATCTTGGCCTCGGTGTCGCGGCCGGCGTCGGCCGGGAAGGCGTCGTGCTTGGCGAAGCGACTCTCCAGCTCGAACAGCTGCTGCGCCTCGTCGGCGTGGTGCGGGATCATCAATGTGTGGTGGTCCAGCGCCGGCGCGTCGAACTCCATGCCCCAGAACTGCAGGACCTCGGGTACGAGCACGCGCGAGCGCAGCAGGTCGGGGTAAGCCTGCTCCAGGTTCACCTTGGAATGCGTCGGGCCGCCGTGGTCGGTGCACATCGCCCAGGTCAACCCGAAATACTTGGCCATGATCGCGTTGGTGACGATCGGGTAGACAGCGTCGGCGCCCTTGTGGAAGGTCGGCGGGTTGGTCTTGGTGTCGAACTCACCGCTGTACTCGGAGTGCACATGATGATCGCCCGCCCGCCACATCCGGCCGTTGGCGGCGCCGTTGCCGAAGGAGCGCTCGTCGTCGGCCTGCGCGGCGGTGCCGCCCACCAGGGGTGCCGCGGCGGCCAGCGTCGCCCCGACACCGGCGTACTTGACCAGCCGCCGCCGGGAAAGCCCGGCCGACTCGGCCTGTTCGTCCTTGTTGTTCCTCACGATGAAGCCTTTCGCGGTGCAGGTAGGGTGCCGACCCGCAAGCCTCGAAGAGCCGGCTGAACGCCATGTGAACGCCGCTCGGGACGAGCAAGAACACTGCGTTGATCCCATCCGGAACCCGCCCGAACCCGGGGCCGCTGGTGCGAGGACGGCCGTTGTCGACGCTGAAAGGGGCAGGCCCGAGAGGTCGCCGCCAGGTCCTGTTCGGGCCGATCGGTATAGTTGAGGGAACCTCCTTGGAGGAGGTCGCGGTGGTGGGGCCCACCGCCTCGCCGCCGATCCGGTGGCGGGTAACCGTGGCACCCAGCCGCCAACGGTCCCTACCAGAGGTTGTTTTGTGCTGCTGGTAGGAGGATCTTCATGTCCCGTCCCGAAACGGAGCGTCCCGTGGACGCCGATGTCGACCTGCGCGTGGCCGCCCAGCGGGCCGAGCTGCGCCGGGCTCCGTGGGCGACGCTGGGGGTGATCGCGCTCGGCGGCGCGGCGGGTGGGCTGGCCCGCTACGGCCTGGGCGTGGCCTTTCCGCGCCAGGCCGGGGCCTTTCCGTGGACGACGCTGGCCATCAACACCGTCGGGTGTCTGCTGATCGGAGTGCTCATGGTGGCCATCACCGAGGTCTGGTCCGCGCCCGGATGGGTGCGCCCGCTGCTGGGCGTCGGCGTGCTGGGCGGGTTCACCACCTTCTCCACGTACATCCTGGAGACCAGCCAGCTGCTGGCGGACGACGCCGCTCGCATGGCGCTGGCGTACCTGGCGCTGACCCCCGTGCTGGCCTTGACCGCGGTGTGGGCGGGCAGCGCCGCGGCCCGCTGGTGCGCCGGAAGGAGCAGGCGGGCATGAAACTGACCGGAGCGGCGCTACGGCTGACCATCTACGTCGGCGACACCGACTCCTGGCACCACAAGCCGCTGTATCACGAGATCGTCCACCGTGCGCATGCGGCCGGGCTGGCCGGGGCGAGCGTGTTTCGCGGCATGGAGGGCTACGGCGCCTCCAACCACATCCACACCTCACGCATCCTGTCGCTGTCGGGGGACTTGCCGGTGTCGGTCGTCATCGTCGATGCCGCCGAACGGATCCGGGCCTTCCTGCCACAGCTGGACGAGCTGATCTCTGAGGGTCTGGTCATCCTGGACGAGGTCGAGGTGATCCGCTACGTCGGCCGCCCCAGCAGCGGGCAGGCCCGGTGAGCGGCCCGCTGACAGTGGCGCTGGTCGTTCTCGGCGCGGCGATCGGCGCGCCGCTGCGCTACCTGGCCGACCGGTTCGTCCAGGCGCGCCACGATTCCCTGTTCCCGTGGGGCACCTTCAGCGTCAACCTGGCCGGATCGGCGCTGCTGGGCTTCCTGGCCGGACTGCCCGCCGACGGCGCGGTGCTGGCCTTCGCCGGCGCCGGGTTCTGCGGCGCGCTGACCACCTACTCCACCTTCAGCTATGAGACCCTGCGGCTGGCCCAGGACGGCGCTCGCTTCGTCGCCTGGGCCAATGTGGTGGCCAGCGTGGCCGGCGGCCTGGGCGCGGGCGTGTTCGGCTTCGCGCTGGCCCATGCAGTGACGGGCTGAGCCCGGTGGTGATCGATGCCGTGTACGCGTCGGCCTCGGATGCGGCGTTCGTGCCGACGTCGGTGATCGACGGCACGTTCGCGCTGACGTCGGTGATCGATGCCAGGTTCGCGCCGACGCTGGCCGCCGCGTGCGCGGCGGCGTTCGTGCTGGCGGTGGTCTCGGCGGTGGCCGGGTTCGGTGGTGGGGTGCTGCTGCTGCCGGTCTTCACCGCGTTGTTCGGGTTACGCGTGGCGGTGCCGATGCTGACGCTGGCCCAACTGGCCAGCAACGGCTCTCGCGTCGTGTTCAACCGGCGTGAGCTGCGCTGGTCGCTGGTGGGCTGGTTCGCCCTCGGTGCCGTCCCGCTGGCCGTGGCCGGCGGCCTGCTGCTGGCGCACGCTCCGCTGGGGCCGCTCAAGCGGCTGCTGGGCGTATTCCTGCTGGTCGTGGTCGCCTGGCGGCGCCTGCGCCCCCATCCCCGCTCGCCGGCCGACCCGGTCTTCGCGGCGGTCGGGGCGGCCTCCGGTCTCGGCTCGGCGCTGCTGGGCTCGGTCGGACCGCTCACCGCGCCGTTCTTCCTGGCGTACGGCCTGACGCGAGCCGCCTACATCGGCACCGAAGCGGCCAGCGCCCTGGTCATGCACCTGGCCAAGATCGCCGCTTATGGTGCCGGAGATCTGCTCGGCTGGCGCGTCCTGACCTACGGCGCGGCCCTGACCCCGGCCACGCTGGCCGGCGCCTGGCTGGGCAAGAAGATCGTCGCCCGGGTCAGCGACGGGGTGTTCGTCGTGGCGGTGGAGGCCGGGCTGGTGGTGGCCGGCGTGTTGTTGCTGATCGGTCTCTGACCTGGGGCGGATTCTCGTGGTGGCGGCTTTCAACGGCTGGTGTCGGCCTGGCCGCGAATGGCCGCGAATGGCGGCGGTGATGCGAATCGGCGATCAGGGAGAGCCAGCCGTGACGCCGGACCTCATCTCGCCGGAGCTATTCGTTGCCGCCGATTGTTACGGATGTAACATGGGCGCGTGACGGAGAGCGCGGACGAGCAGGGCTGGTTGTTGATCAGCGTGTCCACGGCGGGAGCCGCCCCCACGCTGCGGGTGCAGGTGTGGCGCAAGCTGCGCTCGCTGGGCGCGCTGTATCTGCAGCAGTCGGTATGCCTGCTGCCTGAACGTGAGCAGACCCTGCGCCAGGTGCGCCGCTTGCTCGACCGGGTACGTCAGCAGGGCGGCACCGGCCGCCTCCTGCACGTGGCGCTGACCGATCAGGCCGAGGAGCGGCAGGTCACCGGCGAGTTCAACGCCGCCCGAGACGCCGAGTACGCCGAAGTACTGGAGCGCCTGCCCGCCTTCCGGCAGGAACTGGCGCGCGAGCGGGAGCGCGGCAGGGCCACCTACGCCGAGGTCGAGGAGTCGGAGGCCGACCTGGAGCGCTTCCGCTCCTGGCTGGCCAAGATCGCCGCCCGCGACTACTTCGCCGCCCCGGCCGGCGCGGCGGCGCGAGCCGGGGTCGAGGAGGCCGCGGCCGACCTGGCCGCCTTCGAGCAGGACGCGCTCGCGGCCGAGTCACCGGCCACGGAGAGCGGTCTCACCGTGGGGGCGCGGGCCGCGTCCGAGGTGCCCGCCACCGAGAGCGGTCTCCGCGTGGCGGAGAACGGAACGGGGGAGCGGTCATGACCGGCTGGTGGGGATGGGATCTGCTGATCGGGATCGCCGTCGCGCTGCTGGTCACCTGGTTGGCGCTGATCGCGGCGCTGGCAGTCCTCCGGCCGCGCGGCGGGCTGCTGCGCGAGGCGTTGCGCCTGCTGCCCGACGTGCTGCGGTTGGTGCGCCGCCTGGCCGCCGACCGTGAGTTGCCACGCGGGGTGCGGGTACGTCTGGGGTTGCTGCTGGCTTACCTGGCCATGCCTCTCGATCTTGTGCCCGACTTCATCCCGGTCCTGGGTTACGCCGACGACGCGATCATCGTCACGGCGGTGCTGCGCTCGGTGGTCCGCCGCGCCGGGCTGCAGGCGGTGCGCCGCCACTGGCCCGGCACCGAGGACGGGTTCACCGCGCTGTGCCGCCTGACCGGCCTGGCCGAGCGCGGCTCGGCGTCCTGAGTCTCGCGAGAGCCTGTGGCATCCTGCCGACCGCGGGCAGGGCGCGGGAATCGGTGAGCAGCAGGCCGGCCGGCCCAAGCTCGGGGCGGTAGCCGTGGGCGCGGAGCACCGCGCAGGCGGCGTGGTCGTCGCGGGTGGCCAGGCGCACGTGGCGGCGGCGGTGCCGGTCCAGGTGGTCGGCGTCGTGTTCGCCGATCAGGCGGCCGTGGTGCAGGATGCCGATGCGGGTGGCCAGGCGGGCGACCTCGGCCAGCAGGTGGCTGGACAGGAACACGGTGGTGCCGTGCTGGTGGGCCAGGTCGGTGAGCAGGGCGCGGATCTCGCGTTGCCAGGTAGTCGGCGCAGCCGGCGGACCACCTCCAGGTTCTCGCGTACGGTCAGCTCGGGGTAGGCGGCGGCCTCTTCCACCAGGTAGCCCACCTTGGCCCAGGCGGTGCGGTCGCCGGCCGTGACGTCGGCGCCCAGGACCCGTACCCCACCGGCGGTGGGTGCGATCATGCCGAGCAGCATGCGGATCAGGGTGGTCTTGCCGGCGCCGTTGAGACCGAGCAGGGCGTAGATCTGTCCCGCCTGCACCCGCAGGCTGACGTCGTCGACGGCTGCCACGTCGCGATAGCGCTTGCTGAGGTGAGCGATCTCGATGACCGGGGTTGCCGCGCTCATGGCCGGGGGCGCGGGCTGAGAGGCGCCGTCATCAAGTCGTGGGGGTACGGGTTTCGGGGGCACACGGGCACATCCTTCACTCGATACGGAGTGGACGTGCCGACCAGACTTCCCGGCTCACCTGCTGCCAACGTACCCCTCTCGGTTCACCCCGAATAGTGGCGCTGCCGGACTTGTCACATGAGGTAGCGCAGCCACAGGTAAGGGGCGACCAGCGTGACGGTGACCGCGGTGACGATCAGGCCGTACTTGGTGAACTGCCAGAAGCTGATGGGAGTGCCGTTACGGGCGGCGATGCCGAGCACGACCACGTTGGCGGCGGCACCGACGGCGGTGGCGTTGCCGCCCAGGTCGGCGCCGAAGGCCAGCGCCCACCACAGCACCTGTCCGGGCCCGTTGCCGCCGCTTGCCTGCACGAGGTCGGACACGATCGGGCTCATCGTCGCCACGTAGGGGATGTTGTCGACGATGGCCGACAGCACGGCCGAGGCGCCCAGGATGCCCATGGTGGCCAGTTCCAGTTGTCCGCCGGTCGCCGCGGCGGCGGCCTGGGACAGCCGGCCGATGACGCCGGTGTCGACCAGCGCGCCGACCATGACGAACAGCCCGGCGAAGAACACCAGCGTGGGCCACTCCACCTCGGCGATGGCCTGCTCGGTGGTCACCTTGGTCGCGGCCACCAGCACGCCCGCGCCGAGCAGTGCGACCACCGACGGCTCGTAGCGCAGCACGGGGTGCAGCACGAACGCCGCCATCACCAGCGCCAGCACGGCCAGCGACTGCCACAGCAGCCTGTGGTCGGCGATCGCCTCCCGCTCGTCCAGCGCCATGATCTCGCTGGCGCGTTCGGGGTCGTAGCGGAACGAGCGGCCGAACATCAGCCAGCACAGCCCGACGAACACCGCCATCAGCACGATGACCATGGGTGCCATGTGAAGGAGGAAGTCGTTGAAGCTCAGGCCCCCACGGCTGGCGATGATGATGTTCGGCGGGTCGCCGACCAGAGTGGCCGTGCCGCCGATGTTGGAGGCCATCGCCTCGGCGATCAGGAACGGCGCCGGGTTGACGGCGAGCCGCTCGCACACCAGGAAGGTCACCGGCGCGATCAGCAGCACTGTTGTCACGTTGTCGAGCAGCGCCGACACGCCGGCGGTGATCAGCACCAGCTGCACCATCAGCCGGAACGGCCGCCCGCGAGCGCGCTTGGCGGCCCAGATCGCCAGGTACTCGAAGACGCCCGTCTCCTTCAGTACGCCGACGATGACCATCATGCCGAGCAGCAGGAAGATGACGTTCCAGTCGATCCCGGTGTGCTCGGAGAAGAACGCCGCCTTCGCGCCCGTGGCGTGGACGGCCAGCATGATCCCGGCGCCGCCGAGCGCGGCGGCGACCCGGTGGACCTTCTCGGTGGCGATCAATGTGTACGCGGCCAGGAACACCGCCACGCTCACCCAAGCCAGCACATTCACGCCGCGAGCACCCGGTCCAGCAGCGCCTGCAGAGTCACCGCGCCCAGCAGGCGCCCATCGGCGACGATCGCGACCAGCGGGCTGTGGGTGCGGGCCATCAACGCGGCCAGCTCCAGGACGGTGGCATCGGGGTCGGTGACCGGCAACTCGCGCCGGTCTCGTGGCAGGACCTCGCGTATGGTGCGGCCCTCCAGCGCGTTCAGGAAGGCGTCGGCGTGCGCCTCGTCCACCACCCGGGCCAGCGCCGGATCATCCTGGCAATAGCCGGGCACGGCCAGCCGCAGCACCTGGGTGCCGGGCAGGATCGTGAACGGCGCGCCGTCGTCATCCACCACGATGATGCCGGGCAGATCCTGCTCGGCGAGCATCCTGGCCGCATCGATCACGGGAGAGTCGAGACCGACCACGGGAAAAGCGGCGAGCAGGTCGTGGGCACGCACCGGGCACATCCTTCGGGATCAACGGGACTTCGGGGTCAACGAGACAAGGACCTGCCGACCAGACTTCCCGGCGCACCTGTAGGAAACGTATCAAGAGCCGTCAAGATCGCACAGGCCGGGGAGGAGGTGCCATGGTCGACTCCGCATCGCCTGAAGCGCGGCATCACGCGGGCGGGCGCGGGGCCGCGGTCGTGTTCAGGCCGTCCAGGAGCAGGTCGAGGCCGGTGATGAACTGGTCGCGGTCGTCGTGCTCGCGCAGGTCCGTGGTGGTGCGCGTCAGGAAGGGGTAGTCGGCGGGGTCGAGTTCCGCCCAGCTTTCGGCGGTCTGCGCGAGGTAGGCGTCCCGGCTGGTGGCCGCGTCGAGGGTGGCGCGTGGGGTGATGATCTGGGCGCTGACGCCGGTGATGTAGTAGGAGATCGCGGTGGAGACCGCGAAATGCCGTTCGGGGGGCAGCCCGGTCCGTGCGACAAGGGTGCCGATGCGGTCGAGCAGGCGCAGCGCGTTCGCCAGCGTGGCCGGCGCGGTGACGTGGGAGGCCGCCCACGGATGCCGATCGAGGGCATCGAAGACGGCGATGGCGAGCGCGCGCAGCCCGGCGCCGGCGCCTTCCTCGAGACGCGGAACCGCGGCGAAGGCGTGGCCGAGCACCTGATCGGCGGCCAGGGCGACGAGCTCGTCCTTGTTCGTCATGTGCCAATAAAGCGCGCCGGGTCCGGTGTTCAGCTGTTTGGCCAGCAGCCGGAAGGTGAGTCCCCGCTCGCCGTGCTCGTCCAGCAGCGTGACGGCCGCGTCGACGATCACCTCTCGCGAAAGGGCGCCGGCGCGTCCCCCGGTGGGTGCTCTTCCGCGTGTCCGTGGCATGACCTCATTTTGACACATCCTGGACCGGCGTTCCATATTACTTATGGAACGCCGATCCATATAGGCGTCCGGGCAGCCGCCCGGCGCTCCGCCCGTACGGGAACGAGGAAGCCCATGAACACCAGCCACCCCCCGATCGCCATCGTCGGCGCCGGCCTCGGCGGCTTGACCCTCGCCCGGGTCCTGCACGTCCACGGCATCCCCGCGACGGTCTACGAGGCCGACCCCTCGGCGAAGTCCCGTACGCAGGGCGGCCAGCTCGACATCCACGAGGACGACGGGCAGCGCGCGCTCGCCGACGCCGGTCTCACCGCCGAGTTCCGCGCGATCATCCACGAAGGCGCTGAGGCGCTGCGCGTGCTCGACCAGCACGGCAAGCTGCTGTTCGACGCCCCGGATGATGGCAAGGCGCGGCGTCCCGAAGTGCTCCGCGGAGACCTGCGCCGAATCCTGCTCGACTCCCTGCCCGGCCAGACGGTCAAGTGGGGGCGCAAGGTCACCGGTGTCCGGCCCCTCGGCGATGGCCGGCACGAGCTGACCTTCGCCGACGGCGCGAGCGTGACCAGCGGCCTGCTCGTCGGTGCCGATGGCGCCTGGTCGAAGATCCGCCCGCTGCTGTCCGACGCCGAGCCCGAGTACATCGGCACGACGTTCATAGACACCTACCTCTACGACGCCGACGAGCGGCACCCCGCGACGGCCGAGGCGGTCGGTGCCGGCGCGATGTACGCGCTGACCCCGGGAAAGGGGATCATCGCGCATCGCGAGGCGGGGAACATCCTGCACACGTACGTCGAGCTGAACCGCCCCGCAGAGTGGATCGTCGACCTCGACTTCACCGACGCCGCCGCCGTGACCGCTCGGGTCGCGGCCGAGTTCGACGGGTGGGCGCCGGAACTCACCGCGCTGATCACCGACGGCGAGACCGCTCCGGTCGCGCGCATGATCCACACGCTCCCGGACGGACACCGATGGGATCGCGTGCCCGGGGTGACGCTCCTCGGCGATGCCGCGCACCTGATGCCGCCGTCAGGAGACGGCGCGAACCTGGCGATGTTCGACGGCGCCGAACTCGCCAAGGCGATCGCCGCGCACCCCGGCGACGTCGAAGCGGCACTCACCGCCTACGAGAAGGAGCTGTTCCCGCGTACCGAGGGCTTCTACGCCGACGCCCACGAGATGCTGGACCTCTGCCTCGGCGACCGCGCACCGTTCGGACTCATCGACCTCGTCAACGGTGATCCCAAGCCCTGAGCCACACCGTCGATCACGGGGCGAAGGCCGCGGCGGCCGCGTGATCCTGCGCGAACCGCTCCTGCTCAGCCGTCCACCCGGCCGCCGCGCGCAGACGGTCGAACTCCTGGGACAGGGTGGTCCCCGAGGTGGTGCGCGCGTCGGTGCTGATGGTGACGGCCAGCCCGTCGGCCAGGAGCCGGGCCGCGGGATGCGCTTGGAGGCTGGAGACCGCGCCGGTCAGTACATTGCTGGTCGGGCACATCTCCAAGGCGATACCGTCGCGCCGCAGCCGCTCGCGGAGCGCGTGCTCGCGGGCGCACCTGACGCCGTGGCCGATCCGGCGCGCGCCGAGCACGTCGATCGCCTCCCACATGCTGTCGGCGCCCGCCGCCTCACCGGCATGGACCGTGCAGGGGAGTCCCGCCGCGTGAGCGAGATCGAAGGCGGCCCGGTGCGGGGTAGCGGGGTGGAGTCGCTCATCGCCCGCGAGATCGAGTCCGGCCACCTTGTCGCGGTGCCGCAGCGCCGTCTCGGCGACGGCGAGGCTCTCCTCGGGCGTCTGGTGTCGCAGGCAGCAGAGCAGCAGCCCGGTGCGTACGCCGGTGCCCTGCCGCCCCGCCGCCAGCCCCTCGGAGACCGCTTGGACCGCCTCGTCCTGAGTCATGCCGCGATGGCCGTGCAACTGCGGGGCGAAGCGCGCCTCGCCATAGACCACGCCGTCGGCGCTCCAGTCTTCGACCAGCTCGCGGGCGGCCCGGTGGAGGGCGTCGGGGGTCTGGAGTACTCGCAGCGGCAGGTCGATGTAGGTGAGGAAGCGGGTCAGGCTGCCGCAGGAGGCGGGTGCCGTGACCAGCCGCTCGACGGGGGCGGTCAAGGCGATGCCCTGGTGGCGTGCCAGGTCGGCGACCGTGCCGGGGCGTACCGATCCGTCGAGGTGACAGTGCAGTTCGTGACGCGGTACGGAAGCGGCGATCATTGGTGCTCTTTCAGGTCATATCGGCTTTGGTGGATTCCGGCGCAGGTGGTGAACAGCAGGTCCTTGAAGCCGGCTTCATTGACCCGGCGGACCAGCGTCAGATTGGGCGGCGGGGCGGCGCGGCGGCGGTCGATGATCAACTGGCCGCGGGTCTCGTCGCCGAGGGCGATGTCCACATGGGCCCGCTCCCGTTCAGTGATCAGTTCGGGCCGCAGTGCCACGGCCATGGCGATGGGGTCAGGGAGGTCATAGCCGGCCAGGCCGGTGACGTCGCGGGCCCAGTCGGCGAGAGTACGGTTCACGCGGTGGGCGAAGGTGGCCATCGGGGTACCGATTCGCTCCAGCCGGGACTGGTCCTCGGGCGTCATGACGGCGTCCCGGCGGGAGACGTCCCAGCCGATCCAGGTCACCTTGTCGGGCGTGGCGCTCCGCAACACCACCCGGGCCGCCTCGGGGTCGGCCCAGGCGTTGAACTCGGCGGTGGCCGTGATGTTGCCGCTCAGGTCCGCGGCGCCGGCCATGCAGTACACATGCCGGTAGCGGGTCAGCAGATCGCGGTCGCGGACCAGCGCGGCCGCGAGATTGGTGAGCGGGCCGAGCGTGACCAGCGTCAGCTCACCGGGGTGATCGCGCGGGGAGGACAGCAGGACCTCGACGGCGTGCCGCTCCTCGGCGAGCCGCAGCGGGTCGGGTAAGCCGATGTCGCCCATCCCGTCCTGGCCGTGCACCTGCTGGGCGGTGGACAGCGGACGTGTCATCGGACGTTCGCATCCCGGGTGGACGGGGATGTCGACGCGCCCGGCCACTTGCAGGGAAAAGAGCGCGTTGCGGGTCCCCGTCGCCAGGGGTACGTTGCCCGCCACCGTGGTCACGGCGCGGATGTCGCCCAGACCGCTGGCGGCGGCCAGCAGCAGCGCCACCGCGTCGTCCGACCCGGTGTCGGTGTCGATGATCAAGGGAAGAGCCGACACTGCTCACCTTTCATCTAATCGGTTAGACCACGGCTATCTAATCGATTAGATGGCAGAATGTAAACTGCTATGACGAAACGCGCAGACAAGCCCATCACGCTCGCCGATGTCGCCCGCCGAGCGGGGACCTCCACGGCGGTGGTGAGCTACGTGATCAACAACGGTCCGCGTCCCGTCGCCGCCGCGACGCGCGAACGCGTCCTGGCGGCCGCGGCCGAGCTGCGCTACCGGCCCAACCGCATTGCCAGGGCACTGCGCTCGCGTACGACGGGCGTGGTCGGCCTGGTGCTGGCCGACGCGTCCAATCCCTACTTCGGCGCCCTGGCCAGACACATCGAGCAAGCGCTCGAGAAGCGCGACCGCCTCACGCTGGTCGGCAACGCCGGATACTCAGCGGATCGCCAGCGGCATCTCACCGAACGTTTCCTGGCCGCCCAGGTCGACGGGCTGGTGATCGTCGCCGCGGACGGCGGGGGAGATGTGGCGGCCCAGGCTGAGGCGGCAGGCGTACCGGCCGTGTACGTCCATCACGGGCACGCCGGCGGGCACGGACAGGTGGTGGCGGCCGACAACCAGGCCGCCGTGCGCGAAGCCGTCGGACACCTGCGCCGGCACGGGCACCGGAGCCTCGCCTTCCTGTCCGGCCCCACCGATGAAGGACCCGTGGGAGTGCGCCGCGAGGCCTGGGCCACGGCCGTGTCCGGCGATCCGGACGCCGTACTCCTGCGCTGCGACTACTCGCGCGGCGCCGCGGACGCCTTGACCCGCCACCTCATCGCCGAAGGGACCATGCCGCGCGCCTTGATCACCGCCACGGACGAGCACGCCATCGGGGTCCTGTCCGGGGCGTGGGCCCGCGGGCTTGCGGTCCCCGACCGGCTGGCGCTGATCAGCCTCGACGGTACGCCGGAGAGCGCCCACACCGCTCCGGCGCTGACCGTTACCCAACAGCCGCTGCGGGCCATGGCGGAGCAGGCCGTCGAGCTGCTGTTCGGCGATATTTCCGAGGCGCTTGCCGCGCATGCCCCGTTGGTCGTCAGGCGCAGCTGCGGCTGTGCGGCTTCTTCCGCAACCCACGGCCGGATGCGGTCGACCCCGAAACCGGGGAACGCTATCCGGATGTGATCGTCTTCTGGGTCGAGTCCGAGGCGGACAAGCAGGCGCTGGTGCAGGACGAGGCGTCGCAGTTCTTCACCACCGCGCACTTCAACGGTCACCCGTCGGTACTCCTGCGGGCCGGCCGGATCGGTGAACTCACCCGCAACGAGCTGGCCGAGGTGGTCCAGGACGCGTGGCTGTCCCGTGCGTCAGCGCGCAGAGCGGCAGCCTGGCTGAGTGCACATCCTCCGGCGTGATCACACTTCGCCTGGGGAAGGTTGCTCACGGGTCCGGGCGTCCACCTCGTCCCATACTCCGACGCGAAGGTTCATTCAATTAATTGATTGAGTAGTATGTGCGGCATGTCGCCAAAGGGATGGCATGCTCACCGAGGTTCAGGGGAGGCCCCACACAATGGTCACGGTTGTTTTCGGCGCCCGGGGGAGTGTCGGCCGCCATGTCGCCGCAGGTCTGACCGCTTTGGGCAGGCCGGTCCGGCTGACGAGCAGGACGCCGGACAGCTCCCACATAGCGGCGGATCTGGACGCGCCGGAAACGTTGTCCGCCGCGCTGGAAGGCGCCTCGCAGGTCTTCCTCTATGCCAAGCCCGCGGGCATCGCCGGTTTCGTGACGGCTGCCCTTACGGCGGGGGTGCGGCACGTGGTGCTGCTCTCGTCCGGGGCGGTCGTGCAGCCCGGCGCCGACCGTAATCCGATCGCGCGGGACCATCGCATCGTGGAGTCGGCCCTGGAGGAGTCCGGGCTGTCCTGGACCTTCCTCCGGCCGGGGATGTTCGCGACCAACGCCCGATGGTGGTGGACGCGGGCGATCAAGGGCGGGGAGGCGGTGCGACTGCCGTACCCGGAGGCGATGACGGCTCCCGTCAGCGAGCGCGACATGGCCGCGCTCGCGGTGACGGCGCTGACCGAGCGCGGGCACGGGCGGCAGGCGTACACGTTGTACGGGCCGCAGGCGCTCACCCTGCGCGAGCAGGTCGGGCACATCGGCGCGGCCATCGGCAGGGAGATCCCGATCGAGGTGGTCACACCCGAACAGGCACGGGCCGACCTGGGCAGGACGATGCCCGCGATGGGAGTGGAGGCGATCATGGGCGCGTGGTCGACCGGCGCCGAGACCGTCCCGGAGACCTCCGTCATCGTCGAGAAACTCACCGGACGCCCTGCCCAGACCTTCGCGGAATGGGCGGGCGACCACGCTGCCGACTTCCGCTGACCACCTTCAGGGTCCTGCTCGGACAGGTCATGCAGGACCGGGAGTGGTCAGCGGCCTGTGTGGACGGCGGCGAGGAAACCTCCGCTCGACGGTCCGGGGACAGGGCGGCCGTGCTTTCCGGCCTCTACCGGCCAAGCTCAGTCGGATGAGGGGCAGGAGAGCGGTCCGACATCATGGATCCCTCATCGGCCACACTGACTCCATGCGATACCTCGGCCGGGTGCCCGCCCCGCCGCTCGACCGGTTCATCGACGACATCTACTCACTGACCGGGGTACCGCGCCACCGCCGGATGAACATCCCGCCGATGCCGTCGGCACACCTGTTCGTCAACCTGGGCGAACCCGCCCGCCTGTGGGACTCCGACCCTTCGGTGCCGCCGACGGGTGGTTCATGGGTGTGTGGACCAGGCGTTTCCTCGTCGAGTACCCCGCACGGGTGCGACTCGTCGGGGTGCACTTCAAGCGTCTTGAATTCTCTGTGGTTCTCTGAAGGAATCAGGCAACTCGGACGGGCGTGGCCTGGCCTGGGCCGCCCCGGTGCTCGTTGTGCGTGAGCACGGGGGTGGCTTTGGCGTGGTGGAAGCCGGTCCGATGGTGAGAGTTCCTGACATGCCCTGTCTGGTACGGCTGGTGCCGTCCCGGCTTGGGTGCATGGCCCGCCGGACGCTGTCCGCCGCCGGTGGGCGGTGGGGCGGGCACCGTGCGCCGGTCGGGCACACGGCTGGACGTCATCGAGTTGTTTCGCGGGTTGGCCGGGGTGCGGGTGGGCCGTTTCGGGGTGGGGCGCCTCTTGGCTCTGTCGCGTGCTGCCGGTCGGGGGTGCAGATCGGTTCGGGTGCGGCGGGCGCGGCGGGCCGCCCGGGTGGGCCTGCGAGTGCGGCGGGCGCGGGCGACATTCCCCTCCACGATGGCGTGGATGGTGCGCGCCCCGGTGGAACGATGGGTGCGGGTGGCGTGCTGGCCGAGCAGGCCGCGGGAGACGATCCGCTCGGCCGCTGCCCGGTCCCGATCACACGACAGGCCGCAGGCCGGGCAGTAGGCCCACCTCCAGCCCCGCTCGGCGAGCCGGTCCGGGGCCGGGCAATGCTGGAGCACCGACGTGCCATCCCCGCACCGGGGGCAGTACCGGGAGGTCCCACGCGCCGCGACCGTGACCACCGCGATGGCGTACTTGGCCGCCAGATGCCGGATCGCCTCGACGATCCGGCCGCGCACCTGCCCCGACAGTCGCGCATTCGCGCTGCCTCGGCGCCCGCGCGCCTCCAAGGTGGCCAGATCCTCCACATAGATGACCGTCGCCCCCGCGGCGGCGGCCTGATCGACCGCCCACCGCGCCGCCGACCAGGTCAGTGCCTTGTTCAGATTGCGGATGCGAGCGCACAGCCGCTCATGTTCGACACCGAGGGTCTGGCAGACGGCGCTCAGCGTGGCGTAGCGGGAATCGGCGGGCGTGATCCCGGCTAGGAGCCTTTCCAGGTGCCGGTGCTTGGCGGCCAGGTGTTCACGCTCGCCGCGCAGCCGGTGCAGTTTGGCCGACACGCCGCTCGCGTCGTAGATCAGCGGCCGCCCATCGCTCATCACCCGGCCATCGGCCACATCGGCCAGACGCCCCGTCACGCCGACCAGCAGCCCGTTGAGGCCCCAGTCGAACCCGCACCCGATGCGATGACCGGTAGCGGGCGCGAAGCCGACCGGGATCTGGAACGGCAGATCGACCCGCACCCGGCCCTTGACCCCCCGCACGGTAGGGGCGCACAACGCCGCCTCAGCCGGCACGGTCGGCGGCAGCGCGACCGGTACCACATGCCACGCCCAGTCCCGAGAAGACGCGGGCGACTCGACCAGCGGAAGCCGCACCCGCAGCCGGGCGCCGTCGTCGCCGGTGCGCTGCAGGGTGATGAGTTGCCGGTCGGCCGCCGCCAGCACCACCTGCGCCGCAACGTTCGGCGGCTCCTCCAACTCGGTCAGATCGGCCGGCAACACCTCATGCTCGTCGCGATACGCGCGAAGCTGCCGGGTCCGGTTCCGGATGTCGGCCGCCGTCACCCCGTCCGGCAGCAGCGCACGCAGCGCCTGCCACTCGGCGCCCGTACGTGCACCCGTATTCTGCGGCCAGGTGGCCACGATCGCCGCCACCAGACGGCGCCGGTGCAACGCCAGCCGCAACAAGCGGGCGGCCTGCTCTTGGGCGCACCGCATCACCCGATCACAGACGTACACGCCCGAGGGCGGGCTCGCGGCCCAGCCGAGCCTGCGCAGCGCCATCCAGCCCTTCGACGGCAACACCCGCCCGTCCAGCCCCACCCCGGACCCCAAAGCGTCCAGATCAGCCGCATTCCACCGGGCCACCACCAGACGGGCGGTCACATCGCGTGCCAGAGCGGTCAACCAGGCCACCCGCCGCACCAGCAGACCCTGCGAAACAACCTCACCGCTCGCCTCCACCACCGCCGCGTAAGCGGTGCAGGAGGCCGTCGCGGTGAGCCTACTCACCCACCGCCCCCATCAGGTCATGGATGAGCAGCCGGCATCGACGCGTGTACCGCACGGCCTGAAGCCAAACCCGCACCCCGCCCACCCCCGCCACCACGATGTGCGACCGCAACGCTACCAAGAGTTGGGGTCTTTGGGTAGAACACGTGAGCGATACACGCCCGCCGGATACCGATCCATCCCGCGGATCACATTCCACCGGCACAACACGGCCTACGAGCCCAGAGCAGAATCCCAGGTTTTCAT
Organism: Nonomuraea sp. NPDC052129; assembly: GCF_040680095.1. Taxonomy (NCBI): domain Bacteria; kingdom Bacillati; phylum Actinomycetota; class Actinomycetes; order Streptosporangiales; family Streptosporangiaceae; genus Nonomuraea; species Nonomuraea sp. NPDC052129. The sequence continues at coordinate 3,862 of NZ_JBFAVX010000051.1, read as the reverse complement.
AGCGAACATGAAGAACGGTTCATACCCTTGGGGGATTTCGTCGTTCGCCGACATGCCGGCGAACGAGCTGCGGAACCGATGGGTGCCGGTCGACGCCGTCTGGCAACGGTCCTTGGACCGGATTCGCAACCAGGTCGGCGACATCGCATTGGCCACCGAGACACTGCGGGTAGTGGAGGCGGAGCTGCGATCGCGATTCGCCGAGGCACCGTCGCGCGGTCTCGACCTGGTCCAGCACACAGGCGGGCGGTTGGAGACCTCCCACGGCGTGGTCCCGGTCCATGCGCTAGGCGATGCCGCCGGGGTGAGCGGCAAGCACCTGGCCGCGCAGTTCAAGTCTCATGTCGGGGTCACCCCGAAGCAGGTGGCGCGGCTTGAGATCGGGCATGCCGCGTAACGACGCCTGCTGTTCGTTCCACCCGCTCCACCACCACGCTTGCCAGATGAGGCAGGAGACCCTCAACGCATCCAGGAACCACCCCGGAAATGATCATCGATCGAAGCCGCTCGCGTCACAAGATCGGCGACAGAGCCCGTTTGCCCGTACCTGGCTCTGCACATGAGGTCGTACGCCGACGCATGGCGGCACCACATAGAGCAACTGAGCGTTACAGACAATGGCTCAATCCTAAAGTTATCATCGTGAGTCCGGTAAACAATGTTGGCGAATCACGTTCACTCTCCTGTCTTTTGCCGGATTCTGGCGTAATTTTTCGCACTTAGAACCGTTTCACCCTATCGCCTCTTACCGTTAGATCTCACATGAAACAACCCGTTTAGAGGCGACTCGCGGCAGGGAATAATGCTGACGCGTGCGAGCATCATCCGATCGGCCCGTACGGTGATCCATTTAAGTCGATAGCCGTTTACATCAACGAGCGGCTTCCCGTCAAAGGAGGAATATCCATGTCCGAGTCCGTATCCGAGTCCGATTACCACTCGTTTGACGAAGGGGGAGTCCAACATGCCCTCGAGGCGGCAAGGGAAAACCACTCGGGAATGCAACCGCAGGGGAATGGTGAAATCTCCCTGACGTCAGTAAGTGAACTCAGTGTCTCAGCTGGGTGCATTAGCGTCACCGTACGAAACAACCGAGTATGCCTGAACCTTCCGCTAGGGATGGGAAGCCACTGCTTCCGGCTCCCCGTCCACGTCCCAAACGGCACTGCCGCTCAGGCATGCCTGAGCATCTGCACTTTTTGGGGGTTTCCAACAGGTGCCTGCGTCAGCATAGCAGTTGCAGGAGAACGTATCCTGCAACAGTGTTTCGGCAGGTGCTGAATATATCAGCACCGACCGGCAGGGCTCCGGGCAAATTTGCGTTGACGAGCATGGTGCCCGGTTCAGGACATGAGGCCGATACGCCGCGGCAACCATAGAAGTAAACGAACAAGTGTGACCTTCAAGATCATGAATGGCGTTCGAGATGTGGCGCAAAAGACAGCGGGCGTAGGTTGCCGTGTGAACCGAACAAAATTCGGGCGGCAGAAAGACCTGCGCCCGTTTTCTGAAGGCCACTCTAGTGGTATTCGGAGGGTCCACTTCAGCGATCACCATGGTTTATGGTCAACCCGGTCGCGGCAAGGAATCCATCGGGCAGATACGACCGGTACCTGATCTTTTTTTAGCCTGCGTTTCACGATGCGAACCAGGCCATCGAGATCGGCGACGACGAAGTTGGCCGTCTTCCGGCTTCCGGCTCACCCCCCACAGGTGTGGGGAGGACGACGAGAAGCCCTCGGCGAAGTCCCCTGGGACGTTCGATACCGGCCGCCTCCTCATAGCTCCGTGGCCGTACGGCAGACGTAGCCCGCATGCTGCTACACCGGGGGACGGGTGATGAAACCCTCATGCGGGTTTGGCGGAGAACGAGGCAGAAATCGTTAAGGACAGACAGGAAGCCCGCAGCGAACCACCGATCAACCGTGATGTCCCCGCCAGGCGCTACTTGTCCCCGTGGCCCCTCCGGGACCGGTCGAGATCACAAGCGGCGATATCTAGACCATCCACGTCACCATATGTGACCGATTAGGAATGGACAGCAGAGATGGCCAAGGTCAAGGTACTTCTGGAGGTCGAGGCGCCCCGTGTTGAGGGCTTCGGAGCCTTCCGCGCGGCGCTGGGCTCCGAAACCGAAGCGTACGGCCAGGCGGACCGTGTCCTGGACGCGGTCGCCGGACTCGGCGTCGAACCGGACGAGAACCTGGTGCCCGTCCCGATGTTCGCCGCCCACCGAGCGGCGGACGGAACCTACGAGCCGATGCCCGAGCTGAGAGAGTTCGCCTCCTCGGAGACGAACGAAGACATGGCCCCGACCACGGTGGTAATGCCCGTGGAGGTCGACCACACCAGGCTGGAGGATCTGCGCGGACGCGACGGTGTCACCGTGTGGCTGAACTCGCGGCAGTACCTGTACGGGCACTGGGAGATTCTGGGAGAGCTAGACCCGGCGGAGGCCGCCGACTTCGCGCCGTTCGACCTCGCCCGCTCGCGCGTGGCAACCGACTGCAGGCCGTTCCGGCCAGGGGTCGCCCTCGACGTCATCCGGACCCTGCTCGGGGTCTCCAAAGTATGGCAGGACGGCTTCCGCGGGCAGAACGTCGCCGTAGGCATCATCGACGAAGGCGTCAACGGCGGGGTCTACCCGGTCTCCGGCGGGTTCGCCCGTCCCGCAGCCGAACTCCAGCCGGGCGCGGCCCCCGTCACCAGCCACGGCTCCATGTGCGCCGCTGACGTCCTCCTCGCAGCTCCCGCCGCCCGGCTGTACGACTACCCCTTCCTCGGCGTGCCGAACTCCGGCGGCGCCCTGGCGATGTTCCAGGCGGTACTCGACCAGCGGAGGGTCGACGGGACCCCGCACCTAACCACCAACAGCTACGGGTTCTACGGCGCACCCTCCCGCGAGGAGGCTCCCAGGCACGAGGTCTGGGACATCGACCACCCGCTCCACCGCAAGGTGCGCGAGGTCGTGGCCTCCGGCGCGGCAGTGTTCTTCGCCGCGGGAAACTGCGGTACCCCGTGCCCCACTCCCAACTGCGACCTGAGCAGTATCGGCCCGGGGAAATCCGTCCACGGCTCCAACAGTCTCGTCGAGGTCATCACCGTCGCCGCAGTCAACAGCCGAAACGAGCGCATCGGGTACTCCTCCCAGGGGCCCGGTATGTTCGAGGCGAACAAACCGGACTTCGCCGCGTACTCTCACTTTTTCGGCAACTTCGGGCCGGACCGTCCCGGTGGGGCGGAGGAGGCGCCCTTCGACAGCGGGACCTCGGCGGCGACGCCCGTCGCGGCTGGTGTGGCGGCACTGCTATTGTCCGCGTTTCCCGAGCTGACCCCAGCGGAGCTGCGCGCGGCTCTGCTGGCCGGGTTGGTTAACACGACGGGCAGGCCTTGGGACCGCGACTACGGGCACGGGATCCTGAACGCGGCGGCATCCTATTCGTACATGCTGCGGGAGAAGGCTTGAGGGCTGGATCACAAGGGTGGCGCCGTACCCTCCGAGGGCCGCGCGATGAGGGGATGCTGACTATGGATTGGCTTCTGACGGTGCCCGCCGACACCGACCTGGACAGCCTAGCGGCCAGACTATCCGCAGTCGGCTGCACGCTACGTGACCTTGACCCGGTGCCGCTCGGCCCAGGCGAGAAGGTCGTGTACGCCCGAGGGCCGCATGATCTCTCCGCCAGGCTGGAGGCAATCGACATACCCGTGAAGGCGAATCCGGACTCGGAACCCGGGCCTTACCGCGAGCCTGGCCTCTGAGGCTTAGTGGTCATCTGCGTAAATCTCTCGGGGGTTACGCGGCTGCGTCGAGTACGGCAGGCTGATGGTCGCAGCCGGCGGGCTGCTGGGAGTTCGACTC
>NZ_JBFAVX010000050.1:0-70950 GCF_040680095.1 Nonomuraea sp. NPDC052129 | reverse complement strand
ACGCGCTCGGCGCTGCAGAACGCCGCTTCCATCGCGGCGCTCTTCCTCACCACCGAGGCGGTCATCGCCGAGAAGCCCGAGAAGACCCCTGCCGCTCCGGCCATGCCGGGTGGCGACATGGACTTCTGAGCCGGGCCGTCGGGTGGGACCGCTCAGGGTCCCACCCCACCTGGAGCTCTGCTCAGGCGGTGAGCCGTCGGTGAGCGTGCGGTGAGCCACTGCCGCCACCGTTGAGCCATCGCCGGATCCGCCGAGGGCCGGCCGCTGAACGAGGAGCAGAGATGAACAGTCTGACCGGCAAGACCGCGCTGGTGACCGGAGGATCGCGGGGAATCGGCCGGGCGGTCGCGCTGCGACTGGCCGCCGAGGGCGCTCTGGTCGCCGTCCACTACGGCGGCAACGACGACGCGGCCAAGCAGACGGTGGCGCGGATCGAGCAGGCAGGCGGCCGGGCGTTCGCCGTGCAGGCCCGGTTCGGCGACGATGGCGCGGTGGACCGCCTGTTCGAGGGCCTGGCCGAGGGACTGGCGAGCAGCGGTCTGGCCGAGGGACCGGCGGGCGGCGGCCTGGACATCCTGGTCAACAACGCGGGCATCGGCTCGGTCAACCCGATCGCGCAGGTCACGCCGGAGGAGTTCGGCAGGCTGCTCACGATCAACGTCAGCACACCGTTCTTCGTGATCCAGCGCGCGCTGCCGCTGCTGAACGACGGCGGCCGCATCATCAACATGGGCTCGGTGGCCAGCCGCTTCGCGGTCTCCACGCAGATCGCCTACAACCTCAGCAAGGCGGCACTGGAGTCGATGGCCCCGTCCCTGGCCAATGAGCTCGGCAGGCGCGGTATCACGGTGAACACGGTCGCGCCCGGCGCGGTGCGTACCGACATGACCGCGGGCTACAACACCATCCCCGAGGCGGTTGCCGCGATCGAAGCGATCACCGCGCTCGGCCGGCTCGGCGAGCCCGAGGACGTCGCGGACGTCGTCGGCTTCCTGGCGGGCCCGCAGGGCCGATGGGTGACCGGCCAGACCATCGACGTCTCGGGCGGCACCTACCTCGGCCCGATCGCCATGGCGTGACGCATTTCCCCGGGATCAGCTGACCGCCCGCGGAACGCGGCTGTCGCGAAGCAGTCCGTCCATGAGGACCGCCAGCATTTGCCCGACACTGGCCCGGTCGGCGGGTGACTGCTCGTGGGCCCAAGCGACACCGGCGGCGAGGCGCAGGATCGTCGAGGCGTCGATGTCATCCCGGACAGTGCCGTCGCGCTGGGCCGTTGCCACGAGTTCGTATGCCGCGGCGCGCATGGCATGGCAGGCCGAGTCCGATGGCGGCGTCTCGTTGTGGAGCGCTGTGGTGACGCTCGCCGCCAGCCCTCGATACGTCATGAGGTGGTCGACGAAGAGCTTCAACCAGGCCACAAGCGCTTCGTGCGGCGAGCGCTCGGCCTGTAGCTCGGCGGCCGCGGCGGCGAGGGCCTGGTAGCGGTCGTCGAGGACGGCCTCCACCAGCGCCTCGCGGGTGGGGAAATGACGGTAAAGAGTGCCCGAACCCACGTCGGCGTCGCGGGCGATGTCATCGAGCGAGGCCTCCACGCCCGCGCGAGCGAACGCCGCGCTCGCCGCGGCGAGCAACCGAGCCCGATTGCGCTGCGCGTCTGCCCGCATCGCGCGCGGTGCCCTTGTATCGCTCATAGCTCCCCTTTCGGTCGAAGCGATTGTACCGGGGACCGTCTCCGGATAGCATCACGCTTACCGGAGACAGTCCCCGGATAGCAGTCGTCAGGTGCGCGGAGGTTTCGTTAGTGATCACAGAAGTGAAGGCGAAGCTGGGACGCGTGGGAGTGTGGCTTGGCGGGCCCCACGTGCACGGCGCTCCGGTCGAGAGCTGGCGCCACGCTGTGAGGCGCGTCGAACAGCTCGGATACGGTTCGCTGTGGGGGCCCGAAGGAATCAGCGGCAAGGACGCTCTGGTCAACGCGGGCATTCAGCTCGCCGCGAGCGGCCAATTGGTGATCGGCACTGGAATCGCCAACATTTGGGCACGTCATCCCGCCACGATGCAGGGCGGTGCGGCGATGTTGGCCGAGGCTCACCCTGGACGGTTCGTCCTCGGAATTGGCGTCAGCCATCGATTCCTGGTCGAAGCCAATGGGCTGGACTACAGCCATCCCCTCAAGATCATGCGAGACTATCTCGACAAGATGGATCAGGCGGTGGCGCGTAACCCGCCGCCGGAGCCATTTGTTCGGGTGGTGGCCGCCTTGCAGCCCAAAATGGTAGAACTGGCTCGCGACCGCACCGACGGCGTCCATTCGTTTTCGGCCCCGGTCGAACACACCGCTCTTGTCCGTAAGGCTCTGGGGAGCGATAAGTTGCTCATTCCCGAGCAGGCGTTCATCATCGAACCCGATCCCCAACAAGCCCGTGCCATCGCTCGGCGGTACCGAGGCAGGACCGGCCCCGATTCGCCGTACGCGCGCAACTGGTCACGTCTCGGCTACAGCCGGCAGGACATCGCCGACGGGGGAAGTGATCGGCTGGTCGACGCGCTGGTCGCATGGGGCACCCCGGAGGCCGTCGCCGCGCGTGTTCAAGCGCAACTCGACGCCGGCGCCGACCATGTGCTCGTCCATCCCATCACCGATGACCTGACCACGGCCATCAGGCAACTCGAACAACTCGCGTCCGCCTTGCCACGTGGATTGGTATTCGCGAACAGTTGAACCTCGGGCCCTACCAGGGCCCGAGGCCACATCCCGCTCCGGCGCTTCCCTGACGAAGGCGGGGGCGGGGCTGCTCGACCTCGTACCCCATCGGCAGCTGCGTTGACCTCGACCCCGTGCGGGCCACGGCCACCCGCCACGCCCTGCGCGCCTCGCTCGCCGGCACCGGCGCCCTCGCGCTGGGTACCCACTTCCCCCCGCCGACCGCGGGCCGCGTGATCGCCGACGGCCCGGCCTACCGGCTGGTGTCCGTCCCGCCGACCGGGGAACGGAGGTGACGGCACGGCCCTGAGTGAGGGCGTCGACGGCGTCGCGTTACGTCAGCGGCGCCCGGGCGCGCGCCCCGTGGTCTATGGCGTTCACCTAATCGATCAGGAGGCGGTCGACCAGGGCGTTGACGTAGTCGGGGGTGAGCGGGCCCGTGCCGAATAGAACGCGGACGTACATCGGGGCCAGGAGGTGGTCGAGGATGTCCAGGCCCTCGGGTGGGTGTTCGCCGCGGTCTCGGGCGCGGTCCAGCATGCCCTGCAGTTGGCGTCCGCGTTCGGCCACGAACGCGTCTCTTGCCGGTACGCCGGCCTCTCCCCCGGTGGACAAGGCGATGATCAGGCGCAGCACCGCCAGCCCGTCGGGTCCGGTCACGTCGCGCGCGACACCGGCCGCGTACGCGCGCAGGTCGCCTTCCAAACTGCCGGTATCCGGTATGGGTGAGGTGGTGGTGAGCCAGTTGATCGCCACGTCCGCGAGCAGGGCCTCCAGGGTGCCCCAGCGGCGATAGACGCTGGTGTCGGCCACTCCGGCGCGGGTGGCGACGTCACCGACGGTGAAGTTGCCGTGGCCGCGTTCGGCGATCAGGTCGGTGACCGCGTGGTGCACTGCGGCTCGGACGCGAGCACTGCGCCCGCCGGGCCGGCGAGTCGGCTGCTGTTCCACCATGCCCGGCAGCTTAACGCAGTCACGACTTGCGTTTGCGATTGATGGCGTCCTAAAGTCCACTAACGCAGTCGCTTACTGCTTTAGGAGTGACCATGCTCCCGCTGTTCTTTCCCGACAACCCTCAGTTCTGGTACGAGACCCTGCGCACCTTCGGACACATCGCCTACGGCGGCGCCGACTTCGGCGAGGTCGTGATCACCTGTCAGCGGATCACCGCCGGTGACTACGACAGCTGGCACGACGAGTGGCCGGCCACCCGCCATGGGCGACACCCCGCGCGCGTTCGGCGCCGCCTACCTGGACTACCACCTGCGCGACGGCATCGTCGAGAAGATCGCCTGCCCGACCCTGGTCTGCGCCGGGGCCGACGACGGGTTCTTCCAGGGCCGGCCCGAGCTGACCTGCCCCAAGACGCTGCTGGAGTTCACTGGCGAACAGGGCGCCGACGCCCACTGCCAGTCCGGCGCCCAGCGACTGGCCTTCGCGCGCGTCTACGACTGGCTCGACGACGTGTTCGGCACGACCGCCTGATCCCCTTCCTGGAGAACGACATGACCATCGCCATGATCGACCGCGCTCTCGACATGACCGCCGCCATCGTCAAAGGCATCACCGACACCCGGCTCCACGCCCCCACCCCCTGCGCCGGCTGGGACGTGCGTACAGAGCTCAACCACATGGTCGGCGGCATGCGCGTCTTCGCCGCCGAGCTCACCGCGACCGACGCGGGCGGCGACCACGAGGATGACTGGCTCGGCACCGACCCGCAGGCCGCCTTCGTCACCGCAGCCGACCTCGACCGCGCCGCCTGGCATCGCCCGGGCGCCCTCGACGCCACCGTACGTTTGGGGTTCGGGGCCGTACCGGGGCCGATGGCCGCCCTCATCCATCTCACCGAAGTCCTCGTCCACGGCGTCGACCTGGCGCTCGCCACCGATCAGGAGCATCTCGTCGACGAACGGTCGTGCGGCGAACTGCTCACGATCATGCGCGGCATGGACTTCGACACCTTCCGCCTCCCCGGCATGTTCGGCCCCGCGGTCCCCGCTCCCGCCGACGCCCCCGCACACCGGCAACTACTGGCCTTCCTTGGCCGCGACGTCCCAGCCCGCCGCCGGCGATGAGTTCGTGGCACGCGTCCGGTCTATCCTTCCGACCACACGTCAACGGGAGGTAGCCGTGACAGCAGCGCGACACACAGCCAACCAGCGGTTGCAGGGCCTGGAAGTGCTCGTCGGGGAGTGGGACATGGAGGCATCGATCGACGGGCAGCCGATGGGCCGGTGTACGGCGATGTTCACCTGGCACGACAGCCGGGGATTCCTCATCATGCGCGTCGACCCACCTCAGGCGATCGCCCCGGAATGGCGGGAGAGTTCGCCGTTTCCGATCGATGCCGCCATCGGTCTCGACGACCACAGTGGCGCCTTCGCCATGCTGTACGCCGATGCGCGGGGAGTGTGCCGGATCTACCGGATGAGCTTCGAGAACGGTCATTGGGAGATGCGGGGGCAGGCAGGGCCGGGCTTTCACCAGCGCTTCGAGGCGACGATCCGTGGCGACGGCCGTCTTGTCACCGGACGATGGGACGCCTCCAGCGACGGCGAAACCTGGAAGCCCGACTTCGAGGTCACCTACGCGAAGAGGTGAGGCGGGTTCGCAGGCCGGATCGCCCAGCGGTGTCGGCAGGCGACGCCCGACCTCTCGGAGGGCGCCGAGCTCCCTCGCCCGACCTCCTGGTCACAGTCGGCGCGCCCTACTCACGGTCGCGCGCCCGACCTCTTGTCCGAAGGGCGCCCCACCCCGTGGCCGCGCACGCCCGGCCTCCTGGTCACAGGCGGCTGACGCCACCCGCTGCCGGTCAGCCGATCGGTGGGGCGGATCAGCCGCTCGGAGGGGCGGAGAGGTGAGCCGCTGATTCATGCCACGGGTTGATGTGTGCCGTGCTGCCTGCTTGAGAGGCTGACGACCTCCAATCGGAAAGGGGCGAGTCACATGCCAGAAGTGGGCGACGGGCGTACGAGCCTGCCGGGCGCCGCTGCGGTGAGTCGTCGTGGGCTGCTCGCCGGTGCGGGTGCCGCGGCGATCACCGCGGCGGGCACGGTGGCGGGCACCGCAGCGGCCGGCACGTGGGGTGCCGAGGCGGCGTTGGCGCAATCGGGCGCGGCGGAGTCTGTCGCGGCGGATGCGGAAGCGGCGGCATTCGGGCCGGTGACAGTACGTCCGGGCGACTTTCGCTACGACAACCTGTTGCGTGGCAACAACTTCCGGTTCGTCGGCCGGCCGGAGGAGATCCGCGTGGTCGGGTCGACCGATCAGGTGGTGCGCGCGGTGTCAGAGGCGGTGCGGTCCGGCCGACGGGTCGCGGTGCGCAGTGGCGGGCACTGCTTCGAGAACTTCACCGCCGATCCGGCGGTCCGGGTGCTGCTGGACCTTTCGCCGATGGACGAGGTCGGCTATGACGCCGACCGGCGGGCGTTCGCCGTGCAACCCGGAGCCACCCTCGGCCAGGTGTACCGGACGCTGCTCAAAGGCTGGGGCGTGACGATCCCCGGGGGCGGCTGCCCGGAAGTGGGGGCCGGTGGGCACTTCGCGGGCGGCGGATACGGACCGCTGTCCAGGCGGTACGGCTCGGTGGTGGATCATCTGTACGGCGTGGAGGTCGTGGTGGTCGACCGCGACGGCACCGCCCGCGCGGTGGTCGCCACCCGCGAGCCGGACGACCCGCACCGCGACCTGTGGTGGGCGCACACCGGCGGTGGCGGCGGCAACTTCGGCGTGGTCACCCGCTACTGGCTGCGCTCCCCCGGCGTCGCCGGCACCGATCCGTCCCAGCTGCTGCCGGCGGCGCCGCAGCGGATGCTGCAGCACGTGGTCATCTGGTCCTGGGAGCACATAACCGAAAAAGCACTTACCGGACTGCTGCGTAACTTCGGGGTCTGGCATGAGCGCAACAGCGCGCCCGGCTCTCCGTACGCCGGGCTGTACGGGATCCTCCAGCTGTCGCACCGCGCCGGCGGAACCGTCATGCTGGTCGCGCAGATCGACGCGGACCTCCCCAACGCCGACAGCATGGTGACCGGCTTCGCGTCCTCGGTGACCGCCGGCCTCGACCTCAAACCGGCGCTCGACATCCGGCGGACGATGCCCTGGTTACACCGGATGACCTGGCCGGGCACCGGCGAGCCGGGTGACGTGATCACCCGGCGATACAAGATCAAGGCCGGCTACCTGCGACGATCATTCACCGAGACCCAACTCGCGGCCGTCCATCGCAACCTGACCAACTCCACCGGCGGCTCCAACGCCGGCATGCTGCTCATCGGCTACGGCGGCCAGGTCCGCGCGGTAGCGCCAGGAGCCACCGCGATCGCCCAGCGAGACGTGGTCATGAAGGCGGTCTACCAGACGATCTGGGAAGACGAAAAGGAGGACAAGGCCAACCTCGACTGGGTCCGCGGCTTCTACCACGACGTTTACGCCGAGACCGGCGGCGTGCCCGTGCCCGGCGAGGTCAACGACGGCTCCTACATCAACTACCCGGACGCCGACCTGGCCGACCCCGCGTGGAACACCTCAGGTGTGCCCGCGCACACGCTCTACTACAAGGACAACTACCCACGCCTCCAGCGGGTGAAGGCCCGGTGGGACCCGCGCAACATCTTCCGGCACGCCCTGGCCATCGAGCCTCCCCGGGCCGGTTGAGCCGCGTAGGGACGTGCTGATGTGGAGGGTTGGATTCCCCGCTGGGAGTCGGCTCCGGATGAGAAGGAGGCCGGATAAGCCGATCCAGCGACATCGAGCTTCCCCAGGCCGGTTGAGCCGGGTCAGGACGTGCCAACGTGGAGGCTAGATCCCCGCTGGGGCGGCGACGGATGAGGAGGACGCGGATGTGCGATCCAGCGACACGGTGGCCCGTGCCTCCACCCGCATGCTGGCTTGCGCCGGTGGAGGAGCACGTGGATGAGTGATCCAGCGGTACGGTGGCCCCTGCCGGTGACCGTCGGCCCGTATGCCTTACTGGCGCTCCTGGCCGGTGTCACCGTGGCCATCAAACAGTCGGCGGGCGCGTCCCCGCTTATCGACCTGGTGCTGTGCGCGCTGATGGCGGCCTGGATGCTGGGGCTCTTCACGCTCCGCCCCGCCTGGCGCGAGCGCGTGCCGGTGATGGCCGTGTTCTTCACCGTACTCATCCTGCTCACGGCGATTCTGGTGGTCAGGGACCCGTGGTTCGGGTTCTTCACTCCCGCCGGATACATCTACGCCTTCCGGGTGCTGCGCTGGCCGTGGCAGCCGGCCGGCGTCGCGGCGGTGGCGATGGTGTCGGGCACGGCGCAGGCGTACGGCGTGGACAAGACCACACCCGTGGGACTGATCACGTACGTCGCTGTCATGGCCGCGAATGTGATCCCTATGTGTGGCTTCGCCTGGTTCGCTCGGCGTAGTGCTCAGCAGAACGACGAGCGCAAGCGGGCGCTGGAAGAGGCGCGTGAAGCGAACCGCAAGCTGGAGACGACGCTGACGGAGAACGCGGCCCTGCACGAGCAGTTACTTGCGCAGGCCAGGCAGGCCGGTGTGCACGATGAGCGGCGGCGGATGGCGCGGGAGATCCACGACACCCTGGCGCAGGGACTCACCGGCATCATCACCCAACTGCACGCGGCCGAGCACGCCGGCGACGACCCGGCGGAATGGCGCCGGCACATCGAGGCCGCGACCAGGCTGGCCGGGGAGAGCCTGTCCGAGGCGCGGCGATCGGTGGACGCGCTGCGTCCTGAGCCGCTGCGGACGGCGCGGCTGGGCGAGGCGCTGGCGAGCGTGGCCAGCCGCTGGTCGGCACTGCACGAGATCCCGGTCCAGGTCACGACGACCGGCACGGCGCGGCCGATGCGCCCGGAGGTCGAGGTCGCGCTGCTCAGAACCGCGCAGGAGGCACTGACGAATGTGGCCAAGCACGCGCGGGCGACCCGGGCGGGGGTGACACTGTCGTACATGGAACACGAGGTCGCTCTGGACGTGCGCGACGACGGCGCCGGCTTCGACCCGGCCCGCCTCGGGGACAACGGAGACGGCTCCGACGCGGCCCACCTCAGGGACAGCGGTGGCGGCTTCGGCCCGGCCCGGCTCAGGGACGGCGGTGGCGATGGTCCGCGTACGGCTCACCTTGGGTTTGGGCTGATCGCGATGCGGCAGCGGATCGAGGGCCTGTCAGGCACGCTGCAGGTGGAGTCGGAGCTCGGTGCCGGCACGGGGATCTCGGCCCGCGTCCCCGCCGAGTGGGCCGAGTCATGAGCCGCCCGGACAGCGTGATCAGACTGCTGGTCGTCGACGACCATCCGGTGGTCCGAGATGGCTTGAGCAGCATGTTCGCCCGCGATCCGGACTTCGAGGTGGTCGGGGAGGCAGCCGATGGAGCCGAGGCGGTCCGGCTCGCCGAGACGCTACGGCCGGATGTGGTCCTCATGGATCTGCGGATGCCCGGCATGGACGGCGTGAGCGCGACAAAAGAGCTGGCCGGTGGCGGGACTGGGGTGCGCGTGCTGGTGCTCACGACGTATGACACCGACAGCCACGTGCTGCCCGCGATCGAGGCGGGCGCCACCGGCTACCTGCTCAAGGACGCTCCTCGTGACGAGCTCCTGCGGGCGGTCCGGGCGACGGCTCGGGGTGAGGCGGTTCTCGCGCCGTCGGCGGCGGCTCTGCTCATGAGCCGGGTACGTTCCTCCGCCTCGGGGCCGCTCAGCCAGCGGGAGCTCGAAGTGCTCCAGCTGGTGGCGGCCGGTGGCACGAACCGAGAGGCGGCGGCACAGCTGTTCATCACGGAGGCCACGGTCAAATCCCACCTGCTGAACATCTACGGCAAGCTCGGCGTCGGCGACCGCGCCGCCGCCGTCACCGAGGCGTTCAACCGGGGGCTGCTCGTCCCCCGAGCACCGGGACAATCCTGACGCCGCGCCGGTGCGCGCTATCAACGCGCACCGGCGCGGCGTCCGCCGGTCTCAATCCGCCTGGAGGCGGCGTGGCTCAGGCGGTTCCCTTCCCATCGGCGGATCTCGCCACGTCCTCGGCCATCCTGGCCAGCACGTTCCTGGCGATCAGCGCCACGGTCTTCATGTCGCCCAGCGCCTCGATCCGGCCGTCGGCCGACCCGCCGTGTTTCTCGTAAGCGGACGACAGCTCGCCGCCGTAGAGCGCTTCCCGCGCCCTCGGCACCGCCTGGTCGGCGAGCACCCTGAGCGCCGCCCGGTACTGGCCGGGCGGCAACGTCAGCAGATTGAGGTGGAGGCCGGCCCCGCCGGGACCGTCGTGCCGGGGCACGACGGTGAGTTCCCCGAGCCCCGGCACCCCTTCACGGAGGGCCGCCACCATCAGGCCGAACATGGGTTCCGAGCCGGAGTACATCAGCCAGCTGTAGTCGGGTGAGATGGAGACGCTGTAGAGGTTCACTCCGTGCTCCTCTCATCCAGCTCCCGCAGCACCTCGGCGGCCATCATGGCCAGGATCTCCAGATGATGGACCTCGCCGGCGAGGTGTGCCTCGTACTGCGGATCGCGCACGCGCGCCTCATAGACGGCCGGGACCTCCTCGGCCAGGACCCTCAGCACCTCGTGACGGCCAGGCTCCGGCAGATCGTACACGCGGAAGTTGTGCAACTCCTCGAAACCGGCCTGGTCGGCGTACGACCAGACGGACTCGTCGTGGACCCGTTCCTTGAGGTAGTCCACAACCCACGAGGACAGGCCCGTGGACGCGGGCCAGACATACTCCGCCGAGACACTGATGTCCCTGCTCATGCGCACCACCCCCTCAGTGGATACCGACGAAGGAGACCTTGCTGGACCAGCCCATCTCCTGGTAGTAGGCCCTGAGCGTAGCGAGCTCGGAGGCCCCCAGTTTCGACATGTCGAAGATCGTCACGTCGGCCTTGTTGACATGCTTGGCGATGGTCGCCTTCAGGTTGCCGCCGTTGCCCGCCCAGTGATCGGCGAAGCGCTGCGGGGTGAGGTCGTGCCCCATGGCGTCATACGTCAGGCCGTTGGAGCCGACCCAGTCAGGGTTGGACGGGGTCGGCTGGCCGGGCCCGGGCTTGGGCGGCGTGTAACGACTGAGCCTGACACTCGACTGCGCCTCGAACAGCGTGGCGGACGCCGCCTCGTCGGCCCGGAACCCGCGGCCGGCGTCGAAGCCCAGGTCGAAGGTGTGCGCCAGCTTGGCGAATTGCTCGCTTTTCGTGCCGGTGGCCGTCGTTCCGGTGATGACTTCCAAGCGGGCCACCGCCGTTGTCAGTGCCTTCGGCGCGACCTCGCCGCTGGCGACCGATGCCCTCAGCGCTTCGACGGCGGCGTCGAGACCGATGCCGGTGCGCATCGCCGTCTCGAGGGCGATGATCTTCCGGGCGACCTCGACGATCTTGTCCGGCGGGACGAAGAACGCCGCCGCCATCAGGCAGTTGCCGACTTTGAGCTTGGCGCACTCGGTGAAGTCGTGCGTGATGATCTTCAGCAGGTTCCGCAGCGCACCGGCCATCAGCTCCTGCTGGGTGAAGTGCCGGGTCGTCTCATAGTCGCGCGTGAACGGCTCGTTCCCCACCGGGAAGTACGAGCCGGTGCAGGAGCCGTCCGAGGAGTACTGGCAGTCCGACAGCACCATGTAGTAGGCCGTGCCTTCGAGATGCACGTGCAGCCTGATGTCGCAGCCACCGGTGCCCACGCAGTCGCTGAGCGGCTCGATGTAACTCTTGTCGTTGAACTCGAAGTACGTCAGGACGTTCGCGTTGGCCGCCACCTGGTCGTTCAGGTCGCTGGCTTCCTTGGCGGTCTCGGTGCGGGTGGCGGCGTCCTGGGCGTCCTTGGCCGCCTGCCGGGCGTTGGCGGCCGCGGTCTCGGCAGTGGTCGCGTCCGCCTCGGCCTGGGTGGCGACGTCGCGGGCCTTGGCCGCGTCGTTCTCGGCCGCGCCGGCGGCCTCGCGGGCGGAGGCGGCGTCGCGTTCGGCCTCGTCGGCCGAATCACGGGCCTCGCCGGCGTACTCGTCGGCGGCGTCGGCGGCCGATGCGGCCGCCGCGGCGTCCGCGGTGGCCTGGCGGTCGTACTCGACGGTGTTGGCCTCGGCCTTCACCGCCGCGCTTGCCGCCGTCTTCGCCTCGGCCGCCGAAGCCTGGGCCTGGGCGAGCGAGGCCACCGCCCTGGCCGCGGAGCCCGCCGCCTGGGACGCTGCGGTGGCGGCCGCCTTGGCGTCGGCGTCGGCCTGGGCCGCGAGGGCGGCTGCCTCCTTCGCCGCCTTGTCCGCCTGGGCGGCCTTGGCCTGGGCGACGGCGGCCTGCTGGGCGGCCAGCGTCTTGGACGCCTGCGCGGTCAGCACGGCCAAGCCCGCCGAGGCGTCGGTCTCCTTGTACGGGGAGCCCAGCTCGATGGCGTCGTTGGCCGGTTTGATCACCTGTACGGCGGAGTCGCGGGCGGCGAGCGCCGCCTGGGCGGTGGCGTAGGCGAACCCGGCGGTCTTGACCGCGCTGACGTGCGCGGCGTCGGCCTCCTTGCGCGCGACGACGGCGTCGGCCCTGGCCTTGACCGCGTTGGCCTTGGCGGTGTCGGCGTAGGCCTTGGCGTCGCGGACGTTGATGGAGGCGTCCCACGAAGCCTTGATGGCGTCGGCCGCCGCCGCGTGGGCCTTCATGACCGACGCGTTGGTGATCGCCACGTCGCGCTGGGCCGCGTCGGAGGCGGACCGGGCGCGGGCCGCAGAGGCCTCGGCGCGGGTGGCCGCCTCGCGGGCCGAGGCTGCGGCCGAGGTGGCCTCGTTGGCGGCGGCGCGGGCGTTGGTCGCGGCGGTCGTCGCGGCGGTCGCGGCCGACCGCGCCTGGGTCGCGGCGGCGCGGGAGGCGGCAGCGTCGGCCGTTCCCTCGTCCGCTGCGGCCTGTGCCTCGGCCGCCGCTGCCTGCGCGGACAGGATGTCGCGCCGGCGTTCCGCGGCGATCGCGTCGCTGCGCGCGGTGGTGGCTCTGCGTTCTGCCTCGACCGCCTCGTCCTTCTTGCTCGCGGCGGTGGCACCGGCGGTCTGCGCGTCGCCGAGCCTTGAGGCCGCGATCTGCCGCTGGTTTTGGGCCGTGCTCTCCGCTGCGGCGGCGTTGGCCCGCTCCCTGGCGGCGATCTCCTTCTGTGTCTTGGCGTTGTCGCGCTCGGCCTCGGCGATCTGCCGCTTGGCGCGGGCGTCGGCCGCGGCCGCCTTCGCCGTCTGCTCGGCGGCCTCGGCCCTGGCCTGAGCGCTCTTGGCCTTGGCCGCGTTCTCCGCCGCCAAAGCCGCCTGCGTCGCCGCGCCTTCGGCGGCGGCCTTGGCCTGCGCGGCCGCCTCCTCGGCGGCCATCCGCCGGAACTCCGCCCGCGAAGCGTGCGCCTGCGTCTCGGCCAGCGCCATCAGCGTCTTACTGTCCGCGGCAGAGGCACGAGTGGCGTTGGAGGCCGTCTCGGTCGCCTTCGAAACGGCCAGCGTGGCCGCGGCCGAAGCCCGGGTGACCTGCACCGCCTGCTGGCCGTAGAGCAGGCCGCGGCCCCGGGGCAGCCCGGCGGCGTCGGCGATCGCATACGCGGCCTGCTGAGCCGCGACGGCGGCGGTGGCGTGCCGCTGCGCCGACTGGGCGGCGCGCGAGGCGACGAACACCCGGCCCAGCGCCATCGCCTGTGCCTTGACGATGTCGTTCTTGACCTTGGCGAACACCGCGGCGCTCGGATAGGACGGGGTTCCGGACGGCTGCTTGAGCCAGTAGGCCTGCCAGTCGGCCAGCCGGACCCCGATGGTCGACTGCCCGAGGGCCTCACCGAGGGCCTGGGTGGCGACCTGGAGGTCGGCGGCGGCCTGGGCCTCCTCGCTGAGGATGGTGTCACGCTGGGCGCGCTGGCCGTCGACCTCCTGCTGCCACTCCGCCGAGGCCGTGGCGAACTCAGAGGTCAGCACCTCGTGCGGGTCCGGCGGGTTGTCGGTGGCGCAGGAGGCGTAGCGGGCCTTGAGGTTCTCGACGTCGACCCGGAACTCCATGCTGTCCGGATCGGGCGCGCTTGTTGGGAAGCCGCCGCGCTCCAGGAAGGCCCGCGCGTCGTCGGCGTACATGGGGTGCAGGAAGGACATGTCCTTCCACGCGTCCCGCCCCTTGTCGTCGTCGCCGTTCGCGGGGTAACGCTCCTTGGCGATCGCGTTGACCGCGTCCACGGACTCCTTGGCGGCCAGCGGGGTCTGGTCGGCGTAGAGGTCCTCCTCTTCCCGCCAGTACTGGCCGTCGACCCAAGACGAAAGGCCTACCTTGGTGAACGGGTTGTCCTTCTGCTCGATCCACTGGAACGAGACGTTCGTATAACCCGACGGAGGCGGGACGTTGAGCGACTCCTCCCAGACGGTGTGCCGGTCCTGAAGCTCGTCCAGCTTGGTCGAGGCCCGCTCTTCGTCCTGCTCATAGGCGGTGTGCAGCGGGGTCGACGGGGTGGTCTCGTAGTCGGGGGCGGCGTTGCGCAGCAGGATGTCGTCCGTGCCGCCCAGCCCGGCGCGGGCGACGGCCTTCAGGTCCTGGCCGCCCTTGCGCTGTACGGCGGTGAGCAGGCACTGGGCCGCGCGGACCGACGCGGCGTGCGCGAGGTCGTACTCGGCGGCGTCAGCGAAGGCGGCGTCGGCGAAGGCGAGCGCCGGGCCGGCGCCGGGCAGGGGCGCGAACTGCACGCCGGCGATCACGACGCCGACGGAGGTGAGGGCCGCGGCGGTGGCGCGCAGCCGTCCTAAAAGAGGGCGCCGGGCACGGCGCGATGAAGAGGTGTTGGTGTGCATGGTCAGCTTTCAGCCGCTGGAATGGGGATGGATGTGCTCAGAAGAAGGCGTTGAAGGCGTTCCAGCCCGCGTTGCCGATCTTCAATTTGGCGGCGAAGGGGGCCGAGGAGACGCCGGTGCCCTTGAAGAGCCACAGCGCGCCGGCGGAGTCGCGGGCGATCAGGTCGGCCTTGCCGTCCCCGTTGTTGTCGCCGGTGGAGACCAGGGCGGTGTAGGCGTCCCAGCCGGTGCCCGCGCTGATGCGGGCGCCCAGGATCTGGTCGGCGGTGATGCCGCCGGTCCCCGGATAGATGTAGAGGGTGCCCGCGGTGTTCCTGGCCAGCAGGTCGTTCTTGCCGTCGCCGGTGTAGTCGCCGTAGCCCGCCAGGGCGTCCATGCCGTTCCAGCCGGCGGTCCCGGCCTGCACGCGGCCCGAGAGGCCTCCGTCGGAGCGGCCCGGGTAGAGCCACAGGGCGCCGGCCGTGTCCCGCGCGATGATCTCGGGCGAGGCGCTGCTGCCCATGTTGCCCGGGGTCATGATCAGGTTGTACTGGTCCATGTTCGAGGCGACCGGCATGGTCGAGGTGCCGCGCTCGGCGGTGTAGTAGAGCTCGCCGCCCAGACGGAAGAACAGGTCGTTCCTGGTGCCGTTCTCGGAGGTGGTGGCGCGCAGGATCGCGGTCGCCGCGGAGAAGCCGCCGCCGAGGTCGACGGCGGCCTCGAGGCCGCCGGTGCTCTTGGGCTCATAGGCGAGCAGGTGGCCGTCGCTCGCCCTGCGTACGAACAGGGGCAGCATGGGCGCGTCCGCCGCGGCGGACGCGGCGGGCGCGGTGAGCAACGAGCCCAGCACGGTGAGCAGGACCAGCGCTGCCAGGGTTCTGGCACGGGCTAACGCCCGGTTTACGGGTTTGGACATTCGATGTGACCTCGTATGGCTAGGAGGGGTCGACCTCGCGGGTGGCGTACTCGCTCTGCCCGCGAGAATGTGTCCAAGATACACAGTTCCAGATCACTTGCTCTGTTATTCTGGTGGGCGTGCCTCGTCCTCGGATTCATGATCTGGATCACTTGCTGGATGTCGCCGAGCGACTGGTGGTCGACGGCGGGCCAGATGGTTTGACGGTGCGCGGGCTGGCGGCGGCCTCCGGGGTGTCGAACGGGGCGATCTACCACGCGTTCGGGTCGCTGCCGGTGCTGCTCGGGCGGCTGTGGCTGAGGGCGGCGGAAGACTTCCTGGATCTGCAGATCGAGCTCGTCGACGCGGTGCGGGGGGACGGCCGGGAGGCGGCGGTCGAGGCAGTGGTGGCGGCGGCGAGCGCGCCCGCGGTGTTCGCCGACCGGCGGCCCACGGCGGCGCGGATGCTGATGACGATGCGACGCGACCAGTTGCTCGGTCCCCAGGTGCCGGAGGAACTGGCTGACGCGATGTTCGCCCTGGACAAGCGGCTGATCATGCTCCTGGTTAGGTTGTCGAGGGCGCTGTGGGACCGCGCCGACAGGGCGGGCGTCGAGGTGATGACGCTGTGCGTGGTCGATCTGCCGACGGCTGTGTTCCGCCGGACGTTGACCGAGCCGTCCGTAGATGGTCAGCCCGAGATCAGCGCCGACAGCCGGGAACGGCTGAAAGCCGCGGTCCGCGCCGCCCTCACCCTTCCGCCACCGCCCCCGCACGTCGGCTAGCACGTCCCCACAGGGACGAACTGACCACGCCGTCTGGCCCGCGATTTCGCGAGGCCCGGCCCGCGCGCTCTGGCCCTGCTTCATCGGCGTCCTGCTGCCATTTCCTGGATTTCTGGCCACCCCACTCCTCGCGGCAAGCCACCCCCAGGTGTACCTTTGACCGTGTGACCCGATTCGAGAATCCGGTCAACGGGTCATTGAGGAGATGTGATGAGCGACGAGCGGGCCGACTGGATCCTGGAAACCGCCGCGGAGCTGCTGGTCTCGTGGGGATACCGGCGGGTGACGATCGAGGATGTCGCGCGCCGGGCCGGCATCGGCAAGGGGACGGTCTACCTGCACTTCAACACCAAAGAGGTGCTGTTTCTCACCGTGTTGTTGCGTGAGCAGGCGCGGCTGCTCGACCGGTTCCTGGCCGCCTTCCAAGCCGACCCGTCCCACGTGCTCCCGAGCGAGCTGGCCAGGCAGGCGTACCAGTTGGTGCACGAGGACCCGATCGTCCACCTGATCATCACCGGGGACCCCGAGACGCTCGGTGCGCTCGCCCGCAGCGGCGCCGAGCATGTCGGCCCGCTCATGAAGGCGCGCGTGCGGACGATCGCCGATTACTTCGAGGTCATGCGCGAGCACGGTGTCGTCCGCGACGACCTGGCGCCCGAGGCGCTCCTGCACGCCTACACCGCGATCCTCAGCGGGTTCCTGATGATCGATCCGTACCGGACGGACGACGAGATCTCGCTGGCGGCCAGGGGCGACCTGATCGCGTACACCGTCAGGTCGACCTTCGAAACCCCCGACGCGGCCGCGCGTGTGCGCGGCGCCGTACCGCAAGTGCTCGAGCTCTACCGGAACATGCGCGAACTGCTGGTCGAGGAGATCGGCCGACAGAAACTCACCTGAGCTTCACCTGAGTGGAGGCATCGTGAATGTCGTCAACCTGATAGATCCGGCACTCATGCAGGACCCTTTCGGCGGCTTCGCTCGAATCCGGGAGGAGGGGCCGATGGTCAAGGGCTCTTTCTCCGGAGCGGTCACCCCGATGTGGCTGATCACCCGCTACGAGGCCGTGAAGAACGTGCTCAGCGACACCCGGTTCGTCAACAGCCCGGCGAGCGTGCCCGGGATGGATGTGGGCAACATCCGCGAGCAGATGATCGCGGCCAGGGGCATCGACCCGGAGCTGGCCCCGTACATCCTCGACAGCATCCTGGACGTGGACGGCGCCGACCACCTCCGGCTGCGCCGCCTGGTCTCCCGCGAGTTCACCGCCCGCCGGGTCATCGACCTGCGCCCCCGCATGGCCGAGCTCACCGAGGCGCTGCTCGACCAGTTGGACAACGAGACCGAACTGATCGAGAACTTCGCCTACCCGCTGCCCATCACGGTGATCTGCGAGCTGGTCGGCGTACCCGAGGAGGACCGTTCCGCCTGGCGTGACCAGGGGCAGGCCCTGATGACCCTCACTCCCGGCGCGGCGAACGCACCGCTGTGGGGGATGGTCGAGCTGGCCCAGGACCTGATCGAACGGCGGCGCGCGGAACCGGGCGACGACCTGCTGTCGGCGTTGATCCGTGCCCACGACGAGGACGGCGACCGGCTGAGCGACCGCGAACTGGTCACCATGCTCGTCACCCTCATCCTGGCCGGTCACGAGACGACCACTCACCTGATCGGCAACGGCACCCTGGCCCTGCTCTCCCACCCCGACCAGCTCGAGCTGGTGAAGAAGGACCCGGGGCTGTGGCCGCGTGCCGTACACGAGCTGATGCGCTGGTGCGGGCCCGTCCACGGCACCCAGATGCGGTACGCGGCCGAGGACATCGAGATCGACGGGCAGACGATCAAGAAGGGTGAAGGCGTCATCCCCATCTTGGTCAGCGCCAACTACGACCCGCGCCGCTTCGACGACCCGTTACGGCTCGACGTGACCCGTGAGCAGGACTCCCGGCGTGAGACGCACGTGGGCTTCGGCCACGGGCTGCACTACTGCCTGGGCGCGGCGCTGGCGCGCGGCGAGGCGGAGATCGCGTTCAACGCGCTGTTCCGCCGTTTCCCCGACCTGGCCCTGGCCGGTGAGCCGGAGCGGGAGTACATGCCGATGTCCTGGCGCCTGGCCAAGCTCCCCGTCCGGATGTACCTGTGACGACAATTCAGCGGAACCCGCGACTCGTACGCGCGGCGCCCACCATCGGGCTGTTGCTCCTGGCGCCGCTGGTCGCGGAGTTCCTGATGGGGAACTTCCCGATCACCAACGTCGCCGTGCTCCTCTCCATGATCCCCCTGTACGGAGCCGGCGCCCTGTTCATCCGCGAGGCGGTCCGGCGGACCGGGCGCGGCTGGCCGGCCATGCTGGCGTTCGGGCTGGCGTACGGGATGTTCGAGGAGGCGTTCCTCACCCAGACGCTCTGGGACGAGAACTGGGCCGACACCCGCATTCTCGACTACGGCTACATGCCCGCGCTGGGGACGGCGCTGCCGTGGATCATGTTCATGGCGGGCGTGCACACCATCTGGAGCATCAGCGTCCCGATCGCGATCATGGAGACGCTGGCCGGCTCCCGCCGCACCACGCCCTGGCTGAAGAAGCGCGGTTTCTGGACCGTGGCCGTGATCTTCGCGCTCTACTCCGTGCTCGGCACCGCCACCACCGCCGCCGGCAAAGGCCTGCTCACCGGCCCACTCCAGTACATCGGGGCGGCCGTGGTGGTCACCGCGCTCGTCGTGCTCGGCCTGCGCCTGCGCCCCAGCGCCCCCACGGCCGAGGGGAAGGCGCCCGGCCCGTGGGCGGTGTTCGCCTTCGCCCTGGTGGCCGGGGCCATCTTCGTCCTCCTCTACGCGGTTGACCCCACCGGCCTGTCGCCATGGCTGGCGATCCCTCTTCCGACGTGGGGCAGCGTGCTCATCTACCTGGCGCTGTTCGCCACGGTCGGTGCGGTGGTGGCCCGCTGGTCGCATCGCTCCGGCTGGTCGGACGCGCACCGGCTGGCGCTCGCGGCGGGGGCCATGCTCACGTACGCGTGGCACTCGTTCCCATGGGAGCCGGTCACGACCGAGCCCGTGAGCCAGGCGGTCGACCTGACCAGCAACGCCATCTTGACGGTCGGCGCGCTCGTCCTGCTGGTGATCGCGGCTCGCCGGGTCTCCACGTGACCAGCCGGAAGGACGGCTGACTCAGTCGTCGCTCGGGAGCCTGGCCGCACCGGCCGGTTGGCGAACCGCGATCTCGACGAGCTTGCCGACCTGCGCCGCGGGAACGGCGACGCCGGGTGTCTGGAGGGTCCAGCGGAGGAAGGCCTCAACGTTCATGGCGGGCGTTTCGCCGAGATAGGGGTGGATGTATACCGGCGTGTTCGGTTCGCTGCGCCAGCTGTCGGCAAGTGGGCCGATGTCCACCCCGTCATAACCGAGGACGTCCAACAGCCGGATGGTCTCTGCCTTGGCCGCCGCGTCGTCGCCGGCGATGGGCAGGGCGCTGCGGTCCGGCGCTCCCGTCGGCCGGGCGAGGGAGAACAACTGGTGTGGAGTGATGGTGTTGAACACCTTGACCACCTGGGAGTCCGCGAGGTGGCGCTGGATCAGCGCGCTGGAGGTCAGTTCGCCCGCGTCCAGCTCGGCCAGGTGGCCGTCCCGCTCGGGGTAGTAGTTCGCCGTGTCCAGCACCGTCTTGCCGGCCAGCGCTTCGGCGGGGAGCCGCCCGTAGGCGTTCAGCGGGATGGCCGCCACCACCAGATCCGCGGCGCGTGCCGCTTCTGCCGGTGTGGCCGCTCGAGCACCCTCGCCCAGCTCGGCGACGAGCTCGGCGAGGGTCTCGGGCCCTCGCGAATTGCTGAGGACAACCTCGAGGCCGGCCGCGATGGCCAGGCGGGCAACGGAAGAACCGATCATTCCGCTGCCGATGAGTCCGAGCGTTCGGGGCACGACTTGTCTCCATTCATTCGGGTGGATTCCGGGACAGGAGCTCCCGGGTGGCTCGCCTGACAGCGTGGAGCCGCCGCGACCGCCCGGCCAGGCCCGTGTCCTGCGTACTCACGGCGTGATCACCCGCCGCACGCCCGGACGTAGGGTTGTCGCGTGGACGACCGGATCGAGCTGAGCGAGTTCCTCAAGTCGCGCCGTGCCCGTCTGCGCCCGGAGGACGTCGGGCTGCGCGACTACGGCCGAGCGCGCCGGGTCGCGGGCCTGAGGCGTGAGGAGCTGGCCCGGCTGGCGGGCGTGAGCATCGCCCACTACACGCGTCTGGAACAGGGCAAGGGCGACAGCGTCTCGGACGAGATCTTGGGCGCCGTCGGCGCGGCGCTGCGCCTGGACACCGACGAACTGACCTACCTGCACCGGGTAGCACGGCGTCCGCAGCCGTGCGCGGGCGCCGGAGACCCGCCGGAGGTGCCTCTTGGCTTTCGTCACCTGTTGGCGTCGTTCGTGACGACGCCGGCGCTGGTGATCGGCCGGCACACCCAGATCGTCGGCTGGAACCAACTCGCCGTGGTGGTGTTCGGGGACTTCCCCGCGTTGCCCGAGAACCGCCGCACGTTCTCGCACTTGCTGTTCACCGAGCCCTCCGCGCGCCTGCTGCACCGCACCGGTTGGGAGCGGGCCGCGCGCGAGCACGTGGCGCATCTGCGCGTTCTGCTCGGGCGCCATCGCGGGGACGCCGGACTCGCGGCGCACATCGGCGACATGCGGGAACTGAGCGCGGACTTCGCGCGGATGTGGGCCGAGCATCCGGTCGCGCGGCTGCGGTCCCGGACGTACGTGCTGCACCACCCGGTCGTGGGCGAACTGACCCTGCACCGCGAGCTCATCACGCTGCCCGACGAGCCGTCGTGCTGCGGGCTGGACCTGTACGCCGCCGAGCCGGGCTCGGCATCTGCGCAGGCACTGAAAGAACTCGAGAGCCTGTAGGCCCCGGGGTGAGCAAGCCGTCGATCAGCACCGTCATCCGGCCCATGCAGGAAGGCGGCCTGGTGGAGCGGCTGCCCTCCTCGACCCGCGAGCACCGTTACCGGCTCACACCCGGCGGTTTCACCCGCGTGCTGCAGGTCCAGCTTGATCGCATGGGGGCCGGTGCGGAGGCGGCCGAGTTCGGGCTGTCGGTGATCGGGGAGGGCCGCCCGGAACAACGGGACCATCTCGAAGAGCTCCGCGACTTCTGCGAGTTCTCCGCCACCGAGGTACACGACGAATTCATGCGGCGGTGGGAGGACTACCGCGCGGCGAAAAGGAGAAGACGTTGAGGAAAAAAGATGATGAAGGAGAAGATCGACTTCACCGGCGTGGAGCAGACGATGCTCGCCACCCTGTATCTCCGGGCCTGGGAAAGTCGTTCGAAGGATTCGATTCTCCGGGATCACGTCGCGGCCGGCGTCGTGGATCGTATCGACTACGACTTCAGCAAATTGATGGTACGCGGCGGGGCGGCCAACCGGTTCATGTTGGCATTGCGCGCCAAGCAACTCGACGATTGGACCGCCGATCTCCTCCGCCGGCATCCGGACGCCGTCGTGCTGCACCTGGGCTGCGGCCTCGACAGCCGGGCGTTCCGGCTCGACCTGCCGGTCGGTGTCCGCTGGTTCGACGTCGACCTTCCCGATGTCATCGACCTGCGCCGCAAGCTCTATCCGGAGCCGGACGGGTACCGCACCGTCGGTTCCTCGGTCACCGAAACGAGGTGGCTGGATGAGATTCCCCCGGAGTATCCGGTGCTGATCATCGCCGAAGGGCTGCCGATGTACCTCACCGAAAACGAGAACAAGCGGCTACTCCAACAGTGCGCCGACCGTTTCAGCAGCGGCGAATTACTGTTCGATGGATTCGCCCCATGGGTCGTTCGCCTGACACAACGGATGTCGAAGAGGCTGGCCCGCAAGGGATATCCGTCCTACTCGTCGGCGATTCGGGACCGCCGGGAGATCGAGCGGTGGAATCCGCGATTCAGGTATCTCGAGGACGTCCCCTTCCCCTCGCTGTACGCGAAGATTCCCGTGCGCGTTTACCGCGTCACGTACCGGCTCATGAACATGATCCCCGCGTCCAGAGACTTCTACCGGATGTTCCGCTTCGGTTTCTGACCGCGCCGGACACCGGACCCGATTGATCGTTTAACCTTTCCGGGTGACGGACACACCTGAAGGTCTCGCGTTGCCCACAGCCCTGGCCGAGGTGGCTGAGGTCGGCTTCGAGTGGGAGTGGGACGAGGAGACCGACGAGACCCGCGGCTGCGACTTCGAGCCATACGATCACTTCGAGGAGCCTGACCGGACGGCGTGGTGGTTCCGCCTGTGGACCGGCAACCAAGAGGTCGACGGCGGCGAGTTCCGCTTCTTCGGTACGACCGGGTCGGGGGACTACACCGGCTTCTGGCTGGTACGGCCCGATGCGGCGATCACCGAGCAGCCCGTTGTCTATATCGGTTCGGAGGGTGAGTCAGGTGTGATCGCCCGGGATCTCGGCGACCTCCTCTGGCTGTTCGCCGCCGGGCTGGGGCCTGCCGAGGCCTTCACGGACCCCGGCTCCCCCACCCAGCCGAATGAGGCCTTCCATGCGATCGCCGAGCGACACGCAGCCGGCCGCCGCCGTACCCCCACGCAGATCGTCGCTGCCGCACGAGCCGAGTTCCCGCAGTTCACGGATCTCATCGACGCGATGTGTCGCTGAGTGAGACCCACTTGGCCTTAGCACGCCGTCAAAGGGACAGCAGCGACCCGTGCCGTGCTCGCCGCGTGGATGCCAGTCCTCCGGCCAGGCCGCTCACGGCGCAGACCAGCACCAGCCCGGCGTACTGCGGCAGGGAGTAGGCGAACCACGCCTCGCCGGTCGCGGCCTTGCCGAGCGCGGTGAGCGAGGCGGCGGCGATGCCCGTTCCGAGCAGCGTCCCGGCGCACGTCACGATCAGCGTCTCCCAGCACACCGCCCTGGCCAGTTGCCGAGGCTTGATCCCCACGCTGCGCAGCAGCCGGATCTCCTCGGTCCGCTCGGCCATCGTCATGGCCGTCGCGTTGAGCACCGAGATCACGGTGTAGACCACCGCCGACCCCACCAGCATCGGGGCCGCCCACGCCGACGCACCGGTACGGGTGACACCCGCCGCCGCGTCGGAGGTCGCCACGGCGAACAGGAAGGTGCACGCCAGCGCCACGGTCAGCATCACCGGGGACGCGGCCGACATCGCTCGGCGAGGCTGGGTGACCAGCGAGGACCTGGCCAGCATCCCGGCTCCCGGGTCGAGCCAGGCCACCACGCCCCCGAGCAGCCAGCCCATCCCGCGCAGCGCCACCGGGCCCAGCGCGGACGCGCCCACGCAGAGCACCATGGTCGCCCCCAGCCCGGTGGGCACCGCGGCCTTCGCCTTGACCAGCGGCACCAGAAACAGCAGTACGGTGCCCCCGGCCAGCGCCACCCCTCCGGCCACCGCTCTGGGCCAGGGCAGCAGTCGCTGCTGCGCCGCGTTCTCCCGCAGCACCTCCAGCGGGCCCACACCCACCGCTTTGCGTACCGCGGACCGGGCCGCCAGCAGCGTCACCGCCAGCCCGACGACCACCGCCAGGATGAACGGCCCCGTCGTGACCTCCACCGGGACGCCCTCGGGCGCCAATCCGGTCATCCGCATGAACGCCGCCATCAGCGTGGCGTACGGCACGGCCAGCGCGCAGCCCGCCGCGCTCGCCAGCACGGCCACCACCAGCGCCTCCGCCGTGACCAGCCGGCCCACCTGCCGCGGCGTCATGCCGACCGAGCGCAGCAGCGCCCAGGTCCTGCGCTGACTCAGCACGTGCAGGCTCAGCATGCCCGCGACCACGAAGATCGACACGAACCCCGACACCACGGCCGACAGCACCAGCAAGCCCATGACGCCGTTCAGATCGTCGCTTCCGCCCGCGCCGACGACCACCAGCCCGCTGCCACCCACCAGCATCACGGCCAGGAGGACCGCTGTGAACGAAGCGGCGAGGCCCATTCGATTGACCCGGACGTTGTTCCAGGCGAGGACGAGTGTCACCGGCGACCACTCAACCGCATGCCGATCTGGTCCGCCGAGGGCCTGTCCAGGACGTCGACGATCAGCCCGTCGGTCAGGAACAGCACGCGGTCCGCCCGGGCCGCCGCCTCCGGATCATGGGTGACCATCACCACCGTCTGGCCGAATTCGTCGACCGCCTCCCGCAGCAGTGCCAGCACCTCGTGCCCGGTGCGGCGGTCCAGCGCTCCCGTCGGCTCGTCGGCGAACAGCACCTCCGGCCTGCCGAGCAGGGCGCGGGCGATCGCCACCCGCTGCTGCTGGCCACCGGACAACTGCGCCGGGCGATGCCCCTCCCGGCCGGCCAGGCCGACCCGGTGCAGCAACTCGCGCACGCGTGACGGATCGGGCCGCCGCCTGGCCAGGCGGCGGGGCAGGATCACGTTCTGCCAGGCAGTCAGTGAGGGCACCAGGTTGAAGGCCTGGAAAATGACGCCGATCCGGTCGCGGCGGAGCACCGCCAGCTCCTTCTCCGCCAGGCGGGTGATGTCCTGCCCGGCGATCAGGACCGCGCCCGAGTCCGGCCGGTCCAGCCCTGCCGCGCACTGCAGCAGCGTGCTCTTCCCCGACCCCGACGGGCCCATCACCGCGGTGAAACTGCCGCGGGGGAACCCGGCGCTGACCTGCCGCAGCGCGGCCACCTCGGCAGCACCTTTCCCATATGTCCTGGTAACTCCCTCAAGGAGAACCACGTGATCGCTCATGATCAGCAAGCGTGCCGCAGCGCGTCGATCAACGCCCATCAGGTATCTCCCTGATCGGTCCCTGAGGCTCGCTGCACGCCTCCTGAGGGTGCGTCGTTTTGTCATGAACCGCTCAAGAACGTCGGAGCATGCCGCTAACTCAATGCCGCGCCGATCGGTGCCATCGACGCGCTCACCGCCGAGAACGTACTGGTCGGATTCTGGACCGACGGCCCGCTCGGCACTTGGCCCGGACTGGCACCGCCGGGCGTACCGGGCCGGGATTCTGACACGGCTGCCGCACTGCTCGCGGAGTCCCTCGGCGCGGCCCGCCCCTGGTTGCTCGGCCTGGTCCCAGCCACGCGCGGCGCGGACACGCTGACGCTGTGCGGATGGACCGGGCCGTACAACCACACCAACGAAACGGAGGAGATCTCGGCCGTGGTCCGTTCGTGGGAAGAGCGGTTCGGGGCTCGTGTGGTGACCGTGGGTTACAGCACACTTGAGCTGTCCGTGGCCGCACCACCGACCACGCTCGAGCACGCCCACCAGGTGGCAGCCGAGCATGAGGCGTTCGCCCCGGACACCATCTGGCAGGGCTGCGGAGACTTCGAGGACGATGCCGAAGCACTGGTCGGCTCCGACGATTGGTCCTTCTGGTGGGACTGACATCTCGGCCAGTGACCCTCAAGCTCCAGAGGCAAGCGATGGCGAAACAGGTGAACGGACCGGTCAGGAATCGAGAAGCGCGGGTAACCGAGCCGCGCCTAGCCTGACCGCTATGGGTATCACCATTCACGCGAGCTTCCTGCCGCACGACGACCCCGACCTCTCCCTGGCCTTCTACCGCGACATCCTCGGCTTCGAGGTGCGCGATGACATCGGATACGACGGGAAGCGCTGGATCACGGTCGGCATCCGCATCCAGGAGTCGCGCTGAGCCTCGACAGGGCCGGGCTGGCTCACGACCGGCGACGGCAGTTCGCTGAGCCGACCGGAACGGTGAGACCATCGACCCGGCACTGACCGGACGTTCGAGACGGCTCTCAGACTCTGAGGAGGAGACCAGCCCACATGCCCGCCGGAGCGACCCCCGAGGCCAACCGGTCCTACCGCGCGGTGCTGCGCGACCGCCAGATGGCCGGGCTCCTGCTGGGCGACCTCCTGGCCAACGCAGGTACGGGCATGATCATCGTGGCCATGCCCGTACAGACGCTGTCCATCCACGGCAGTGTGCCCAAGGCGATCGCCATCGGGCTGGTGGAGGCCGCGCCGTTCCTCCTGTCCACCATCCTCGCCCTGGCCATCGGACTGGGGCGGGTGAGGGTGCCGCCGCGAACCCTCCTGATCGCCGACTGTGTCTTACGGTCGCTGACCTTCGCCATCCTCGGCGTCTTGGCCGTCACCGAACAACTTTCGCTGCCCGTGCTGATCGTTGGTCTCCTCTTCGGCGCGACGTTCCGGATGGCCGGCTCAAGCAGCCGACGTCTGCTGGCGACGTCCATCGCGGGCGAGAGCGGGCGGTTCGCGGTCAACGGCTTACTCGGGCTGAATTCCACGTTCGCGCTCTATATCGTCGGCCCGGTGCTGGGCGGAGTGATCGTGGCGTCCACCGGCGCGGGCGTCGCGCTCTTCTTCGACGCGTGTGGTGCGCTGATCCTGCTGGCTGCCGTCCTGGTATCCGTTCCCCGAGCCACCAAAGATCGTGACGCGCCTGGTCGCGCAGGAGTCCGCGAATCGGGCTGGCGGATCCTGCGTCGCCGACCGGTCGCCGCGCGGCTGCTGGTGGTCGAGTTCTTCTTCAATTTCTTCTACATGCCGATCGAGGTGGCGCTTCCCCTGTACGTACGCGGGACGCTGGACGCCGACGCGTCCGCTCTGGGTCTCATGTGGGGTGCGCTGGGCATTGGCGCATTCGTCGGCGCCGCTCTCGTCAATCAGTTGCGCAACCTTCCACAGCGTCATGTGCTGATCGCCATCATCGGCCTGTGGGCGATGTGCCCGATCGCTCTGGCGTTCGTCGGCGATCTCGCTCTCGCGCTGATCGTTTTTGGTCTGGGCGGCCTGGTGTGGGCGCCGTTCACGCCTGTCGCGTACAGCTTCCTGCAATCGGGGCTCGAGCCCGACGAACAACAGCAGGTCGTCACGCTCTGGACGACCGGCTCCACGGTGGCCGCCCCGCTCGGCCTGATCGTCGGCGGACCACTGATCGAGCTGGCCGGGAGCACTGGAGGGCTGGTGTTGTCCGGTGGGCTGACACTGCTGCTGCTCCCGATCGCGGCACTGGCTGTGCTCAGACGCGCACCCGGGTCGATCGCGCATTCCACGCGCGATCGGGTGCGGTAAACGGACCTGTCACCAGCGACGGTACGAGATCTCGGGTTGTGTCATCTCCAGCCGGATTTCCCGCTCTCCGCTGGAAGGAACAGGGTCGTACGCCTGCTGACCGCCTACTTCGAGGCCCCGCTGGCGACTCCTATCGCTTGCTGTGGCGTCGAGAAGTCAGACGCGGAGCAGGTCGGTCGAGACCGTCCAGAGGCGCTTGGCGGCGGTGGGATCGAGCGCCCATTCCTTGACACCGTGGGGGTGCTGTGCGAGGTCGGCGTCGTCCGGCACGGTGTAGGCCTCCTGTGCATCGTCGAGGTAGTGGCCTCCGGAGTGAGCGAACTCCGGGGCGACGGCCGCGACGATGCTGGTGGCGGCTCCCTGCTCGACCGTTTTGTAGGTGAAGACTCCGGCGGCCTCGGCCGCGTCGAGCGACGCCTTCTGCTGCGCGGTGAAGTTCCGCTGCAGTCCCGTTGCGACACCGCCGGGGTTCACCGTATTGGCGATGATGCCGTCGGATGCCCAAAGGCGGGTCGCCTCGACGGCGAATAGAGAGTTCGCCGTCTTCGATTGGGCGTAGGCGATCTGCGGGTCGTAGGCGCGACGCTCGAAGTGGAGGTCGTCGAAGTCGATGCCGGAACGCATGTGCGCTGTCGAACTGACCGAGACGATCCGTGCTCCGTCGCGGTCGGTCGCTCCCAGGGCCAGGGCGTCGTGAAGGCCGCAGGCCAGGGCGAAGTGGCCGAGATGGTTCGTCGCGAATTGCAGTTCCCAGCCCTCAGGCGTCCGTTCGAGGCCACCGGTGACCACGCCCGCGTTGTTGATCAGCAGGTGAAGCGGGCCGTTCCACGCGTCGACGAATCGCGTGACGGTGGTCCTATCGGTGAGATCGAGCCGGACGACTCGGGGCCGGATCCCTCCGGTCGACTTCGCGATCGTCTCGGCGACAGCGTCACCCGCGGTCGTGTCTCGAACAGCGAGCGTCACTTCCGCTCCGGCAGAGGTCAACACACGAGCCGTCTCGGTCCCGATTCCAGAGGAACCTCCGGTCACGATCGCGCGGACTCCGGTCAGATCGACGCTCCGTAGCACCTCGGCGGCGGTGCTGGACGAGGTAAAGGACGTGGAGATGAGTTTGGCAGTGGTCATGGCCGCGACTATACAGACTGGACAAGATTTGTATAGTTAGCTTCTAGCTCGTATGCTCGCTTCATGAGCAGTCCCGAGGTTGGTCACCCGCCGCCGTCGACAGTCGCCGACACCAACCGTCGGTCCATGGTTCTGGACTCCGCCATGGTCACGTTCGCGCGATTCGGTTACCGGAAGACCTCGATGGAGGAGGTGGCGCGGGCGGCGCGCATCTCCCGGCCCGGGCTCTATTTCCTCTTTTCCGCGAAGGAGACTCTGTTCCGTGCCGCGGTTGCCCAGGCCTTGGATCGCGACATCACAGCGGTCGAGCACGTCCTGGCCGACACCGGCCGACCCCTTCTGGAGCGTCTCGTCGAAGCATTCGATCAGTGGGCGGGTCGTTACATCGGCCCGCTGACGAGCGATGTCGCGGTGGTCATCGAGGACAATCCCGACCTCCTCGGAGAGATCATCGAGACCCCGCGGCGACGTTTCGAGGAACTGATCACAGACGCGATCGCCATGAAGTCGGGACGAGAGGCGGCATCCCCTGTCGCGCAGACGATGATCAGCGCATCGATCGGCCTCAAGCATCAGATCGCATCACGGGAGGTTTACCTCGAACGACTGGAGATAGCCATCGATCTCCTGCTGCGCTGAAGACGCTTGCCAAAGCCGCGTGGAGGCGGTGATGGCGCGATGGGAGGTCCGGCGGCGCCGGACGTAGCGGCTGTCCTCTTCGCTATGGCCGTGGCCGCCGCCGGGCTACAGCACTGGCCGATGGCGCGGCCCCAGGCGTCCCCAGCAGTGGCAGCCATATCTCGTCCACGATCTCGACGATCGACTCCTCCGGCACCGCGCGCATCGTCATGAACATGTCGTGGCGCAACAGGTCCAGCGGCAGGTTCACCAAGCGGGACGAACGCGGCAGGACGGGCAGTTCGCCGCGCTCGACCGCGCGGGCGACGATCATCTCGAAGGCGGTCGCCTGGCCCGGCGGGAGAAGGGTGTCGCGCAGCTCAGTGAGGCTGGTGCCGGTGTCGCGGAAGTAGCCGGCCAGCTGCACGCTCATCAATGTGATCATGCCCGCTCGGTCAGCGTCGGCGTTGCGCAGGAAGCCGATCGCGTCGTCGCGGAGGTTGCCGGTGTCGGGCACCGCGATCAGCTGCCAGAACTTGGTGAGTGTGGCCAGCAGCAGGTCCTCGCGCTCCGGCCAGCGCCGGTAGAGCACAGGGCGACTCGTGCCGGCGCGGGCGGCGACCGCCTCGTAGGTGAAGCCGTGATATCCGTGCTCGACCAGCACGTCCCACGCGGCGTCGAGGATCGCGTCCTCGAGTTCGGCGCCGCGCCGACGGGATCCGCCGGCGCCACGGGCCGCGCCGCCGCCAGCACGACGTCCCGCCGCCTGTGCCCCGACCACCTCGACCACCCCGATCACCTCGATCACCTCGATCGTCTCGCGCTCCTCCGTGATCCGCCCGCGCTTGAGATTCACTTGCGTATCTTATCGCGGTCACTTACGGTGTCCCCGTTAGATACAGTTGCGTACCTTAAGGCGGATATCAGTGACGTACGACGTCACCATCGTCGGCGGTGGACCCGCCGGCCTGTTCCTGGCCTGCGAGCTCCGCCTCGCGGGAGTCCAGCCCTTGGTGCTGGAACGACGGCCGGAACCAGACCTGTCAGACAAGGCACACGGCCTCGCCGGCCAGGTCGTACGGCTGATGGACAACCGTGGCCTCTTCGAGCGCTGCGGGGGTCGAGGAGTGCCGGAGCCCGCGCCTGGGTTCTTCTTCGCCGGGATGCCGCTGCCGCTGCACACGCTCGGTAAGGAGAACCCGATGTACCTCCTGCCGATCAACCAGCGTGATCTTGAACGGGTGCTCAACGAGCGCGCGGCCGAACTCGGCGCGGAGGTCCGACGAGGGTGGGACGTACTGTCCTTCAGCCAGACCGATGACCAGGTCGACGTCGTGGCACGCGGTCCGGACGGCACCGAGACGACCCTCACGGCCCGATACCTCGTCGGCTGCGACGGCGGCGGCAGCCTGATCCGGAAACTGTCAGGAATCGGCTTCCTCGGCACCACCGACCACGTCGTCGACCGGTCGGCCCTCATCGGGCCGAGCGACCACTTCCGTTTCGCGCCGGGTGGACGTGTCGTGATCGACGGCCTCGGCGAGCTCCCGGCGATGTTCCACCGTACCGGCCGGGGCGTTTTCAACCTCTTGCCGCACGACCCGGAGCGGCCGCTGATCAACACGGCCGAATGGGAACAGCACCCGGCAGGCGACTTCCCGGGGCCGGGTGCGCCGATGACCCTGGCCGAGATGGAGGACAGCATCGAACGGGTCATCGGAGTGCGCCTGCCCCTGACTCCGCCGCCCGAGGGCGCGCCCACCTTGCTTCGCCGCGTGTGCCATCGAAACTCCCGGCAAGCCGATCGCTACCGCGACGGCCGAGTCTTCATCGCCGGCGACGCCGCACATGTCAGCCACGGGCCGACCCTGAACGCGGCGCTGCAAGACGCCGCCAACCTGGCCTGGAAAGTCGCCGCGGCAGTGCGGGGACGGGCTTCGGAAGACCTGCTGGACAGCTACGAAACCGAACGCCACGCGACCGGCGAGCGCGTGCTCATGCATACCCAGGCCGCGTCCGCCCTGCTGGCGCCCGGAGGCGACGTCACCGCACTACGCCGGCTCTTCGCGGAACTCCTCGACCGCACCGAGAACCTGCGCATGGTCGCCGCCACGATGGCGGGCGCCGATGTCCGCTACGACATGGGCGATGAACACCCCGCCGCGCCCACCGGCTGGTTCGTACCACCCCTTGACCTGACCACCGACGACGGACGCGAACGGCGCCTCGCCGAGCTCCTGCGCGACGCCCGTCCCCTGCTTCTCGACCTCACCGGCGGAAACGACCTCGCCGCCACCGCGGAGCCCTGGTACGACCGAGTGCGCCGCGTGACCGCGACCGCCGACGACGCCCCAGCACCCGCGCTGCTCATCCGTCCCGACGGCTACGTCGCCTGGGCGGGCGCGGACCCCGACAGCCTGAAAGCGGCCCTCGCCCGCTGGTTCAGCCCAGCCTGAAACCCTCTTTGACCCTGTGCGTCATGTCAGGACTTGTGTCGTCTGCTGACCAAACGCCGTTCAGCGACACGAATGGTTGGGTTCTACCGTCTCGGCCCAGCCTCCCGGATGGGACAGGCCCGGGATTCGGCGTTGCCTGCAATGCACCTGGTCGCCGGTGCGGCACGCGCGGCAGCTGCCGCCGGACCAGCCGACCGCGACCCAGTCGCCCGGCTCCCAGCCGACGGCGGGTGCGCCGGTCGCCTCGACGGGGCGAAGAGGGCCGCCGGGTTCGGTGACCGCCATGCAGCGGAACATGGTCGACAACGCTTCATCGGAGCGCGTACCAACGCGCTCCTGGCATTCACGAACGGTATGGCCGGCCTGGTTGGCGCGAGCAGCTGTCCGGGGTGAACCGGGTGGTAGCCTCCGGTTATGGCTGAGCGGTTGAACCTGGAGGCGTTGCGGTATGCACGATCGGTGGCGCACGCCCGGTCGTTCTCGGCGGCCGCGCGCGCTCACGGGATCACGCAGCCGGCGTTGTCGAACGCGGTCGCCCGTCTGGAGGAGCGTCTGGGGGTGCGATTGTTCGAGCGATCCCCCCGGGGTGTGACCTTGACCGCCGAGGCGGTACGCCTGATCCCGTTGGTCGACGCCGCTCTGTCGGCGCTGGACGCGATCACCGCCGAGGCGCGGCGGATGGCCGACCCGGAGGCGCACCGTATCCACCTGGGCGTGTCCCCGCTGATCAGCCCGGACCTGGTCGCCCGGGCCTTCGGCGCCGTCCGCCGGCTGCCGGTCCCGGGGGATCTGGTGCTGCGGGAGGCGAACATGGCCGACCTGCACGACGCGCTCGCCGAGGGCGAACTCGACATCATCCTGATCCCGTCGGTGAACCCGCTGCCCCGCTTCGAGCATCGCATCATCCACTCCGAGCCGGTCGTCGTGATCGACGCCCACGCGCAGGTGTCGTCGGAGGTAGAGCTGAGCGACACCGCCGATGCACAGTTCATCCTGGTGCCCGACGAGTGTGGCCTGACCCGGTTCACCACGCAGCTGTTCCAGGAGCATGACCTGCCGCTGCGCACCTATCCGGGCGAGGCCGGCGGCTACCAGGTCCTTGAGCAGTGGGTCGGCCTCGGCCTGGGCACGGCGATCCTGCCCGAGTCCAAGCTGTCGGACGCCGGC
Organism: Nonomuraea sp. NPDC052129; assembly: GCF_040680095.1. Lineage (NCBI taxonomy): Bacteria > Bacillati > Actinomycetota > Actinomycetes > Streptosporangiales > Streptosporangiaceae > Nonomuraea > Nonomuraea sp. NPDC052129. The sequence continues at coordinate 38,415 of NZ_JBFAVX010000050.1, read as the reverse complement.
CTCACCGCCCGCCCGCTGATCGACGACGGCCGGCCGGTCGAGTTGTTCTACGAGGCCGTGTGGGACCCCACATCCCGCTACGCGGCCGATCTGAGCCGACTCGTCGCCGTGCTCAGCGATAACCGCCGCCTATAGCCGTATTCGTATCGCCGGGCTACCGGCCGCTCGGTCTCGGACATAGCTTCGGCGCATGGCCACGCTGTGGCCATGCGCACTCGAAGCCGAAACGAGGAGACCCATGGCCTACCTTCAGATCACCCTGGACGTCGTCACTGCCCTGCAGCCCTACCTGAACGCGGCTCTGGACGTGCGCATCTACGAGACTGCCTGAGGCTGCCGCCATCAACGGTGGTGGCCTCCGATCACGCGGCCGCCATCACCACTCCCCGAGCCTGACCAGGAACCATGGACGGCGGCGACGGATCGGCGAGGTGCGCAACCGCGACCTCGGCCACGCCCTGCCCGACGACCCCACCTCTGATCTCATCACCACGGTTGATGGATACCTGGTCGTGTGTGGATGGGGCCTCTGACACCGTCCGACCGCCGCCGGTTGAGCCGTCGGCACTCCCCACCACAGACGCCCGACCACGAACGATTGAAAGCTCACCTCCGTGCCCGACCTGCCTGACATGACCGACCAGACCACCCGGCATGAGGTGCCTGGTGTCGACGTGGTCGTTGTCGCCATCGTCGGGATCATGGCACAAACGTCGCAGCAGAACGGGTCGCAGCCTCACACCAGCACCGCGACACCGGCCGCCACCTCCACCAGCTCGCCAAGAACGTCGATCTGGCCAAGGCAGAACACGGCACAGCCATGTTCTGCCTTGGCGGGGAGCGTCGCACCGGCGCTTTGACCTACTGGACCGACCACACCAGGACGAAGGAGAAATCCAGTTTCGTCCTGCGGTTCAGCGGGATATCGATCTTGACCCGGCGAGCGATCTCATTACGGCTGATGCCCAGTCCATGAGCGATGAGCCGTCCGGGACGGACCGGCACGGGATCGTCGAAGGTGACCGTGATCTGAAGGGGCCACGGATCCTCGGGAACGGGAGGTGCGTGGAGTTCCCAGCACCCGTCCCAATCGAGGACGAACCGGTTGCGCCGGGCGATCAACGGGTCGAGAAGGGTGCCGGCGGCGAGGGACGGTGAGTTGTCCGAGTAACCGGCCAGAAGGTCGGCGGGCAGTGAGCGGACCGGGACGCGATCGTGGACGGTGAGCTTGCTGGTCCGGTCACAGGAAACGCAGTTGACCAGGAGCCAAACGTCGAGAAGTTTGCCGTTGGCATTGACGCGGAACTTGCCGTTGCCGATGGTGGCGCGGCCGGAAGGGCAGGCCACGCACCGGAGGGCGAGCAGCGGCAGGCGGGTGCGCCGTACGGCCCAGGGCAGCACGATATGAGGATGTGAAGACATGATCTCTCTGAAGACCTGACGAAGAGCACGAAAAACAGAGCCGACGGCGTCCGTCGGCGACCGATGCGCGGGAAAGTGTCAGGTCTAAAGAGCAGGCGGCGTCATGCGCGCGAAGTCCTCACGTAGGGGTGAGAGCCCAACTTAGTCGAGGCCGCAGATAGTGGCGATCTGGGGTCTCAGTTCGGCGAAGGGCAATGGTCGTACGGCCTGCTGCATGAGGGTGCCCAGCAGGTAGGAGAACAACGCGTGGGCTCGCGCGGGCGCGTCGTCGGCCGGGATGGCGGCCAGCAGGTCGCGCAGGACGCCGATCATGGCCTGGTGCATGTGGTCGATCGGTTCCAGGCGGCCCTTCTGGCCCACGTCCACCCAGTAGCTGAACCACAGGAACGCGGCGTTCGGCCGCTGCGCGAAGATCTCGAGATAGGCCTGAACGGCGGCCCAGAAGCGGTCGAGAGGACTGTCGTATCGGCTCGACGCCTCAGCGATGCGATCGAGGCAGCCGCTCATGTGACGCGCCATCGCGGCGTCGATGATCTCGTCCATGTCATCGAAGTAGTAGTGGATGGCGCTTTTCGTCAGTGGGCCCGTCTCGGCCACCGCGCGCGCCGTGCACGCCGCCAGGCCGTCACGAGCCAGGATTTCCATGGCCGCCTCGATGATCTGCTCCTGCCTGGCGCGCTGATTCGGCGACCACTGCCGCTCCCGGCTTTGCGCGGACGATCCCATGGAGAGGAGCGTACCGGCACATTGCGCTTTCAGGACATGCGTCCTAAAGTTCGGGACGCGCGTCCTGAATATGGGCGCGCGTCCCGAACGACCAGCAGGGAGAGGGCCGCCATGACCACGCCGTTCCCCGTTCCGCGCCTCATGAGGACCCGTCCCCGCTACTCCTGCGCGCTCGCGCCGGCCGCCGGCGTCGTCGACACGGCCAGGCTCGCCGAACGGCTCGGTTACCGGCGCGTCTGGCTGTTCGACTCACCGGCGCTGCACAGCGACGTTTGGGTGGCGCTGGCGCGCATCGCGTCCGGGACCGACCGGATCGGACTCGCCACCGGGGTCGCCGTTCCGGGCCTGCGCCATCCGATGGTGACCGCCTCGGCCATCGGCTCGGTCCACGAGCTGGCGCCGGGACCGGCTACACCGCGCGGCACGCGCTAGGGCACCAGCCTGTCCCCTGGACCGACACCGTCCGCTATATCCGCCAGGTGCGGGCACTTCTCGACGGTGAGGTCGTCGAGGTCGACGGCCGGCCCTGCCAGATGACGCACCTGCCCGGCTTCGCACCCGCACGTCCGATCGACGTGCCCCTGTGGGTGGCCGCCTCCGGGCCGAAGGGTTTCGCCGCGGCCCGGGAACTCGCCGCGCTCGGCGTCGTGATGACCAGCGTCCCGGTGGACGGCGATCACGGATGGGAGCGGTGCGCGGTACTGAGGTTCGGCACCGTCCTGCGCCCGGGCGAGGACCACACCAGCCCGCGCGTCATCGAGGCCGCCGGTCCCGGTTATGCCAGCATTGTGCACGCCGTGTGGCAGAAAGCGGGCACCGCGGTCGATGCCATGCCAGGCGGAAAGGCATGGCGGACCTCGCTCGAAGCCGAACGCCTTGAGCGCGAACGGCATCTCGTCGTCCACCAAGGCCATCTCTCCCGGCTGACCGAACGTGATCGCGACGTCGTGGTCGCCGCTGGGTCGGCGATCCTGGAGCCGGGCTGGACCGGTGACGCCGCCTCGATCGCCGCCCGGTTCGACGAAGCAGGTGCCGCCGGGGTCACCGAGGTCGTGTACGTCCCGGCCGGACCCGACATTCCCGGCGAATTGCGGGCGTTCGCCCAGGCCGCCCGCTCGTGACCCCGCCATTGCCGACAAGAGCGTCCGCCGACTCGTCCGTAAGGCGGCGCGCACTTTACTTAATGGCTTAATATGCCTCCGTAGCCTGCCGCGGGTTCATTATTATCCAGAGACCCCACACGATCGCCATAAATTCGCCATAATTTCGCTATACGGCTCCCCCACCTGCATGAACGCATAAATAAATCGCAGCCGAGACATGGCCCCACTGGGGATTTAGCATCGGTCTGTGGAATTGTCAATCTCTTGTCAAAGCGATTTATCCATGCTTATCCTCCAGGTGATCAAATCTCTTTTCGGTTTTCCTGGAGGCACGACTTGCGCCGATTAGCGCTCCCCGTCGCCGTCACGGCGATGCTTATCCCCTTCCTCGCCCCCGAGGTCTCCGCCGCCACGCAGACCTCGACGGCCTCCGCCGCCCTGCTCGCCGACCCGCCACCGGCCGACGTTCAGGAGATCGGCCCCGGCCAGTACTCCGCCGACAACCAGACCTTCAAGCTGACCGAGCTGGACGTGTCCGCGGGCGCGATCAGCCGTAGGCACGGTGTGGCGCTGGCCGGTGGCGATCTGGCCCGGCCGCAGTCGGCCCCGGCGACCCGCCCCGAGTTGGGTGTCTTCGGGCCGAGCTGGCAGGCCGAGTTCGCCGGTGGTCAGATCAACCGGAAGCTCGAGAACCAGAACGGCACCCTCGTCGTCACGGAACTCGACGACGGGACGTCGACCAGCTACCCGCTGAAGAGCAGCGTCTCCACCCCCGACGGCGGCGGCATCCAGATCTACCAGGCCGCCAACGGATCCAAGATCACCGAAACCACCAAGTGGGACGCGGTCGTCGGTGCGATGCGCACCACGACGATCGAGACGCTCGTGTCGGAAGTGGGCGCCCAGGAGGCGGGCGACGACGGCTTCACCAACGCCGACGGCACCCCCGTCAGCGCCACCGACCTCCAGCCCACCTACACCTGGGCCCGGCCGGCCGGCGCGCCGAGCGCCGACCCCTGGCGGGTGACCGACGTGGGCAACACCGCTTTCGGCAAGTCCACGATCACCTACGACACCCAGGGCCGCGTCAGCACCGTCAAGGAGCCGGCCGGCGTGTCGGACCCCGCGTCCGTCACCAAGTTCACCTACGCCACGGCCACCACGGCCACCAGCACCTCCAACGGTGACTTCGCGGGCCGGCTCAAGAACGTCTCGGTCACCTACGGAACCGAGACACCGCAGACCGAGGCCAGCTACTCCTACGACCCGAACGGCCTGCTGCGCACCGTGACCGACCCCAGCGTCGGCGCAGTCCAGGGGACCTATTCCTACGACCCGCTGGGACGTCTGTCGTCGATCGAATCCGTCACCAACGGCGGCTGGCAGCTGTCCTTCCCGGCGGGCGTCGCGGCTCCCCAGGTGACCGCCACCGGCACCGACATGCCGGCCAACGGCGGGACGACCACGGGCGCGGCCGGGCTCGACGACCCCAACGCCACCGAGCCGCCGGCCGGCGACTTCCTGCCGGACGGCGTGGACCCCCCGCAGTCCTACCCGGCGAAGTGCAGCACGGCCGCGACCTGGATGTGGTACACCAAGTCGGGCTGCTCAGCCTGGGCCTGGCACGGCGGCAAGTGGCGCAAGCCCGACTGGAAGCGCACCGCCAGCGGCTTCAAGGTCAGGGGCATCTACTACGACCACTGCACAAGCTCTCCGGACAAGCCTCACAACTTCGACTTCCGGCCGGCCTGTGACTCCCACGACTACGGGTACGGCCTGATAGCCAACAAGAGGAAGCATTACCGCTACTACCTCTCCAACGCCCATTCAAAGGCTGACGTGGACAACCGGTTCTACATCACCATGCGCGACAAGGTGTGCGGCGGCTACTTCATCCTGTTCCGGCCCGACTGCCGGGCATGGGCCTGGACGTACTACCAGTTCGTCAAGAGGTACGGCAATCCCTGACAACCGCCCGAGCTCGACGTGACACCTGAGCTCTGACCTTTCGGGGGACTTTCCTCCGCCGGACGGCGGCCTCGGCCGCCGTCCGGCCACCCCTCATGCCGGCGTCGTCTCCCTGCACCTCCTTCATGTAAGGCGCGGTACGTCATGAAATTGCGAGTCTTATCCTGTGTCATCGCGGCGCTGGCGACCACGGCGCTCGCGACCGGGCCGGCCAACGCGGCAGAGGTCCCGCCCACGACTCCCGCAGCGTCCGCTTCGGCCACACAGCAGACCACTTCGACCGCTCAGCAGGGCACTTCGGCGGCCCCCTATGTCGAACCCCAGCTCAGCGCGCGGGTGGCGGCCGCGGGCAAGATCCGAGTGAACGTCGTCAGCAAGACCCGCGCCGACCTGCCGGACGCGGCCTCCAGCGGCCAGGTCGTCCAGCAACTGACCCGCTTCCCCGTGATCACCCTGCACGTCGACCAGGCCGGGCTGGACCGGCTGGCCAAGCTGCCCAGTGTGGTGAGCGTGACCGAGGACAAGCCGGTGCGGCCGGTGCTGGCCGAGAGCGTCCCGCTGATCGGCGCCGACAAGACCAGGGCCGCGGGCAAGACGGGCGCCGGCAGCGTGGTGGCCGTGCTGGACACCGGCGTCGCGGTCAACCACCCCTTCCTCAAAGACCGGGTGCTGGAAGAGGCCTGCTTCTCCCCCATCGACGCCGACTACTCCTCCACCAGCCTGTGTCCCGATGGCACCGCCGAGCAGGAAGGGCCCGGCGCCGCCGATGCCGACCAGGGCCCCTGCGCCGACGCCGCGCTGGACTGCGACCACGGCACCCACGTGGCCGGCATCGCGGTCGGCAACGGCGAGGGTGTGACCGGCGCCCCGCCGGCCGGAGTCGCGCCCGGCGCTGAGCTCGTCGCGATCCAGGTGTTCAGCAAGTTCACCTCCGAAGACCTCTGCGGGGCGGGCGCCGCCCCGTGTGTGCTCAGCTTCACCAGCGCTCAGCTCGCCGGCCTGGAGAAAGTGCTGGAACTGAAGGACGAGGGAGTGCCGCTGGTGGCCGCCAACCTCAGCCTGGGCGGCGGCCAGTACACCGCCGCCTGCGACGGTGACCCGCGCAAGACGATCATCGACAGCCTGCGCACCGCCGGCGTGGCCACCGTGGTCGCGGCCGGCAACGACGGCTTCGGCACCGCCGTGGCCGCTCCGGCCTGCGTGTCCTCGGCGATCACCGTCGGCGCCACCACCGACCAGGACGGTGTGGCCGCCTTCAGCAACCGCGGCGCGCTGCTGGACCTCTTCGCCCCCGGTGTGTCGATCATCTCCTCGGTGCCCGGCAACAAGTGGGCCTCCTTGAACGGCACCTCGATGGCCGCCCCGCACGTCACCGGCGCCCTGGCCGTGCTGCGCCAGGCCATGCCCGACGCCCCGCTGGCCCAGCTCGAAACCGCCTTGAAGACCACCGGCAAAGCCATCGCCTACAACGGCGTGACCACCCCCCGCATCCAGGTCGACGCCGCTGTACTCGGAAAGGCTCCTGACGCCGGCGCCTGGCCCGTCCCGTACTACGAGAACATGAAGGACACCGCGATCCCCGACCACGGCACCGTGACGTCCTCCATCGCGGTCGCCGGCCTGCTCGGCAGCGCGCCCGCCACCACCGAGGTGTACGTCGACATCCACCACACCTGGCGTGGCGAGCTGAAGATCGACCTGCTCGCGCCGGACGGCAAGGTCTACCCGCTGCAGGCCAACGACCCCAACGACAGCGCCGACATCCTGCACGAGACCTACCAGGTCAACGCCAGCGCGTCGCCGGCCAGCGGCACCTGGAAACTGCGCGTGCAGGACGTCGAATACCTCGACACCGGCTTCATCGACGGCTGGTCGATCCGGCTGCCCTGCTTCGGCAACTGGGACGACACCGCCATCCCCGATCCCGGCGTCGCCGAATCCAGCATCGTCCTGGCCTGGATCAACGGCAACGCCCCCACCCGCTCCCGGGTCCACGTCGAGATCGACCACACCTGGCGCGGGGACCTGAAGCTCGACCTGGTCGCGCCGGACGGCAAGGTGTACCCGTTGCGCGCCGCCGATGCCAAGGACGGCACCGACAACATCGACGAGAGTTACTGGGTGAACGCCAGCGCCTCAGCGGCCAACGGCACCTGGAAACTCCGCGCGGAGGATTTGGCCAAGGGTGACAAGGGCTTCATCAACGGATGGACCCTGACCCTGTAGAGGCATCCGCGGACCGGCTGCTCGCGCTCCCTGTCGCGGGCAGCCGGTCCTGCCGTGCTCGACGCTCGTGCACCTTCCTGCGGAGTGCGGGACCGCTCGTCAGGCGCTGGCGTGAACGCCCATGCCTCCAGAGACGATGAGGTTGTCGCCGGTGATGTAGCCGGCGGCGTCCGAGGCGAGGAAGGCCACGGCTTCGGCGATGTCGGCGGGAGCGCCGGCGCGGCCGAGCGGGACATCCCGAGCCCAGGAGTCGATCATTTCCTGGGAGATGCCCATCCTGCTGTAGACGGGGGTGTTGATCATTCCCGGGCTGACGGCGTTGACGCGGATGCGGCGGGGGGCGAGTTGGGAGGTTCTGCGCGCAGGGGTCGCGGCCGTACTGGCCTTGCATGACAGCCGCGAACAGGCCCTGGAGCGGTTCCGTCTTCTGCACAACACCGCGTCGCTGCGTGCCGGTTGGCTGGAAAAGCGACTGCGGTTCCAGGAGGATCTGCTGCCGCTCATCGAGGCGCGTATGGACGCCGCTGTCGACAGTACGGCTCTGAGGGTCCGCGCGGTGATCGCGACGGCGTTCGCGTGCCTGGATGCCGCATCAATGTCGTGGGTCGCCAATGATGGCAAGAGCGACATCATGGACCTGTACGACGAGTGTCTGGCCGCAGCGCGCGGCTAACCCACAGCGGCCAGGAACGTGAACACGCTCCTGGCCGCGATCAACTCTCGGTATGTGCTTCGGTTAGTCGTTGAGGAACAGCTCGATGACCGGTACAACGACGTCGGGGCGCTGGACCGGCAGGTCGAGGGTCAAGGTGTCGGGGGTCAGGGCGCCGATCGCCGTGTTCTGGGCCGTCTGGCTGGGGTCGATCACGCGCGTACGGATCTCCGAGGCGTCGTGCAGGAACTGGGCGTACTTCACGCGCCCGCCGAGCCCTGGCAGGTGCAGGTGGCGGAACGGCCAGCCGAACACGTGCAGGTAGAGCCGGTTACCGCGCTGGGTGTAGCGGCAGTCGGGAGGCGCGGTGAAGCCGCTGGGGCCGGCGCCGTAGATGGAGCGGGAGTTCAGCCGCATCCAGTCGCCGATGTCGGCGAGGCTCTGGCGGGCCCGCGGGTCGATCTGGCCGCGTCCGTCCGGGCCGACGTTGAGCAGCAGGTTGCCGCCCTTGGCGACGCTGTCGATCAGCATGCGTACGAGCAGGTCAGGGGTCTTGTAGTCAAGGTTGTCCCGGTCGTATCCCCAGCTGCCGTTGAGGGTCTGGCAAGCCTCCCACGGCACCTCTTGGCCGTCGATGGTCATCGGGGCGGCGGGCTGGTACTGCTCGGGGGTGACGAAGTCGCCGGGGATGCCGAGCCGGTCGTTGACGATGATCCCCGGCTGGAGCTCGCGCACCATGTCCATCAACTCGGGTGAGCGCCAGTCGTCGGCGCCCTTGCCGCCCCAGTAGCCCGTTCTGCCGGCGTAGGAGAAGTCGAAGAACAGGTAGTCGATCTGGCCGTAGTCGGTGAGCAGTTCGCGTACCTGGGCGTGCAGGTAGTCGGCGTACTTGGAGATGTCGCGGCCCTTGGCGGCGGCCTTGAACTCCTCGTCCTCGCGCTGCGGGTGAAGGGAGTCGACGGGGAACTCGGGGTGGTGCCAGTCGATCAGCGAGTGGTAGAAGCCGACCTTCAGCCCTTCGGCGCGCAGGGCCTCCACGTACGGCGCGATCAGGTCCTTGCCCCAGGGAGTGCGCGTCACCTTGTAGTCGGTCTGCGCGGAGTCCCACAGACAGAAGCCATCGTGGTGCTTGGTGGTGAGGACGACGTAGCGCATGCCGGCTTCCTTGGCCAGCCGTGCCCACTCCGCGGGGTCGTACAGATCGGGGTCGAAGTGGTCGAAGTAGCGCTGGTAGTGCTCGTCGGTCATCTGCTCGCGGTTCTTCACCCACTCGTGGCGGGCGGCCAGGGAGTACAGCCCCCAGTGCACGAACATGCCGAAGCGGGATTCGGAGAACCAGGCGTGGTCCACTACGTTCCTTTCGAAAAGAGTTTTCATCGGCCGCCGAGACCGCTCGTGGCGATCCCGCGTATGAGATGTTTCTGCAGGAGGATCAGGAGTGCCGCGGTCGGCGCCATGGAGATCACCGAGGCCGCCATGATCAGGTTCCACTGGGTGCCCTGCTGGCCGACGAAGAGCGACAGGCCCAGCGGGACGGTGGCCTTCTCGTCCACCGTGTTGATGATGATCAGCGGCCACATGAAGCTGTTCCAGTAATTGATGAACGTGAAGACCGCCAGCACCGCGAGCGCGGGTCTGATCAGCGGCAGCATGATGCTGGTGAAGATGCGCACCGATCCCGCGCCGTCGATGCGGGCGCCCTCGGAGATCTCTTCGGGGACGGTCAGGAAGAACTGGCGCAGCATGAACGTCCCGAAGGCGGTGAAGGCCCAGGGAAAGATCAGCGCCTGGAAGGAGTCCACCCAGCCGAACCATTTCATCAGCATGAACATCGGCACGACCAGCACTTCCTGGGGGATCATCAGCGTGGCCAGGAAGACCAGGAAGAAGCCGTCACGACCGCGCCAGCGCAGCCGCGAGAAGGCGTACGCCGACATGGCCGACGCCACGAGCACCACGACCGTGCCGCAGATGGCGACGGCGAGCCCGTTGAGGACGAACTTCCCGAACGGCAGAAACTCGAACGTCTCGCTGTAGTTCTCCCACCGGATCAGCGAGCCGAACAGGCTCGGTGGCGACTGGAACACCTCGTCGGCGGGCTTGAGCGAGGTGGCCAGCATATACACCAGCGGCGTCAGGAACGCGGCGGCCACCAGGTAGAGCGCGACGTGTGAGATGACCAGCCTGACCCGGCGTACGGCGTGATCAGACATCGTAGGTCACCCATCTGCGCTGGCCGGCGAACTGCACCGCGGTCACGCCCAGGATCAGCACGAACAGGATCCAGGCTCCGGCGGACGCGAGTCCGTACTGGTAGATCGAGAATCCCTTGTCGAAGACGAACATCATGAGGGTCTCGGTGTCCATGCCCGGCCCTCCGCCGGTCATCAGGAACGGCTGGGTGAAGACCTGGAAGGAGGTGATGAGCGTCATGGTCGAGGCGAAGAACAGCGCTGGGGAGATCATCGGCAGCATGATGCGGAAGAACTGCCGCCACGGTCCCGCCCCGTCGATCTGCGCCGCCTCCAGCAGGTGCCGCGGGATGGCGTCCAGCGCGGCCGAGAAGACCAGCATGTTGTAGCCGAACCCCTGCCACACGCTCATCGCGACGACGGCGAACATGGCCCAGCCCGGCTCACCGAGGAAGTTCGGCGCGTGCGTGCCGGTGGCGGCGTACAGCGAGCCGTCGATCAGCCCGTTCGGCTGGTAGATCATCCGCCAGACGATCGCGTTGGCCACCATCGGCGTGACCACGGGCAGGAAGAACACCACCCGCAGCGCCTTGCGGCCCTTGATGCGCGGGCCCATCCACACCGCCAGCCCCACCGACACGATGAGGTTGAGCGGCAAATAGAGCACCACGAACAGCAGTGTGTTCAACAGCGCCCGCCGGAAGACGGGGTCGGTGAACAGCGTGGTGAAGTTCTCCAGTCCGGTGAAGGTTCGCTCGCCCACCGCGGGCCACTGGAAGAAGGCCATCACCAGAGACAGCACGATCGGGAAGAGGGTGAACAGCGTCAACCCGATCATGCTGGGCGCCGCGAAGAAGGCCGCGGCCCTTCCGTCGCGGCGCAGACGGGGGCGCCGTCTGCCCGCGACCGCCGCGGGGCGGGCTATGGCGTCGTCGGACACTTCGCTCCTTAGGCCGGTGACTGCTGCTGCACCTGGTCGAGTGCGTCCGCCGCCGTGGTCTGGCCGTTGAAGGCCTGGATGCCGTACTGGGCCAGCAGCTTCTCCACCGGGTCCCAGTTCTTGGTCGTCCGGAACGGCTTCGCGGAGGCGTTGGCGGCGTCGAGGACCGGCTTGGAGCCCTCGAAAGCGTTCTCGTACCACTTGTTCTGTACGGACTTGCGCGCCGGGTAGGCGCGCCCGACCGAGCCGAGCTGCCCGAGCACCTCGGCGCTGGTCATCGTGCTGACCGCCTTGAACGCCTCGTCGGGGTACGGGCAGGACTGGGAGATGCCGAAGCCGGACCCGGCCGTGTAGCTCTTGGTCCCGTCCGGGCCGGCGGGGATGGTGGCCAGGCCCACACCGAACTTGGCCTTCGCCTTGAGCTCCAGAACGGACCAGGGCCCGTTCACCGACATCGCCGCGTTGCCGTTGAGGAACTGGGTCTCGGTGAAGTTGTTGTCCACGCCGGGTATCTTGGGCGAGACTCCCTGCTTGGCGGTCAGGTCCGCGTACCACTGGAAGCCGGTCTTCATCTGCTCAGTGGTGAGGGTGAGCTTGCCGGACTCGTCCATCGGCTCCGCGTTGCCCGTCTTGGCCAGGATCATCGAGAACATCCCCAGGGCCGAGGGGTAGCCCACGAAGCCGTACTTGCCGCCGGTGGTCAGCTTCTTGGCCGCCGCCTCGAAGTCCGCCACGCTCCAGCCGACCTTCGGCTCCGGCACGCCGGCCGCCTTGAACATGTCCTTGTTGTAGGTGATGATCAGCGAGCCGACATCGTACGGCAGCGCGTACTGCTTGCCGCCCGAGGCCAGCCCGGCCATGATCGAAGTATCGAAGTCGGCGGTGTCCAGGCCGTTCTTCTTGATCAGGTCGTCCAAGGGACGCATGCCGCTGACGTAGCCGCCCGTGCGCAGGCTCTGCATGGAGACGACGCACGGAGCGCTACCACCGGCGAGGCGGGTGCCGAGCTTGGTGAAGTAATCCTTGAAGGGCGAGGTCTCGAGCGTGATCTTGATGTTCGGGTACTTCTGGGTGACCTGGTCGGCCACTTTCTGCCAGGCGTTTCGGTCCTCGGTTCCGGACGCCCACATCCCCCAGGTGAGCGTGACCGCGCCGTTGCTCGCCTTGTTGCCTCCCGCCGATTCCTGGCCGTCGCCTCCGCAACCGGCCGTTAGTCCCCCCGCGATGACCACCGCTGTTGCGACCGCCAGCGATCTCCGACCGCTATACATCTGCCTGCCCATCGCAGCTCCACTCAATAAGCTCGGGGCCGAGTTAATTGATCCGAAACTAGGGCGTAGCAATCCGTAATGTCAATGAGCTCGTGATAGGAAATATCCGATGACTGCTCGCCGAACAGCCGGTCGTGGCGATCTGACCCGCGTCGAGATCCTGGCGCTTCTCGGCACTGCTGGCGCCCTGGACCGCCGTCAGATCGCGGCCCGGCTCAAGCTCGGCGACGCGACCGTTCACGAACACACGCGACGCCTTCTGGCCTGCGGTTATCTGCGGACTCTCAGCCCACAGGCCGGGGTGGTCGGCCGGCCGCGCATTCCCCTTCAGGTCGTGCCGGAGGCCGCCGCGACCATCGGTGTACGCGTCGCGACCGACCACCTCGTTACCGTGGTCGCGGGGCTGGATGGACGACTGCTCACATCCGATGTATCGTCCTTCGACTGTCACGCAGACCCGCTCCCCCAACTACTCACTGTCATCGACCGGCGATTGGCCGACCCTGTCATGGGTCCCAGGCTCAAGGCCGTGGGCGTGGCCGTGCCGGCTTCCGTTGATGCGGGCTATATCCGGTTCTGTCCCCGCTTTGGGTGGAGCAACCTTCCCCTCGGCGAACGGCTGCGCGCCGAGCTGCCGATCCCGGTGCTCGTCGACAACGACCTCACGGCCAGCACCACCGCCGAGCTCCTGTATCGGGCGGGACTTGAGCACGACGACTTCCTGGTGCTCGGCATCGGCGACGGGGTGGGGGTCGGCGCGGTTCTACGGCGACGGGTGCACCGCGCCCCGGGCGGGCTGTCCGGCGAGTTCGGCCACACGCCCGTCGCCGCCACCGGCCCGCGTTGCGCCTGTGGCGCGCGGGGCTGCCTGGAGACCTTCACCAGTGACGACGGGATCCTGCGCGCCGCCCGTCGCGAGGGCCTGGCCGAGGCGTCCACCACCATCGAGGAGCTCCGCTCACGGTGGGTCTCCGGTGAGCGGTCGCTGGCCCGGGTGCTCGCCAAGGTCGGCGCCATGCTCGGGCGGGCCGTCGCCGGCGTCGTCAACCTGCTCGGCACGCCCACCATCGCGATCATCGGCGAGAACCACGTTCTCTGGCCGGGCCTGGAGCCCGGGTTCTCCGTGGTGATGCGGACCAGTCAGGTCACCGCGGCCCACCGCGTCCAAGTGATCGTCCGTCCGTGGAGCGACGCCCAGCACGCGCTCGGCGCCGCCGGCCTGGCGCTCGCCGCTCCGGAAACGCTCTTCATCTGACGAGCTTGCGTCATTGCTATTAAGCGTTACTATGTACTAGTAGTCAGCATTGCTGAGTAGTTGAAGAGGTGTTCCATGGGCAAGCAGGCGACGGAGATGCTCAAGGGGACGCTGGAGGGCATCGTCCTGGCGATCCTGTCCGGCCGGTCCGCGTACGGCTACGAGATCACGGCGTGGCTGCGGGAGCAGGGCTTCTCCGACATCGCCGAGGGCACCATCTACGCGCTGCTGGTCAGGATCGAGCAGCGCGGCCTCGTCGACGTGGAGAAGGTCCCGTCCGAGAAGGGTCCGCCGCGCAAGGTGTACTCCCTCAACGCCCAGGGACGGGCCTACCTCGAAGAGTTCTGGAGGACCTGGAGCTTCCTCACGGAACGGCTCGAACAGCTCCGCGAAGGAGGAAAGCAGACATGACCACAGAGCCGAACGAGCCGAAGCGGCGCTACCTGCGCTACCTGGAGATGGTCACCGGACCGATCGAGGACAAGAAGCGCTACTGGCAGTACAAGGCGCGCGCGGAGCGGCTTCCCGCGAACTATCGCACGGCGATCGACGCGCTGCAGCGGTACATGGAGCACTTCGGGCCGGGCAAGGCGGACAGCCTGCTGGCAATGCTGGACGATCTCGTTGATCTGTTCGAGCAGAGCGCGGCGGACGGAACCCCGCTCCGCGAAGTCGTCGGCGAAGACCCGGTGGAGTTCGCCGAGACGTTCCTCCGCAACTACCCGGAGGGTCAGTGGATCAGCCGGGAGCGGGAACGGCTGACCACCGCCATCGATCGCGCGGCCGGCGAAGACGCCGCCGTCTGATGTCGACTGAACATCAGGCCGTTATCCCTGGCCGACCACCTTGTCCAGGAAGGAGTACAGGTTCGCCCGGGTACGGGCGACCTTCTCCCCCAGACTGAGGGACTCATCGACGGTCTCGCCCCCCGCCGCCTCCTTCTTCCCACGTGTGTAGAGGGAGCAGGCCAGGTCGGTGCACAGGTAGTGCCCGACCGAGTTGCCCTGGCGGCCGGCTTCGCCGGTTCGGCGCGCGGTCATCAGCGCTACGCCGCCGTTGGTGTGCGTGGTCAGGCACAGCGAGCACATGCTGCGCGAGGTGAAGCCGCGCGACGCGCCGGATGTCACCCGCAGCGCGATGCCAACGAGAGGGCCGTCGCGGTCGGCGACCAGGTAGGCGCGTTCGGGCGCACCCGGATCTCGCCACCCGAGGAAGTCGAGGTCTTCCCAGGGATGGTCCGCGAGGTCTTTGGGGACGTTCAGCCGCTTGGTCTCTCCTTTGGAACAGTTCACGAATGATGTACGGATGTCGCGCTCGGTGATTGGTCTCATGGGCGGGGAGGCTAGCTTCCTTACAGGTATTATGCAAATACTTAAAGCCTGTAAGTTAGCGGAGAGGGGCGGCACATGGCACGCGCGGGATTGACCGCCGAACGCCTGACCCGGGCGGCGGCGGACCTGGCCGACGAGATCGGCTTTCAGAACGTGACCGTCTCGGCGCTCGCACGCGGTTTCGACGTCAAGCCCGCGGCCCTGTACTCACACGTCAAGGACGTGCAGGACCTTAGGGCGAGGGTGGCGTTGCTGGCCCTGGCGGAGCTCGCCGACCGAGCCGCCGCCGCCCTGGCCGGCCGCGCGGGCAAGGACGCGCTGGTGGCCTTCGCGAACGCCTACAGGAGCTACGCGAAAGAGCATCCGGGCAGGTACGCCGCGATGCAGATCGAGCTCGACTCGGACAGAGTGGACACCAGCGCGGGGCGTCCGCACGCGGACATGACGCGCGCGATACTGCGCGGATACGCGCTGTCGGAGCCCGACCAGACGGACGCGGTACGCATGCTGCACAGCACGTTCCACGGGTATGTGAGCCTGGAGACGGCGGGCGGGTTCCGCCGCCACCCTCGTGACGTGGACGCTTCGTGGTTCAGAGCGCTGGACGCCCTCGACGCCGTTCTCCGCAACTGGCCGCCGGCGTGAGCTTATTCGCTGGCTGCTTCAGGACGCGGGTGCGATCATGGAGCGATGGCGACGACCTGGGACGAAGCATTCGCGAAGCGGTACCAGGAATGGTCGGGTCACATGACGGCCGACGTGGCCTTTTACGTTGATCTCGCACGCGAGGCGGACGGGCCGGTGGTCGAGCTGGCGATCGGGGACGGGCGGGTCGCGATCCCGGTGGCGCGGGAGACCGGCCGGCGGGTCGTCGGGATCGACGTCTCACCGGCGATGCTCGCGCAAGCCCGTACCCGTGCGGCCGAGGCCGGTGTGGAACTCGACCTGCGCGAGTGCGACATGCGCGACTTCGCCCTGGACGAGCCCGCGGCGCTGATCTACTGCCCGTTCCGATCACTCCAGCACCTGCCGACCTGGGCCGACCGTCGCCGTACCTTTGAGCGGGTCGCCGCCTCGCTCCGGCCGGAGGGGCGGTTCGCCTGGAACGCCATCGCCTTCGACCATCGGATCGCGGTCCAGCTCGACGGCACGCGGCAGGAGAAGCCCGTACCGCACACGGTCCGTTACGCGGTTGGAGACAACCGCGTCGACCTTGTCCTCGACGACGGCGCGAAGAGCTCCTTCTGGTGGGCGACGAAGAACGAGTGGCTCGGGCTTCTGGATGTCGCCGGTCTTGAGCTGGAGGCGCTCTACGGCGGGTTCGCCCGCGAGCCGTTCACCGAGGACAGCCGGGAGTATGTGTTCGTCGGCCGCCGCCGGCCTTCCTAGGATTCTTGGAGTCCCGGAGCATCGTCCCCATCGCGAAAGCGCCGAGCACGCAGCCGATCTGCGCGAGGGCGAGAGGGGTGGGCAGGGAAGGGAGCTTCCCGAGGTCGCCCAGCGCCGCTACGGGCAGGAACAGCAGCAGCGACGCGCGCCGTCCCAGCACGGACCTCGCCGCGTATCCCGCTGCCGCCGCCATGATGATGAGCCACGGCACCGGTTTCCAGAGTGCGATCTCATGGCCGAGCAGACCCCCGCCCAGCTTGCTGGCGGCCAACCCGACCAGGCCGAACGGCGTCCAGAGCATGACCGTGCGCCAGGGGATGAGCGACGCGCCCCTGCGGGCCGGACCGGTGAAGGCGACGGCGACCGCCACCACTTGCGCCAGCAGGGGCAGGGCGACGTTCGGTAATGCCAGGGGCCGGGTCAAGAGCGATGTGTCGGCGTACAGGAGGAAAGCCAGCGCGCCCAGTGCGGCGACCCCCCGGCGGCGGAGCGCGACCGCGAGCACGGGCAGGGCGAAGACGATGACCGGTCGAGCCCAGAACAGGATCGACCCCGGTTCTTGTGTCCAATGGTGAAGCAGGCCGACCCCGATGCTCGGTGCCAGAAACATGATCTGGCGGGCCAGCGTGTCGGTCAGGATGAGCAGCGGCCACAGCGCCATGCCCACGGCCACGGCGTCCCGCCAGGCAGGCGCTGACACCGTACCGAAGGCCCGCCGGCAGTGCATCCGAACCGCGCCTGCCAGCAGATCGGCCGTGTCGGCGAGGTGCGGGCGGGTCTGTCCGGGCCGTGATCCGGCCAGAAGTACGCCGATCATGTCCTCCTCGTGCCGGGTGCGGTGATCATGGGGATAGCAGGCCAGGAGCCGCCGGTATCGGGCTTCGAGGGAGGTCACGCCATTCCTCCGAGCCCGGCGGCGCGCAGCCGGGTGGACGCCGCTCGCGCGTGATGGCGCATCCGCTCGGCCTCCGCGGCCAGCCGGGTCGCCCCGTCATCGGTCAGCCTGTAGTAGCGCCGGACCCGGCCGTCCACGATCTCCTCGCGATCCTCGGCGATGAGGCCCTCTTCCTGCAGGCGTTCGAAGGCGGCGTAGAGGGTTCCGGCGCGCAACCGCACCCGGCCCTCGGAGATCTGTTCGACGTCGGTGATGAGGCCGTACCCATGTTGGGGGCCGGCGGCGAGCGCGGTAAGGATCAGGAAAGTGGGTTCCTGCATCGATCTCATTCGATCATTATATGCCGATGATCTTTCTATGAGGACAGTGCGGGGGTGGCGCGTCCCACGCCCTCCATGCCACACTCACTGTTATAGAACTCTATGAAGAGTTATAGAACGAGGTGAGCGTGGGATGCGAGAGATGTCGCCATGGCGGGAGCCCGTCCCGGTGGGCGGGACGATGGGCGAGCCCCGGGCGCGGGGCCGGTTCGGCGAGTACGGCGGGCGGTACGCGCCGGAGTCCCTGGTGGAGGCGTGCCGCGAGGTGGACGAGGCGTTCCGGGAGGCGCGGGCGGATCCGGGCTTCCGCGGCGACCTGGCGGAACTGCTCGCCTTGCACGCCGGACGGCCGACCCCGCTCACACCGGCCCGGCGGCTGTCGCAGGAGCTGGGCGTGCGGCTGTACCTCAAGCGCGAGGACCTCACCCACACCGGATCGCACAAGATCAACAATGTGCTGGGCCAGGCCCTGCTCGCCACCCGGATGGGACGGCGCAGGCTGATCGCCGAGACGGGAGCGGGCCAGCACGGGGTGGCCACCGCGACCGCCGCCGCACTGCTCGGGCTCGAGGCCACGGTCTTCATGGGCGAGCGCGACATCGAGCGGCAGGCGTTGAACGTCTTCCGGATGCGCATGCTGGGCGCCGAGGTGATCCCGGTCACCACGGGCAGCCGCACGCTCAAGGACGCGACCAGCGAGGCCATGCGGCACTGGGTGGGCGTCACCGGCGACTCCCACTACTGCGTCGGTTCGGTCATCGGGCCGGATCCGTACCCGTGGATGGTCAGGGAGTTCCAGCGGGTCATCGGCGACGAGTCCCGCGCGCAGTGCGCCGCCGAACTGCGGACCGGCGTGCCGGACCACGTGGTCGCGTGCGTCGGCGGCGGCTCCAACGCGGCCGGTACGTTCGCCGGCTTCGCCGACACCTCGGCGCGCTTCGTCGGTGTCGAGGCGGAGGGCGGCGCCGGTGCGGCCCGCGGCAGGCTCGGCGTCCTGCACGGCTGCCGCTCGCTGTTCCTGCAGGACGACGACGGGCAGATCGTCGAGGCGCACTCCATCGCCCCCGGCCTCGACTACCCGGGGGTCGGCCCGGAGCACGCCCATCTGCGCGAGCTGGGCCGGGCCCGGTACGTCACGGTGGCCGACGAGGAGGCGGTCGGCGCGGCGGTACGGCTGGCGCGCACCGAGGGCATCGTCCCGGCGCTCGAATCGGCGCACGCCCTCGCCTGGGTGATCCGCGCGGCGGGTGAGGGCGAACTGGCCGCCGGATCGACGGTCCTGATGACGCTGTCCGGCCGGGGCGACAAGGACATCTCTACCCTGAAGGAGCTGCTGTGACGCACATCCTGGCCCCGGGCGAGGTCGAACGCCATCTGCGTGCCCGCCGGGACACCGGTCGCGGTCTGCTCATGCCGTACATCACCGGGGGCATCACGCCCGGCTGGACGCGATACCTGAAAGCGTTCGCCGCAGCCGGTGCGGACGCGATCGAGGTCGGCCTGCCGTTCTCCGACCCCACGCTCGACGGCGTCACCATCCAGCAGGCGAGCAACGCGGCGCTGGCCCGGGGGGCGAGCACCCGCCGGATCCTCGCCGACCTGGCCGAGGTCCGGGACCTGGGCGTGCCGCTGGTCGCCAGCACCTACTACAACCTGGTGCTGCATGACGGGCCCGAGGCGTTCTGCGCCGCGTTGCGCCGGGCCGGCGTCGGCGGCCTGATCGTGCCCGACCTGCCGGTGCACGAGGCGGACGAGCTGACGGACGTGGCCGCCGCCGGGATCGAGCTGGCCCTGCTGGCGTCGCCGTCGACGCCGCAGCCGAGGCTGGCGGAGATCTCGCGCCGCAGTCGCGGATTCGTCTACGCGGTGTCGGTGATGGGCACCACCGGCGAGCGGGCCGACCTCGCCGCCTCGGCGGCGGAGCTCACCGCGCGGATCAAACGCGGCACCGACCGGCCGGTCTTGCTAGGATTTGGCATTTCCACGCCTGACCAGGCGCGGGAGGCGGGCCGGTACGCCGACGGCGTGGTAGTCGGCGCCGCGGTCATGCGGCGGGTGCTCGACGGAGCGGGGCCGGACGACCTGCTGGCCTTCCTCGCGACCCTGCGCCGGGCCCTCGACCAGGAGTGACGCACCAGGATGACCCCCGACGCCGGGCATGAGGCGAGATACCGCGCCATCGCCGCCGACCTCGCCGCGAAGATCCGGTCGGGACACTACGCCCCCGGTGAGGCCCTGCCCCCGCAACGGGAGCTGAGCACCTCCTACGGGGTGACCCTCATGACGCTGCGCCAGGCGTTGCGGGAGCTCAGCGACGAGAGGCTGATCGTGCAGCGGCCCGGCAAGGGCACGTTCGTGGCCCCGGCCCATCTGGCGTACCAGCTCGGCTCGCTCCGCAGCCTGGCCGACGATCTGCGGGAACAAGGCCACGACGTACGCACCGTGGTGGCCGGGCGGGCGATGCGCCGGGCCCCCGCCCGGATCGCGGCGGAGCTGCGGCTGCCTCCCGGCGATACCGCCCTGCGGCTGGAGCGGGTCCGCGAGTTCGCCGGCCGTCCCGCCGTACACCAGGTGTCCTGGGTACGCCGGCCGGCGGCCGACCAGATCCGCGACCGCGACTTCACCGCCGTCTCCCTCTACACGGCGCTCGGCGAGGCGGGAGTGGCGGTGGCCCGGGCGTCCGAGGTGGTCCGGCCCGGCCTGCTCGACCCCGCCGCCGCGCGCCGCCTGCACGAGCCTGAGGGCAGTGCCGTGCTCGTCAGCACCCGGATCGCCTATACGCCCGATGCCGTTCCCGTCGTGTCCGACCATGCCACCATCCTGGGCACCATGATGGAGATCCGCACCGAACGCGCCGCGACCGGCCTGTCCCTCACCTGGCGCGCCACCAGCTAGGGGGCGGCGCGACAGCGAGAGTATGAGCCCGAGTATTACGACGGGTAGCACTCTCGACGCATCGGCCGTAGCATACGGATCATGGCCAAGGAGAGAACATCCGTCAGCATCGCCCCGTGGGTCCTGGAGGCGGTACGCAAGCACGCTGAAGCGAACGGGCTCAGTGTTTCCACCGTCTTGGAGCGCGGAGCCCTTCGCGAGATCGCCGCCACCCACAGCGCGGCCGCCCGCGCCAAGGTCTACGGCGAAAGCGCCCACCAGGAAGCCGACGAGCGGATCGTCGCCGACGACACCGCGCGGGCCGCCGATGAGCGCCGCGGCGAGGCCGCGTGAGCCACCGATTCGGCGAGCTGTGGACCGTCCAGCTCGGCGACCGTGAGGAAGTCCGGCTCGTAGTGACCGGCGACTTCTACCACACGCTCTACAACGACAACGTGCTCACCGCCCACGTCGAGGCCGCCGACCTGGCGCACGCCCTGACCGCCTTCGTCGTCGACGTGGGCGACGACCGAGCCGCCATGATCGACCGCATCAGCACCGTGGCGGCCACCCGGCTCAAGAGCAAGGTGGGCGACCTGCCCGAGGCCCAGCTCGCCGCCGCGCGCAGCATGCTGGGCACGATCTTCTCCGTCACGGGATGACCCGCCGACGCCGCCAGCGCGTCGCGGACCGCGGCGGAGGCCGGCCTACCTCACCCGCCGCGCGAGGTCGGCGACAGGGACCCGGCTGAGCTGCACATCCTCCTTGTTGGTGCCGTACGCCGCGTACAGAGAGCCCTTCCACACGATGCTCTTCGGGTAGCTGTATCCGGCGTTCTTGTACAGGCCCTCGAAGCGGCGCGGCTGCAGGTCCTCGGCGGTGCGCAGGTTGTAGGCCTTGTCGAAGGTCACCCCGTCGGCGCTGGTCAGCACCGTCAGCGGGTACCTGTTGCGGGTGCCGGTCGGGTTGCCCACCAGGTAGGCGGTGCCGTCCGGCAGGTTCCCCGCGCTCTGCTTGGTGCGCGAGTCGGGCACGTTGGTCTCCACCGACGCCGACCAGGTCTCGCCGTCGTCGGTGCTCACCGCGGCGAGCTTGCGCAGGGTTCCGCCGCCCTGGTCGCGGAAGACCATCACGATCGAGCCGTCCGGGCGCCGGTACCAGCTCGGCTCCAGCTCGCGGCTCATCTCCGGGGTGTTCGGCTGGTTGGTGAAGTCGCCCTGCTTCCAGCCGGAGACGCCGAGCGGGTCGTCGGTGTAGTACGGCTTGACGAACAGGCCGGGCTGCATGTGGAACGCGGTCAGCACCCGCCCGCCCGGCAGTGCCTTGACGTCCTGCTCGATGATGCCGTTCACCGGCTGCCCGTCGGCGCCGGTCACCCGGCGGGGGCTGCTCCAGTGCCGGCCGTCCCTGCTGGTCACGTACTCGGTGTAGCCGCCGCGCGGGGTCAGGCCGCGTGGCCAGACGTTGAGGTAGGCGACGAGGGTCCGCCCGTTGGTCCACCAGCCGCCGCTGGAGGTGTAGCCGTCGGTGCGCGGCGCGGTGAGCGGGATCTGCTTCGACCACCTCTTCCCGTCTTTGCTGGTGGCGTAGGTGACGATCGTGTCGGGCGCGTCCTCGTCCACGGCGGAGCTCTGCCACTGGGCGTACAGCCGTCCCTTGAACGGCATGAGCACGACGCCGTGGTTGTACTTCCGGTCTTCGGCGCCGGGCGCGAAGACCGTGATGGTCTCGGCGTGCTCGGCGCGGGCCAGGCCGAGCGTGGCGGTGTTGGAGGTGTCGATGAGCCCGTCGGGCACCTTCAGCGGCGCGCCGTCCGCCACGACGGCGTGCGCCGGGGCGGCGGACAGGGCGAGGAGGGCCGCCAGGGCGAGGGCGGCGGTGCGGACAGGGGGGTGTGAACGCGTACGCGTCATGGCATTCTCCATTTGGCTGGATGCGAAGCGATCAAGGTGGTCAGTGGTGGAGCGGGAGGTCGCGGGCGAGCCGCCGCAGGGCCTCCTGGTCGGGTTCCGGGATCGGCATGCGGGAGCGGCCGACCGGCCGCCCGGCGAGGCGGTGCACGGCGAGCATCCGCGTCGGCTCGCTGCGGATCGCGTCCACCACCTCGTCCACGTCGCCCTGCAGGCGCGCCACGGCGCCGGCGTCCGCGCGCTCCAGCGCGGCCCGCATCGCGACGAACGGCTTGGCGAACGCCGACGCCACCCCGGACACGATCCCGTCGGCGCCCGCGGCGGCCGACGCCGCGTAGTCAGCGTCGCTGCCGGTGTAGATGAGGAACCCTTCGGGCAGGCGGGCCCGGTACGAGGCGATCGTGTCGAGCGATTCCCCGCTGACCTTGACCCCCACGACGTTCGGCAGGCCCGCGAGCCGCACCAGCAGTTCCTCGTCCACCGCCACGCCGGTGCGCGCCTCGAAGAGGTAGACGAACACGTCCAGCCCGCCGGCCTCCGCGCTGACGTCCCGGAAGAACGCGTAGACCTCTTCGGGCGGCGTCGGCAGGTAGAACGGGGTGAGCACGGCGATCTCGTGGGCGCCGGCCGCCCGCGCGCCCGCGATGAGTCGCGACACCTCGTACCGGCTGGCGGCCCCGACGTGCACGATCACGCGGATGCCGGGCAGCACCTCCACGGCGAGCGCCGCGACGGCGTTGCGCTCCTCTATCGACAGGGCCGGGAACTCGCCGGTCGTGCCGAGCACGAGCGCCCCCTGGACCCCGGAGCCCGCGACGTACGCGAGGATCTCACGGGTCCCGGCCAGGTCGAGTGCGCCGTCCTCGGCGAACGACACGGGTACGGCGGCGATGATGTCATGTGACGAGGTTTCAGTCATGGATCTTTCGCGGGAGATGGGGAGATTGAGGGATTCGGGGGCAGATGAGCGGATCACCCGGCGCCGTACGCCTCGTCCATCGAGGCCAGCACCTGCTTGGCGTCCGCCTGTCCGGAGAAGAGCTGCTGGATCCCGGCGAACTGGGCGGCCTGCACCTGCGCGTTGGGCCAGCCGGAGTCCGGGAAGGGCGCGGTGTGACCGGCGGCGATGATGTCGATCGCCGCCCGCACCGCCGGCGCCGCCTCGACCTCGGCCCCCTGGATCGCGGGGATGCCGGGCGCGGTGTCGAACCAGACCTTGATGGCCTCCGGCGTGGCCAGCCAGTCGACGAAGCCGAGGCCGTTCACCCTGTTCTTGGCCTTGTCGTTGACCGCGAAGCTCACGCCGATGCCCCGCGGGACCGGGTTGGTGCCGCTGTCACCGCCGGGCAGGGGGAAGAACCCGAACTCCGCGTCCTTCGGGGCGGTCGAGGTGATCTGCGAATACGAGGCGAGCACCTGCACCACGCCGACGGCCTTCCCGGTGTTGACCAGGTTGTAGGACGCGGTCACGTCGGTGCCGAGCGGATCGGCGTTGAAGCAGCCCGCCTTGTTCATCTCCAGGTATTTGGTGAAGGCGGCCTCCCAGCCGGAGCCGGCGAAACGCGCCTGCTGCTTCGCCATCTTGTCGTTGAACGACGGGTCGGCGGCGTAGACGGTCGAGGCGACCAGCGCGTACGGAATGAGCTGCGTCACCCAGTCGGTCTGGATGCCCAGCGCGAAGGCGACCTTGCCCTTGGCCTTGACGTCCGCGCAGAACTTGAGCAACTCGGTGTAGGTCGCCGGAGTCTTCAGCCCGGTCTCCTTGAGAGTGGCGACGTTGTAGATCGCGCCGATCGCGTCGAGCTTGGACGGCAGCCCGTAGGTCTTGCCGCCGATCCGCATCGTCTCGGCGGTGCCGGGCTCGATCTTGGCGGCCCACGGCCGGTCCGACAGGTCGGCCAGGTAGCCGGCCTTCCGCAGGATGGAGATGGCGCCGGGATTGCCGCTGCCCGGCCACACCGTGAACACGTCGGGCGCCGTCCCCGACGACAGCTGGGTACGCAGCGTCGTCTGGTACTGCGCGGTGTCGGCCACGGTCACGTTGATGTCGAGGCCGGTCTTCTTCTTGTACGCCTCGACCACCGCCTGCATCGGCGCCTGGTTGTTCGACGTCGTGGCGATGGTGAGCGCCTTGGTCTTCTCATTGCTCGGCGCCTGCGGCTGCGACCCGCAGGCGGTCAGGGCCAGCGCCGCCGCGGCGAGAGCGGCGATCTTCCGGTTGAACATGCTGGTCGTACTCCAGGGGGGTCGAAGGGAATCAGTGGATCGGCGTCACAACAGGCGTCGCGGCTCCGGCCGGGAAGCGGAAGGTGTAGCTTCCCGACGCCAAGCGCAGCCGGGTGCACCCCTGCCGCTCCGCCTGAAGGGTGATCCCTTCCGAACGGGTGACGTCCTCGCCAGCTTCCGTGATCGTCGCCGCCGAGGGCGCCGGGAGCACGGCCTCGGCGGCCGCTCCCGGCGGTATCAGGACCGACCATTCGCACCACCCCGCCTCGTCGCGGCGCCAGGAGCTGGCGACGCGCCCGCGAGGGGTGTCGATCGCGCCGCGCGCCCAGTCGAGGGAGGTGTGGAGCTGCGGCGCGAGCCGGATGTCGGCGTACCCGGCCGAGCCGGGCGCCTGCCCGATGCCGAGTACGCCGGTGAACAACCACTCGCCGACCGCGCCGAGGGAGTAGTGGTTGAAGCTGTTCATCCGCGGTGACTGGAAACCGCCCTCCGGCGTCCAGCCGTCCCAGCGCTCCCAGATCGTCGTCGCCCCGTTGCGCACGGAGAACAGCCACGACGGGTAGCGGTCGTCGTTGATCAGCGCGTACGCCAGATCCGAGCGGCCGATCGCGGTCAGCACCGGGCACAGCAGCCCGACCGTGATGAAACCCGAGGTGAGGGAGACGCCGCGGCGTTCGATCGCCGCCACGAGCCGCCCGGCGACGGCATCGCGCTGCTCCGCCGCGCACAGGTCGAAGGCGAGGGTGAGCAGGTAGGCGCCCTGGGTGTCGCCGTGCACCCGGCCGTCGGGGCCGACGAACTCCGCCCGGTAGGCCGCGCGGACGCGCTCGGCGAGGCCGGCCAGTTCCCGCGCCTCGGCGTCGCGCCCGAGCGCGGCGAGGCTGCGCGCGGTCAGCTCGGCGCTGTGCGCGAAGTAGGCGGTGGCCAGCACGTCCTTCGGGGTCTCCGCGCCGACCTGCAGCCAGTCCCCGTAGTTGTTGCCGACACGCTCGCGCCAGATCAGCCCGGGATTGTGCCGTTCGATGTGCCGTACCCAGGCGACCATCGCGTCCACGGACTCCCGCAGCACGTCGGCGTCGCCGGTCGCGCGGTAGAGGTGCCAGGGGATCGTCACCCCGCCGTCGCCCCAGGCCGGCGCGCCTTCCCGCAGATGGATGAGGCGGGGCGAGAGGTCGGGGAACGCGCCGTCCGCGGACTGGCCGAGGCGCACGTCCCGCAGCCAGCGGCGCAGCAGCGGGGCGACGTCGGCCAGCAGCAGCGCGGTCGGCGTGAACACCTGCGCGTCGGCCAGCCAGCCGAGCCGCTCGTCGCGCTGCGGGCAGTCGGTCGGGATCGACACGAAGTTGCCCCGCAGGCTCCAGGTGATGTTCGAGGCCAGCGCGTTCAGGTCCGCGCTGGAGCTCTCGAACGCGCCGGTCAGCGCGAAGCCGTTATGCAGCACGACCGCCTCGACCTGCTCGGGGACGAGGTCCCCGGTCAGGCCGGAGATCTCCGCGTAGCGGAAGCCGTGCAGGGTGAAGCGGGGCTCGAACACCTGCGCCGGCGAGCCGTCGGTCCAGAAGACGTCGACGGGTTCGGCGGTGCGCAGGTTCGCCGTGTAGAGGTCGCCGTGCTCGTCGAGCACCTCGGCGTGGGTGAGCTGGACCCGGGTGCCGGCGGGCTGGCCCGTCAGGGTGAGGGCGACGCGGCCGACTACGTTCTGCCCGAAGTCGACCACGAATCGCCCGCCGCCCCGCGGCGTCACCGCGACCGCGGGCACCCGGCCCGTCACCCGCACCGCCGGGTCGGCCTCCGGGACCAGCGTGGAGGTGTCGCGGGAGGTCACCACCGCCGCCGACCAGGCCGAGGTGTCGTGCCCCGGCAGCTCCCAGCCCGGTTCGGCGCGGCGCGAGTCCTCGTACTGGCCCATCAGCAGGTCGGCGTAGAGGATGTCGCTCGGCGACTCCTTCCACCCCTCGCCGCTGACGATCGACCGGCGCGACCCGTCCGCCCCGTCCACGTCAAGCTGCACCAGCAGCGCGGGCTCGGTGCCGTAGTGCTGAGCCTGGTGGCGCCGGTCAGTGCCGATGAAGCCCACGTACCAGCCGTCGCCCAGCAGCGCCGCGACCGTGTTGCGGCCGGGCCGCAGCAGGGCGGTCACATCCCAGGTCTGGTACGTGATCCGCTCCCGGTACTCGGTCCAGCCCGGCACCAGCTCGTCCCGCCCGACCCGCCGGCCGTTGACGTAGAGCCGGTACACGCCCTTCGCCGACGCGTGCACCCGGGCCGACGCCGGCACCTCGGTCAGGTCGAAGCCGTGGACGAAGCGGCGCACCGGCTGCAGCTTGTTCACCGTGTAGCTGATGTCGGTGTCCTGTGGCGGCGAGGCCACCTGGCGGTAGATCGGGTTGCGGCCGATCCACGCGGCCCGCCACTCCCCCGCGTGCACCACCCCGGTGCCGAACCGGGCCCGCGCCACCGCCCGCGCGCCCGTCTCGTCCTCGACCTCGACCTCCCATTCGTAGGCCGACGACGTCACCAGCGGCCCGCCGCCGTAGCGGGCGCCGACAGTGCTGTCCGACTCCACCACGCCGGAGTCCCACACCAGCACCGCGCCGCCGGTCGCCGGCAGGTGCCGCACCCGGACACGGTAGGAGCGCTGGCGCGCGCCACGCCGGTCCGACTCCAGCCGCCAGGAGAACGAGGGCGCGGCGACGACGCCCAGAGGCTCGTGCTGCCCGCCGGTCCGCAGCTCGTAAGGTCGCAACCCGGTCATCCCTTCAGCCCTCCCGCGAAACCGCTGATGATCCTGCGTTGCAGCAGGAAGTAGACGACCAGCACCGGCAGGATGCTGATCACCAGGCCGGCGAACACGATCGGCCAGTTCGACACGTACTGCCCGACGAAGGCGTACAGCGCGACCGTCACCGTCTGCTGCGGCGTCCCGCTCAGATACAGCAGCGGGACCAGGAAGTCGTTCCACACGGTGATCGCGTTCAGGATGACGACGGTGCCGGTGACCGGGCGCAGCAGCGGGAAGATGACGCTGCGGAAGGTACGCAGCGCGCCCGCGCCGTCGATCGAGGCCGCCTCCTCGTACTCCCTCGGGATCGCGCGCAGGAACCCGGTGTAGAGGAAGATCGAGAACGGCACCTGCATGCCGGCATAGAGGATCACCAGCGCCCACAGCGAGCCGAGCAGCCCGACGTCGCGCATGGTCTGGTAGAGCGGGATGAGCGCCACCTGGAACGGGATCAGCATGCCGGCCAGCACCAGCCAGAAGACCGTGGACGACAGTTTCGAGGTGATCCGCGCCAGCGGGTAGGCCGCCATCGAGGAGATGACCACGATCAGCACCACGCTGACGCCCGTCACGATCGCGCTGTTGACCAGCGCGCCCGCCAGGCCCGCCTGCTCCCAGGCGGCGAGGTAGTTGTCGAAGGTCGGTGCCGTCACCGGCCGCAGCGGCGAGGAGGCGTCGCCGGCCGGCCGCAGGGACAGGTTGACCAGGATGTAGACCGGCAACACGAACACGAGGGCGGCCAGGAGCATGACGACCTCGCGCGCGAACACGCCCTTGGTGTAGCGGAACATCAGCTCACCGCCTGCCGGTTGGACAACCGGTACTGCGCGACCGAGAACACCGCGACGATGACGGCCAGCACGAGGGCGAGCGCGATGCCGTACCCGAACTGGTCGAACTGGAAGGCCGACTTGTAGAGCAGCGTGGAGAGCGTCTCCGTCGCCCCACCCGGTCCGCCGCCCGTGAGCACGTACACCTCGGTGAACATCTTGAATCCGCCGATCAGGGTCAGCATCACGTTGATCGTGGTCGCGGTGGCCAGCAGCGGCCAGGTCACCGACCAGAAGCGGCGCCACGCGCCCGCGCCGTCCACCGCCGCCGCCTCGATCACCTCAGGCGAGATCGACTGCAGGCCCGCCAGGTAGATCACCATCGAGTAGCCGGCGTGCTGCCACACCACGATCATGACCACCGACACCGCCGCCCACGTCGGGTCGCCGAGCCAGCTCTGCCGCAGCGCGCCCAGCCCGACCGCCTCCAGCAGGCCGTTGACCGCGCCGTCGGGCGTGAGCATGAACTTCCACAGGTACGCGACCACGACCGGCGTGATCACGACCGGGGCGAAGAAGACCACGCGCAGCACGTTGCGCGTCTTCAGGCCCGTGTGCAGACCGACCGCGAGCAGCAGCCCGACGCCGTTCTGCAGCACCGTGATCGCGAACGCGAAGATGAGCGTCATGGTCAGCGCTTCGAGCGAACTGTCCGAGGAGAAGATGCGCGCGAAGTTGTCGAAGCCGACAAAGTTGTAGTCCGGGGAGAGCCCGTCCCAGTCGGTGAAGGCGAGCGCCCCGCCGCGCAGGGTCGGCACCACGACGGCGAACCCGTAGCAGGCGAGCGCGGGCAGCGCGAACCACAGCAGCTTCCGCGACGGCGCCGCCGGCCCGCGCCGTCCACCGCCGTCCGTTCGCGGCGCTTGGGTGACCGGGCGCGTATCGGTGCTGACGCCGCTCATGAGGCGGTCCCCTCCGTCCGGCCGATGGCGATTTTCCCGGGCAGGACTGCGACGGTCGGCACCGCTTCGGTTTCGATCATCGCCAGGACCGCGTGCCCCATCCGGTCACGCGCGCCCCGCAGGTGGGCGCGCGTTGTGGGCCTCTTCGACGTGAGCACTCCGAAACCTTCCGTTCACTGTTAACGGTGGTCAGTTAACCGTTAACAAAGAGCGCGCGTCAAGACCGGAGGCGCTGCGCCGGACTCCTGCGATACCTTCGGCCGTAGCCGAATCCAAGGGGTCCCTGGCATGCTCACGGTGGCGTTCTCCGCCTACGACCTGACCTCCATCAGGTTCGCGTACTCCCCGCTCAGGGAGGTCTCCGCCGGCATCCAAGCGCTGCGCACCCCCGCGGGGCGGCCCCTGCATCTGCCGTGGTTCAAGCAGGTAGGCCCCCTGATCGGCGGCGATCTGGCCCCGCTGCTCGACCTCATCACCGGCGCCGGTTACATCCCCGACTTCCTGTGTCCCGTCCCCACCAGCCCGACCCCGGACCTGGCCGGCGAACTGGCGGTCCTGCGCGCCAGCCCGCACGAGATCATCCGCACGGACCTCGACCGCATGGCCGCCGAGATCCCCGGCTCGCTGACCGGCTGCGCCATGGAGCTGTACCAGGATCCGGCTCCAGGCCTGGAACGGCTGGCGCACGCCATCGAAGCCTTCTGGCAGCTCGCCATGGCACCGCACTGGCCGCGCATGCGCAACCTCCTCGAAGGCGACCTGCTCTACCGCGCCCGGCAGTACGCCGAACGCGGTCCCGCCGGCGTGTTCGCGGACATGCACGCGGCCATCCGCTGGGAAGATCGCACCCTCTACCTGGACGACCGCCCGAAGGAGCTGTCCCGGACGCTGAACGGTGAGGGCCTGCTCCTGGCCCCGTCCGTCTTCGTCTGGCCCAGACTGCTGTACCGCACCGACTCCCCCGGCCAGGCGGTCATCACCTATCCCGTACGCGCCGTCGCCACGTTGTGGGAACGCGGCACCGCGCCCGCCCCCGACGCCCTGGCGGCCGTCATCGGCCGCTCCCGCGCGCTGCTGCTGGCCGAGCTCGACGCTCCCGCCTCCACCACGGACCTGTCCCGGCGC
This sequence comes from Nonomuraea sp. NPDC052129, assembly GCF_040680095.1. Taxonomy (NCBI): domain Bacteria; kingdom Bacillati; phylum Actinomycetota; class Actinomycetes; order Streptosporangiales; family Streptosporangiaceae; genus Nonomuraea; species Nonomuraea sp. NPDC052129. Next base: position 8,076 of record NZ_JBFAVX010000050.1, on the reverse strand, counting down.
ACCGGCCTGTCCCCCGCCAACGTCTCCGAGCAGCTCACTCTGCTGCTGTCCGCGGGCCTGGTCACCAAGCACCGCGTGGGCCGGGCCATGCTCTACGTCCGTACCCCGCGCGCCCAGGCCCTGCTGGACGACTGATTCGGCGCACGCCGAATGTGTCGCCCCGCACCGAGGGCCGCCCGCACCATGCACTCATGACGATCACGGCTCCCGCCCCCACCCCCGTGTTCCAGGGGCTGCCCAAGGTGTTCTGGCTGCTGTTCTCCGGCCAGCTGGTCAACAGGTTCGGCGGGGTCGTGCTGCCGTTCCTCGTGTTCTACTTGACGGGGCGGGGGTACGCGGCCGCGCAGATCGCCGCCGTCATCTCCGCGTACGGGCTGGGCGGCCTGGGCGGGCAGCCGCTGGGCGGCTACCTGGCCGACCGGTTCGGCCGCCGCGTCACCCTCATCGGCGGACTGCTCGCCACCGCGGCCTGCCTGATCCTCATCGCGGCCGCCGGCAGCCTGGCCTGGCTGATGACCGCGGCCCTGGCCATGGGGCTGGCGGGCGACGTCTACCGGCCCGCCGCCTCGGCGCTGGTCGCCGAGACCACACCGCCGCAGCTGCGGGCGAAGGCCTTCGGGCTCATGCACTGGGCGGTCAACGTGGGCACCGCCGCGGCCGGCGCCGTCGCCGGGCTCCTGCTCGCCCACGGCTTCTGGCTCCTGGTCATCCTGGACGTGACCACCAGCGTCGCCTTCGCCGTGATCGTGGCCATCGGCATCCCTCGTGGCCACGACAAGGCCGCCGCCAGACCCGCGCGCAACGGCTACGCGATCGCGGCCCGCGACCGGGTGCTGCTGGCCGCGCTGGTCTTCCTTCTGCTCGGCCTGATCCTGTACGCACAGGCCTCGTACGCGCTGCCCCTGGCCCTGGCCGCCGACGGACTCCCGGCGTCGCTGTACGGGCTGCTCATCACCGTCAACGGCGCGATCGTCGTGATCTTCCAGCCGCTGTTCATCACCTGGCTGTCGCGCCTGCCCCGGCTGCCGGTCCTCGGCGTCTCCATGACCGTGGTCGGCCTCGGCCTGGCCCTGACCGGCATGGCCAGCCAGCCCTGGCACTACGTGGTCACGGTGGTGCTGTGGTCGATCGGCGAGATCGGCATGGCGGGCTTCGAGGCGGCGCTGATCGCCGACCTCACCCCGGACGGCGCCCACGGCACCTACCAGGCCCTGTACGGCTGGACCACCGCCATCGCCCGCTTCGCCGGACCGGCCGTCGGCGCCGTACTGTTCCAGGCCGGGATGCTGTGGTGGGCCTGCGCCGCGACGGGCGTCGTGTGCGTGGTGTTCGCCTTCACCCTGATGCCCGCGGTCGCACGGCGGGAAAGGCCGTAGGGGGCTCGGGCGGGGCCAGTCCTCGACGGCGCGCAGCCAGCGGATCTGCGCGGTGGCGTCCATCGCCTTGCGTGGTCTTGGGGATGTCCTCACGGGCCAGCCGGTACAGGCGGGCGGCATCCAGCCGGTGCACGCTCGACCAGCGGTCGAACGGTCAGCTTGGCTGCAGGCCCCAGCGGGCGAGCCGGTCGGGGCGGTCGAGGCTCAGGGCGGCGAGGTCCGTCGTGGCGACGTCGGACAGCATCCTGCGGTGGTCCCGCGCGCAGGCCAGCGCCATCATGATCAGGCGGCGAGCGTACGGCGGGTCGGCGTGCCTGGCGATCAGGGCGAGCGCGGCGGCGCGGTGGTCACCGTCGTCGATCGAGCCAGCCACGGCCTCGGCCCGCTCCAGGTCGCCGACCACTGCCCAGCCCCGCACGACCCAGCCCGGCGCGATCGGAGCCCTGAGCCCGTCGACCGCGCCGAGCAGCGTCTCGGCCTGCCGGGCGTGCCGGCGCGCGCCATCCGCGTCACCCGCGCCGACGTGGGCCTCGGCCAGCTCCACCAGCGCGCACAGGCGCGAGAACGGCTCGGCGACGGACGTCGCGACGGCCTCGGCCCGCTCCAGGTCGCCCACGGCGATCCATACGGCCTGCGCCTGCCGCAGAACCAGGCCTCTGTCCGCCCATTCCACGATCGCCGGGGCAAGGGCCTCGGCCGCAGCCGCCAGGCGACGCGCCCGCTTCGGCTGGCCCGCCCGTTGCCGGGCCAGGGCCAGGGCGCACGACGCCATCGCCTTCGCGTACGGGTCGGTCAGGGTGTCGACGAGGGCAGCGGCGGCGGTGAGGTCGCCGGCTTCGGCCTGCGCCTGCGCCAGCACCGCGAGAATCAACTGGTGGAAGTCGCCGGCCAGGTCGTCGATGTGGGCTCGCGCGCGCTGGAGGTCGTCCCGGTTCGTGAGCCGTAGCGTCACTTCGCCGGCCGCCTCCATCCGTTCGAACGGATGGGCCAGGCTGCGCGCGACCGCCCATGCCCGGTCCGCCTCGCCCATGACGGCGAGGGTCCCCGCCAGCGTCAGCACCGGTGACAAGTCGTCGTGCGCGCGGCGCCCGGCGATCAGCTCCTCCCCCTCGTCGGCCAGGCGGCGCGCCGCCGCCAGGTCGCCTTGTTCGGCTCGGCGCAGCGCGATCGGGAGCAACGCCTTGCCTAGCCACAACGGTCCGGGGAGTGTCCGCGTGACCTTCTCCGCCTGCTCGAAGGCGTCCGCGCGGGCCAGCGCGAGCGTGAGCCGGAGGAGCGTCTCCGCCCGCCGGTGCTCGGCGTCGAGCTCCTCCATGGACGACTCCACGAGCCGCGCCAGCCGCCGGCCGCGTTCCGGATCGCCCGCGGCCACCCATAGCGCCACCGCCCCGTTCACCGCCGGCGAGGACGGATCGCCCGCCGCGTGGCGCGAGGAGACGACGGCGTCGACCTCCTCGGCCAGCCGCCGCGCGCCCTCGGCGTCACCGGCGGCGGTCCTGGCCCGCGCCACCTCGGCGACCGCCATCGCGTACGCGCCCGCGGCGAGCCCGTTCAGCGCCTTCTCTGCGATCGTCCCGGTACCCGTGGCCTTCCCGGCCAGCCATCGCAGAAGGTCCTCGGCCCGGTCCAGGTCACCGGCGGCCAGCCGGGCCCGGACGAGCTCGACGATCAGGGCCCTGTCCGCCAGGCCGGTGGACGGATCGGGCAGGACTGCCTCGGCACGGTCGAGCAGGCCGAGCGCCAGCAGTTCCGTGATCAGCAGCGTGCGCGGGTCCGCCCATCTGATTCCGTCCGGTTGGACGGACGTCCAGGCGATGCTGTCCGTCATGGCCGCGGTCACGGCCTGCGCCCGGTCCGGGTCACCGGCCGCCAGCCAGGCTCTCACCGCCGAGGACAGCGGCCACCACCCGAAACCCAGCCCCTCGTCCGTGGCGGTGACGGCCTCGGCCCGCTCGGCCACCCGGCGCGCCTCCTCCGCCTGGCCCAGGCGGGCCCTGATGGCGGCCAGGTCGGCCAGCGCCTTGGCCTGGGCATTGACGTCAGGGAGCGCGTCGATGGCGTTCTCCGCCCGTTCCGCGTAGTCGTCGCCCTGCCCGCGATCGCCGGCCGCCGTCCAGATCTCGGCCATCCGGATCAGCCACTCCACCCGGTCGTCCGGGCCGGTGATGGAACGGGCCGCGGACTCCGACCGGTCGGCCGAGGCGGGGGTCCGGCCCCCGCCGATCTCCACCAGGCGGGCGAACGCGATCGCGCGCAGGTGATCGTCCTCGATCGCGGCGGCGATCTCCTCACCTCGTACCGGATCGCCTGTCCGGACCAGCGTCTCGGCCAGGTCGGCGAGCACCTCCGCCCGCTCGCCGGGGTCGGTGAGCGTGGCGGCCAGCCGCTCCGCCTCCCCCACCGCGTGCGCGGCGCGGTCGCGCTCGCCGAGGTCGGCCCACGCTTGGGCGCGCTGCGCCTGCACCAATGCCCTGGAGTACGGCTCGGTGACGGCCTCGGCCGCGCTCTCGGCGTCGTCCGCCGCCTCGCGGGCCCCTTCTGGGTCGAACTCGGCCCCCACCCACGCCAGCCAGAACACCATCAGCACCCGGGCGGCGGCGGTTTCGAGCGACCAGGCGACGTGCTCGGCCGCCGCCATGTCGCCGGCCTCGGCCAGGGCTTCCACGAGCTGGGACCGCAGCGCCTCCTGCCGGGCGGCGTCGGTGACGTCGGCGGCGTAGCGGGCGGACAGCTCCGGCTCAGCGGCCCCGGCGCAGGCCGCCGCCAGCAGGAACAGCCCCTCGTCGCGGTCGTCGGGATCATCCAGCGAACGGGCCAGGGCCTCGGCGCGCTCCCATTCCCGCAGGCCCGCCAGCCCTTGGACCACGGCCAGATACTGCCCCGGGTAGTGCTGGGCCGAGCTCCCGAGCTCTCGTTCCGCCTCGTGCACCAGCGGCCGGGCCCGCTCCGGCTCCTCCGCCTCCACGAACGCCAGTGCGTGCTCCACGATCAAGGGCACGTCAATGGGTACGCGTGTCTGGGCGTGTGCCGTGGCCTCGGCTCGATCCATCGCCTGTTGGGCCCGGTCCGGCTCGTTCACGGCGGCCCAGACCGTCGCGACCGCGATCAGCAACAGGACCTTCGACGCCAGCGGGAGTGCGAGGGCCGTCCGCTCGACCTCGTCGGCCAGGCACCGGGCCCGGTCCGGCTCGCCCGCCGCGACCAGGGCCTTGGCCAAAGTGGTCAGCGTCTGCGCCCGCACCGCCACGATGTGCTCCGGAACCCCGGAATCCAGGTCGGCCGCCTTCTCCGCCCGCCGGGCCAGCAGGCGAGCACGTTCCGGCTCGCCCGCGGCGGCCCTGGCCCGGATCAGGGCGAGCAGCGGGTTCAGCCGAAGCCCGCGATCGACCGTCTCCAGGAGCCGCTCCGCGCCGTCCACGTCGCCCGCGTCAGCGAGCTGCTCCACCAGGGCGGGCAGCAGGCCGGGCACGTCCGTGGCCAGGGCGCGCGCCAGCTTCTCGGCCCGGTCCGGCCGCCCGCGGCCCAGCCAGGCGCCGGTCAGGCCGGTCAGGGTCTCCAGCGGGGCGTGCGGAGCGGGACGTACCAGCGTGTCGGCGCGCTCCAGATCACCCTCGCCGACCAGCACCTCCACCAGGTCCGCCGACGCCTCGAGAAGGCTGTTCCTGTTCGGACTGCCGTCGACGAGCGACTTGCTCAACCTGGAGTCGACGAGCGAGTGGTACAACGACTCCGCGCGATCCGGGTTGCCCAGCCGCGCCCAGGCCGCCGGGAGCCCGGCCGGGATGTTCTCGCTGCGTCGCATGAGCGAGGCCCGGGCGGCGACCACGTCCAGCATCGCGGCCAGATCCGGCGACTCCTGCTCGCCGATCAGCTCCTGGGCCAGGCCCAGCTCGGTGAAGGCCGCCGCGTCGCCGCCGGCGACGTCGAACAGCCGCTCCAGCCTCGCCGGGTCGGTCGCGCAGTCGACCAGGCGGGAGGCGTCGCGGAGGGCGTACAGGAGCCCGGCGTAGCCGCGTAACAGATAATCGGGCGTGCCGCCGGGCCAGCCGTGCCGCCGGTAGGCATCCGCCCAGGCGTGCAGCCGCTCGCGGTAGGCGGCCACCTCGGCCTCGCCGAGGCTCTCGATCGCGGCCTCGTGCAGCTCCTCGTGCGCGAGCACGTACACCTTCGCCTCCGGCGATCCGCGGCTGCGGAACGTACGGCCCGACACCGCCCGGAGATGGCGGACCACCACGCGTTCCGGCAGCTCCGTCAGCTCGGCAAGGTCGGCGCTGCTCAGCCCGCCGCCCGCGCTCGCCACCAGCCCCAGCAGGTGGTGCTCGGGGCCGCCGCTGTCCAGGAGCGCCTCCAGCTCACGTTCGGCGTCGGCGCGGATGATCTGCGCGTGCGGCGAGACGCTCACCCTCCGCACGATCGCCGGATCGCGCAGCGGATGGCGGCGGGGCACGTCGGCGGGGACGGGCGGGTCGGGCCGCCCTGCGACGATCACCCTCATACCCTCCGGGGGGCGTTCGGGCAGCAGCGCGGCGATGCTGTGCGCGTGCGGGCCCGCGGTGACGCCGCGGTCCTCGTCCAGGCCGTCCACCACCAGCACCAGCCGCTCCCCCGCCCCGGCGCAGGCCTGCCCGGCCTCGGCCAGCAGCCGCGCGAGGTGCGCCTGCCGCGTGGACTCGGTCAGCAGGTCCGGCATCGGCTGCCCGGCCACCTCGGCCAACTGCTCCAGCACCACGTGCTGGAACGCGTTCCCGTCGCTCTGGCTGTGGTAGCGGGCGGTGACGAAGAACGACACCAGTCGCACGCCCGGCGGCGGATGCAGCACGAACCACGCCATCAGCGCGGACTTGCCCGCCCAGGCCGGACCCTGCCACCACACGTAGGCCGGGCCGTCGTGGGACGTGCAGAAGCGCGCCAGCTCCGCCAGCTCCTCCTGCCGCCCGACCAGCTCCCACTGGAAGATCTGCTCCACCTGGTACCGATAGGCCGAACGCGCCGGAAGCCGCAGCGTCCCGGTCACGATGCCGCTGACGGCGATGCCCCCGGGAGCCGCATAGGCTTGACCAGTCCGGATCGCCGACAGCTTCGATTCGTCCACCTGCTTCAGTCCAGGCGGACGCCGGTGTTGGCGTCGCCACCGGAGGCGTCCGCGTCGCCCGTGTGATCGGCCCGCACATCACCGGCCGCAGTGCTTTTGATTGACGGGGCGCCTTTGATCGACACGCCCGTGTTGGCCCAGCCGCCGCGACCGGCCACCGCCTTGCCGGTACGGGACGCCCGGATCCGCCCCTGGGCGGAGCCCGGCAGCGCCGCCCACACCCCGACCCCGACCGCTGCCAGCCCTGCCAGGGCTGACAGCGCGCTCGCCAGCTTGTTGGCGTCGTCCCACCGCAGCACCGCCAGCACCACCGCCACGACGACCACCACAGCGGCCGTCACCACGATCACCGTCCGTCGCGCGTTCACAGCGGCATCATCATCCACCGAACGCCCCCGGCACAATGCCAGGAGGACCAACTGCTGGTCGGCCACCGTTGTCCAGCGCCTGGTACCTCAGGCAGCGGACAATGCCTGCCCGGTGACCTCTGCGGCAGGGGCGCGGTCGGCCGCGTCAGCGGCGGTCTGGCGGGCTTCGAACTCCTCCAGGGCCTGTCGTGCCGCCGCTCGGGTCGGCTTCCTTGTCCCATGGTGTGTGTCTGCTCATGCCGTCCGATCTACCCGTGCGCGTTCAGCACTGAGTACGCCGAAGCAACTCCCACGTCAAAGATGCGTCGGTACCTCACCGCGCGGCCACGTAGCGGGCGCCTGATCCTGCAGAGGAAAGTGCGTCCGATCATGAACCGCCGGTGTCCCGGCGCTTCTCGGGCCCGTCACGCTCTGGCCCCTTGGCCTGCCGGCCGGCTGGCACGCGCCGCGCAGGAGCGCCCACCGTCGTGCTCGTGCTCACCGTACGACGAGATCGACCTCAGGGCAGGTCCATTTGGCGGTGGCCATCCAACGCGCCGGAACCATTCATTCCGATGCCGTGTTTCTCTTTCGAAGATCATGTGACGGGGCTCGCCCTGTACAAGCAGGCCCGCTTTCACCCGCTGCGCGACGAGGACGAGGAGGCCGCGGACGTTCTGGCCGAGATCGTCGGCGTCTTCCGTGCCCTGGTCGAGTCCGGCTCGCGGTCGTTCCGCAATGAGCTCGCCAGTGCGCTCTCCTGGCAGGCCACCTACCTCGAGAAGGTTCCGCAGCCGTCGGACGCGCTGGAGGCCGTGGACGAGGCCGTCGGACGCTATCGCGAGCTGGTCGAGGAGGCCGATTCGAAAGCCGATCGAATCGGCCTCGCATGCAGCCTCCGTCTGCGGGCCGCGATGGTGAGCTTCTACTACGGCCGTGAAGGCGATGCGCTGAACGACATCACGCAAGTCATCACCCTGTTGCGCCGCCTGATCGAGGACGACCCCGAGTCGACCGGCTTCCATCGCGAGCGCGGCCCGGAGCCGACAGGCTCGATCAGCCGATCGGTGGTGCGAGGTATTCCAGCGCGTAACCGTCGCCGGAGGGGGTTACGCGGGCGATGCCGGGTGAGTCGAGGTGGGCGCCGGCTACGAAGTGGTGTGGTTGGGTCAGTTGTTCGAGGAGGGCCGCTCGCGCGGCGCGGGCCTGGGACTGGTTGCCGTCGAGCTCCCAGGACACGTTCGGCTGATCGAATTGGAGC
>NZ_JBFAVX010000049.1:0-73200 GCF_040680095.1 Nonomuraea sp. NPDC052129 | reverse complement strand
GATGTACGGGCGAGCCGGTCTCGCCCTGCTACGCAAACGGATACTTCTCACCATCGCCAGGAACTGAGCGTTACCACGGGAATCTTGGCAGAGCCCCTAGAGTGATACCCCCGGCCGGGCTGCAGCGCGGCCAGCAGAGGGAATGTAAGAACAACGGCTCTGGCCCGTAATCGGTGGTGGCGCTGAGTGATCAGCTGCCAAGCTGGGGCCATGTCGAAGATCGACGATCTCACGGGTGTGGTGTTTGCGGGTTTGTCTGACCTGGTCATCGAGGGTGTGGAGGGCGAGGACGACCTCATTCGGGTCATGGCCCGGACGCGCGATGAGCCGGTGCCGTGCCCGGTGTGCGGGACGCTGATCGGGCGGGTGCACGGCTACTACAGCCGGACGGTGGCCGACCTCCCGGTCGAGGGTCTGCGGGTGGTGTCGATACAGGGACGGCGTCTGCTCTGTCCGGCATGGGAATGCGGTCGGCAGACGTTTCGTGAGCAGGTGCCCGGGCTGCTCGAGCGCTACCAGCGTCGAACTCGTCGGCTCACGGGCCAACTGGGCGCCGTGGTCACAGAGTTGGCCGGCTGGGCAGGGGCTCGGCTCTCGGCGGTCCTGGCCGTCGCGGTCTTGAGGTCCACGGCTCTGCGGCTACTCATGCCGCTGCCACCGCTGCGGATCCGGCGCGTGCTGGGTGTCGATGACTTCGCTCTCAAACGCCGCCACCGTTATGCCACCATCCTCACCAACGCCGAGACCGGACGAGGAGGTGAAGGTCAGTACGCCCGTGTTCTGCCAGAACTTCCACCTGCCAGTCGCCGACTACACACAGTACGCCTCGCTCCTGCGCCGGCAGGCGGCGCGGGCCAGGGACATGAGGTACAGCCCGCCCGCGCTGGGCCGGATCGCCAGTTGCCTGGCGCAGCCCACACCCATTCCCAACCCGCAGCACCCCCTGCGTGTGGACGCCACCCCGCCCATCCTGCTGGCCTCCTCGCTGAACGACCTCGCCACCGGCTACCCGTGGACCCTCAGCACGGCCAAGCAGATCGGCGCCGAGGCCCGCGTGCTCACGTACGAGGGCTCGGGGCACAGCGTGTACGGCCGGAGCGAATGCACCATCGGCGCGATCGACCGCTACCTGATCTCGCAGTCGGTTCCGGCCAACGGGGTCCGCTGCCCGGAGGCGCGGCCCTCGATCATGCCCCGAAGAGCAGCCGCCGACGGAGCTTTTGAGCGTCTGCCGTAGCTGTCTGATCGAAAAGCGCCGCAACCTCGGGACGAGGCCTCGGTTGTCACAGGTCAGAAGCTACTTCGTTGGAGATTTCTTCCTTGCTACCGGGACCCCTTAGGTGTTGCACGGCTCGTGCCACCGGAAGGTGCACCGAACCGCGTGCCACTCGTCCACCAGAACCCCCGGCTGACCCCACAGCTGTGTTTTGCTGCTGTACAAGATCGAAAAAGCCCTCTCCCGATCATGGGAAAGGGCCTTTCAGTTGCAGAGCCGACGAGGGGAATCGAACCCCTGACCTTCTGTTTACAAGGGACATCGAGAACGTCCACGGTTGTCCATGAGTCTCACCGTCCCCAGTTCGCGCGCTGCTTCTGAGAACCAGCCGTCCACGACCATCCATGATCGTCCAGGACAGCTGTTAGCACTGGCGTTAGCAAGATAGTGCGGTGGGCCCTCAGCGTTTACCCGCCTGGCCCGATCTACGAGGGTGGAATCGTCCAGTGGCTGCCGCGGTGGATCTCATTCCAGCGCGGCACCCATGAAGGAGCCCGCACGTCGGGCGTACTTGGCCCGGCAGCAGGTGCCGAGCCCTCTGCCGCGAGATGATCCATTATGTGCTGCCAGGTTCCGGTGGTGATGACCTCCACTGCGCACTGGTCGCAGCGGCGTTGGGAGCAGCCGGCGTTCCCGATGAGTTGCTGCCGGAGGTGGTTGAACGCGTCGTTGGGGAAGTCAGCGCGGACCAGGTACCAGGTGCCGTGTCGGTCGACGCCCGACAGCCCAGCGGCGACGTTGATCTGCTGTGGCAGGTAGATGCGCTCTTCGTGGAAACGGATCATGAACTGCCGGTCCAGAATGTCGACCGTGTCTGGGATTGGGTGCTCCGCTGCGAGCCATTTCACAGCATTGGCCCAAGTCCCTGGTCCCCACAACAGCTGACACGGGTAGAGCGTTGTCTCGAAGCGGGCGTCGAAGTACGTCAGCGTTGGGTCGTGCAGTACGGCGCGGACGATGACGTGGGCGAGCTTTTCAGAATTGAGATCGGCGGGCATCGTGTGTAGATGCTCTGCCAAGCTGTGGACGACGCTCCCGCCGCCGGGATCCCAGCTCACTGCGACGATGTCACGGTGCACCGGTGCGGGATAGAGCCGTCCACCCGGCGTGGGCACACCCCACAACCGGTTGACGATCTCGGCCAGGTCGCTGATAGCGCGAGCGGACTCCGGTGGTGAAATAAGTTGATAGGCGGTGTGATGGGCTACGTGGTTGCGGAGCTTGACGAACAGCAGTGCGGTCAGCCGGTTGCGTTCCCCGTTCAGCAAAGCCTCAGCGCGCGCCCATTCCAGGAGGGTAGTTAGCATCCCATCGAAGAACATCGTCTGGGACGTTCGGCGCACCTGGAGTCGCCATCGCCGCTGCCCGCGAGGACGGCCACGTTCGCGCAATTGACGATGAAGCTCGTCGAACGTGGAGAAAGTGAGGCGTTGCTCGGTGCCGCTCTGGTCCACAAAGGTCGCCACGCCGCTGTAGAACTCGACGAAGCGTTCCCGCAGCGCGTACTCCAACACCAACTGTGCATGATCATGGGCAAGGGTGAAGAACTCGTAGTTGAGCACCCCATAGCTGTGAGCCGCCCGCACTCGTTCGAAGCTCCTACGCACCAGGTCAGGTACGGAATCTGCCAGGTCGATCCGTCCAATGACCTCTTGCTGGAACGCTGCAGCATCCTCAGCCGTCAGCTTTCCCCCCAGACCCAGCGGCGAGAATAACAATGCAGTTTTGTCGGGCTGCTGAAGCTCCTCGAGCGATCTGATATCCACCCTCGTCCTCCTCTGCGTAGCAAAGCCTTCCAGGCTAGGCCACGCGACATTCGTGGACGACCGGTTTTCCTCGGCTCATCGCTGGCGCTCTGCTGTTCAGCACCGTCCAATCCGTAGAGAAGGGAAACATCTCATCGACAACATTCTGTCCTGGTCAGGCGTTAGATGCGCGCCGGTGAGGTCTAAGAGCGTGAAACGGTGTTGCTGTACGGCACGGCTGTCGCAGTACTTAGTGAACCAAACACCGTCTTTAGGGGTTTACAGCGGCAAAGCGTCCCGGATCGCCTCCTGAGGTCATACCGTTGTCCGTGATGATCGGGACTATGGTCTGCCAGAGCTCCTCGCCAGCGACCGACGGCGCACCCACATGGCGCCGCGCGACAGCCTGTCCCGCTCCTGCCACCAGATCGGCAAGCTGAATCGACGGGTGAGCCTTCGATACGCCACGTACAAGGCTCCGCAGGGGAGTACCCGGCAGCACTCTGATGGGACCCCACTTGAGAGGCGCCGCCTTCGCGATCATACTAAGGCGATCATCTGTCAGGACCCGCTGCTCATCGGTCAGCACGTTGATATCTACTAACCTATTCGCCCACCATGCTATGGCGGCGGTCACGCAAGGAACAAGCGGCTCCATCGCCGGAATATCACCGTCGCCGAGGTGCTGGAGGAATTCCTCGGCCTCGCTTCTGGTAGTCCGAAGAGCGAAGAGGAGATCCGATACCTTCCGCAGGGTCGAGCCAGCCCACGCACTATTGATTTCATGGAACAGATGATCGACGCTGACCACGCCCCCCTCGCGGTTCCGCGCTGACGCGAAGTCCACCATCGTCGAGATCAGGCGGCCAAAGCCCTCCTGCTTCAGCGCACGCGGCCCTTCACTGAACAGCATCCGGGCGAGTTCCCTGGCCAGCCCCCCAGCATGCAGGTTCTTCCCACGCGCGTACGCGTGCTCCTCCAGCAGCAAGTCGATAATCTTCGCCGTGATGAAGAAGTGCTTGTCGACCATATAGACCGAGGCGCGCCCCGCTAGAGCACCGTGATCGCCGAGCAGGTCAGAGAAAATGACACGGCGGCGCCCATGATCAGCACCTGCGATATGGCGGAACTTCACCTCGGGGGCTTGGCGAACTCCGGCTTCACTGCGAAAGCAGTCGAGAATCTCCCCAGCTTCATGGTCGTCCACCGCCACGGACCCAATGACCAGATATCTGTCCTTACGCGCGTAGAGCTGCTCCCCATCCCACCCTGACTCGTCCATGGCTACCCAGCGACCCGTCTCTGGTCCATCCAGAGTTAGGCCAGGATGGCAGTACTTCTGATAAGCAACACCCCGAAGACCAGACGAACCAGCTGGGGTGGGCGGGCTCTCCTGCATATCACCATGATGACGGTATCCATCTACCATTGAGGCCCGCGAGGGGCCGGATCGCTCCCGTCCCAGAGACAGTGATGATGATGCGGACGCCGTAGAGGCCTTGGGGCGCCGAAGGCCGAGCAGGTGATCCTCGGTCTGGCTGCCCATAGCGGGACCTGCCCACGGATAACGGCTGGCTTCTCTTCCCCTCACGCCGCGGCTCCAATGGAGTCAGCAACCTACGGCGTAGCTGGGGCGAGAGCCGTCGTTGACAGCCTCGATCCCGTCCGGCTGTACCCACGACCTCCGGCACACCTCGTTAGCCTCCTGGCCGACATGGCGTACCGGCGCCACATCCCTCCGCGAGATCATCGGTCACTCGGACATCGAGGTCACCATGACGATCTACGCTCACGCCTCTCTCGACGAGAAACACAAAGCCCTTGACAGATTGGGAGTAGCCCTCGATCACATGCCGTGATCGCTTCGGGGCGCTTTCACTGGTCAATAGTGTAGTCAGGGGCAGGGTCGAACTGCCGATCTTCCGCTTTTCAGTCTTTGATGTGGCTGCGCGCACGCCCTGCGGGCGGGAAAATCGGGGGTGGTTGCCCGCCGACGTCGTGTCCGCCTGGTGCCTGGTCGAGGCCGGTTTTCAGTCTGACGCCGGGAGCCACCCTTAGGGGCCCTGAATTGTCGCTTCGAGCACGAGAGCCCGGCTCTTGATCTTCCCCTACCGGCTCCCCGGGCAACCACCCATGCTCGCCACGGAGGAGACGAGGGACATAGGTGCAAGAGACCAACGACGAGCCGGTGGAGTTCGTCGAGCGGGTCGCCGCGATCGACATCGGCAAGAGCGGCCTGGTGGTATGCGTCCGTGTGCCGAGCGAGGACAAGCCCGGGCGGCGCCGTCAGGAGGTGCGCGAGTTCACCACGCTGACCGCTTCGCTGCTCGCGCTGGCCGATTGGCTGCGCTGCCAGAGCGTCACCCTGGTGGCGATGGAGGCAACCTCGGACTACTGGAAGCCGGTGTACTACCTGCTGGAGGCCGAGGGCTTCACCTGCTGGCTGCTGAACGCCAAGCACGTCAAGAACGTGCCCGGCCGTCCCAAGACCGACAAGTTGGACGCGGTCTGGCTGGCCAAGGTCGTCGAGCGCGGCATGTGCCGGCCCAGCCTCGTGCACCCCAAACCGATCCGCCAACTGCGTGACCTGACCCGCTACCGGCGCAGCCTGGTCCGCGAACGCACGCGCGAAAAGCAGCGCGTGGAGAAGCTGCTGGAAGACGCGCAGATCAAACTGTCCAGCGTGATTAGCGACATCTTCGGCGTCTCCGGCCGCCAGATGCTTCAAGCCCTGATCGACGGCCAGCGCGATCCCAAGACGCTGGCAGCGATGGCGCGCGGCCCGATGCGCTCCAAAATCCCAGTCCTGCAAGAGGCGCTCACCGGCCACTTCACCGACGAGCACGGCTTCCTCTGCCAAATAATGACCGACCGCATCGACGACCTCACCTCACGAATCGAGACCGTCTCCCGCCGCATCGAGGACAAGATCGCCCCGTACGCCGCCGCGGCCGCCCGGCTCGATGAGATCATCGGCGTCGGCGCCATCGCCGCCCAAGAACTCATCGCCGAGATCGGCATCGACATGAGCCGCTTCCCCACCGCCGGCCACTTGGCCTCCTGGGCCAAATTCGCGCCCATCGACAACAACTCCGCCGGCAAGAAGAAAGGTGGCTCCACCGGCAAGGGCAACCCCTGGCTCGCCGCCACCCTCGCCGAAATCGTCGCGGTCACCTCCCGCTCCAACACCTTCCTCGGCGAGCGTTATCGGCGACTATCCAAACGCCGCGGACGAAAACGCGCCATCGTCGCCCTCGGCAACTCCGTCCTGACGATCGTCTGGCACCTGCTGTCCGACCCCGACGCCCGCTACCACGACCTCGGGCCCGACTTCTACCAATCCCGCCTCGCCACCAGACGCCGCGAACGCGACCTCATCCGCCAGCTCGAACGCCTCACCGGCCAGACCGTCACCCTGCAACCAACCGCCTGACCACACCCCGCCGCACAAGCCTCGCCCGAGATCATCGGCCGAGGTTTGCTGCCGCCTGCCCACAAACTCACCGATTTTCGAGCCAGGCGGAACAATCACCCTGCTCGGCTGAGCGAGACCGTGGTCAGGCGCGTGTGGACGGTGGCGCGGATGCGACGGCGTGTGGGGACGTTGCTGTCAGCGCTGCTGTCACCTCAGCTATGGTCACCCGGTGCCGGGGCCCGACGAAGGAGGGCCTCGGCGTCGATCGCCCTAGCCCCGGCCGGCGAGAACCGAAGTCAGCGATCGTCACGGCCTTGATTGGCGACAACGTGTCCCGCGCATATAGCCAAATGAGCGCCTATTTGCAAACGAGCGCCAGTCACGACTTAGAGAGCTCTTTCCGCTGCTCAAGCGACAGATGGACACTGGTGGCGTATGGTCGCGTGAGGCGGTGTTACTGTACCTGGCTGCTGTATGAATTAGCAGGTCATCCATCTCCTTGCTGTCTCCCACCCGCCCCCAGGCCTCGCAGCACGACCGCCAGATTGTTTCGGCTGGTCAATGTATCCGGGTGTTCTTCACCTAGCACCCGCCGACGTGCCTCCAGCACCGCACGCTGTTCAGCCTCGGCCTCCACCAACCGCCCCAGACTCCATAGCGCGAGCGCCAGATTGTTTCGGCTGGTCAATGTATCCGGGTGTTCTTCGCCCAGCACCCGCCGACGTGCCTCCAGCACCGCACGCTGTTCAGCCTCGGCCTCCACCAACCGCCCCAGATCCCACAGCACGAGCGCCAGACTGCCCCGGCTGGTCAATGTATCCGGGTGTTCTTCACCCAGCACCCGCCGAGAGATCTCCAGCACCGTCCGGTGCTCAGCCTCGGCCTCCACCAATTGCCCTAACTCCCGCAGGACGGCCGCCGCGTTACTCCGGCTGGTCAACGTATCCGGGTGCTCCTCACCCAGCACCCGCCGACGCCCATTCAACGCCGTCCGGTGTTCAGCCTCGGCCTCCACCAACCGCCCCAGACTCCACAGCACAAGCGCCAGATTGTCCCGGCCCAACAACGTATCCGGATGCTCTTCACCCAGCACCCGCCGAAAGATCTCCAGCACCGTCCGGTGCTCAGCCTCGGCCTCCACCAACCGCCCCAGACGCCGCAGCGCACTCGCTAGGTTGCCCCGGCTGATCAATGTGGACGGGTGTTCTTCGCCCAGCACCCGCTTAGAGATCTCCAGCACCGCACGCTGTTCAGCCTCGGCCTCCACCAACCGCCCCAGACTCCATAGCGCACCCGCCAGGTTGCCCCGGCTGAACAACGTATCCGGGTGCTCTTCGCCCAGCACCCTGCGACAGATCTCCAGCACCGCCCGGTGCTCAGCCTCGGCTTCCACTAATCGCCCGAGGCTCAACAGTACGAGCGCCAGATTGTTTCGGCTGATCAACGTATCCGGGTGTTCTTCACCAAGTACCCGCCGACGCGCCTCTAGCACCGTCCGGTGCTCAGCCTCGGCTTCCACTGATCGCCCGAGGCTCGACAGCGCGAGTGCTAGATTGTTTCGGCTGCCCAAAGTGAACGGATGCTCCTCACCCTGACTTGCGATCGCTATGGTCACAGCGTGGCGGATGAGGGATTCAGCACGGTGGTAGTTGCCCTGCTGGTGTTCGAAGTCACCGACCGCAGAAAAAACCCAGTCGTGTTCACCAAGCGCGGCCGTGACCGGGGCGTGCCAGGTCAGATTTTCAACATGCGGGCTGAGCATCCTGCCCTTGCTGACTTGCTCATGCCGGGGCAGCTCCGCAGCAGCCGACCATGCTTCCGTCAACCAGACCAAAGCTACGTCTGAAGAAGACCATTCTTCCGTAGCGCTGTCGCCTCCCGCTGCGACGACCTTCTGCAACAGCCGGTGCATCGTGACGGTCTGCTCCTCCAACTTGATTAGATGGTAGGAGGCCAGCAGTCGCAGCGCGTCCGTCACGCACAGGATGTCGGCCGCAGCACCACCGATGATGTCGCGAGGGATATCGTCCGGGGCATAGCAGGCTAGAACCCGCAGCACCTGCTCGGCGTAAGGGTTCCGGGATCGAATTACGTCCAGGTGGGCGCTCCACAGTCGGGCGATCGTCCGCTCGGCCTCACCTCCTTCGCGTGACCTGCCATACATCTCCAAGGGATGAGCGGCCAGTAGCCGTTGATAGTCCTGCGGGGAGATCTGCGATTCGCGGATATAAGCACCGGCTTGCTCTAGGGCCAGCGGAAGGTAGCCCAGTTCCTCGGCAATCCCCTCAAGCACTGGACGTTCCCGGGAATCTACGGGGCGTTCGGTGGTCAGTGCAATCAAGTCAGTGGCCGCGTCCTTGGTCAGCAGATCCAGCGGCAGTCGGGTGACGTTCGCTGGCCAGCTCACTTGGCGCCGGGTGGTGATCACAATGTGTCCATTACGCAGTTGCGCTAGGAGGGTGCGCACGTCCACGAGGTCCTCGACGTTGTCGAGTATGAGCAGCCAACCATCATGGGCCTGTAGCCAATTCAGCGCCCACCCGGCAGCCTTCTCAACGCCCAGAACCGTCGACAGCGCCACGTCCTGTGGCAGCGGCGGGTGGATGCATTCAGCAAGGCTCGCTAGCTCGGCGTTGATCCTCTCCTCGCTAGTCGCGGTGATCCACCACACCAACTGATAGGCCTGCGCGTGGCCTATGGCGTACTGACGTGCCAGTTCGCTCTTGCCCACGCCCCCCATGCCGTGGATCACCTGGCCGATGGCCACCTGAGCCGAATAATCCGCAAGCGCCTGCGCCATAGTGTCAAGGGCACTCTTGCGTCCGACGAACACTGGCGAGAGTGCTTGTGGAAGGTTCCTTAACGGGCCATGTAACTCGACCTGTGCCGGCGCTTTTAGCGTGCCCTGCTCCAACTTGATGATAGGCGAATTGTCCCCGGTCGTAGCCGCCCCAATGATCTGAGCGGCGATCGAGCGCTCGCCCTCAGCTGTACTGGTTACTTCGCCAGACGAAGAATTGGAGGCCGTCACGCGCTCAGCCTGCTGCTGAGCGAGGGAGGAGATCACCGGTGGAGGCGGATCCGATGGTCTGGGCAGCGATTGACCGCTCACCGGCGGCCTCGATCTGTACTTGAGTCGGGAGGACGAGCCTCTCAGCCTCGGACCGGTCCGAGGGCTGGACATCTGGCGAGGGGCGCGGTGCCGGTGATCCCACCTCAATGGTGGGAGAAGATCCGTCTCCCGTGGCGGCGGATCCAATGGTCTGCGCAGCGATCGAGCGGGCTCCCTTCGCGGTGATGTCAACTCCGGCCGTCGAGGTGCTAGATGTCAAAGCGCGTCGGGCAAGGATCATCTGATATACCGACAGCGGTAGACCGATCAATACGGTCACGCTCATACCGATGACACTCGCCCACTTGTCGGCTTTATCAAGCCCTGCCTTGAATAGCAGCAGTCCAACCACCGTACAGATGAGTACAGCTACTGCTCCGCTGGCCCAAGCCAGCGCCCGCCGCTCGTTGCTCATGTCCTCATGATGGACCAGAGGTATACGAACTGTCCGCGATTACTCAAAATCATGGATCGCTTACGAAGAACAGCGCCCTTTGCTGCCATTATTAAGGCGAACGTGATCGGCGTGATTACGCGTCGCTCTCGATCATCGCTCACGCTAGACCCGCCCAGCATGTGCGGCGCTGTACTCAAGTCATTCGGTGGCAACCCGACCCGGAGCGCAGGGCCGCCAAGCCCGAGCACCGGAAGCAGATGGCAGCATATACGTACGCCTCCCCAGACTGCCGAAAAGCCTTTTCAGGGTCGCGGGCGTCTCCTCAGTGGGACATCGGCGCGGGTGGCGCTGGCCGCGACCGGCCGAAGAGCCGCAGCGCGGCCAGTGGCCGCCCGACGCGCGCAGGCCGCCGCAGGCGGACTGCCTTGATGACGTGTAGATAAGTTGCTTTCTGTGCTGCCTAATGGTGGCTCAGGGCTGGTCACGGTAGGGCTGAGCGCTGGTCCAGGTGCGTGCGAAGCTGGTGAGGTAAACGTCCGCGGGGCCTTGGTCGTCGGTGTGGTGAAGGTGTATGACGGGGGCGTTGGCTGCTGGTGTGGCGTAGGCGTGGGTGTTGACGAGGAGTTCGTTGTCGGCTCGGTAGATGGAGTTGTAGAGGATCGTGCGGTGTAGGCGGATCTCGACGCCTTGGACGTCGAGCAGGGGCCTGTAGAGCGTGAGGGCGTTCGTGATCCGTGCGGCCATCACCGTTGGGCCTATGCCCTCGTCGGCTCCGCGAGCGGCGACTTCGGGGCTTCCGGGGTCGCCGAGGAGGATGCGGATTGTGGCGCCTGCGCTGGCTCGGGTGGTGAGGATGTTGAGGAGTCCGCGGTCTTCGGCGAGGAAGAGTGCACTGTAGGCGAGGATGCCGATCTCCTGGCTGGCCTGTTGGAAGAGATTGCGCCACACGGTGTGCGGGACGGCCCAGCGGTGGGGGTAGATCGCGTGTACGCCGTCAGCGAGCACTTCGCGTCGTGGGGCAACTTCCGGCCATAGGTCGGCCTCGTCGAGATGGAGGAGGTCGGCGATGGCCCAGCGGTGGCGGGGGTAGGGGGTGCGGCCGTTGATCCAGCGGGCGACGGTCTTGGGATCGACGGCGAGCGCGGCGGCGATGTCGATGGTGTTGAGTCGGGCGGTAGCCAGCGCGTAGCGGAGGTTGTTGTTCATGGATCCGCCTGCTTGTCTCGCGAAACGGTCGTGTTCTGCGACGTTAACATCAGACGTCCCTAGACGTCCCCAAGTTGCGGTGTTCCCGCCCCTGACCCCAGAGCGACTCTCGACGCACACACCCAACAGGGAGCGTCAGGAGGACGAGCATGCCGGCGAGCAAAACCGTCAAGGAGCAGCAGCGAGCGTACGCCGAGCGGTTGCTGACCGCGCTGGGCAGCCAGCTGGCCGTGCGTGAGGTCACGGTGGTGCTGATCGTGGCCGAGGACGGGCGGCCGGCCTTGGATGTGACCGATAGCCGGTGCAGGATGCGGCGGGTGTTCGTGCAGCTGCCGTTCTGCTGGTTCTACTGGGGCGACCAGGACGACGAACGGGTGTCGTTCCTGCAGATGCCGGCCGCGGTGGACCGGGTCGAGCAGGCCGCGCGGTCGGGCTGGCATGCGGGCGAGCAGGGCGAGCTCAGTATCGACCTGAACAAGATGCTCGATGCCTACCGGGGCTGATCCGGTGGATAGGGGCCGGTGGCTGACCGGGGGCCGGGTCTACCCCCAGATCGCCGACCGCCTTCGCGAGCGGATCGGGTCGGGTGAGTTCCCGCCGGGCAGTGTTCTGCCATCGGAGGCGGCGTTGTGCCGGACGTTCGGCGTGGCGCGGAACACGGTGCGGCGGGGGATGGCACTGCTGGAGGATGAGGGGTTACTGGTCACCGTCCCATCCATGGGGCGGGTGGTGCGCGGGGCGGAGCCGGCGGCGCGGTACCGCTATCAGGTGATCGCCGCTGAGCTGCGTGAGCAGATCGAGCACGGCCAGCTTGCTCCGGGTGCCGTCGTGCCAAGTGAGACCGAGCTGAGGCGGCGTTTCGCGGCTTCGCGGAACACGGTGCGGCAGGCGTTGTCCATGCTGGAGCGTGAGGGCCTGGTGGTGGCCGAGCATGGCCGTGGCCGATTCGTCCGCTCCTAGGCCGGTCTGAGGTGAGACGTCCTGGGACGTCTCACCTTCCTCTAGATCCATCCCGATCCTGGGTGCCTATCGTGGGGCCCGTGGGAGATATCGACTGGGCCTACGGCCTGGCCAAGGACCTGCTGGAGACCGCGTTGCCCCGGCGCTGGGCGCACACGCGGGGAGTCGCCGAGCAGGCCGAGCGCCTGGGTCCGATCCTCGGCGCGGATACCGATGTGCTGATCGCGGCGTCGTTGCTGCATGACATCGGGTACGCCCCCGACCTGGTCGACACCGGCATGCACCAGCTCGACGGCGCCCGGTACCTGCGTGATGTGGCCGGCGCTGAGGATCGGTTGTGCCGCCTGGTGGCCTACCACTCGTGCGCCGACAATGAGGCCCGGCAACGTGACCTGTTCGACGTCCTGGCGGCGGAGTTCGATCAGGAAAAGCCCGACCTAGCCAGGGCACTGACGTACTGCGACATGACCACCGATCCGGATGGCCGGCATCTGGATGTGCGCGACCGGCTGGCTGAGATCCACTCCCGTTATGGGCGTGAGCATGTGGTGAGCCGGTCGATCGTCGCGGCGACGCCGTGCATCGTGTCGTCGGTGCGTGCGGTGGAGGCGGCGCTATCCGATGTGCGGCAGGCCGGTGCCGGCTAGGTAGTGCTCGATCCGCATCCGCATCGAGGCGGCCATCGGCAGCGAAAGGATCTCCTCACGGGGCATCCACCGCACTTGGCGGGACTCCTCGCTCTGGGTCGGTGTTCCGGAGATGGCGCGGCCGGTCAGGACGATGGAGAACTCTTGGCGGGCTTCGCCGTTGGAGGTGTAGAGGATCACGTGGCCGGGATCGGTGTAGGTGCCGGCCAGGCCGGTGATCTCACACATGATGCCGGTCTCCTCCAGCGTCTCCCGCACGCCCGCCTGCGGCAGAGATTCCCCCAGGTCGATGGCTCCACCGGGAAGCGCCCAGTTGTCGTTGTCGGAGCGCAGGATCATCAACACCTCGCCGCGGTCGTTGGTGACGATCACGTTCACCGACGGGACCAGGCTGTTGGGCTGGGGCGCGTTGGGGTCGTGGTGGAAGTCGATCCGCCGGGACATGGTTCAGGACTCTACCGGCCTGGCCTGCGCCCACACCTTGTCGAAGCTGTCGGCGTAGGTGGCGACCATGTCGCCTCCGGCCACCCGGCGTAGATGCAGCACGGGCGCGTTGCCAGCGCGGGTGCCGTACACGTGCATGTTGATCAGATACTCGTCGTCGGCGCGGTACATCGAGTTGTACAAGATCGTGTGGTGCAACCTGATCTCGACGTTCTCCACGTTCGTGATGGGTTGGTAGAAGACCAGGGCGCTGCGGATCTGGGCGGCCATGCTCTCGCCGACACCCTCGTCCACGCCTCGCTGGGCGACCTCGGCGCTGTCGGGATCACCGAGCAGGATCCGGACCCGCACCCCGGCTCGCGCCTTGTCGCCCAGCAGCCGCACCATGCCTCCGTCGTCGGCGAGGAACAGGCCGCTGTAGACCAGCACTCCGATCTCCTGCGACGCCGCCGAGAACAGCCGTCCCCAGATGTCCCGAGGGACGGCCCAGCGGTGTGGATAGAGCGCGAGGACCTCGCTCTCCGAGGCCGCCACCACCTGCTCGGGGGTGAGCGCGTCAGGCCAGAGGTATGTCTCGTCCACGCCCAGGTAGGAAGCCGTGGCAAAGCGGTGCTTTCGGTACGGCTCACGCCCCTTGGTGATCCACCGCTCGATGGTCTTGGGGTCGACCTCGATCGCCTCCGCCAGATCGGCGATGGACACGCCTTTGTGGAGAAGGGCCGCGCGTAGCCGTTCGTTCGCCATCACACCTGCTCGAAGGGACGTCCGGGGACTGCCTCATCGTAGGCCGGACGTCTTGAACACGTCCCGTCGTGTAGTGATCTCGTCCTGACTCTCCGCCGCATTCTCGGTTGCACAAGCCACCACGGCCCCAACCGAAGGAGGAGATGCGCGATGACCAACCTGATCACCATCCTGGACGAGAGCCCCTCGTGCGAGTGCGGCAACGCCCTGACCGAGGGCCAGGCGAGGTGCTCCAAGTGCCTGGCGCGGGACCGCTGGACGCGCAAGCGGCGGGCCAGGAACCGGCGCAACCAGCGGCGCACCGAGACCCGGCGTCCCCCGCGCGGCCCCCGCACCGTCGCGGCGGCGGGGGTGAGCTGGACGTGAGCTGGCTTCCCCTGATCCTCGCCGCCCTGCTCGGCGTGACGCTGCTCGTCGGCTACATCACGGTCCTGGTCGGCATCCGCCGCCAGGACAAGGCCATGAACCTACGCCGTCAGACCAACGGCGTGTCAGCGTCGCTGGCCCGCAAGGTCACCGGCTGCCACGTGCGGAACGGCGTGTCGTGGACGTAGCCAACTGCTCCTCGACCCGCGCGAGCCGTCCCGACAGGTCCTGGACGGCGGTGCGCAGCTCGGCAACCTCGTCGGCCAAGTCATCTGCGGCCGAGGCGTCGGTGGGGGCGTCGGTCTCGTCGCGGACGTACACGCCTTTGCCCTGCTGCCCGATGACCAGGCCCTCGTTGCGCAGGATGCCGACCGCCATCTTCACCACCGACAGGGAGGCGTCGTACTGCTCGGCGAGCTGGGCGGTGGAGGGCAGCGGGGTTCCGGGCGCGAGGGATCCGCCGCGGATCTGCGCTCGGAGATCGTCGGCGATCTGCAGGTAGCCGGCCCGTCCGGTGTGTTTGACCATCACCGTCCATCTCACCACACCAAGTCGGCCACGCCAACATTGACAACTGAGCCAACTAGGTTAACCATGTTGGCTAGGACGAATAAGGAGGTCACCGCCCATGCGTTCCGTCCCAATCCCGGTCGACACCGGCAAGCTCGCCATCACCTGCGTCAAGGCCCCACGCCCGCGCGTCCTCAACCGCGACACCGGCGAGATCAAGACCGACAAGAACGGCAACACCGTCTACGAGGTCACCGTCTCGGTGGAGGACGAGTTCGGCCGGATCGAACTCGTCAAGATCGGCATCACCGGAGAGCCGCCCATCAAAGCCGGAGACCCCGTCAACGCGGTCGGCCTGCTCGGCTACGTCTGGGAGATCGCCGGCAAGTGGGGCATCGCCTACCGCGCATCCGCCCTGCTCCCAGCTCGGGAGGCCGCCGATGTCTGACCTGCCCGCCTGGCTCGCGGCCCTTCCCCTGATCGGGGTGGGGCTGTGGGCCTGGCGCCGCCTGCACTACCCGTCGTTCTGGCTCGCGCTCGGCTTCCCGATCGTCGCCGTCGCGGTCCGCGCGTCCTGGCGGCGCGTCGCCCTCGGCTGCGGCTTGACCAAGAAGCGGCAACGCTGGTGGTTCACCACCATCCCCGGCCTGGTCGCCTCCACCGGCATCGTCAAGGTACGGCGGCGTTTCCAGCGGGTCGCCGTCGACACCAAACCCTTCATGCGACTGCCCCTGCCGACCCGGCACGGCTGGCGCGTCACCCTGTACACCCTGGAAGGCCAGACCCCCGGCGACTACGCCGACGCCGCCGAACGCCTCGCCCACTCCTGGGGCGTGCACGCCATCCGCGTCTCCTCGCCCCATCCTGGGCGGGTGGTCCTGATGGCCACCATGCGCGATCCGCTCGTCAAGGTCGATGACCTGCCGCCCTCGCCGGACCTGCTGAAGGTCACCGTGGGCAGGCTGGAAACCGGCCGACCGTGGACGATCGACTTCCGGACGGTCCCGCACTGGCTGAACGCCGGGGCGACCCAGTCCGGCAAGTCCAACCTCGCCAACGCCCTCATCGTCGGCCTGGCCCCGCAACCCGTGGCGCTGGTCGGCTTCGACCTCAAGGGCGGAGTCGAGTTCACCCCGTACACCCCTCGCCTGTCGGCGCTGGCCACCAACCGCGCCGAGTCCGTCACGCTGCTGTGCGACCTCGTCGGGTTGATGATCGACCGGATGGGGCTGTGCCGTCAGGCCGCCGCCCGCAACGTCTGGCAACTCCCGCCCGCCCTGCGGCCGGTCCCGGTCGTGGTCCTGGTGGATGAGCTGGCTGAGCTGTACCTGATGGCCGACAAGTCCGAGAAGGACGAGATCGCCAAGACCTCAACCGCGCTGCTACGGGTGGCTCAGCTCGGGCGGGCGTTCGGCATCTACCTGTTCTGCTGCGGCCAAAGGATCGGCTCCGACCTCGGGCCCGGCGTCACCGCCCTGCGCGCCCAATGCTCCGGACGGATCTGCCACCGCGTCAACGACCCAGAAACCGCGACTATGACGCTCGGCGACCTCGACCCCGCCGCGCTGGCCTCAGCCCGCGCCATCCCCGCCGAGACGCCCGGCGTCGCAATCGTCGCCGGTCAGGACGGCCAGTGGTATCGCGCCCGCTCCTTCTACGTCAGCGAGCAAGCCGCCGAACACGCCGCCCATACCCATGCCCACCTCACCCCGTCCTGGGACGAGATCACCACCCACCTGCCCGAACACGCCAACGCCTGAACGAAAGGAGGGTGCACGATGCGACGCATCACCCGCCGGCTACTCGACACCGGACCGGTCATCGTCCTGGCCGCCATCGCGGGCGCCGGATCGTTCACCCACATCCGCGACACCGCCACCCAGCACGGCCAAACCGGCTGGATGTCCTGGGCCATCGCCATCTGCATCGACCTCACCTGCGTCATGGCCGCCCGCGAACGCCAACGCGACAAGAAGACCGGACGCGTCCGGCGCGGGCCTGTGTCCTGGCCGGTGCTCGTGCTGACCGGCGGCATCGTCTTGTCCCTGGCCGCCAACCTGCAACAGGCCGACCCGACCGCCTGGGGCCGGATCACCGCCGCGACCCCGGCCGCCGCGTTCCTCATCGCCGTCTCAATGCTCGAACGCCGCGCCACTCAGACCCGTCCCGAGCCGTCCCCGGACCCAGCGCCGTCCTCGGCCCTCGTCCCCGCCTCGTCCTACGCCCCGGCTCCCGTCTCGGCTGGCCCCGACACCCAGAACCCCCACGACGAGGGACAGGACGGCCCCGCTCCCGCCTTGGTCGACTACGCCCGGCGCGTCGCCGACGAACACCACACCAAACACGGCAGACCCATCACCCGCGACGCCCTACGCGCCCACTTGGGTGTGTCCAACCAACTCGCCTCCGACCTGCTCCACACCCTGCGCACCGCCTGACCAGAAGGGAGACCTCATCCCATGACCGATGACCACCACAGGGCCCTCATCAACGGCCTACTCGACCTAGCCGCCTTCCTGGAGGACCACCCCGACCTGCCCGTGTCCCCAAGCCTCACCCTGCACCACTTCTCACGCCAGGACAGCGACGCCGACCAGTGCGCCGAGATCGACCAGATCGCCGCCCGCATCGGCTCCCCCATCGACTACGAAGACTCCCCCTACGGCCACTACGCCACCTCCGTCTTCTTCGGCCCCGTCGAGTACCGAGCCGTGGCCATCACCGCCGACGCCCGCGCCCGCCACGCCGCCGAAACCAGCTACCACGGCTGCATCCAGCCCGACCCGGCACCCGCCGCCTGACCAGGAGAGACGATCATGCGCATTCGCCTCGAAGGAACCCGCACCGAAGTCATCGACGCTCTGTTCCACCTGCGCCTGCACTTCACCGTCATCGCCGCCTCACGGCTCTACCCCAACCGCGCCAACCCCTGTTACTGGCGCATCCACCTCACCACCACACCACGCGAAAGGAGGTAACCGACCTTGATCGAAGTGATCCATTACCACTGCTGCACCTGCACGGGGACCGGCATCGACGCCGACAACGCCCGCTGCCACGACTGCGACGGCACCGGCATCGACAACCACGGCGCCTAAAAGCACAGCGCCCCCGGCCTGGCCGTACATCCGCCAAGACACACGCCAGGTCGGGGGCCATCCCTCCACCCGAACGAGTGAAAGGAGGTCTCCATCTTGCCCACAACCCACGTCAACGCGCACGCGAAAGCGGGCATGATCGCCCGACTCAATCACCCCAACTATGACCGCTGGGCCGCCCAGATCCGCGCCACCGGTGGCTGCCGCCAGCCCATCCACCTACGCGGCAAGGTCGAGCACTGGGACACCGCCACTGGTCAACTCCTGCATCGCTACAGCACTGCACGTGAGCCTGACGGCGTCCTGCGCCTGCCCTGCAAGACCCGGCGCGCCTCCCGCTGCCCCGCGTGCGCCGAGATCTATCGGGCCGACACCTACCACCTCATCCGCGCGGGCCTCGTCGGTGGCAAGGGCGTCCCCGAGACAGTGACCGGCCACCCCACCCTGTTCGTCACCCTGACCGCTCCGTCCTTCGGCGCGGTCCACACCCGCAAAGAGCAGCGCGGCAAGGTTCTGCCCTGCCACGCACGCCGCAAGGCCTCTACCTGCCCGCACGGCCGTGTCATGTCCTGCACGGCCAAGCACAGCCCCGACGACGCGCATCTCGGCGAACCGCTCTGCCTCGACTGCTACGACTACACCGGCTCCGTCCTGTTCAACGCCCTGGCCCCGCTGCTGTGGAAGCGCTTCGCCGACTCCCTCCGCCGCCACCTGGCCAAACACGGCGGCCTGGCCCTCAAAGACCTCCGCCACCACCTCACCGTCTCCTTCGCCAAGGTCGCCGAATACCAGCGGCGCGGCGTCGTCCACTTCCACGCCATCATCCGCCTCGACGGCCCCGGCGGCCCCACCGCAGAGCCTCCGACCTGGGCCACCGCCGACGTCCTGGCCGACGCCGTCCGCCATGCCGCCCACGTCGTCAGCGCCCTGGTCCCCGCCATCGACGACCAACCCGCCCTCCTCTTCAAATGGGGCGCCCAACTCGACATCCGCCCCATCACCCTCGACGGCGACCTCACCGAACAAGCCGTCGCCGGCTACATCGCCAAATACGCAACAAAGGCGGCCGAGTGCGTCGGCACCCTGGACCGCCGCATCAACCCCCTCGACAACCTCGACGCCTACAACCTCCGCGACCATCCCCGGCGCCTCATCGCCGAATGCATGCGCCTCGGAACCATCGAGGACCTGGCCGACCTCCGCCTCACCCAATGGGCCCACATGCTGGGCTTCCGCGGCCACTTCTCCACCCGCTCCCGCCGCTACTCCACCACCCTCGGCGCCCTCCGCGCCGCCCGCGAAAACCACGCCCGCGACCACGACATCACCACTGGCCGCCTACCCCTCTTCGACGACGACACCGTCCTCGTCATCAGTGAATGGGAGTACGCAGGCAAAGGCCACTCAGCAGGAGATCAACTACTCGCCGCCGCTCTCACAGGAACTCCGCTGCCTTCAACGGATCACCCCGTAGAGAGCCGCCCATGACCAGGCTCCTCCTCACCGTGCCCGAAGCCGCGGAAGCCCTGGCCATCTCACGCAGCAAGCTCTACCAGCTCATGGCCTCCGGCGCAGTCGCGTCGCTCCGCATCGACGGCTCTCGCCGCATCCCTGTCGCAGCCCTCACCAACTACATCACCCACCTCGCCACCAAGGAGGACGCCGCATGACCAAGACCCTCGCAGCGCCTCCGAACGAGCAACCCCGCAAGAAGAAGCCGCCCAAGCTCCGCGACGGTGTGATGAAGCGCGGAACCACGTGGTCCTACGTGATCCGCGTGAAGGACCCCGAGACCGGCGAGAGCAAGCCCAAATGGGTGGGCGGCTTCGCCACAGAGGACGACGCCAAAGAAGCCCGCGACGAGGCCCGCGTCAAGGCCCGTCGCGGCGAGTACATCGACCGGAACACGACCACGGTGGCCGAGTACCTCGCCGAGTGGATCGAGAGCCACGCAGTCGAGATCAAGCCGCACACCCTCAAGGGCTACCGAGACATGATCCGCCTCTACATCAACCCTCGCATCGGCACCGTCAGGCTTCAGGCGCTGCGCGCGTCGGCGATCACGAAGCTCTACCGTGAACTGCTGACAAGCGGCGGTAGGAAGAGCAGCCCTCTCGCCGCCAACACCGTCAAACACGTCCACACGGTGCTCCGGAAGGCGCTCTCTGATGCCGTGCTCGTGGACGAACTCCTCCCCAACAACCCCGCTGAAAGGGCCAAGCTCCCGCGGGTACAAGCCACCGAACCCGGCATGGTCTGGACCCCCGCGCAACTCCGGGCCTTCCTCGTCACCGCTGGCGACCACCGCCTGTTCGCCTTCTTCCATCTGGCCGCCTACACGGGCGCTCGCCGAGGCGAGCTACTCAACCTCCGCTGGAAGAACGTCGACCTGGACAAGCCGCAGATCCACATCACCGGTACAGCAGCGGTGATCGACCGCCAGCGGGTGGAGGGCACTACCAAGAGCGGACGTTCCCGCGTAGTATCCCTCGACCCCGGCACGGTCAAGGTCCTCAAGGCCCACCGCGCCCGCCAAGACGAGGACCGTCTCAAGCTCGGTGAGTCATGGAAGGGCGGCAACGCCTACGTGTTCACGACCGGCTGGGGAGACCCTCTCTTCCCTGATACACCCAGTTCCCTGATGCCCAAGCTCATCGAGACCCACAACAAGCAGAACCCGAGAGGTCAGCTCCCCCACGCCCGCCTTCACGACCTCCGACACATCCACGCCACCACGCTGCTCCTGGCGGGCGTACCCGTCCACGTCGTCGCAGCCCGCCTCGGCCACGCCGACCCGGCCATCACCCTCCGCGTGTACGCCCACGTCATCCACGAGCAGGCAGCCACGGCCGCCGACGTCTTCGCCAAAGCCGTCAACAGCTGATTGGGAGCCACCCGGGAGCCACCGTGTTAGCAAGGGTGTTAGCAAGATCTCGACATTGTCCTGACAAACAGAAAGCCCCTGACGGCGTATCGCCTGTTCAGGGGCTTCCTCTTGTAGAGCCGACGAGGGGAATCGAACCCCTGACCTTCTGTTTACAAGTTCCAGGCGAGAGGTTCACCGAGGTTCACGACAACCCACCCCACCTGGTAGAGCACTCTCGAAAACCGCCCTATACCTCAGTGAACCAATCTGCGTTGCTACACGCGCTGCTACATCCGGCCGGGCAACGACTCCCCCATCACTGCTCTCTGATGCGGCCCGTCCGCTTCGCCCAGGCCAGGATCTCGTCGGCCCACCAGTAGTCGGCGCCGGCCACTTTGCCGACGGCCGGCGGGAAGGGCTCGACCTGCTTGGCACCCGCGGCCCGCTTCCGCCAGGCGTTCACGGTGTTGATGCTCACGCCGAGCAGAACGGCGATGTCGCTTACGGCGACAGGGCGAGGGCGCTCGACGATCTCCGGCATGCGGCCAGTGTAAACGAAACCTGTGCGCACCGAAACAGGGTGCACCGTATCTATTTACACCTGCACCGAATCTCGGTACTGTCACCACATCAGCAACACCAGCACGAAGACGGCCCCCGTCCGGCGACTGCAACGCCGGACGAGGGCCTTGACCGGGAAGAAGGCTCCCAGCCCATGCACGATGTTAAAGGCGGCAACGACGCCGCAGCCACCACCCCTCAGGACCGTGTCGACGCCGAGACGGCACGGCCCAGCAAGCTCAACGAGGCGCAGCGTGACGGCCTGGCCTGCATCACCTGCGGACGCGACGACCAGCCGATGCGGCCGGTCGAGGTCCGCGACGGCGTCCAGGTGTTCGAGTGCAGCAGCCACGACGAACCGTTGACCGCCGACCAGCTCGCGGGCCGCGCCTGCGTCACCTGCGGCGCTCAGGGCCAGCCGATGCGCGTCGCGGGTGAGGTTCCCGGGCACGGCGACGTGTTCGAGTGCAGCAGCCACGGGCAGCCCACCGCCCGCGCCAGGACCGAAGCGGCGATGCGGTCCCTCAAGGACATCGTGGCCGGCGACGACTCCAGCGTCAGGCCCGAGTTCGCCGCGGCCGTCATCGCCCAGGTGAACGCGATGCACGCCGAGATGGACCATCTCCGCGCCGAGCTGTCCGAACTCGGCCACAAGTCGAAGAACCTCGCGGACGACGCCCTGAAGGCGTTCCGCTGGGGCTGGCTGGCCGCCTGGCAGCTCGCGAGCGAACTCGACATGAGCGCGATGGACGTCGCCCGTGCCGCCCTCGACGAGAAGACGCGGGCCCCGTTCACCGCCGACGAGCAGCAGCGGTTGATGGCCGTCCTGTTCGACATCGCTGACGACCGGCAGGGCTTCAAGGCCCATCAGGGCTCCTCATAGCGAAACGGCCCCCGCCCGGTGTGCAACCACCGGGCGGGGGCCTAGACCTCAATCACCTGCTCACACAGGGAGAGATCTGATGGCGAAGATACCGCCGTCGAACAACCGGTGCACCGTCTACTACTGGTGCTCCGCCGCCCACCTCCAGCCGGACGGCCCCCACCACACGAACCTGGACCTGGTCGAGCACCTCGACCACTCCCACTGCCTCGTCGAACTCGACGTGCGCATCCACGGCCAGGACAAGGCCGTCGTCGTGAAGCTCACCGACCTCGACCGGCAGGACACCACCATCACCCTGTCGGCCGAGCAGGCGGGCGTGATCGGCTACATCATCCGCACCTTCGACCGGCGCGGCATCCGCGAGTTCGGCGAACTGCTCGACGAGGGCTCGGTGCTGTTGAACGAGGAGCTGACCCGATGAGATGCCGCCACCGGTGGTGCCAGGTCGCCCACAAGGACCCGTTCGACGCCAACCACAAGGGCGTGATCGCCGAGTTCGCCGGACTGAAGGTCGGCCTGTCGCTGGCCGAGAGGCCGGGCGACATGCTCGACGAGTCGTGGGTGCAGCTCGACTACAGCGCCAACGGCTACCGCCACCACCACGACGTCACCCCGCAGGCCGCCGCCGACTGGGCCGAGATCCTCGCCGCCGTCGACGTCCGCGAACTGGCCGCCATCGCTCAGGCCCTCTACCAGGCGGGCGTGACGCTGGGGGCGAGCACGTGACGCACCGCACGTCCTGATAAGCCGGTCCCCGGCCAGGCGACCCTACCGCCGGCCGGGGACCTCAATCCGACCCCTGCCTGACAGGAGATCCGACTGTGGTCCCAAACCCTACCGAGCCGACCTTGGCAACGGCCGAACCGCCGCGCCTGAAGCGGCGCAAGCTCGCCCGCACGAGGGCCTTCCTGGCCGTTCGATTCCATGGCCGCCAAGATGATGCTGTACCGCAGGTCGAGCAGGCTACCCAGACCGGCACGGGAGGTGTCGGAGACTTCCTCATCCGCAGCGTCGCCGTCCTCGTTGTGCTGGGCGTCGCCGCCGCTGCGGGCTACGTCTCGTACCACCACTTCTTCGCTCTCTCGATCGCTCTCGGAGAGCACCGGGACATGGCCATCCTGTATCCGGCGATGTCGGACGGCGTGATCGTGATGGCGTCGCTCGTCATGGTTCACTGCTCCCGCCGCGGAGTGCCTGTGCCGCTTCTGGCCAAGGCCGCGCTCGTCGGCGGCGGCGTCGTGACGCTGATCGCCAACGTCGCAAACGGCTGGGATGGCGGAACGGGATCTCGCCTGCTCAGCGCCCTAGCCCCGATCGCGTTCGTCGGCGCGTACGAGCTGCTCATGTGGCTGATCCGATCCGGCCAGGACCACACCGAGCCGGAGCCGGTCGAGAAGATCGTGTACCGGCCGGTCGAGGTGCCTGTCGACGTGGTGCGCGTCGAGCGGGTCCTGCCGCGCGACCGGTACGAGGCGGCCGCATGGGACTACGAAGACAGCCTCCAGCCCGGCAAGAAGCGGGTCGGCCGGCGGGCGTTGGCGACCCGGTGGGGGATCACCGAACGCGAGGCCGAGACAGTGCGGGACGACGTCAACAAGGAGCAGGCCGCCGACAGCCCCGACAGCGGCCGCCAGGAAGAGGGCAGCGAACCTGCCTCATCCCGGGCGGGGTTGGTCGATGAGGCCCCGGTGAACGGCTGGCACAAGGACGGCCTCGAAGGCCTCGGCGAGCTGGCCGAGGTGACCCGATGAGGACCGTGTACGTGGTCACGACCGAGCCGGGTGCGCGGGCCCGGACCGTCCGGGCCATCGCGTTCCTGATCATCGCCCGCATCGTGGTCACACTCGCCGCGGTCGGCCACGTCATCGTGCAGCTGGCCGGCGCGCTCGACGCGTACGTCACCGCGGTGCTCGGCGTGCCACGCCTGGCCGTGCTCGGCCGCCGAGTGCGTGCCGCCCTACGCGAGACGTGGGAGGCATAGATGGCAACCACCAGGAAGAGCCCGGCCGGGCTCGACGTGATCGAGTTCGACGGATCCGAGTCGGTGGCCGCGTACGCCCTCCAGTCGCGCGACCACAACCGCATCCTCAGCCAGGAGTACGAGGGTGCGGCCGACGACCTGTACGGCGTGCTCCGCGAGCTCGGCAAAGGCCACCCGCTGCTGTTCGGCCAGGACGTGAAGCACCGCGCGAACAAGGTGGCCAAACGCCTGGAACGCATGGCGGAGATGGCGTCCTGGGTGGCCGTCGAGTCCGTGAAGTTGAACTTGGAGTACCGCAAACAGTTCGGCGAGCTGGTCGCGCCGGAGAAGACGCGCAAGCGCACCTGGGACTGGTGACGGTGTCACGAACGAAGCAGGCCGTCGAGGTTGAGGTGCACGAGTCCTCGATGGGGAAGGTGGCCGCCCGGGAGGTGTCGAAGGCGGTCGCCTACCTGCCGCCGTGGGTCGTCGCCCCCCTCCTGTACGGGCTCGGCTGGTTCCTGTACGTCGCTCTCGGCTCGGATGACGTGCAGACGATCGCCTGGACCATGGTGTTGATGGCGGCGGCCGTGCTGGTGCTGACCGCGATCACGTGGGCGCAGTCGCACGCGCGCAGCATGTGGGGGCGCGTCCACACCAGCGCCACCACGCTGCTGGTCGGCGTGTGGATGTGCGCTGCGACCATCAACTCGCCTGGCGCGCTGTGGCCGGCCCGGCTGGCGTTGATCGGCGGCCTCACCCTGATCTTCTCGTTCAACATCCGGGCCGCCCTCCGCCGTAAGGGCGTGGACGGGAACGACCTGGTAAGCGACCCGTTGAAGGCGCTGTTCGGCCGGGGCGCGGAGCGGGCCGGGATCGTCGCCGACGCGACGACGACGAAGACGACCGAACACAAGGCCGAGGCGAGCGTTCAGCTCGAACACGGCAAGGGAGTCGCCGAGGATCTGCAGAAGAAGGTGCCGTACATCGAGTCAGGCGCCGGCTTGCCGCCCGGCGCTATCACCGTGTCGGTCGACCCTGACGACGCCTCGAAGGCGAAGGCCACCATCTCGGATCCGCGCGTGCTGAAGAACCGGATCCCGTGGCCGGGACCATCCCGGCCCGGCGGGTCGATCGGTGAGCCCATCCGGTTGGGGTTGTGGCAGGACCTCGACATCGTCGAGCTGCTGCTGTTCGGCTTCCATCTGATGATCATGGGCATGTCCGGGTCAGGCAAGAGCATCGGCGCCTGCTGGAACATCCTGGCCGAGATCATGACCCGGTTCGACGTCGCGATCTTCGCCGCCGACATCACCAAGGCAGATCAGACGCTCGGACCGTTGGAGAAGGGCCTGCACCGCGTCGTGTACACCGCCGAGAAGGCGCGCGCGATGCTGCGGGACATCCAGGCCGAACTACCCAAGCGGACGGCATGGCTGTCTGCGCACGGCTACCAGAAGTGGATGCCCGGCTGCGGCCTGTCCTACTGGATCGTGTGGCTGGAGGAGTTCCCCGACATCTTCGACGCCTTGCCGGAGAAGGAGCAGGAAGAGTTCCTGTCGATGCTGAAGGCGATCCGGTCGGCAGGCGGAACCGTGGTGCTGTCCTTGCAGCGGTCGGACTACACGCAGATGCCGACGATCGCGCGCGGCCAGCTCGCCAAGATGTGCCTCGGTGTCGAGTCCGCGAGCGACGCCAAGTTCGGCCTGTCGCCAGCCCAGCGTGAAGCGGGCGCCCGTCCGGAGATGTGGGCGCAGAAGCAGCCCGGCATGGCTTACCTGGATGCGCCCTCCATCGAGGAGGCTCGGATTGCGATGGCGATGCGGACCTGGGATTGGGGCGTCGACGACCAGGAGGCCAGCGCCCGCATGCGCGCGCACGCCGACAACTGGCCGGCCGTCGCGAAGGAGGTCGACGAGTTCACCGCGATCATCGCGGCCAACTACGGCGCGGATGCGGCGGCCGGACTCGACGACGACGGCCAGGAGGACGAGGGGGAGAAGCCGGTGGGGGATCGGGTGACGACGGAGGATCCGTCGCCGGACATCGAGGCGGGGATCGACGACAAGATCGAGGCGGCCGACAACGCGAAGTTCCCGAAGCGGGAGGGGCCGAGGCTGCCGCCGGAGGAGGCGCGCGGCGTGCTGCTCGCCCAGCTGGCCGCGTGGGCGAAGGAGGAGCGGGAGGAGTTCGCAGTCAAGGATTTGAAGGCGGTGAAGGAGCGGACGGGCTACACATCGCGCGGATGGCTCAACGACCAACTCACGCTGCTCGTCGACGACGGCGTGATCGAACGCGACGACGAACGGCGGTGCTACCGGATCATCCGCGCGGATGTCCTGCTGGGTGAGCCTGTCCGGGTGTGAGTGTCGCGACAGGGGCCGGGGTGTCGGGCGAGGAGGGTTACAGATCGAAGCCTCGCGACAGGTGTCGCGACGGTCCGCGACAGCCGCTCCGACACCCCTGGCGACAGTCGGCGACACCCGCAACCAAGATCGAAAAGCGGAATCGCGCGCATCCCACGCGCAGCCGCGTGATCGCTACTGGGAGTCGCCCGTCCGGGCGGTGATACGCCGCCACAGCCAGCGCACCCCGTCAGGGATGTACTCGGCGCACATGACGGCTGCAGCGATCAGGCCATTCACCGCGAGGATGACGGCCAGAAGTGGGGCATTCATCGAAACTCCTCAAGGGGAAGAGGGGGTCTCCGTCACCGTCCCTCCAGATCCGGACGGAGACCCCGTAACCCCGGTTCGACCGTCGCTTGACGGGCGACGGTCGAACCGGGGAGCTTGCTATGGCCAGTGCTTCTGCGTCCCGGTGAGATGTAGGGCCACAAGCGAACGGAAGGTGTCCGTCGCGAGGTTGGCCGGACCTCTGGCCGTCTCCTCGTAGGAGGGGTGTCGCCCGCGGCGCGTGACGACGTGAGCGCCGCCCTCCTGAACGAGCTGGTACAGGCCGCAGCATGATGTCTCGACCACCCGTGTGCGGTTCCCGGATGGGATGTAAGGCGTCCACTCATGGTCAGACATGCAGGATCACCAGATCTTCAGCATGATCTCGAAGGCAAGGAGGTTTAGACGCCGGTCGATGGGCGCGCGCGGGTCGTTCAGGCTGGTCACTAGCGCTTCGAGGCCCGCCCGTATAGTCGCATTCGCAGGCCTGATGCCGAACCTGGACTCCTGCTCGCCGGCGTTGTAGACGTAAATGAGGCCGTCCTTACCCTCGTGCAGGGTGTAGGCGCGCGGGGGGTCGGGGGTCATGCCGCATCGCCCTCGTCTATGGACCACATGACCAGGTTGAGCATTCCGGCGGTCGCGATGGCGAGCGGCGGATACATACGCGGCCAGTCAGTCCGACGAGCCTGCCAGATGCGGTTATAGCGCCACACCTCCCAGCCGGGCCGCGCGCGCATCAGCGAATTGCACATCATGGCGGCGTTGGCCGGGTCGTCGTAGAAGGCGGCGACCTCCTCGGGAGTCACGTCGGCTCCCCCGTCCGGAACGGCAACTTCCGCGGGGACGTGACCCATGGCAGGGGTACCGGCTTGGGCTTGGTGGAGGGCCGCTCTCCTATATCCACGTCATCGTCATGGCGCATGCCCCGCACGTCTTGGTCCCTGCCCTCGGATTGATATCGAACGGGCCCACACAGCCGTCCTTGCACGGATTCGGCGGTGGATCCTTTGGCTCTTTCGTGTTCACGGTTCTCCTCCTGGAGGTGACCATTTCCGAGTAAGTCGCCGCGCTTCAGGTGGTCGAGGGCCGGGGTCCCGTGCGGTGGATACGGGCCCCGGCCAGTCCCTGCCGGTCCGGAACGGGCAGGGACACATCCGGCAACGAGCCATGGGGACCAGGCGGCGTGCCGGAAGTCTTGATGGTGGCCCCGCGCCGTCCCTCCGGCCGCCGCCATCTGGGCTGCGGGCCAACGAGTCGCGGGGCCACCCACCCGGCGCACCGTGACAGGGGCGACGCGGCAGGCCGGGGAGTTCTTAAGCTCGATCGCCATCAGAGCGCCGCCCCGGACGTGTGCAACGAGTGAAGGATGCGCACCTTCAGGGCCTCGATGTACTGCAGGCGCCTGAGACTCGGGGCGGTGATCACTTGGCCGCTGTCGTGGACGGCGATCCAGATCCCGTCGTCGCGCCGGCGGACGTCGTGGAACTCGGCGATCTCGGCAGAGCCCGAGCTCGTGGGGCTGACGTCGACGCGTCGGGGAGGCAGGGCCAGGGCCAGATGGTCGGTCTGCCGACGCCGCGTCACATCGCCGTCGGCAGACCTGCTCGTGGCGTCAACGCCCGATCTGGCGGGCGGTCGCATGGGGGGAACGGACCTGTGACTGTCCATGCCCAGGACGGTACGAGCCGCTCTAGCAGGATCTCAAGACGATTGCGCGCCATTGCGCTGACGTAGGGCGGAATGGCTCACGATAGCTCCGAAGGATCCCCCTCGGGGAAGTGCGTAGCGGCAAGGTCGTCCAACACGCTGGTCATCAGCGCGCGTGCGGCCTTTCCGTACAGTGCGACATCCTTCATCAATCCGAAGATCTTGGCGTAGACCGCGATCTCCTCCGGTTGCGTAAGCGAGAGCTCCGCCGCGAATGTCTCGACGATCACCAGACGCGTGCCATAGGCCCAGAATCCATGCACGGGCGACTTGGGGAGACGGGCTGTGAAGGGGATCACGCCGAGAGCAACATTGGGCAGGGTGGCCGACGCAATCAGCCGCTCGATCTGCCCCATCAGGACGTCAGGGGGGCACAACAGGTTGCGGATGGCCGCCTCGGTGAGGATGAAGTGGAAGCGGTGGCCGGGCTTGTAGAGGATCTCCTGACGCTCCATGCGGGCTTGCAGGCCATCCTCCAGGTCGTCAACGATGTCGTGGATCGCGATCGACTGGGCCATGATGTGCCGCGCGTACTCCCTGGTCTGGAACAAGCCGGGGACCGTAGCGGGCTCGAATCCGCGGATCAAATCGGCTTCCGCTTCGAGAGTGGCGATCTGGCGCTGCCGGTCACGCGTCCCGGTGCGCAACTGCCGCTGCCACGCCGCGTAGGCCAGCTCGAGGCCACGGAGCTGAGCGATCAGCGACGACTGCTGGTCGGCCGCACCGCAGGCGCCGAGCCAGGCGCGAATGTCGTCCTCGCTGGGCGTCTGTTTGCCGAGCTCGATCCTCGACACCTTGGTGGCTTGCCAGTGGAGCGCCTGCGCCAGCTGCTTGCCGTTGAGGCCGGCGTCCTTGCGCAGCTCGCGCAGCCGCGCTCCAAGTGCTTCACGCGCCTGGCGAGGGTTCGCCAAGATCAGCCCACTTCGGTGCGTATTCCTTGTACGGGATTGCGAGACGCCAGGCTGCATCCCGGCCGGCGCAGAAGCTCTCGATCGCCGCGGGCGCGTCGACGAACTCCATGCCTAGCAGATCGTCGTCGTCGCCGAAACGGAGCAGCACGGCGGTGGCGGAGTCGAACAACCAGTAGTCCTCCGCCGGGAGAGACAGCCCTTCGATCTGGTCGCGCGGGAGGTAGCGGATGACTTCGCCCGCTTCGTCGTTGCCCGCATTGAGACGGAGCTCGAACTGGATGTACTGGGTCGGCGGTTCGGAGACCACTCTCACCCGTTCCACGCGCTTGTCTGCCGAGGTGACGTCCCTGATGAGTTGCATCCAGGTGGCGCGCTGGGCCTTGTTCAGCTCGTCCAGCCGCGGCCAGTCACGAGCTTGGAACGCCTCCCAGCGGTCTCGCTCGGCGGGCACGTTGTATCGGTCGCGGAGTTCCAGTCGGAAGACATCCGACTTGGCCTGGCGGAACAGGTCAAGGAACTCCTCACCTGATATCTGCAGAGTCACTGCGCGCGCCGTCCGAGCTCGATGACATCCCAGGGCACCTCGACAGCGATCTCGTCGGGGGCGAGGTCGCGGAGGTCGCCGAGGGCCTCGGGATCGGTAATACGCTTCCCCTGCACGACAGCGGTGCCGCGGTCGGTCTGGTACAGAGCCGGGCAGTTGCCTTCGTTGCTGGTGTCGGTCTTGCCGAGGTACGTCAGTCGCATGGCGATCCTCTCGACGAGCGATTGCGCGCTATCGCGCGCGTGCTCATCGATATTTCATTCCATGGCGTTGCACGTCAAGATTCCTCGAGGAAACAAAGAAGACGCCCCCGCCGCCTCCCGGAAGGGAGGGGGCGGGGGCGTCTTCATACTGCCGGTCAGAACCTGGGCGTCGAATGCACGCCCGGCGGATAGGCCGACGTCGCCGAAGATGGCGACACGTTCATGCGCAGCACCAGGGCGAGCACGATGTTGAGCGCGGTCACAGTCGCGCCGATCTGCGCCTGCGACAGGTCGAGCCCGAACCCGGCGATCGCGGTCAGTACGGTGCCGACCGCGCCCGTCAGCGCGGACACGATGAACGGCCGGGTCAGGATCGCCACCACAGTGGCCAGGACCGCGGTGGCCACGGTCGA
The DNA here is from genome assembly GCF_040680095.1 of Nonomuraea sp. NPDC052129. Classification (NCBI taxonomy): domain Bacteria; kingdom Bacillati; phylum Actinomycetota; class Actinomycetes; order Streptosporangiales; family Streptosporangiaceae; genus Nonomuraea; species Nonomuraea sp. NPDC052129. The sequence continues at coordinate 42,551 of NZ_JBFAVX010000049.1, read as the reverse complement.
GATGGTCGCCACCTGCACCTGTGTGAGGGGCAGGCCGTAGGCGACCAGGACGGCCACCAGGCTGTTGATGGCGTAGACCCAGACGGCCGGTTCGCGGCCGAAGATACGTACCTGCATGGCCCCTCCAATGAGGTCGGAAAACTATAAGACCAGCGGTGTTTGCACTGGTTAGAGGAAGCGGTATGCGAGCCGGTATATTTTCGGGGCGTTCGTCAGCTCCAGCTGTTGCAAAGCCGCTGATAAAATCAGCGGCTCCCCAACACCTTGATCACGACGTCGGAGTGGGCGACGGACTCGGCGTCGGCTTCACACACGCGTACGCCGGCACACCCGACGCGGCGTCGCTGCCGCGCGTGCAGACCGCGGTGACGCCCTCGAACGTGAACTGCATCTTGGCCGGCATCTTGAAGGGGGCCGGGACGCCGTCGACGCCGGGCAGCAGCACCCGCCGCTCGCCCGTGCGGCACTTGCCGTACCGCGACTTGGCGAGGTTCTTCGCCTCCAGCACCCGGACGGCGCCGGACTTCGTGATGCAGACGCCGTAGCTCTTGGCGGGCTCCTTCGCGGCGGTGGAGGCCGCGGCCAGTCCGGTTCCTCCGGCGAGGACCAGGGCGAGGGCGGCGAAGGGTGCGATCTTCTTCAGCACGGAGACTCCTGTGCTCGGGGACATGAATGCTCGGGACATGAAAAAGCCCAGGCCGTTGGCACCTGGGACGACTTTGAGAGCCCTTTGGGGCAGGTACTACTGCCAGGCGGAGCGCTGAAGGTCAGCGGGGGGCGCGCATGTCGGCCCTGATCTCGTCCCACACATGCAGGAGCCACCAGGGCCGCCCAGGGTTCATCCGCCAGTACTTGCCTGCGATGCGGAGGTAGCGTCGAGGACGGAGTTTCACGAGGTGGGCCAGGCGGCGGCCCACGTGAGCGGGCCGACGACGCCGTCATCGGCGAGGTCTTCGCGGCGCTGCAGTTTGCGCGTGGCTGTACGGGTCTTCTCGTCGAAAGCGCCGTCCACCGTGGTCTTGAAGCCGTTCGTGGTGAGGGCGGCCTGCCAGGTGCGTACGTCCTGGCCCATCATCAGCGGCTCACCGGACACGTACTTGAGGAGGCGGCCCGGCCACGGGGACGGCCCGTCGTGGTCGGCGAGCAGCTGGGCGACGTCGGCCCGGAAGCGGCCCATGTCGACGTGATGGGGGTCGGGCTTGCCCGGCTGAACCTCCTTGTGGCCCTTCACACGGCTCGCCGAGAGCCCGAACGCCTTGCACAGTTCGGCGCACAGTTTCCGGTATGCGTCGAGCTGGATGGTGGGCCAGGGTTCGCTGCCGTTGTTTTCGGCCTCGATGCCGATCGCGTTCGAGTTGTCGTGGTTCGGCGACGTGGACGGGTAGTTGTGCCAGCACCGGCCGGCGGCCACCACGTAGATGGTGCCGTCATGCTTGAGCCAAAACTGCGACAAGGGACCGTCGAGGCCCGGTCTGCCGTCGCGCACCACGTGCATGTCGTTCCGGCCCGCGGTGTGGTGGGCGACGATGCCACGCACAGCCGGCTGCGGTCCGTGGCCGCGCGTCCGCCACCCGGCCACCTCGACCACCGGATATCCGGTTCTCCTGGCTACCGTGGCAAGCTGTGTCAGGTACGGCATGATCACTTCCTTACGTGTCGTCTTCGCTGCTCGTCGCCGGCACCAGTCCGGCGTCCCGCACCTGCCGGGACAGTCGCGACACCTGGCGTTGCAGCGTGTTGATCTGGGCGGCCTGACGGTCGATCTCCGACTGCATTCGGCCAAGCGTGCCCTCGTACACCTGGCGGGCCCGCTCGTAGGCGCCGGCCTCGATCTGTCGAAGGGCCACCCGTTCGTCTGCCTCTGTTTTCGCCACCGACGTGCGCGAGGCTGACCGGGCCGTGTAGGCAGCCGACGCGAGCCCGACCAGCCCGGAGATGACGGCGATGATGACTCCCGCGTCCACGTCACCGTCCCCGGCGTGCGGGTTCTGGCCAGCCGGAGATGACGTGGACGAAGGCTGCCAGGGCGAGCCACACGGCGGCGCTGACGTAGCCGCGGTCCAGGTCGCCGATGAGCCAGCCAGCCAGTTGCACCATCCCCCAAACCACCTTGATGAGCATCGCCGCGGCGAACGCCGCCCTGTCGGACGGCAGGAACGCCTGCACGGCGCACAGGATGCCTACGGCGGCCCACAGGCTCGCCCATGCGGCGAGCGGCAGGATGGCGGCGAGGAAGCGGTAGGGGCCGCTCGTGGGCGCGCTCAGCAGCGACGCAGCGTAGATGACGTCGAGCAGCGCGAAGAAGAGGAGCGCTGCGCCACGGCGGCCGACACGGAAGCGGAGCGTCTCAAGATGTCGCACGCGGCAACCTCCCCGGTCGGTCGAGAGGGTAGGGGTGGCCGCCCGCGCTCCCTTTGGGCAGCGCAAGCCCCGCGGGCGGCCACGATCAGGGGTGCGGATCCGGTCAGGGGTCCATGTGCTGCGCGCCGATCAGGTTGGCGATCAGTTCGTTGAATCGCGTGATCAGCAGATTGATGAGCGTGCCGGTCGCTGCGCCGTAGGTGTCTCCGGCCGCGCCCGAGACAGGGTCCACGTTGGACGCCTTGTACATCATCCGTTTGGTGCCGTTGATGTCTGTGGCGAAAAACCCGGAGGCGTCCGCCCCGATGTGCGCCTCGCCGGCTCCGACGGCCGGGGGCGTCATGCTCTTCAACCGCCACCCCTGTGACGCCTCGGTGAGCGCCGGCCGGGCCTGGGCGCGCAGGTCGGCAACTTCGCGTTCCAGGTTGCGGATTCGGGCGGGCAGGTCGGTTGCGTAGACGTTCATGTCAGGCACCGGGCGCCTCCTGTCCTTCAAGCACGAGTTGGGCTTCTTCGTCGCTGTCGCGTTCCGCTGGGGAGACGCCGATGCCGATGATGCGGCGCGTCTTCCACACCGGCCGATGCCATTCGTTGTCGAAGTAGAAGCGGCCGGTGTCGCCGAGGTTGTTGGGTGTGAGCGACGGCGTCTTGCCGAAGGCGACCGTCGCCTGGTCGACTCTCAGAGCCCCGGCTGCGCGCGAGGCCCAGAAGGCGGCGTAATCCTCCAAGGTTCCCGTCTCGGTCACCGACGAGTAGGAGAGGGTGCGGTCGATGCGCGGCCAGCCTGCCGCCAGGTGGGCGGTCGCCTCGTGCGGGGTGGAGATGAGGGAGGCGGAGGTGGATGCGTCGCTGCTGGCTGATGAGCCGCGGGCCCGCCACCTGGTGGCGCCGCGGAGGGCGTCGATTACTTCGCTCCACGCCAGGATGTCGCCGCCGGAGCGGCCGTCGGCGAACAGGTGCGGCGGCGGATCCAGCACGCCCAATGTGGGGTAGCCCCATACCCAGCGGCGCGTCAGGACGCCGTCCACGTCTTCAAGGTTGATCATCCATTCGAAGCCGTCGTCGACCTGCGCCAGCTCGACTAGCCGCTGCCCGAAGTAGCCGCTCTCGGCCTCCAGGTAGTTGCGGTCTCGGAGCACGCCGGAGGTGCCGCCCTGCAAGGCGAGGCCGATGTTGGCGTTCGGCAGCGCCATCAGCTCCGTCAGCAGGTTGCGGGCGATGGTGATCTGGTCGACGGCGCTGTAGGTGAGATCCTGCTGGAGTTCGACTCGGGACAGCCAGGCGTCCAGGGTGGAGCCCTGCAGTTGGATGGTGGGGGTGTCTCTGCGGCTGCGGGACGGCTGGGCGGAGGTGATCCAATATTCGCCCCAGCAGACGCCCTCGCGGTAGATCTGGCAGGTGATGACGCCCGGCCCGATACCGAGTTCGGTTTCGTCGCGCGGGATGATCTGGGCGACCAGGTCGCCGGTCCGCCGGTCCGGGATCGGGATGGTGGCGCTGAAAGATCCCGGCTGCAGGATCCGCTTGTCGAATTTGACGTTGACCAGGTCGAGGTCACCCAGGTAGGTGCGGTCCAGCAGCCTCGTGAACACGTAGCGGTAGAGCGAGCTGCCCACGCCGGGCGCGAACGGCTGCACGACCGGCGGGTCCGGCGGCGGCGGTGTCGAGCTGACCGCGGCGATGAACACGGTGAACGCCGCCGCGGCCAGTGATGCCGATGCCGTGAACATCGCTGTCCCGGTGGCGGCGGTGGAGACGACCTGGCGTGTCGCCAGCGCGCCAGTCGTCCATGTGGCGGCCTGGCTGCTGCCTTGCGGCGTGAAGCCGGACGGGGTGCCCCACGACACGGACGTTCCGGGCGGCCCGGGAACGCCTGCCACATACCTCAGCTCCATCCCGGCCGGGAATGCCGGGATGAGGCTGGGCGAGAGCATGCCCGTGGTGGGGGTGACCTGGATGCTGTCTTCGAGCGCGCCGGCGATGGCGACGATGGTGACCAGGCCGTCCGCCGACGGGCCCTGCGACGTGAAATAGGTGGGCGGCTCACTGTCGCCGCAGATCCGCTTCCACACTTTGGTGCCTGCCGTCAGACCGGACGGGTCGCCGGCCCACGGGCTGCCTGTGTGTTCGGCGATCAGCTCCCACGTCAGGTCGAAGTAGTGCAGGTTGAGCACGCCATGGCCGCCAGAGTCGGCGGACTGGAACGCCAGGAGTGTGTCTCCCGGCTGGGCGTCGCCGCGGGCTGCGGAACTGGCGGGCAGGCCGATGGTGTTGAAGCGGACGGAGCGGATGGAGACGGCCACGAACTCACCGCCTCATCAGGGTTAGAGCCACGCGTCACGCCACAGGAAGTCGGCCCCGTTGTCGCCGCCCGAGGTGGCCGTGTACGCGATGGTGTTGGGCCCGGCATCGAGGACCATGTCCTGCACCGGGACGATGCCTGCGCCTGTCAGGGTGGACATTTTGTTGACCCCGGCCAGGGTGACGGTGCCGTTTTTGACGTCGATCTCCAGAATCTGGCCGGACGGTACTGTGATCGAGAACCGTAGGGTGCGGTCCAGCGTCTGGTTGACCAGCACCGGGTTGGTGACCGGGCCCTCCATGCGGATGATCGGGCTCGTTTCGGTGTTGCCCGCGTTCGACAGCGCCGTTGGTGTGCCGACCGGGATGGTCGCGCCGCGCCGTTCCAGGCTGTAAATGTTGGGATCGCCGCACGCGATCAGCACCCCGATGTCGGGTAGCCCGGCGTTGTATTTGCCGTCCATCAGGATCGGCCGGTCGATCACCTGCCCGTACGCCAGGCGGGGCGGCCCGTACCCTTTGACGACTAGCGGCAGCGGCTCATCTCCGCTGGAGATGCGGGTCGCGGCGATGACCTGGTCGAGCACCTCGTGCACCTGCGTGGGGTCGGTCGCCGAGTCGGCTTGCAGCCTGATCGACACGATGCGCTGCTGAGGCAGTTTGCGGGCGTCCCATGCGCCGCCCCGGTTCGGCCTGGACACGTTCCGGTTGTCCACGGACGGGGTGCCCAGCCAGCCGTCCACCGGCAGCAGCACATTGACGTCCGTTGTCGGGCCCCACAAGACGCCGTTCCACTCGACTTGGCCGTGCGCGCCGGTGAGTGAGTCGCCGGGCTTGACCGGGATGGACACCGTGAGCGTGGGCCACTCCGAGACGCTTTCGAACGGGGGGAGGGTGAAGCGCTGCTCGTATCGCAGGGTGAGCGCGGGCCACTCCGAGACGCTTTCGAACGCGCCCAGGGTGATGTTGACGTTCGGGGTGGTCACCGTGACCGGCGGCCACTCCGACACCGACTCGAATACGGGGAGCTCGAATTGCTGTTGTACGCCCCGATAGTTGGGGCCTACCCGGCGTTGCGGGGCGGGGTAGGCGCGGCCGTAGCGGGCCACCGGTTCTCCCCTCTACCAGCGTGAGGCGCGGTGTACAGCCGTCCGTGCGATCCACGCCGAGCGCGGCACCGGATCCACTGCCGGCCCGAGCGGACCATCGGACGAAACCGCGTAATCGTCGAAGTAGCTGATCGTCGTCACGACCGTGGCCCGTTTGAGCTCCTGCGTGGCGACCGCGCTGGCGAGGTTGCTGGCGATGGAGGCGGTCGTGGTCGGCGTGGTCGAGTCGGGGCTGTTGTACAACTCGATCGACGCGCCGCCGGTCGTCGACCACATCGCTTCGATGCGGATCCACTGGTTGAGCGTGATGGCCGCGCCGGACACGTCAACGGAGGAGCCGCCAGAGAATAGGGACAGGTTCCCGTTGACCTTCGTGGCGATTCCGCCCAGAAATGAGCCGCCCGCGTTGACTGCGGCCCACAGTGACAGCAGGTCGTGGGCCACGTGTTGGGCCAGGTAGGCGTAGAACCGTACCCAGAACACACTCGCCGACAGCTCGAACCCGATCGAGGTGTTCGCACTGGCCGGAAAAGCAGCCGCCAGGGTGCCGGAGTGCGCTTGCGTGGTGGAGTAGGTGGGACTGCCGGAAACGTACTCCAGGGCGTCGCCGCTGCCGCCGCCGCTGTTGCCCTCCGTGATGACCGTGGTGTTGGTGCCGCCGTCGAAGCTGTTGCGTTTGGTCGCCACGGGCGTTAGTGGCCTTCACGCCAGTACAGCTGCGTGGTGATCGGTACCGTCGCGGCGGCCAGCACCGACACCGCCACCCGCGTCGAGGCGGCGATGACGAACTCGTCGCCGAGCGGGATCCACTCCGCCCAGCCTGTCTGCGGGTGGATCTCCCGCGCCCACAGGATGTCGCTCAGGGTCGGCTCCACCGTGAACGTGGCCGCGCTGGTGGCGGTGCTGGTCACCCCAGACCCGTCCACCGACACGATGGTGGGGGTGGCGCTGCTGGTGCCGGACGTCGTGGTGCGGGCGATCCGCACCAGCGGCGGAACGGCCGTTGAGCTGGCGCCCTTGAACGACACGGCGATGCCGTACAGGCCGAGCCGCTGCGCCCCGGCCGTCAACTGCAGCACCGTCAGCAGCGACGTGCCGGAGGAGACGCCCTGCACATGCGTGGTGTATCGAGCCATGACCTGGCTCCTCTCATGCGGAAACCCCGCACGATGGCGGGGAACGAGTCGATGCAGGTCAGGCGGTGTTACGCAGCACGGTCCGCCACGCGCCGTCGGTGTGGAAGGCGATCTCGAAATCGCCGTCCGCGGTGGTCTTCACGCCCTCGAACCAGCGGAACAGGAACGCCTTGTTCGTCAGCGACGGCGCATAGATGAGCAGCCCTTCAGCCGACAGCGTCGTACTCGTCCAGGTGACAGTGTTGAATCGCCACCCGACCTTGTTCGTGGTCGAAAGGCCGGCGAACGATGTCACGGTCAGATTCTGGCCGCCGGAGGTGTAGCCGGGCCCGGACGATTCGCCCGCATTCCACGGCGCGCTATTCCAGGCCGGGTTGGTCTGGCTGAAGTCGGGGACCACCGTGCCCGTGAACAAGGCACCCTTGAACAGGCCCGGCGTGGTGCCGCCCAGGTCGATGGTGATCGTCTGCCGCATGGTCTTGACGTACGAATCGACAAACCAGGCGTCCTGCGTGATCGCCACAGGGACCTCCTATCTATCTGAGGTTGATGCGGACGTGCTGCTTCTCGCGGCCGTCCAGGGTGGTCTCCTGCGTCGTCTCGTGGCCCGCCTGGTCGGTGACCCGCTTGAACCGGCTGCCGTCTTCGCTGCGCCACTCCGTCACCTGGTCGCGGGTGGCCCACGTCGGCTCGACGGTGATCACGTCCGTTGTCCGGCCCTGGCCGAGCGGAGCGCCACCGCGCATGTAGGCGCCGAACGTGCCGTGAACTTCGGGATCATGCGGCATGGCAGAGCCCGCCTCCTGTCTATCTGGGTTGACGTGAATGAAAGGGCGGGCTCAGCCGCGACTGTCCACAACCATGCCGATCTTCGCGGTGACCGCGTCGGCGTCCATGCTTTCCCTGATCACCGTGCCGTACATGACAACCGCAGGACCGCCGCCTCCATTGGGCCCGGGGCTCCCGTTCACGCCCGTCCCGCCGCCGCCGGTCGGCGACGCGATACGGGGCGGGGGAACGAACGGCACCTGCTGAGGTGCCGACACCTTGCTGTAGTTGGTCGACAGTGACGCGCCGCCAGACATGTAGCCGCTCGCGCCAAAATCCCCGGCAACCGAGTTGCTGGAGTTCAGCGACGACGACCTGCCAGGCGCGGGCGGGATCACCGAGCCTTGCGACCCCTTGCCCGAGCCCTTAGAGCCGCCTGGCGCGGGCACATTGGTTGAACCCTGTGAGCCTTTACCGGAGCCGGACGAGGCTTTGCTGAGCGCGTCGGCGACCCGCAGGGCTGCCTCTTTCACAAGATCAGTGGCCTTCACGATCTTGTCGGAGCCGACCGTGACAGCATCGGCCATGCCCGTCACTGACCCGCTGACGGTCTTCGAGCCCGCTGTGACCGACTCGCCGATGGTCTTCGATCCGGTCACCCAGGACTGGGCCACCTGCGATCCGAGAGTGCCCACGCTGGCCACGGACTGCGTCAGCGTGCCCGAGCTGCCGAGCGTGGCGTCCAGCTCGCGCGTCGCGCCGTCCAAGCTGGTCGTGATGCTCGCGTTCGTCGCCTGTAGCCCGGCGACCAGCGTGGTCGTCTTCTTCTCGGCGTCTGCCGAGTACAACTCCAGGCCGAAGTCGCTCGCGACCTGACCCAGAATCTTGATCGCCCGCTGCCGGTAGGAGGTGTCGTACGGGATGTAGGCTTCCCGGCCAGCCTCGGCATACACGGTGCCCACCCGGTCGCCCGGCACGTACGTGGGCTGGCTACGGATCGCCGGCGGCGGAGGTGACGTCGACGAGGAGCCTTTCAGTCCGCCCGCCGCCATCAGGTCCACGCCGGACCGGGTCTGGATGCCGCCCGCCGCCTTCACCTTGGTGGCCAGCGCGATCGCCAGCGACTTGTTGCTGTACCTCTTGATGAACGAGCCGAACTCTTCCTCAGCCTTGGACACGTCCATCGTCAGGCCGATGCGAATTTCCTTCGACTTCAGCTCAGCCAGGACCTTCTTGAGCCCCTCGGCGCTGGACATGGCCTTGATGGCGTCATCGCGGGAGATGCCGTACGCCTTGGCCAGCAGCAGCACCTGCTCCTTAGCCTCGGAGTTCTTGCCCGCCAGGGACGCGAGGTGCGGCAGCTGCTCCAGCACGGCCCGCGTGGACTCGGTGGTGCGGCCAGTCAGGGCGAACGCGCCATCGGCCGCCGTCTTGACGCTGTCCACGTAGGCGGCGAACTTCTCGCGCGCCTGGATGACCGCGTCGCGCTGCTTGTCGGTCATCTGCGCGTTGACCTGTAGCTTGCCGTTGGCGGCCTCGATCGCCTTCTCGGCCTCGTTATAGGCGGTCTTCATCGCCTGCATCGCCTGGAGAGCGTCTGTCCGACTGGTGAAGACGTCGAGCGACTTGTTGAAGCCATCCACCGCGAGCTTGCCCTTGTCCACCCCGGCCGCGGCCTCCGCTGAGGCGTTCCCTGCGACCCTGACCGCTTGACTGTAGGTAGGCAGCAGCTCGCGGAGCTTGTCGATCGGGATACCCGCTTCGCTGGCCTGCTTGGCCAACGCGTCGAAAGACTTGCGGGCTCCCTCACCGTTGCCCGAGGACACCATCCCGGCCAACGTGGTGTCGAGATCGGCGAACTTCTGCTCCAGCTGATCAACGGTCGAGTCGATGCCCGGAAGCAGCGCCGCGACCTCCGACAGCGGGTGCAACCAATACATCTCGCCGAACGACGGATCCTGCAGCTCACGGAGCCCTTCGCCGAACCGCCAAGCCGCGTCGCCGGCGCCATCGAGGGCGTGCAACCACTGGGTTTGCAGGTCACCGGACCACTTGCCCGTCTGACCCAGCTCGGTCAGTGCCAGCGTGAGCTTGTCAATGCCCGCCGACTGGCCGCCCAGTTGTGCCATCACGCTGCCGGTCGCCTCAAGCCCGATCACCGCGGCAGACACGCCGATCGCCGCCTTGCCGAGCGCGGCCACCTTGCCGGACGTCTTTCCGGCCGCCGCGCCCGCCACGTCGATGCCGCCCGCGAGGTTCTCCCAGCTCTTGATGGCGCCCATGCCGAGTGTGGCCAGCTTGATCGCCCCGATGGCCAGGGCTATAGCCTGGATGTGGCCAGGGTCCATGCCCTTGACCAGGTCGGCGAGCAGGCCGAGCCCGGAAAACGCGGTAGGGGCAAGCGGACCGACCGCCTTGGCCACGTTGCCGAGAGCAGACGCGATGTCCTTGACCAACTGCCAGACCTGGGGAGCGTTCGCCTTCACGTCGGCGATGAACTCGTGGAACGCCGGGTTGTCCTTCAAGGTCGTGCCCCAGTCGGCGAACGCCTTGGACGCGTTCTCGATCGGGTTGATCACGTTCGATGTGAATGGCAAGAAGGCATTGATCACGCCGGCAATGCCGGTGACGACGTTGCCGAAGGAGTGGCCGAGCCCGATGATCGCACCAGGCATGGCCGTGTTGACGTTGTAGAGAAAGGTCTGCCAGAACGGGCCGGTCAACGCCGTCTCGGCGTCCTTGCCCAGCGTCAGGAAGGAGCTGCTGGCGGTTCTTGCCAGAGGCGAGGCTTCCTTCAGCCCAAGCCGCATCAGGTCGAGACCCTGGTTGATCACGGCAAACGTGTCCGGCTCAAGGCTGCGCTGCCAGGCGACGTACTCGTCCTTGAAGCTCCTGATGTTCTTGGCGAGCTCCTTCTCCTGCGCGTTCAGTTCGCCGAAGGCGTCCTTCAACTTGGCCGCTCCGCCGCCGCCGCTCGACATGGCGGCCTGCTGCTGCAGGTGAGCTGCCTTCAGAGCGTCGCTGGCCTGCTGCACCTTCGCCTCGGCCTGCCGCAGGTTGTCGAGGCCGCGCTGATACTCCTGCGTCCCCTTGACGCCCTCGCGGTTGGCAGCTGCGGTGTCCTTCTTGGCGCGCTGAGTCTTAACCTCCTGCTCGCGCGCCCTCTGGTGGGCCATGTCGACGTTGAGCATCGCTCGCTCAATCTCAAGCTCGGAGGCATCGCCCTTGGACTGAAGTTCCGCCAGCCGGGCCTCGGCCTCGCGCACGGCCAGTGCCGCGTCCTTTTGGCTGAGAACCGACCGCTCCAACGAGAAGTTCATGTCCTCCAAGGCCCTGCGGCCGTCTTCAACAGCGCGCGTCAGGTCCTCTTGCGCCTGCTTCCGCTCCTGCTGGGCGTCCTTGAGTCGCTTCTCGGCCTGCTCCAGTTGCATCGCCTGCTGAGCCGCCTGAGCCGCGCTCTGGCCAGCGCCGCCGGTCGCTGCGCCCGCGCCCTTGGCTGCAGCCTCCTGCGCGGTGAGCGCCTGGTTGATGCGGCCCAGCACAGGGACCGTCGCCGCGCCGAAAGCGGCTGCGCCGATTCCAGCCGCGGCGAACGCGCCGCCCAGCGCCATCACACCAACCGCGATGGTCGTCACCGCAGGCAGTGCGGCCAGGGCCGCGCCCACCAGGGCGATGCTCGACAGGGCGCCAGACACGTCCGCGTCCACGTTGACCCGCGCGTCGCGGCCATCAACCCGGCTGATCTCGCGGTCGATCACCGCCAGGTCCGCGAGCGCCTGCGTGACGCTGGCACGAACCTCGAACGCCACGTCGTTGTCGTCGATGGATGCGAGCTCGCGCTGTAGCGCCTGCAGCTCGGCATACGCCTCGGCGGAGTCGATGTCGACGCCCACGGTCTTGCTGGACAGGCTCTCCAGGCGGGACCGTAGCTCCGCAAGCTTCACTTCGGCTGCGGAGCTGTTGACGTCGATGTCGATGGGCGGCAGCCGCTTGGCAGCGTCTTCGAGCTGCTTGCGGAACCCCTTCGCGAAGCCGGCGCTCTCGGAGAACTTACGGTCCAGGTCGCGCAGGGTGCTCTTGGCGCTGTTGCCGCCGGCCGTGAAACCGAGGGTGTCGAGCTTGAGGCGAGTGGTGACCGTGCGGTCGGTCATGGCAGATCACCCCCGCCCTGGACCCAAAGTCGCGTGAATGCTGGATTGATCAAGGGAAGGCGTGTCACGGTTCAAGCCGGGGCCTCATATGGCGCGTCCTACGCGCACACCACCCACACCACGGGAGCACTGCATGACCCAGTACGGGCCGCAGGAGTATGGACAGCAGTTACCGCCGCACCACGGGCACCCGTACGGGCCGCCGCAGCCCCACCGGGCGCCGGCCAGGAGCCGAGGGCTCGCCATCACCGCACTAGTGATCAGCATCTTGGCGATCGTCGTAGGGCTCACTCCGCTGCTGACCGTGGGCATCCCCATCGGGCTCATCGGCGCGATCCTCGCGACGATCGCCCTGATCGCTAAGACGCAAGGCGGAAAGAAGTTCGCGGGTGCCGCCCTCGGCCTCGGGCTGGCCGCGATGGGGTTGAGCCTCCTCATGTACGGGCTCGCCATCAACCAGCCGAAGCAGCACAAGACACAGCAGGAGATCACCGACTGCATGAGCAAGCCGGGCCTGTCCGCTGACGAGATTTGGGCCTGCACCAACTAGGTCAGCTTGCGTACCCGGAACACCATGTCGGACGGATCCTCCTGTGCCCGCTTCTTCCCGGTCAGCGCCGCGCAGGCGTGGCACTTCAGCGGCTCGTCGGCCACATACTTGCCTTCGTTCTCAGCAAGAGTCGTCTCCTCCAGAGGGAGTTCGCAGCCAGGGCAATTACCGGCCCGCGCTTGCAGGTCGGCCAACGCCCAATCTCGATCCTCTTCGAGCCACTCCGGCTCGCGAACTGTGATCGCCCGTACCAGTCGGCCCTCGTTGTCGCGCTCGAACGTCGTGATCGTCTTGGGTTCACGCCCGAGGAACTTCGAGCGGGAGATGCCGTAGGTACGGGCGATCCTCAGCTCCTGCTGGTGGCTTGGAGAATCGCGGAGGCGCTGTAGGAGAAAGGGACCTCTCCGCTACCGCCGTTCAACTCCAGGATGGCGTTCCAGAGGGTCGCCCACTGGCCCTGTGTCAGCCGGTCGACGACCTTGCCCGCTTGCTCTTGCGACAGGCTCGGCTTCACCGAGCACTCGGCTAGAGCCGCCACAGGGAACTTGTCCCTATTGAAGTCGGCCGGAGCGTCCTGCTTACGCGGGGGGTGCTCCTTGATCAGGTCGGACCACGCCTTGCGCGGCAGGGCCCGGAGCCAGAAGACGCGGACGTGCTCCTGCATCTCCGCCTGGAGCGCCTCGATCTCCTGCGCGATCTTCCGCGCGGAACTGTCGGAGCTGGCCAGCGTGTCGGAGTCCGGGCCGCGCCGGGCGGCCTCCAGGTCGGCTTCGAGCTGCTCGAACTTGGCCTGGAGGTCCCCACGCATGCAGATCGGCACTTCCTTCTCGGGCAGCTTGAGCCCGTCCAGGAAGTCGTCGATGTCCTCGACGTAGCGCTGTGCTGCCACTACGCCACCACCGCGTCGATGTCCGAGTCGCTGTGGTTGAACAGCTTCGAGGAGAACTTCTGGACCTCGTTGAGCGCGGTCTGCTGCTTCTTGCGGATCCCGTTCTGGATGGGGTGGATCTCCGCCTCGTCGCCCGTCACCCACGGCAGCTCGTTGTCCTTGGTGCGGCGCACCGCGAGGAACCCGTCCTGGCCGGGCACCAGCGTGTTGTAGGCGACGTCCTCGCCGGAGGCCAGCTTCCGCTTGCACATCAGCTCGATCCCGAACTTGGCGGTGCCGGCCCGCTCGGTCTCGGACTTGCTGGCCAGGCTGGTGTTGTCCACCGGGCTCTGGTCGGGCTCGATGCCCAGGCCGTCCTTGAGGATGTACTGCTGCAGGTCCACGCCAGCGTTGAGCTCGGACGCGGGCGGGTTGGAGATGTTGGACAGGGTGAGCAGGTACGTCACCTTGATCATGCCGTCGCCGAGGAGGTCTTCACCGGCCATGTCTCTACTCCTTGCTCTCGGTGGTGGCCGGGCGCTTGGCGGCGCTCTTGTCCGGCTTGCTGGGGGTGTCGTCGACGGGGTCGGCGGCGGGCTGGTCGAGCCGCTCGAAGGTGCCGGCGAAGTAGGGGAAGGCGCTCTCGCCCACTTTGGTCTCCTGGCCGGTCTCGATGTTGCGGACCGGGATCATGCGCGCGCCCATCAGCCCACCGCCGCCCATGTCAGCGTCGAGCCCGGCGTGGCAGACCAGGCCAGGGAGACGAGGTTGGAGTCGGCCGGGTCGCGGAAGGTGGGAAGCAGGTCCAGGAAGTAGAAGCCGACCGGGATCGTCCACACCTTCGGCGGGTTGGCGACGCCGTACTCGTTGTTGCCGACCGGGTCGACAGTGAGTGTGACCGGCGCGGCCGTCGCATTGTTGACGATCATCCGGGTGGGCTTGGTGACGCCGGACACCTTGTCGGCGGCGGCAGCGTTGTACATGGTCAGGACACCGCCTGCGACGGTGGCGACCTGCGGTGCTCGGGTGGCCATGGGGCTCCTTTCGAGGCATGGCAAAGAGCCCGGCCACCTGCGGTGTCGGGCTGGGAAACGAACTGGATCTACGAAGTGCGGTCGCTGCGCGCCAGGTATTGGGCGGTGGCGAACCACAGGGGGCTGGATTCGTCCTCGCGGCGGACCGGCTGTGAGCCCTCCTGCCGGATCGGGCGGACACGGCGGCCCGTCACCGCCGGGATGGTGGTCAGCAGCACCGTGTTGGCCATGCCAGCGGTCAGCATCGCCTGCGAGTAGGTGGCGCCCACGCTGGTGGCCTGGAAACGGAAGTCAGTCGACACGTCGTCCGCCAGAGACCTGTCGGCCGGCGTCTCTGTCCCGATGTCGGGGTAGATCACCACGTACGGCGTCGGGGTGCCGGACGGTACGCCGCCCAGGTGCACGGTGGCGGCCGAGGGCAGGGCGTTGTCGAGCATCTGCCGGATCGCCTCGGCTAGCGGGTGGGCGTCCTGCGGCTGGGTCACAGCGACCCTGCCAGCTTCTCGACCGCGGCCTGGAAGTCGGGTTCGACCGCGGTCGTGGCCCGCGCCCCGTCCAGGTGCGGCGGCTGCGTCGGGCCGCCGTACTCGAAACCGGCGCCCATCGAGCCCTGCTTGCGGGCGCGGTCGGGGCCGACCTCCCATTCGGCGGCGTTCGGGTTGTAGATCTGCTCGGAGGTGATGGAGCGGGTGTACGGCTTACCGTGGGCGCCAGCGGTGTCGCGGGCGTTGGCCCGCCACTTGCGTTCCAGCTTCTGCGCGTACTCCTTCACCAGCGGGTAGGCGCCCTCGGCGACCCGCCGGACGGCGCCGTCGATCTCCTCGGCGGCCGGGAGTAGATCGGAGAAGTCGAGATCGGCGTCAGCCACGCGTCAGCCCTCCTGCCGGTCTTCGATAAGGATGCGGCGGGCTGTTGAGGTGCCCGCGTGCGAGATGGCGATCACTTCGAGGTGCCGCCCGAGAAGCCACGCGTCGTCGGAGGTGAGCGTGGTGAACCGATCGACGCGCTGGACGGCCGGTGGAGCGTCCCACGGCAGGTGGACGCTGTACTGGTGCAGGGTGACTTCCTGCTCTCCCCACTCGGCCTCGCGGCTTGAGCGGGGCTTGACCCGGCATACGCCCTCGTACACCGTCTCCCACACCTCGATAATCTCCAGCGTGAGCGGGTCGGTCGTCTCCCCGGTCTTGCGCTCGATCAGGCACGTGTCGCGCATGAGTTGCAGTGCGGCCGTGCGGCCCGCCGCCAGGGTGGCCTCGACGCTCACGCGGCATCCTCAGGACACGGCGGGTAGGACGGCACGATTGTGAAGGCGCAGCGACGTGGCGGCTTGAGCATGCCCCGTTCGTCGTCCGTCAGGTACACCTCGCCCACCGAGACGGCGTTGTCCCGGGTGTAGGAGTAGTCGTCGATCGTCTCCGAGCGTTTGCCCTCCGGGTTGCGGATCGCCCTGGCGACCATCGCGCACACCACGCCCACCACCGTGTCCGGCGGCGGGTCGGCCATGTTCGGCACCTGGACGCGGATGACGGCGCTCGCGTCGTCGAGCAGCACGCCGGCCCGGGACAGTTCGGCCGTGGTCAGCGTGCGCTCGAACCGGCTGCCGAACTGCTCGATCGTCGCGAACGCTGCCACGGTCTACTCCTTCGAGGTGGCGCGCTTGGCGCGCGTTCGGGAGGGGGTAGAGCCGGGGACCTCGGCCCCCTCCGCGTCTTCGACCCGACGCCAGCCGGGGCCCTCGATGACGAGGGCGGCCAGGCGGGCGTCCTCGTCGGAGCCGTCCACGGTGAACGCTCGGGCGACCGTGGCCCCGTCGACTACCTGCTCGTACAGGGCCATCGGTCACACCGCCAGACCGCGGTAGGCCGCGTGCGCCTTCTCCACGCCGTACTCCAGGCCGATCTCGCCGTACAGCATGACCTCGTCGGCCGCGCTGGTCTTCGCGAGCGGCTCCTCGAAGAAGACGCCCTTGCCGGGAACCGACAGGAGGACGGGGCGGAGCATCTCCATGCTGACGACCATGAGGGCGTCGCGGGGGACGTGCCTGTCGAGCATGATATTGAACCGGCCGAAGTCGGTGATGACGGTGTCGACGGCGACGCCGCCCATGGTGCGGCTAGCGTCCACATAGACGATCTTCACGCCCGCTTCGGCGTAGGCGCGGGTGATGGCCCGCTTCTGGACGCTGTTGACGAGGATCGTGGCCGTCGCCGACTCCGACAGGCCGCCGTTGTCGAACGCCATCTGGATCAGGTCGTCGATGTGCGTGGTCGTCAGTACCGTGGTCCACGGCTTGATGTAGTCCACGTTCGAGGTCGACGTGCCGAGGGTGATCGCGGTGCCACCCAGTGAACTGGCCACCTTGAACGTGTTCGTGGCCTTCGACACGACGTAGTAGGTGCGGCCGGCCACGACGTTGGTCATGTCGCCCGTGCTTGTGAACACGATCTTGTCGTCATTGGCGAGCGCCGTCGCCGTCTCCGTGATCGTGTCCGTCGCGCTGGACAGACCGGTCACCGTGCTGGTCTGCTTGTTGACCTTGTTGGTGGTGATGGCCTGCAGCAGACCGCGAGTCCGGCGGGCGGTCGCGTTCGTCGACGGGTTGTTGTACGTGCCGTTGATGAAGCTGTAGTTGACGTCCAGGGCGATGCTCTTGATCGCCTGCTCGACCTGCCAGTCCAGCTCCGACATCACCGGGTTGTCGCCGTTGACGTCGTTGAACGGAGCCGCCTGCGGGGTGGCGAACTGCCCGACCGCCGCCTGCTTGGTGTAGGTGACGCCGACCGTCTCCTGGTGGATCTGGCAGACGTTGCGGATGTTGCCGCGGACGCGCTCTTCCTTCGTCGGGGCGGTCGCGCCCTCGACACGGGTCCGCTGCGAAGGATCCCTCAGGTCGTAGCTCTGCCACTCGAACTCGGTCGAGGTGGTCTGGCCGCCGCCGGTGAGGCCGCCGATCGCCGACAGGAGCGGGGTGTCCTCCGGCGTCAGGCTGAAAAGCTGGCCGTGGTAGTTGGGAAGCCCGAACGTGGTTCCGATGCCGGTAACAGAGCCCGCCATGATTTATCTCCTAATGATCACTTCTGGGTGAGTGCGGCCTGCTGCCGCTTGAGTGCAATGGCCTGCCGGTGGTTCCCGGCCTTCTCCGCTTCACGGATCCGGGCGGCCAAGTCCGGAGTGCCGCCGGGCTTGGCGCCCTGCGACGGGTCCGGCTTCGGCCCCTTGCGGTCCGGCTCCTTGGCCAGGTGCGGCTTGCGCTTGAGCAGGTCCGCGAGATCCGTCTTGATCTGCTGGTTGTCGATCTCGCCGTCTTCACCGACGTAGGCCGACAGGTCGAGGAAGACCGCGGCGTCGTCGGGATCCTTGAACCCGCTGGCGGCTTCCGCCTTGACCTCGGCCCGTACGGTCCGGTCGATCAGCCCTTGGGCGCGCTTCTCGGCGGCGTCCGCGCGGCTGGTCGCCTTCTCCGTCTCCGACTGGTCGGCTTCGCGGATCTTCGCGAGTTCGGCTTCCAGCGACCTGGCGCGCTTGGCGTCCTTCTCGTACGCCTTGCGGTCGGCCCGTTCCTTCTCCAGCGCCGAGCGCAGGCCCGCGAGATCATCCTCACCCTTGGGTGTCTCACCCTGGGCAGGCGTCTCGGGAACGGTCTCGGTTGTGGGTTCGTCGTCAGCCATCAGGCTGTCCTCTCAGTGCGTTCGCCCGGCATCACGCCGTGGCGGACCAGACCTGCGGGCATCTCGCCCGCAGGGGCGTTCAACGGAGCAGGTAGCCGTTGCGGCGCAGCTGCTCTACGGCCGCGGCCCGGTCACCGCCCGCGTCGCGGATGATCTGCTCAGCCGTGAGCCGCGGCTGGCGTCCACCACGGCGGCCGGTCCCAGTTCGGGTGAACTCACGCCCGCCGGCGACGAACACGCCTCGACGGGCGTTCACGACACGGCCGATGTCGCTACCGGCTCGAATCGCCTCGGCCGCGTCCTTACCGAACGCGGCGTCCTGCTGATCGCGCGACAGGCCGGCGAACACCTGATCGGGCGTCTCGCCCGGCAAGCGGCCGGTCCCGTCATGCACGACGGGAAGGTGGTAGCAGTCACATCGGTCGTGCCGGTCGAAGCCCTCCAGCGAGCCGTAGGACTTGCCCGCCAGCAGAATGCACCGGCCGCACGACGGCAACCGCAGGTGCCGGACGTAGGTGGTGAAGCGGCGGTTGGCCACCATCCCCACGCTGACCGCGCCGCGGCTCGCATCCGGAATCTCCGTCGCCACGATGCGGGTCAGCGAGGCCAGCCCGGACCGCAGGGCGTCTTGGTCGTCGGCGCCGCGCGCGAGCAGCCCCGCCACACGTAGCGCGGGCTGCATGAGCAGGCTTGCCAGCGCCCGGCCGTCAGCGGCCACGCCGGCGAACGCCTCGGCAGCCACCACGCCCGACAGCGCGGCGGCAGAGCCCTGCTCCGCCGCCACCGCCGCCAGGTATGGCATCGCCAACCGTGCGGCGGACAGCTGGCCCGTGGTCAGGAGTTGCACCATGTCCGCGAGCAAGGCCATCCACTGCTCGATCACCGTCTGCGCGGCGAGGTCGCTCCACATGGTCTGTGCCTGCTCGGCCGTGGCCCGGACGATCTGCTGCTGCGCCACGTAGTGGGCGTCAGCGACCTGCTGCAACGACATCCGGCGCCCCTACGGCTGGCTGCTGCTCGACGGGCTGGCCGTCGACCGGCTGGCCATCCACGGCAGGCTTGGGCCCGGTGAGTCCGGCCATGTCGCCTGCCATCGCCCGGTTGAAGGCGTCCTGCGCGGACTGCTTCCGCGCTCGCATCCGCGCCTGCTGGGTCGAGGTGTAGCCGAGGTCCTCCCACGCCTGCTCGTCGTCGATGATCCCGGCGGCCTTCTTCTTTGTCACCGCGTCGGCCTTGGCCGCCTCGGTTGGCGTCGAGGCGTCACGCCAGATCGCCTCAAGCGAGCGCGACTCGGGATTCCATGCGCCGTCCCGGATCCGCTCGGCAAGCCGCATGACGCGCTCCCACGAGCCGCCCCACGAACGTTGCTTGCGCTCGGCGCGCTTGACCAGCCGCGCCTCGCTGCTGCGGATCGCATCAGCCGACGCCGGGTTCTCCGTGGCATAGCCGAGGTAGTGAGGCGGCAGGCCGGTAAGCGAGGCCACCAGCCGCGCGAGGGAGTTCAACGTGTTGTGGAAGTTCGCCAGATCCGACTCTGGGAACTGGCCGGCCTGGATCTCGCCCGGCCCCTTCTCATTCGCCCAGACGCGGCCCATGATCTGCTGCCACGCGGTCAGGGGATCGCCGTTCGGCCCGACGAAGTCTTCCTCCGTGGCGCCGAACACCCAGCGCCGGGGGATGGCGTGGAACTCGGCCGCGACCATCATGTCCGTGGCCACCTTGCATGCCGCGTCGCTGAGCGGGATGACCTTCGTCAGCTCCGACGTGCCGAGCGGCATCATCAGCCGGGGCTTGTTCACCAGCGGCACCACCGGGACCTGGCCCAGGCCGTGGTCGTCGCGGTCGGTCTCCTGCCAGCCCTCGTCGAACTGGTAGTGGATCGTCTCGTCCGGCAGGTACAGGGTGGCGTACTGCTCGCGGATCCGTCCGTCCAGCGCCGACTCGCCGTCGTACCACCAGCGCAGCGCGGCGCGCACCTGGCGGTTCGCCGGGTCGATGTCGGCGTGCATCTGCAACGGAGACTCCACCGTGATCAGCGGCATGTCGGCGTCGTCGGCGTTCGTGCCGACCGTGACGAACGAGCGCTTCATCACCAGCGCGTCAACGTGCGCCTGCTGCGACTGCTCGTCCAGGTCGTTGGCCTGCCACATCTCCCACAGGCTGGCGTCGGCCTCGGAGTCGGAGTCGCGGCGGAACCCTTCCAGGTCGATCCGCTCCTCGACCGCCTCGACGACGAGTTCGGGCCAGTTAATGACGACCTGCCGGATCCGGTCACCGAGCTCCAGCAGCAGCTCGGGATGCATGTACGCGAGCGGCTGGCACCCGTCGAAGTACGCGTTCAGCGCCCTCAGCGTGGGCAGCTCGCTCTCGTGGCGGCGCTTGAGCCTGGTCAGCCATTCCAGCGGGGACAGGTCGAGGGCCATCGTCCACCCCCTTGGAGTGCGTCAGTGGTCAGCCCCGCACGACCATGCGCGAGCTCTTCTTCTTCTCCCGGCGGACGTAGCCGTCCAAGCCGGTCACGCAGGCGGCCATGCCGTCGATGCGGGCCTGAGACTTCGCCCGCTCTGGCTTCACCAGCCTGTAGTTGTCGTTGCCGTCATCACGGACCTCGACGACTTTCGCCATCCACCGCGCCACCGGGTTACCGCCGTGGCGTAGCCGAGACGCCTCGACCTGCTCACCCGAGCGGCCGAGCAGGCGCTGCAGCTCCTTGATGGACGGCGACTGGCCGAGGAACGTCTGCGCTATCGGAACTACCTGGACGCCGCGCAGGTGAGTGTCCAGCTCTTGGACCATCTGGCCGGCGAACATCCGGTCGTAGCCGATTCGGACCACGTCCAGAAGCTTGCAGTCGGCCTCGACCTGCTCCTGTACGGCGGCGTAGTCGATGACGTCGCCCTCGGTCGCAGTGATCCAGCCTTCGCCGATCCACCGTGACAAGGGCACCTGGAGTTGCCGTTCCAGGTCCTCGACTCGATCGCCGGGAACCCAGAAGCGCCAATGGAAGTCCAGCTCGATGCCGGGCTGCTTCGACTCGATGCCGAGCCACCACGAGGTCAGGTCGGAGACCGCGGACAGGTCCAGGCCACCCCACGCGCGCCGGCCCTTGAGTGCGGCCAGGTCCACAATGCCTGCCGCGGCGTCCCACGTGCGTAGGTCGATCAGGCTCGACTGCGCTCTCATCCGGCGATTCAGGTGAAGGCGGCAGAAGGTTGCGAAGTACGAGGGTGTCGTCTTGGCCTTGTTCGCTTCCTTGCGGATGTACGAGACAGTGGGCGAGGTGCCGAGACCGGGGTTGGCCTTGCGCCACGTCTGCTCGTCGAACGGGTCGTCGGTGTCCTCGGCCGCCCAGATCACGCCGTAGTGGCTGGGGTCCTCGACGATCCGCTCGGCGACCTTCTCGGTGTAGCCGTGCTTCTCGTTGTAGATCGAGTCCTCGGAGCCCTCGTCCGCCGTGGTGATGAAGATGATCAAAGGCTGTGTGCGGGCACCCGTACCCGTCTCGATCGCGTCGATCAGGTCGCGTCGCTTGTGGACGTGCACCTCATCGACCACCGCGCCCGACACGTTCAAGCCGTGCGCCGTCTCCGCCACCCGCGACAAGGCGCGGAAGATGCCGCCCGTCTTCGGAGCCCGGATCACCGACGCTAAAGGCTCCACTCGGGAGCGCGCCGCGCGGGAGGTCATCACCATGCGCTTGGCGTCCTCGAAGACGCGGCCCGCCTGCTCCTTCGAGCCGGCCGCCGCGTACACCTCCGGTCCCGCCTCGCCGTCAGCGAGCAGTAGCACGTTGCCGATGCCGGACGACAGGGTGGACTTTCCCGCCTTGCGAGGGACTTCGATCCACACCGCCCGGATCACCCGGACGACTTGGCCCACCTCTTCGTCGAAGAACACCCACCCGAAGACCGGCGCCAGGATCCACACGACCTGCCACGGGTCGAGGCCCTGACCGAGCTTGATCGACCTGCCAGCCCAGCGGCCCTTCGTGTGACGGAACTGCGCCAGAGCCCGCAGCGCCTTCCGCGTCCGCTCCACGTCGTAGAACGCGCCAGGCTGCTGGTCCGCCTGGAACGCCACCACGAGCGGCTTAGAGGCCAGCGCCTCGCCGATCTGGTCCGGGCTCAGCCCGAGCTCGATCAGCGCCTCGTACGGGACCGGCAGCGCGTCAGTCGAAAACGTCGGAGTCGTCATCGTCGCCACCCGGCGGCCTCAAGCCGGTACGCGCGGACGGCGACAAGCCCAGCTCGCGGATGTAGACCTTCAGCTGGGCGCGGTACTGGGAGACGATCGTGGTCGCCCCGTTCTTCTGCCAACCGCGTTCGCCTTCCACCTGAAGGCCGCGCGTGGACAGGTCACGTTCACACTGGTCGATCCGGGCGACGCACACGCAGTAGTCGGACAGGAGAGTCGCGTCCACCTCGGCCAGGCCCGCCGTGTGCTTCAGCACCGGCACCACCCGGCGCCACTCCCGGCGCGCAATCTCACGAGCTCGGCGGTTCAACGCCTGCTGCGCCTTGTCCCGGACAGTCGGGAACGTCTCCTGCCAGTCCGGCTCAGCCAGCTCAGCCGGCGGCAGGATGACGCCCATCTCGACGGGCCGCTTACCGGGGTTGCCCTCACGGACAACCGCCAGCGCAGGACGCTTACCGGGCATGGCACCTCCCGCGAGAACTCGTTGACCTGCGGGACCGCGAACAACGCTCTCCCCCGGTCCTCTGGAATCGGACATAAGGGATACTCGGGTGGGGCCTCTGACCTGCGGATACGTGATGGCCATCAGGGCGCGACCTTAGGTGCCTTGGGATGACAGCGTGCTCTCCGTGCACCCACTGTGGGTGTCGAGGGGGTTGTGATGTCAGACGGTGTATGGAAGACGATCAGGTGCCCGCATGGTGGGCATGGTGAGCGCATCAGGTATGAGGGCCGCGTGTCTGAGAGGTGGGCTGGTGAGACGAAGCTGTTCACCATGACGTGGGCTGCTGGCTCGTGGTACCACTGCCTGATCCACGATGAGTGGCTGTTCGTCGCCGATGTGGAGGACGCGGCTTAGCGCGCGTTCCATCCTCCACGCTGAGCAGGGTTGGCCTGTGTCTCCTTGCCGTGGCATGAGGCGCACAGTCCACGTCCGTGGCGTGGGTCATTGGGGTCACGGCCTTGCGCTATCAGGTCGACCCTGCTGGTGGGGTGGTGGTCTGCCACTGTGGCCCTGGCTGTACGGCACACCACGCACGTGTGGTCACGTCTGAGTACGCCTGCCCGGAAGCAGTCACGGTGCTGGCTGCTGTACCCGCGTTGTGCTGCTGTGCCTCGGGCCTGCTCTGTCTGTGCTTTGTGCTCTGGGCATGGGCCGCCGGAGGTCAGCTCTGTGCAGCCTGGGCGTGGGCAGGTGGGGCGTGGACGGCTGGGCATGCGGTCACCCCACTTGGGCCTCGCCGATCTTGCGCTTATAGAAGTGCTCCCACACTTGAGGGCTGAAATCTATAAGTTCAAGATCTCTTGGGCTTGGCCATGCGGATGGTTCCGGGCGGACGGCGCGTGCAGTTGGACCGTACGCCCGGAGTCGGGGGTACACGCTGTCGCGTGTGTCCGGGCATGCAAAGAGCTCTCCCGCTCGGGGGGTCGGGAGAGCTCTTTGACGACTGTGACCACGCTATCTAGCGGGATCATGTCACTAAGTGGTTGCGTGCGCAACTACATGGGTTTGCGTGTCCGCGTGGAGCATCAGGTCCACGACATCGCCGACGCGGAACAGCATGCGGCCGGCCTCGTTGAGGCTGACGGGCTGGAGCTTCTGTCTGGCGACCCACGTGTGCAAGAGCGCGGGCTTGATCGGCCTGATCAACGAGGTGAGGGCGCGGGCGACTTCGGGGGCGGTCAGCTCGTACTCCTCCAAGACGTGGAGCATGTGCGTGCGCCGGTCGGCGACCTCGTAGCGGAGGGGGCGGTCGTCGTCGTCTCGACACCACCGGCACGTGACCGCGGCGGCTCCCGGACGGGCGTACAAGTCGCCGTCGCAGACGCTGCATGGGCCGGCGTACATGCTGTCCGGAGCCCGGTCGATGGCGCGGCGGCCGTTGCGTATGGCGGTCAGGATGTCTTCGAGCGCCTTCACGCCGTCCTGGTTGCGGATCAGGGCGTCGGCGTGGCGGCGGAGCCAGTGCGCGGCGTGGGCGGGCTGGTGGTGGGGTGTGCGGCCGAGGTCGATGTATGTGCATGTCGGGTGTTCGCAGTCGAGACAGGCGGGGCCGTGGAGCTTCTGCACGCTGGTGGCGAGTGTGCGCGCCCACCCGTTGAGGACGGCTTGGAGGACGGCGGAGACTTCGGATGCCCGCTCGTTGTACGGCAGCGGCGTTTCGGTGCCGTGTCCACCGACGTTGCCGCCGCCGAGGCGGACCTGTCTGGTGCGGGCGAGTTCGAGGTCCTCGGCGAGGCCGGGCACTTCGGCGAGTTCGCGGATGAGCTCGGATCGGCAGGCGCCGCATACGCGTTGCGAGCCGGGCATCGGCCGGTCGCACCATGTGACCGGGCAATCAATGGCCAACGTGTCCCCCTGATCGTGCTTATACGGGTGGTGCGCCTCGCGTCCGTCAGGCTGACGGACGCGAGGTTTTGCGATCTTCAGCGCGACGCGGTCGCAATGTTCCGCCGGGCTTGTGATGAGTCCCTCGCGGAGGGTCGGGGTGACCCTCTGTTGAGCCCGTCAAGGTGACGGGCTCAAGGTTTGTGACCTGCAGACCCCTGAGGGATATGCAGGTCCGTTCATGCAGGTGTGTATTTTCGAGAAATACGATTAATCGCCCATGAGGTCAGGCGCGGGAAAACGGTCAGACGCGGCCGAGGACGTGGGCGACCGCCGTCAGCAGGCCGTCATCGAACGCCCTGGACGGGACGAGCAGGAACGAGCGCTCGGGGAACGCCCACTCCGTCGCGGTGCCGCCGTAGTCCTCCATGAAGGAGGCGGCCAGTTCCTTGCCGTCCTGGACCTGGAAGCGCGGCCCGAACTTCCGCTCATAGGCTTCCTGGCGACTGTTCATCGTCGAGAGGAATCCGGGGTACAGCATCGCGTCCAGGTAGAGGGACGGGGCGGCGTCGTAGTCTTCTCCGCCGGGCTTGTTGGTCCGGTACACCTCGGCGAGCGCTTCGGCCTCGACGACCGGGGCGCCAGCCTTGAACCAGTCGAGGGCTGCCGTGTAGCCGGCCAGGTACTCGGTGGTGTACGCCTTGTCGGTGCAGTGGAATTCGACGGTGAAGCCGCGGTGGTAGCGGCGGATCGGGGTCGGGTTCATCGGTGGCCGCCCATCTTGATCGCGGTGTTGCAGGCTGCGGCGAAGCCGAGCACATAGGTGGAGTCGAAGCCGACGGAGAAGGCTCGCTTCGGCCAGGCCGGGAAGTTGGTCCCCTGCTCGGCGTTGATCTCGGCCATCTCCTGTTCGCCGTCGATGACCTCGGGCTCGTACGGGCCGCCGCGCAGGAAGTCGATGAAGGAGCCGAAGTCGTCGGCGTTGTGGTAAGTGGTGTCCGCGCCGGTGACGCCGCCGTCGTGGAGTTCGCGCCAGATGCGAGCGACGAACGCGACCTCGTGCTTGGGCGGGTGGGTGCCGAGCCACTGGATCGCGGCGCGGAAGCCGTCCGCGTGCTCGTGCAGGCAGCTCTTGGCGAAGTCGTCGAGGTGGTAGTCAGGGTCAGGCTTGGTGGCGGTCATTTGGCGATCTCCTTGTCTCGGGGGGTGACGATCTCGCGGTCGATGCTGACGCCGATGAGGTGGCCTTCTTCCTCGAACGCTCCTTCGACGGCCTTGACGCTGATGCGGAGCTGGGTCCGATTCGCGCGGATGTCGTCCACGAGTTCGGCGAGCCTGCGCAGGGCGTGGGTGACGGTGTCGAGGTCCTTGACCAGGACCATGCGGGTGAACATGTCGCAGGTGATGCCGTTGAATACGAGGTCGAGGCCGCGGATGATGTCGTCGATGCCGGGCGAGTAGAAGCCGGCGCAGTCGGGGCAGGTCCAGTCGCCATCGACGAATGCGGCGTAGGCGGCGATCTCGTACATGTTGCCGCAGCGGTGGCACACGGCGTCGGCCTCGGAGTGGAACAGGCCCAGTTCGACGTCTGTCACTTGGCCGCCTCGTCGGCGAGCGCCTGCCGGATCCGGTCGAGGCCGGCGAAGGTCCGCATGATCGAGTGGGCTTCGGCGTAGAGGGCGTGGAACTGGGCGGCGAGGCTTACCTGGGCGGTGTCGATGTCTTCGGCTGCGACGCGATCCATGGGGATCATGGCTTCGGCGCCGTCGTCGCGGATCACGTCGACGTAGTTGTTCACCTCGATGATCCGGCCGTCGAATTCGGCGCTGGACTCGGTCAGGGTGGCATGGGCCTCTAGGACGTCGACGACGTTGAAGGGCGGCAGTTCCTCGTCGACGTCGAGCGCTGTGTCGGTACGGCTGCTCACGGAGAAGTCGGTGATCATGTGCTTGGCGTAGTGCTCGGCGAGTTCGGCGAGTTTGTTGTCGTCCATGGGACGATTCCCTTCGTTGTTGCTGGGCGTGGCATCCTTGGGGTGGCCGCCCCCGCTAGACCCGGGGGCGGCCATATTGCTGTTCACGCGCCGGGAGCTCGCGTGATACCGGTGGCCTTCATGCCGCGCCTGATCAGCTCCAGGGCGCGGGCGAGGTGCTGAGCGCACAGGAGGATCTCGCCGTCAGGGTCGACCACCTCGGACGTGCACTGGTTGAGGTGCCGGACCAGGTAGCGGCAGATCGGCCGCCGCTCGGGGGCGGCTACGGCGGTTTTGACGGTGCTCACGCGGTCACCCGGAGAACGATCGCGCACACGATCAGACACACTGCGCAGATGGCGAGGACGATTCCGGTGAGCGGGTTTCGGGATGCGGCCTTGAGGTTGTCCCAGCCGGCGAGCACGGGCGCGGGATCCTGCTCGGCCGCATAGGAAAGCTCGACGCCCGCCCGCTCGGCCAGGCGCTGGACGGCTTCAGCGAATGTGAGGTTGTTGCGCTTCATCACGAACGTGATGACGTCACCGCCCTCACCGCAGCCGAAGCAGAAATACATGCCGCGCTCGGGCGTGACGTGGAACGACGGCGTAGTCTCCCTCTCTCCGCGGACCTCGTGGAACGGGCACAGGCCCTTGGCGTTGCCGTCGTCGGTGTCGGTGAGGTCGACGTTGGATTCCAGCACGACGGAGTAGATCGGGTTGTGGTCGCGGACGAGGGCGATGTCCCTGTCGGTGATGCGGGTATTCGTGGGCATGGTGTTCCTTTCGGTGTTAGTGCCGGGCTTCCTCGACGGGGATGCCCTTTTCATAGATCGCCTGCCACGGCCACTGAGTGCCGTACATCAGTCGGTGCGGCCAGGACCGTTCGTCACGGTCGCCACGGAACCGCTCGACCGTGACCGTGTTGGGCATGCCCTGCTTGCGGCGTAGCGCGATCCCGAACTCGGGCCAGCGCAGCCACACGCCGGACCCCATCGGCCTGAGAGACCGCTGTCCGTTTTGTTCCATTGGTGCGTGCGTCTCCAGCCACAGGGCTATGCCGTAGCGGGCGCGGAAGGTGTCCAGGATGCGCGCTACCTGGCCGTTGACCTGCTCCGCCTTCTCGCCGCCGCCCTCGGTGAATGCCTTGTACAGGGGGCCTAGGAAGAGCGCTTCGCAGCGACTTTCGACGATGACCCGCTCCACGAGGTGCTGGTCGTGGGGCTTGCGCAGGTCGATGCCGCCCGGTCGAGTCCACCGCCAGCAGCGGTCCTCTTCCCAGCCCTCCGTCTTGCGGCCCTGGTTGGTCAGGTGGCGGGCCTTACGTCTGACGAGCGGAGGCGGGTTCTCCAGGTCGATGTACAGCGTCCTGACGGGGGGGATCCGCGTGCGCCAATCGAACGGGTGAATCCCAGCCGCGAGCATGACCGCCATCTGCCGGGCCAGGGTCGTCTTGCCCGCCCCTTCGGAGGCGACCACGATCACGCGGTCCATCCGCTCGAGCACGCCCGGGACCAGCCAGTCGTGTTCCTCGTCCGTCTCGTCGACGAAGGAGCCCATGGTCGAGAAGCCCTCGATCGTCTCCTCGTCACTCGTGGTCAGGAGCCGGAAGCGGCTCAGCGCGTCACCCGTGGCCACGAGTAGGTCATCGGAGGTGATGTCCTCGTGGTAGCCCTGGCTCGCGATCCGAGTGAGTTCCTCGATCGCGATCGCCTTGGTGCCCAGTTCGCGGACACGGCCGACGTAGTAGCCGACGTTGGCGGCCGTGGCCACGTACGCCGACAAGTCGTTGAGGTACATGTCGCCGCCGGCTTCCGCCAGCTTCTTGACCTTGTTCAGCTCGGCGCGGACGCTCAGCACCTCCACGGGCTCGCCACGGCGGTACAGGTCGACGATGGCGCGGAAGATCGGTCGATGCTGTGGGCGGTAGAAGTGATCGGCAGACAGGTGCGTGAACACCGCGTTAGCGGCGTTCGGCGAGATCAGAGCGGCACCTAGGGCGGACTTCTCGGCGTCGATGTCGTGGGGCAGTGCCCGCGCGTCAGTCATGGTCGCGCCAGGCGGCCACTTCGGGGTCTTCCATGTCGTCCTCGGGTTTGTGGTTGGGCAGGTACTTCTCGTAGCGCCCATCGCGCAGGAAGCGGACGGGCGTTTTGACGTACTTGCGGATGCGGGAGCGCTCCGGGTCGTCGCGGTAGCCCTGAGCAGCGATGAGGAGGTCCTCAGGGGTGAGACCTCGCTCGATCGTCTCGGCCCATGCTCGGCTGGCGGCAAGCCTGTCCTCCTTGCAGGGCAGAGCCTCGTAGAAGGCGACAAAGCGGGGGTCGTCCACGGGCGCGGGCTTCTTTGCGCGCGACCGCTTCGCGGGCGGCTTCGCCTCCGGAGCTCCTTCGCCGCCGAAGAGAGGGATCACCTCTGCGTCGTCTGTATCTGAGGGGTATTCAGGGGTATGAGGGATAGGGGTGGAAGGTGGTCCACCCTCTTGGGATCCTGATCCGCCCTCTTGGGACCGTGGTCCACCCTCTTGGGTGGAGAGGGCGGATTCTGATCCACCCTCTGAGGGCGAATCGTGGTCCGCCCTGTTGGCGAATCGCGGGATGCGGAAGGTCGTCTGCTGGCCCTCATGGGCGTACACCGGTCGGCCATCCGCGCCCATCTTGATGGGCACCCGAACTTCCACGCCCTTCCGGCTCATCTGTTGGATGGCCTTTCGGACGCTGTCCGGCTTCAATCCGGTGCGCCTGGCGATGACCTCGAGCCCCCACTTGTCGGAGCCCCCCGGCCAGGCTTCGCGCGTATCGTCGTACGCCCGCTCAGCGATGACGACGAGCACCAGACGTTGGGCAGGCGTGAGATCTACGGGGGCGGAGTCGAGGACCTCGACCATGAGCTTGACTCCCATCACGCACCCTTACAGGTCACCGGCGGCCCTCGGCCTGCCACGCGCGCTCCGGCGCGATGGCGGACCGCAGGTACGTGGCCAGCGTGGTGAGGCCAGGACCACGGGCGTACAGAGTGATGTTCGTGGCGCCGTAGAGCACGCTCGCGAGCGTGCGCGTCGCCTCCCTGTCGCAGCCCTGCAGCAGGCCGTTGACGATGACCGCTGCGGGGCTGTCGGCGGACGCGGGCACCACGCCCTGGACGGCCGCGACCGCCTGCTTGTTGCTCAGCCAGCCGTGCACATCCGTGCTGATCGTGATGGTCAGCACAGCGAGCACCAGCGGACTGTCGGCGTGGACGATGTCCACGCGCTCGTTGTGGTTCACGGGCCCCCCGCTCGCGTCTGGTTCCTTGCTTTGGGTAAGGCGGGACCGCCCGGCGGCCGTTCTGGAAGCCGGGCTCATGCGAGCGGGTTAGCGGGTGTCCAACATGGCCACCCATGCCTGGTTGAACAGGTCGCGGTGAGCCTCGGTGTAGGCGGCCACGCTGCGCAGCGCGCCATCGATGAACCGGTCAACAGTGCCGGGCTCGGTGCCGTACTTGTCTCGGTAAAGGTTCTTGAGCTTCTTGCCAAACTTGGTCGACATCGACCGCAAGGATGCGCCCTGGATGCCGCGGTTCTCCAGGAACTCGCCCACGGTCAGCGGCCTGGTAGCAGGGTCGATGTCCGGCTCCATGCCCAGCGCGATCGCAGCAACGTGCCTGCCCTTCGCGTCCAGCCACGCGGAGTCAACGACGCCCTTGAGGTTACCGAGCACGGCGGCCTGGTCCTTGGCCCGGCGAATAGTGCGGTCGAGGTCGTCGAGCTGCTCGACGGTGGCGCGTGGATTGATCGCGCCGCCCTCTGTCCAGTACTTGCGCAGCGCGCGAGCGGACTCTGCCTGGTACTTGATGACCAGGTCTTTGACGCTTTCCTTGACCTTGTTCTCGTCGATGTTGGCCAGGAGCATCGACCAGGTGTCGAGGTCGACGGTGGCCATCTCCTGAACACGCCCCGCGGAGTCACGCGTGGGGTTCTGCCCCACGCGTCCCCACGACCGGGTCTTCAGCTTCTGGAGCTGGGTGGAGTAGTCGAGTCCGATCCCAAGGATGGTCGGGCGGATGACGACGTGGGGCTCGCCTTCGACGAGCACGGTGTGGATGAACGTGCCGTAGAACGGCATCTTGGCGATCTCGGTCATCGCGGGCCGCCTACGCGTCGGCCTGGGCGTCAACGGCGGCGGCGTCCGCCTTCATCGCCGCGATCCACTCCGCGAAGTACTCCACGGGGATGCGGCGAGAACGAGGCGTGGGCTTGATGCTCCTAAGGCGGCCCGACTGGATCGCCTTGTTGATGGTGCCCTTCGAGAGCCGGGATTCCTGCTGCACGAGCTTCGGCGTCATGAGGCGCGGCAAGTGGCTATAGGCGCTGAGGTTGATCTCGATCTGGTCGTTCTGGGACGACACGCCCACAGGGCGCACGAGGGCAGCATCCGGGAAGTGGGTTTTGGTGTGTGCTTGCACGCACGTAGACTGAGGGGCAGCTTGGCCCATGGTGGTCGCTCCTGGTCTTTGAGAGGTCGAGGAGGTTCAGCCGGGGTTAAGTTGTGGGCCCCCAGTCGGGCGCTGTGATCATGGAGTCCAGTCCGTGATCGCGCTCGCTGGGGGCTAAATGCTTTCCGGACACCAGAGGTTTACCGGAAGCTCTCTTGGCCCTCTGAGGTCCGCTGGACAGCAGACTACACGGTCGGGCCCCCGACAGGGACGGGCAACGCGGCCCTAGCGGCCAGACCTTCGCACCTTTGCCGCAGGGCACAACCCGTCCGACGCATGCGCAAGGCACAAGCCCCCAGGTAGCGGGGTGTGTTCTGTCTATGCACACTGCCGCCGGGTGCGAACTAAACGCGACTCCGAAAAACTTCCTGCGCCGTGCAATAGAGATCACGAGAGATTAAGAACGCAACGAGACGCAACAAGACGTAAGACGGGATCCCAGGTGGCGAGGCAGGTTCAGGCAGGGTAACGATAGGAAGCGATAGGGAACTGTCGGCGGCACAGATTGGCACAGATTGACACAGGCTTTATGACAGCAGGAGACAGCTATGTTCGCATGCGCAGGCGTGCGCTTCTCCGCGCACGTGCACGTTCCCTCGCGCCCCCTTTACCCTTCTACCTGCTGCTACAACTTGCTACAACCGCCAACAGCTTGCATATGCGCATGAGCGCAGCTAGCGTCTCATGCACAGGCAAGCTGTCAGGGAGCAGCGGCTGAGAGCCTCACCAAATGTTTCCTACTGAGACGACTTGGACAACGAGATGACCACGTTCGCCGACTGGGTGAGCACCACCGCCAAGGGTTTCGGCTACAAGACGGACGCCGCGCTCGCTCAGGCGATCGGCGTGCAGCAGTCCACCGTGACGCGGTGGCGCCAGGGTAACCAGCCGCAGATCAAACACTTGGTCGCCCTCGCGTACCTGTTCAGGATGCGCATCGATCCGCTCCTGGCCATGTCTGAACACGTTCCAGCAGATCTCCTCAGTGACGCAGATCCCCCCGGCCCGCCAATGACCGAGAGCGTGCGACACATCCGCGATGCCTCCTTGAGTGACAACCACAAGGAGGCCCTGACCCGCTATTGGGATCAGCGCCTGAACGAGGAACGCCAGAAGTTGTACCGCCTCATCAGCTATCTGGAGCAGAGCGAGGAGGCCCCGAAGCAGGCCGCCGGGGCCGAACTGCTTCACGTGCTTAGGCTTACGGTCCAAACGCACGCCGGACATCACCTGACGGAGCTGGTCGAGGCCACGATGTCGGTCGAGGCCTCTCTGCGCAAGCGCCGGCGCCGCGGATCACGTCTTGACGACCTCGCTGAGATCTACGTAGAAAGCGACCTCGTGCAGGTAGTAACCGACGACGGGGGCAACACGCTGGAGAGGAAAGACAGACGGGAGTTGGAGCCATGACGGCAAGAAAGCCGCGGACGAGAGGAAACCGCGAGGCGCGGCCCTACCAGCGCAAGAGCGACGGTAAGTGGTGCGTGCCGATCTACTTACCTACAGGCCGACGGAAGGTCATCTACGGCGACAGCCGTACCGAGGTCGTCGAGAAGAAGCGGCAGGCCGAGGCGGAGATCGAGGCCGGGCAGCCGATCACGGCGGGACGGACCGACCTGCTGTCTCACTACCTGCTCAAAGTGTGGCTGACGACGACGCTGCCGCAGCGCGTCGAGGCTGGCCGGCTCGCCGAGTCGACGTTCGACTCGTACAGGGACACGGTGGTCAAGCACGTCGTTCCGCACCTGGGCCATGTGCGGCTGGTCGATCTCTCGACCACGCATATCCGGGAGTGGCTGCGGGAGCTCGCGAAGAAGCCGAGCGGCCGTCAACGTCAGAAGCTGCGCCCCGGCGAGACGGAGCTGCCGCCGCCCGCGAAGCTCTCCGCGCGCACCATCGCCATCTGCTACGCGACGCTACGCAAGGCGCTGAACGACGCGGTGAAGGACGAGTCGGTCAAGCGAAATGTCTGCCTGCTGGTAGACGCACCTGCCAACACGGTGAAGGAGATGGAGGCGCTGACGAAGGAGGAGGCGACCCGCCTGCTCGCCGAGGCCGCCGGGGATCGGCTGTGGGCGTACTGGCTCGTGGTCCTGGCGCTGGGGTTGCGCCGCGGCGAAGGTCTGGGCATGCGCTGGTCGTTGACCGATCTGGATGTCGGGACGACCCGGTTGGAGAAGACCATCCAACGTCTGCGTGGCGATCTCGACGAGGAGACCGGCAAGCGTAAGGGCCGACTGGTGGAGAAGAGCCTGAAGACGGCCGCCTCACAGGCGACGCTGGCACTGCCGCAAGTGGTGATCGAGGCACTGGCTGAGCACCACAAGGTTCAAGAGGATGAGCGGAAGGCTGCACCGGTCTGGCTGGATCCGGATCTGGTGTTCTGTACCGGGCTGGGCACGCCGCTGGAGCCGCGCAATGTCAACCGGGAGTGGTACGCGCTGGTCGGCCGAGCCGAGATCGGCCGGAAGGTGCGCATCCATGATCTGCGCCACGCGGCGGCGACATTCTTGTTCAGCCAGGGCACGGACACGAAGAAGGTTCAGGGCGCCCTGAGGCACGCGTCCCACGGGACGACGGCCAACCTCTACATTCATCTGCTCGAAGAGGTGCGGCGCGAGACGGCCGACACCATGAACGAGGTTCTGACGGACCTCGGCGCCTACCGTGAGAAGCGCCGGAGAGCCTCATGAGCGTCCGTTGCTACACGCGCTGCTACATCGGAGATCAAGAAGGCCCCTCCCGGGGTCCGGAAAGGGCCTTCTACCTGCGAGCCGACGAGGGGAATCGAACCCCTGACCTTCTGTTTACAAGACAGATGCTCTGCCGATTGAGCTACGTCGGCGCGGCCTATCAGTGTAGACGGTCAGCGACCCCGATGACGAGCCACCTCGTACAACGCCACACCAGCCGCCACCCCAGCGTTCAACGACTCCGCAGCCGCCCGCATGGGAATCCGTGCCACAACGTCGCACTGCTCCCGCACCAGCCGCGACAGCCCCTTGCCCTCGGAGCCCACCACGACCACCAGCGGCTCGCTCAGCAGGTCGACGTCGCCGATGTCCGCGCTGCCCTCGCCATCGAGTCCGATCACGAACAGGCCGGCGTCCCGGTACTCCCGCAGCGCCGCCGTGAGGTTGGATGCCCGTGCCACGCGGAGGTTGGCCAGCGTGCCAGCGGAGGTCTTCCAGGCCCCGCCCGTCACTCCGGCCGAACGCCGCGACGGGATCAGCAGCCCATGCGCCCCGAAAGCGGTCGCCGAACGCGCGATGGCGCCCAGGTTGCGGGGGTCGGTGACGCTGTCGAGGGCCACGACCAAGGGGACTTCTGCCGCATCCTGCGCCAATTCGACCAGCTCAGAAGGGTGCGCATAGTCATAGGCCGGGATCTGCAGCACGATCCCCTGGTGAACGGCGCCTTCGGTGAGCCGGTCAAGCTTCTCGCGGGTCGATTCGAGCAGCGCGATGCCCCGCTCCGTCGCGACCTTGATCGAGTCGCGTACGCGGTCGTCGCTCTCGATGCGCTGCGCGACATACAGCGCGGTGGCCGGCACTCCGGCGACCAGGGCTTCGAGCACCGGGTTTCGGCCGCCGATGTATTCGGGCGCGTCCTCGGAACGCCGCTGCCGGGCCGGGCCAGGCCGCCGTCCGCCTTGCTCCTCGCGGGCGATCCGTTCGGAACGGGCCTTGTCCTTGTACCAGTGACGCATCTCGGCAGGCGGGGTGGAGCCCCTGCCCTCGAGCCCGCGGCGTCCCTGCCCACCGGTGCCCTTGGACGGGCCCTTCTTCTTCGCGGGCCTGCCCGATGCCCTACCGCCTGCTGCCATGGCATTAAGCGTACTCGGGCCACCACCCACCTCACGCCTCGCTCAAGATCACACTCTGCTATGAGTACGGCCGGAGCCGTACGACCTGCACGCCCCTCAGCTCGATAGGAGCCAGTTGGTTCTCTTGCGCCGATAGAGGGTGACTATCCCGGCGCATCCTCTTTCAGCCCATTCAGTTACTCTAAGTACATACACATGTTCATATTGTTTCCCGAAAGGCGAAATATATGGATAGGCGAACGTTCTCCAAGCTGCTCCTCGCGGGAACGGCCGCGGCTGCACTGCCCAACCTCCCTGCCGCCTCGGCCTCGGCGGTCGTACCCGATAACCGGAAGGCGCCGCTGAAGCAGATCAAAGCTGGTGTCCTGAATGTCGGGTACGCAGAGGCCGGTCCCACCAACGGCCCTGCGGTCATCCTGCTGCACGGGTTCCCGTACGACATCCAGAGCTTTGTCGAGGTGACACCCCTGCTGGCAAAGGAGGGCTATCGAGTGATCGTC
Source organism: Nonomuraea sp. NPDC052129 (assembly GCF_040680095.1). Lineage (NCBI taxonomy): Bacteria > Bacillati > Actinomycetota > Actinomycetes > Streptosporangiales > Streptosporangiaceae > Nonomuraea > Nonomuraea sp. NPDC052129. The sequence continues at coordinate 7,315 of NZ_JBFAVX010000049.1, read as the reverse complement.
CCTTACCTCCGGGGCCACGGCACGACCCGCTTCCTCTCGGACCGGACATTCCGGAACGCCCAGCAGTCGGTGATCGCCCTCGACATCATCGCCCTGATGGACGCCCTCAAGATCGAGAAGGCGATCCTGGCCGGGTTCGACTGGGGATCGCGTACGGCCGACATCATCGCCGCCCTCTGGCCCGAGCGCTGCAAGGCCCTGGTCTCCGTGAGCGGCTACCTGATCACCAACCGCGAGGCGCAAAAGGAGCCCCTGCCGCCGCGGGCCGAGCTGGCCTGGTGGTATCAGTACTACTTCGCCACCGAGAGGGGCCGACTCGGCCTCGAACGGTACCGGCACGATTTCGCCAGGCTCATCTGGGAGAACGTTTCCCCGACCTGGAAGTTCGACGATGCCACGTTCGAGCGCACGGCGGCGTCCTTCACGAACCCGGACTGGGTGCCCATCGTGATCCACAACTACCGCTGGCGGCTGAGCCTGGCCGCGGGCGACCCGAGGTACGACGGCATCGAGAAGCGACTGGCCGCGGCTCCGGCCATCTCCCTGCCCACGATCACCCTCGACGGCGAACGCGACCCCTTCACTCCCCCAGGCGACGGCTCTGCCTACCGCAAGCACTTCACCGGCAAGTACGTACACCGGACCCTGCGGGGAATCGGCCACAACGTGCCGCAGGAAGCTCCGCAGCCGTTCGCCGAAGCCGTCGTCGAAGTGGACAAGCTCTGAAGAGCTAAGAGCTACGACGCCCCCTGCCCGCCCATCCGAGCCTCCGGTCGAGGGAATCGGAACAACCCGTGCAACCTCCCCAAAGCCTCGAGATCCCCAAAAGCCCTCGCGGCTCCACTCTTGATCGCATCGCCAAGCGTCCCCCGCCCAGCCCCCATGTCCACCAGAACATCGTCATCCATCTCAATAACGACATCCGGCCGCTGAGCGGGCCCATGCATCGTTTCGATCGTCCCGTCGTCGACTCGAGCGTGAAAGACCTCATCGGAAACCCGGAACTCGTACACCGCCCGCAACCCCACCGCCGCCTCCGGCTCGAAGCCGACCCGCAACGCCAGCACCGCCCACCCAGCCTGGAACGCCTCCCCTTCCTTGCGCTCCCCCATCGCCCACTTCATGCCCCATCGCGCCAGAGCCAGCACCGCAGGCCCCAGCTCCTCACCGGCTTCGGTCAGGGCATAAGCAGGGGTACGCGCCGGCGCAGGTAGCACGATCTTGCGTACCAGCCCCTCACGTTCGAGATGCTTCATTCGAGCTGCCAGCAGCCCGGTGCCCAGTCCGCGAAGGCTGTGCTGCAGATCTCCGAACCGCTTCGGCCCGGTCAGCAACTCGCGCACGAGCAGCAGCGTCCATCGCTCGCCCACGATGTCCAAGGTCCGGGCAGTGGCACAGAACTGGTTGTACGATCGCTGATCCACTTCAACATTCTAAGCTTCGGGCTTCCTGTTTCTGAACTGCGTACTCAAAGGCAGTCCCGGACAGGTCGCCGGTCATCTCCATGTTCGTCTCGCGGGTGATGTGCAACCGGGACAGCACGTCCTCAGCCGCGCTCAGCTGTTCCGACGGTTCGGTGATCTGCTCGCGAAGCAGGACGGCTTCGGCCTAGGCGGCGGTCGGGAGACGACCCCCATCCCCTGCCGACCTGCTCCGTTCGGATTAGCGAAACACCTGGCCATGGCCATATCCGCCCGATTCTTTCCCGAGCACTACGTCGACCCCGAATTGCTGAATGCCGCAATTGCTGCGAGGCTCAAAGTAGGCTCGGCGTGAGCGCCGATCGTGTAAAGTCGGGAAGAATTACACTGGTGCGCTTAATTCCTTACACAGATCCCTGACCTGCGAATTTGATTGTCCTAATAGCTATGGACAATGTTCGGATGACTTTACAGGGCAGATCGCTTGCCGGAGCCGGGCAGCGACGGTCAGAGTGGTGCCGTTCCCAGTGCCGGGGTTCGTTATCGGCGCCATTGACAGGCGTGCGGATATTCCGCTGAATCGCTGTACGCGGTTGATCGGAGACTCCCGAGTCGGAAAGTGCAGAGGATTTCTTTGAAAGGAGATCCGATGATCGGACGAAAAGGGATTACAGGAGCGGCTCTCGTCGTCGGGCTGACGGCCGGGCTTATGGCGGGGTCGTCAGCGTCGGCGCAGGCGGGGCAGGGGGTCACCACTGCCTCGGACAGCTCGGCCGTCCTGGCAGCGCCGGGCTGGTCGGCCAAGTCGTACCTGGGGATCAGCTACCACGACCGTTGCAAGGGCTGGCAGCGGATAATGACCCCGTACAGGAGCGGCGCTTACATCACGACCAGCAGGCAGGTCCACTGCGAGAAGGGCGAGTGGGGCCGCCGGGCCGTGGTCAAGACGAGCCTCCAGCAGTATCGCGGACTCGGTTTCTGGCGGACGAAGGCCACCTCGGAGGTGAAAAAGGGAAGGGAGGCGTTCACCGTGACGACGACACCTTCGTGGAAGTGCTCCGGCGGTAGCCAGCTCTACCGGAACCAGACGAAGGTGCATCTCTACTCCCTCCTGCGTGGCAGCGAAGTGGCCACCCTGTACAAGCGGTCGCAGGAGCGTCGGATCCGGTGTTGATCCCGGGCTGGGACGGGGACGTAGCTCGGCCGGACTTCCGCCCTTGGCGCTCGCGTGAGCGCCAAGGGCGTCTTCTTCCGAAGGAGTGAGCGGCGGATGGGATCGCGTGAGAGAAGGCATGTCCCGGCGTGGCGCGTGATCGTCGGCGGGGTCGTGCCGGCCGTCCTGGCATTCGTGCTGTGGGCGACGGTCTCGGTGGCGGAGGAGAAACCGTACGAGGACGTCAAAAGGCAGTACATCGCCGCCGTAGACGCGGTGTGTGAGGAAGCGTCCCGGCAGTCGGATCTCCGCGAGGAGCCACCTGCGAACCTGCGCGAGGAGGTGGACGAACTGCGCCGCGCGTCGGAGTCGATGACCAGCACCATCGCCGCGATAGAAGCGATCGCGCCGCCAGGTGGTGACGTCCCGCGGGTACGGGAGAGGTTCTTCGTGCCCGCCAGGGCGCTGGCCGCGAGCCTGCGCGAACTCAGCGCAAGCGCGGAGACGGCGATGCGCGCGGGCAGGGAGGGCGAGGCGAAGAAGGCGGTGGAACAGTCCTTGGAACCGGATGAGAACGAGAAGACGCTGCGATCCTTCGCGGCGGAGTACGGCTTCCGGGCATGCGCGGGTGAATGACCACGGCCCCCGAGTAGACCGCAGAATTCCGGACTTATTCGGACAATTCAGGTAATCTCATTTGCTCTCAGGTGTCACAGGCCATGCCGGAGTCGTCGGCATGGCCGGATGACGGCGCCGGACAGGGCAGGTGAAGATGCCGGAATTACCGGGGACATCAGGCTCGCAGGGGGACGAGCCTGGCCCGCTGCGGACGGGCATGGGATCGCGACCTGGGCGAAAGCCGGTCCGGCTGGACCCGGCCGCGGGCCCGGTGGCGGCCCTCGCGCATCGGCTGTGGGAGCTCAAGGCGGAGGCGGGGGACCCGTCCTACGCGGAGATGTCGACCCGCATGGGCGCGGCGGCCTCGAAGTCCTCACTGGCGGCCGCCGCCCGGGGGCAGGTGCTCCCGACCTGGGAGACGACGTGGGAGTTCGTCCGGGTCCTCGCGGTCGACCGGCTGAAGCAGGACGCCGCGGAGGCCAGGCGCGAGTGGCGAGCCCACTGGGAGCGGGCCGCGAGCGCCGCACGTAGCGAGATCACCGAGGACCGTACGGGTCACGACCAGACCTACACCGGGCAGGCGGAGCACCTCGAACGCCGAGCCCGGCCCCTCCTTGCCAGAAGGCTGGCCATGATCGCAGCGGTCGCGACCGCCGGTGCCGCCCTCTTCACCTGGCTCGCCCCACTTTCCGGAAAGAACAAGCCCACCACGTCGGCCACCCCGGCTCAGGCTGCCTCCTCCTACGACGATTCCGCCTTCGAGCAGGACGTCACCCATCCGGACGGCACGGTGGTGAAGACGGGGGCGGAGTTCACGAAGATCTGGCGGATCAGGAACACCGGCACCATCCCGTGGCGTGGACGCTATCTCACCCGGCTGAACGACACCCCCTGCCGCGCCCCCAAACGGGTCGAGATCCGCGTGGTCCAGCCGGGCGAGCCCGTCGACATCGCGGTACGCGTCCGCGCATCGGACTCCCCCGGCAGATGCAAGATCTTCTGGAAGATGACCGACGAGACCGGGACTCAGCTGCTGTCCGCCAAGAAGCCGATCTTCCTGGACGTGGTCGTCGGCTGATCAGCTCTCGAAGCACATCTTGGCCGGGTCGAAGGACCCCCTGTCATGGCCTCGGCCGCACGCCATCGTGCGGGTGGGGTGGCTCAAATGCCCCACGGCTTTGCCCCTCCGGGTGATGACGGTGCTCAAGGGCGGGCGGCGCGGTCGAGTACGTCGTGGATCAGGGCGACCACTCACACTGCGAAATCACCGGCACCAGCCCTCAGAAGTACGGCAGTGACAGCACCCGGATCGGTGAGCAGCACATCATGTGGCCCGTCCAGCGCGATGGTTCGATAGCCGACCGCCTCGGCGAACCTGTCGAAGGCAAAGGTCTGCGGCCGGCAGTAGGCCCCTGTCCCAGGGATCCGATCGACGGCCCCGGTCAGGCGCGTGCCTTCGGTGAAGGTACGCAGCGGCTGCGGACGCAACCGCTCCTGAAGCCACGCGGCGTCAGCCGGGTCGGTGATGCCGAAGAGCGCCGACGCGGGAGCGGGCACCTGCCAGCCATCGGCCGAAGCCTGAACGAACTTTACGAACCCTTCGGGAGCTAGGCTGAGCAGGCTGTCCCCGTTCGTCCCGGCCCAGCCCTCCACCATGATCACATGGTCAACGCGTTCGGGACGGAGGTCGGCTGCCTGCCGTACCACCAAGCCCCCGTAACTGTGCCCAACCAGCACAACACCGCCGCCAGAGCGGACATCGACCACGTGACGGCTCTCGGCCTCAGCCCCAGCACCGGCCCTGGACCCAGTCCCGGCCGCGGTCTCTGCCCCGGCCCCAGCACCGCCTTCAGCCCCGGCCTCCGTCTCTGCCCTGGCTCCGGCCCCCTTGGTCTCGACGCCCTTGGTCTCGACGCCCTTGGTCTCGGTGCCGGTCTCGGCTTCGGCAGCGTCGATTGCGGCGACGACCTGTGCCACATGATCATGCAGACCCACGTCACGGCCATACACAAGGTCAGGAACAACAGTGCGCGCTCCAACGCGTTCGAGCAAGGGAACGACGCGATCCCACGCCCAGGGACCATGCCAAGCACCGGAAACCAGAACAAAGGTGGTCATGGACGGATCTCCGCGCGAAGCCGCGGCAACACCCGGCCGGCGAACTCCTCCAACGCCGCGCGATGGTCATCCACGGCGAACCGGATCACCACGTGCCGCACCCCAGCCGAGGTGTACGCGTTCAGCCAATCGACCGCATCGGCCGCGGATCCGGCGAACGTCGCCTGAATGGACTCGATGAACTCGAGCGGCGCGTTGTAGTAGCGCTCAATACTGGTCCGCAGACGGCCTCGCGCCCGCTCAGGGTCATCATCGAGACAGACCGTCGCGTACAGCGCAGGCGTAATCACCCGCGCTCCCTCACCCCCAGCAGGCCCCACCAGGGAGTCCGCTTCACCCACGGCAGGCCCCACCAGAGGTTCCATCTCACCTACGCCAGGCTCCACCACAGATGCCATCTCACCCGGAACAGAGCCGCCCAGGAGCGACAAGTCCCCCGCCGCGCGAGCGCCGAGAGTTGCCGCATCGCCATACATAGGCGCAGAACCGCGCAAACGTGCCGCCTCGCCGGACGCAGGACCGCCCAGGCGTACCCCCTCACCAGACCCACGACCGCCCAGACGTGCCACCTCCTGGACCACGCCCCATTCATGGGCGTACGTCTCACTTGTCGGCGGATACGGCAACCACCCATCGGCCAGTCTTCCCACGCGCCGTAGCGCTGACGCCCCGCTTCCCGCCAGCCAGATCGGCGGCCCCCCGACCTGCGCGGGCTTGGGTTCCAGCACCACATCTTGGAAGTCGAAATGCGCGCCCTGGTACGACACCGCCCCGCCACCGGCCCACAGTCGCCGCATCACGTCGATCGACTCTTCGGTACGGCTGACCCGGCGCTTGAACGCGATGCCGAGCGCGTCGAACTGTGCCTCGGTATTCGGATGCGGGAATCCGGCGCCCATCCCGGCAATGAGGCGCCCGTCGGCGATCCGGTCCAGCGTGGCGAGTTGGTGGGCCAGCAGGATCGGATGGCGCAAGGCGGGCAGGAGCACGGCCGTGCCGAGGGTCACCCGTTCCGTCATAGCGGCCACCGCGGACAGGAGCATCAGCGGGTCCGCGCGGTGACGGGTCACCGGACTGTCGCCCGCCCAGACGGAGTCGAAGCCTAGTTCCTCGGCCAGTCGCGCCTGCTCGACCAGCGCGGACGGCTCCCGATCCCCCAGCACGACCCAGTCACGTGTCGGCAGCAGATAGCCGACCTGAGGCCTCGTCATAGTTCCTCCAGCGAAGTGATCACGATCGGATCTTAAAGCATTGACTTCCTGTTTTTGAAGTCTAAGATTCACTTTCAAGAAGACAACGATAAGGACTCCGACATGACGAAACCGCTCTATACCGCGCAGGCACAGGTGACCGGTGGCCGGGTACACGGGCACGGGCGTTCCAGCGACGGGATGCTGGATGTGAACCTGCGCCAGCCGAAAGAACTGGGTGGCGATGGTGATGGGACAAACCCGGAGCAGCTGTTCGCGGTCGGCTATGCCGCCTGCTTCTCCGCCGTCCTGACGATGCTCGGGCAACGGCAGGGATTGGAGGCTGGAGACGCGGCGGTGGACTCCAAGGTCATGCTGATCCCGAACGCCAACGGCACGTTCAAGCTCGGGGTCGAATTGGACGTGACGCTGCCCTCGATCGAGGACCAGGCGCAGGCCGCCGGTCTGGTGCGCACCGCACACCAGGTGTGCCCGTACTCCAACGCCACACGCGGCAACATCGACGTCGCTCTGTCAGTGAACGGCTCCACACTGTGAAGTGAACACCCGCCACGAGTCCAACGTGCCAGCTCAACGCCAGGGTCGCCGAGCAACGAACTCTGGGCTGCCCTGAGTTGGTTGGAGGCTCTGGTGATTTTGCCGGCGAGTGGCAGCAGCGTTTGCTGGTCGGTTTCGGACAGCGTTGGGGCTGGCCGGGGCCCTCCCGCTCCGAGAACCCCGACGCCGCGTTCCGCGCCTTTCGAGCGCGCTTCGCCGCCGCGCTGCCCGCCGGAGGACGCGTCGCCGACCTGGGA
>NZ_JBFAVX010000048.1:0-75124 GCF_040680095.1 Nonomuraea sp. NPDC052129 | reverse complement strand
GGGGGGGGGTGGCCCCCCCCCCCCCCCCGCGGGCTGGGGCGGGGGCGGGGCCCCCCCCCCCCACCGCGGGCGGGTCGGCGGGGAGCCCGACCGCCATCCACCGGCCCTCGACGCGAACCGTGTGGGGATGCAGGCCGACGCAGATGACGGCGTGCCCGTCCGGCAGCGTGGCAGCGGCCGACGTGAGCGGCGAGACCAGCCACCGGGACGGCTCCGTCCCGGTCAGGACGATGCCCCGCTGCCGGAGCTCCCGCGCGCGATGCCGTTCGAGCGCGTCGCCCGCGAGGAGGGCGTCCTGGAAGTCTCCACCGGACACGTAGCGGGCGAAAAGGCAGCGCGAGAGCCGGGTGTAGGGCGGGGTCATCGTGGCCTGGGCCCAGAGCGTGAGCATCCGGTTGAGGAAGACCGAACGCCGCTTCTCGGCGCGGGGTATCAGCTCCTGGTAGAGGTCGATGGCCTGGTCGAGCTCTCCCGCGGTCTCCAGGGCCAGCGCGTAGCCGGTGAGGACCGCCTCGGTCAACCATCCGTGTGCGGTCATGGTGTTGCGGCGCCGTTCGTCCAGGATGCGGTCGAGCGCGTAGGCCACCTTGCCGGTGAGCAGTGCCGACCCCCACAACCGGCCCGACAGGTCGCCTGTCGGGCCGCCACGGGCGAAGATCTCATCCGCCCGCAGCGCCTCGATGACCGCCACCTGACAGGCCAGCGCGAAGGCGAGGGCGATGTCCGTCACCAGGCCCTGCGGCGGATCGTCTCCCGCGGCCTGGAGCGCCAATACCACGAGCTGGTGCACGCTCCGGATCAGGCTGCCGTTGACCGTTTCCCGTGGCGCGCGGCCGCCGGCCAGGAAGCCGGCCTCCGCCTGCAGGATCGCCAGGAGCAGCCGTAGCCGGTCGGCGGGATCCTCCGCGTCGGCCAGCGCCCGGACCAGCTCGTTCAGGCAGCGATTCCCGACGATCAGCGTGCCGGCCTCGGCGGGAGCGTCGGGGCTGCGGAACTCCACCACGGCCATCGACTTGGCCCCGCCCAGGTCGATGGCGCCGATCTCCCCGGTGCCCAGATCACAGACGATCTCCAGTCCGGGGTTCACGGCGGAGGCCAGGGCGCCGAACATCTCCGCGAGCAGCGCGCGGGGCATCCTGTGCCCGATCTCCTCCGTGTCCAGCAGGTCGGCGATCTCGAACGCCTCGCCTTCGCGGCCGAACGCCACCAGGGAGACGACGAGGGCAGGGCCGACTTCGGACAGCCAGCCCCAGTCCTCGAGACTCAGATAGAGGTCGAACGCACTGAGCTGATGGTTGAGGGCCCACTGGAACTCCCCGATCGACCTCTCCACCTCGCCGACCACGCGCTGGACATGCGCCAGCCCGGTCAGCTCGTTCACCTCCACCCGGCCGGTGTGCTGGATGTCGGTGATCGTCGCCTCGATCGCGTCCCAGGCCATGCCGCGTCCGTAGGGCCGGCCGCACTCCAAGGTCAGCATCGCGGTGTAGAGCGCGCACAGCCGTCTATGGTCGGGACGGCAGGAACGCTCCACCAGCAGCGTCCGCTCCAATGCCTCCTCGTACCGTCCGGCCTCGTACGCGGCGACGGCCTCTTCCAGCCCGTCGGGCGGGTCGATGACGTGAGTGTCGGTCCAGGCGAAGGGCTGCCACTCTCCACCTCCGAGGGTGCGCATGACCTGGCGTAACCCGCCGTTCTCCGGGGCATCCGAAGGATCTCCGGCCGGCTCCCCGGTGAGCTGTTCGAGCAGGTCCGGCAGCCCGTTCAGGAGCGCGTCCCACCCGATCGCGGCCTCGCCGAAGCGCTCGGCCTCCGCGGGGGTCAGAGAGATGCCCCTGTCCAGGAGGACGCCGACTGCCCGCTCCGCCCCGATGAGCTCGCCGATATCGTCGATCTCGCCCGTGATGACCTGTCTGGCCTCGTCGAGCGCGGTGTGGAACCACTCCAGCGCGGACGGCGGCAGGCTCTTCACCTTCGACCCGGGGGACAACGTCTCGTCGTCCGGGTCGAGCGCGCTGTCGAGCACCTCACGGACGCTCCGCGCCTCGTCCCCGCGCCAGAGCTCGGCGCGTCCGAGCAGCTCGGCGGAGCGTTCGTAGTCGCTGATGAAGAAGATCGGGGAGGTGCGGATGTCCCGGCAGATCGCCTCGACCCTGGCCTGCCCGAAAATGCCCATCCGGGCCTCGCGCAGCCGGCTCCCCTCAAGCGCGAGGGCGAACCACTCGTCGTCGAGTTCACGGAAGTCGTTCAGCTCACGGAAGTTGCGTACGGACAGAGAATTGCCGCGCAGCGCGCCCACGTCGAACCCGCCCCGCTCCTCCAGCAGCGCGAAGATCTCTGCCCGGACCGCCGACTCCTCGCGGGAGGCGGTGAAGGTGTCGTAGAGGAGAACGCTCCGGTCCACGTCGGCCCACAGCACCGGGGCGCTGAGGTCGCCGAGGTCGCCGCAGACGACGCACTCCACCAGGTTCAGGCGGCCCTCGTCGACCAGTTCGAGCAGTTCGGGGGCGCTGTCCGGGGTCAGCACCATCCAGTAGACGGTCTCGGGCAGGAGCTCTCCACAGCGCGGGCAGACCAGATCCCCGAAGGCTCCCGGCGCGTAGGGGATGGCCACCGTCGTCAGACCTGGGTGCCCGAGGCGAGGTAGACGGCCAGGGTCGTCTTCTTCTGTTCCTCGTCGAAGCCGGGATCCTGCAGGACCGTGAGGAGCCAGGCGAGCCGCGTCTTCCTCTCCTCCGGCGTGAGCAACGCGTCCAGATTGATGTCCAGCCGGACCTTGTTGCCCAGCGCCTTCAGGTCGTTGTCGTCGATCAGTCGCTGTGCCCGCTGCGCCCGGTTGGCCTTGATCTCCTCGTTGATCCTCTTGAAGACGAACTGCCGTCCCGACTCGTAGAAGGTGTCCAGCCCGATGGGGATCTCGGCGTTCTGGTAGGACACGGTGGCGAACTTCAACCGGACGAAGGCCAGGTAGGTCACACCGATGCCGGCGGCGAACAGCCAGGAGTTCCAGCCCTGGAAGGCCGCCAGCGCGCGCAACCCGAAGAAGACCGCCACGGCCGTCACACTGTTGACGACGATGAACCCCCACCACCATACGGATCGGTAGACCCGGTAGCCCGACACGTCGCCGACGATGAACGTCTGGTCCATGTCGAAGAGCGTCACCCCGCCGGCGATGGCCGCCGACAGCACGGAGAACCACGCGGAATGCTGCATCCTCTGCCGCCCTACTGGTCAGGTACGTCGTCGCCGGCGCCCAGCGCGTCGTCCAGCGCGCTGTTGAGCTCGTCCTCCGAGGTGCCGCTCGCCGCTTCCTCGGCCTCGTCGTCGAGGAGGAAGACGCCGGTCACCCGGTCGCGGGGGCTGTCTGGGGTGGCGTTCAGGCTGGTCTTGACCCCGTAATCGGTCAATGCGTACCGGCCCGGGCTGCTCTCGACGACCAGGCCGCGGCGCCGCAACGCGGGGAGCGCGTTGCGCACGTCCTCGGGCGACAGTCCTGAGTAGGCGACCAGCGCTTCGACCGAGCTGTCGCCATGGTCGCGCAGGGCCGGCAACAGCAATGACTCCACCGGCCGGACAAAGAATGGCATGGACACCTCCTGCCGTCGATTATGGCGACGCACCTGGAGAAATTCGCTAGGGATGTGCCGTCTTCAGACGTCTCGGGCGACGACGGCGTAGGTGACGTTGTGGAAGACGTCCAGGAAGTCGTGAATCGTCAGCCTGAACTGTCCGGTGTCCTGCTCGAAGGTGAGCGCCTTGTCCAGGTCGGGCGAGTTTCGATGGTGTGGATTGCGCAGGGTGATGGTGGACGCCTGGGTGTCGAGGGTTGCCAGCACCGCGGACAGCGACGCCATGTTGCTCGGCGGGGCGCCGTGTTTCGCGTCGTAGTCAGGCTCGGGCCGAGGTGCGGCGTACCGCAGATCGGCGCCGCAGATCGCGTACGCGTGGCTGGCGAAGACGTGGTGCCGTTGCGCGGGCGAGGACACCGGCGGAGCCAGCGCCGCGATCAGCTTGACGACCCTGTCGACCCAGGGACGCTCGTTCCTCAGGGGCCAGAGGGCGTCAATCACCTCCTTGCAGAGGGTCCTGAATTCGTCGGCGTACTCCAGGGCCGCGCGCCTCGCCTTTCGCTCCTCTTTCTGCTCGTCCGTCTCGCTTCCCGGCGGGTCCGGCGGCAGCACGGACTCCAGCAGTGCGCTTATCCTCTCGCCCTGGTCGGGGAGACCGGCCGTCACCAGATCGGCCCGGTGCTCCTTGAGCTTCGGCAGCAGTTCCTGGCCGGAGTCCATCCAGGACACACCGGCGGTGGGCACGACGATGTACGGCGACCGGCCCGCGGCCTGCTTCTCCAGCATGATCAGTACGTTCAGGAGTAGAGCGGCGTGCGTGGAGAGCGCCTCGCTGGTCTGGGCCGCCCGGCGCAACTGCTGCACACTCACTGAGTACGCATGGCGTAGCTGATGCCCGTACAGGCAGTTGAACAGCGACACCGAGGTGAACAGGCCCTGGCCGATCTGCTTGTAGCCGTCGTCGGGCGTCGTGTCCGGGGAGGGGGAGGCCGTCCCGTACTCGCCGTACGATGCCGCGAAGGCGGCGAACGCCCGTTCCATCAGCGGGACCCACACGACCGTCGTCACCGGGATCGCCGTCTCCGCGTAGACCTTGCCGTCGGCGGTCACGCGGCGTCTGACCACCCCCTGCCCGCAGATGGCCCTTGGCCGGGCGGATATCAGGGTGAGCGTGCCGTCTGGCTGCGCGAGGTGCGGGAAACGCGGCTCGACCACGATCCGCTGCGGCATGCGGTAGGGCCGTTCCTGGACGGTGGCCGTCCGGAAGAAGGTGACGTCGAAGGAGCTTCCGTCGGTGCTCGGCCTGACCATCCGCCTGATCTGGTCGGGGTCGTGGTCGGCGATCGAGGCGAGCGTGGACAGCAGGACGCAGGTACCCAGCTCGCCCTGGGCCACGTCGTCACCGCTCGGGCCGTCCTGGGAGAACGCGGTCTGGTGCTCCAGTATCAGTCGTTTCACCGAGGTGTCGCCGGGTTGGGTGGCCCCGTCGAGGTAACGGTCGTCGGCGGGATCGACGATCATGCCGGGGACGAACGGCGGCGTCGGTAGAGAGACCATCGACTGGTTGTGGGTGGAGAAGAGGTTGAGAGCGTGCAGATAGATCGGCGCGTACGTCACCGGGTGCTCCTGAGAAGACCTTTCGTTCGCCGCGAGGATGCCGTCACATGCCTGCAGGGATTGGGGGACGATCGACGACAAACGGCCGCCGTCGTACGGTTCGTTCCCTGTTCCGATCATCTGGTCGAACGCGGTGGTGAACAGCTTCGGCAGGAAGTTGTACGGCCCCTTGCGGGAGTTCGCCGGCCTAAAGGCGTAGAGGCGCAAAATCGTCGGCCATGGCCCTGGCTCTTGCTCGACGGCCCAATACATGACGGCTTTCTCGGTCACCGACCACAGGGCCAGAGGCCGCCACAGGTTGATCCGGAACTCGGCGAGGTGCGTCTCCAGTTGCTTCTTCACGATCAGGTGGTTGTCGATGGTCTCGGGCAGGCCGTCGATGGCGGCCTGCACGCGCTCGTAGTGGGCGACGAACCCGGATACGCTGGCGACCTGCTGGATCTGCTCCCGTTTTCCGGCGATGAGCAACCCCGTCTCGCCGTTCTCGGCGATCACCGCCGCGGTGTCCGCCCAGCCCGGCTCCCCATCGATCTCGATCCGGACCCTTTCGCCGACGATCAGCGGCGGGTCGTCGGCGAAGGCGAAGTCGGTGCCTCCGGGAAGCTCTCTGGGATTGCCCCCTTCTGGGTGGAAATGGGATTTGATCAGGAATTTGCCGCGCATGTGCCCTCTCCCCCTCCTGTACCACCCCCGAGCCAGCGAATTGTTACACCTTCCGAAAAGCGGGTCAATAACGGCGGACACGCGAGGGTGCAGAAGAGTGAGGCATTATCAGATCGCCGACCGGAGCACAATTACTGCATAAGCCAGAGAAAAAGCAATTTCGGCCGCTCATTCGCGGAGGCCGGCGGGGCCATCGGTTGGCGCGGGAGAGGGCCGAATGGGCCTCCGCCCGAGCGTGGAGACGCACCCCTGACTACGCTGTCGGCACGTGGACCCGATCTTCCAGCTTCCGTCCGATTCCCGCTGGCCGCGGCTGTCTCCGAGGACTGGGGCCTGCTCCCGCTGCGCGTCCCAGCCGGTTGGAACGTCATCTACAACGCCCTGGAGGCCCGACGCCTGCCGGATGGAAGGGTCGAGGCCAACGGCTCCGAGGACCTGTATTGGGCTCGTACCGCACCACCGCCCTGGCTGACCGCGCAGGAGGCGGCGGAGAAGGGTGGCCTGCGGGCTCGGGAGATCAACATAGACGCCGGCTGGTACGGCGGCCACGGCTTCCGGGTCGTCGTCCTCGACCCCGACTGGGACCATGAGCGGGCCTCCTACACCACTTCCGACCTGGGCGAGTTCGTCGCCACCCTGGAGGGATGGATGTGGATGATCACCCAGCGAGGAGAGCTCCCCGAGCCCGGCCCTTGAAACCTCCCAGGGCCCCCTAGGACCGTTCTTGAAACTGCTGGACCGAGGTTGACGGGATCCCGTCCGATCATCTGAATCGGACGCCTCAGGGGCGCCGCACGCGTTCGCGTTCAACGCACTGGGCTTCGTCGTCCCCGGACTGCTGGTGATCGCGTTCGCAACTGGGTTTGCCCCGCTGATCCGGGCCGGCGGCTCCGCGGTCGGGCCGGCGCTGCTGGCCCTGTCCGGGGCGTCTCTGATGATCGCCGGCGTCTTTCCCGTGGACATGGCGGCACGCGAGTCCGGCACGTCCCTCGCGCATCTGGCCGGCGCCACCGCCTCTGGCATCTTCTGGGCCGCCTCCCTGTTCTGGATGGGTCGGCTATTGACGCGCGTGCCCACCGTCGCGGGCTTGGCACGGATCACGCCGTGGTTTGTGCTGTTCCTGGTGGCGAATCTGGCCTGGCAGGCGATGTGGCAGACCACGGGGTGGCCGCCGCCTGGCTGGGGCCAACGCATCGCTTTCGCCGGCTACTTCCTCTGGATCGCTCTTACCGGCGTGATGCTGTTGCGCGGGTCAAGCCCGGCCAATGGCCGGCCGGTGCGCGGCGCGGGTCCTCCGTCTTCCCCTCACAACGGTGTCTTCGGTCCGTAATCCACGTACGGATCAGGCCGCCTGGGGAAAGCGGCGCTGATCGGCCTCGGCCTGGTCGCGGTGGTCTCCGCCATCGCCCTGCGGGTCACCGAGCACCGCCGAACGCGGCGAAAAGCGGCGAAGAGCCGTTGAACGCGGAAGCCCAACGTGGCAAGCGCTCGCCCGGCTGAGGTTTCTGATCTTAGGGTGCCGCCGAAGTACCCCTGCAGCCCCGACGCGGCGGGTCGGTGAAAGCCGGATGCGGTGCGCGAGCGGCAAGCTGGCCCAGCAAACCTGCTGTGCTGTAAGAGGGGGCGTACCTTCATGTCTGCTGTCGTGATCGCCGTGGTGGCGATTTTCTTCCTCGGGATGGGCGTCTACGGACTCGTCGCGCCTGCCGCGCTGATCAGGCCGTTCCGGATCGTGGCCGACTCGGCCGAGGCGCGCACCGAGGTTCGCGCCGTGTACGGCGGTTTCGGCGTGGCCGTCGGGGGTCTGTTGCTGGCAGCGGCGGCCGACGTGGGCGGGATGCGGACGGGCGTGGTCGTGACCATCGCCATTTCCCTGCTGGGCATGGCCGTCGGACGGCTGGTGGCGCGGTTGGTCGAGCGGCCGTCGGCGTTCTATCCCTCCTGGCTGTACTTCTGGGTGGAGGTCGTTGGCGGTGGCGCGCTGCTGGCCGCCATCACTTGGTGAGCCGTCCCGTTACACGACGGGATCCAGGTACCGGATCGTGAGATGCCCGGAGAGTAGCGCGCTGGGGGAAGGCCGAAGAGCGGTCCGCGCCCGCAACTCGCCGCTGGGTGCGCTCCGTACGGTGAAGGGTGCGTCCACGCTGGCGGCCGCGCACGCTACCGCGCTGGAGTGCGAAGCTCGCCGCCGTAGCCGCGGACGCACCCTCTACGTGCTGGACGAGCCCACCACCGGCCTCCACGCCGTCGACGTGGACCGGCTGCTGATCGCGCTCCACCGCCTGGTCGACGGCGGCGACACCGCCGTCGTCATCGAGCGCGACCTCGACGTGATCAAGACGGCCGACTGGCTGATCGACATAGGGCGGCGGTCACCGGGGCGGCCAGATCATCGCCGAGGGCACCCAGAACAGATCGCGGCCGATCCCGGCTCGCACACCGGACGGTTCCTGCACCCCTTGCTGGAACCGCGATGAACGCCGCGGACGTGCAGAACTTGGAGAAACGGCTGTTCAGCTCGTTGCGGCCGCCGGGAGAGCAGGGCGGAGGAGGCTCAACCGGGTAAGGATTACTGCGGGGCGTTCGGGTTCGCCGCTCGCTCCTCTGCGGTGGTCGGGAATGACCCGACGCCTTGCGAGGTCACGATCCACCCCTGGTCACGGAGTACTTTCATGGCCTTGCGGACGGTCGGCCTGGAGACCTGGAACTCTTCCTCCATCGCGACTTCGGAGAGCAGGGTCTCGGCGTCGTACTCGCCCGTGTCGATCCGTCTGCGGATCTCCTCGACGATCTGCGACCACTTGGGCTTGCGAGGGTCGTACCTGAACATGGGCCCAAGGCTAGATATGCCTTAACTTGCAAGGATAGAAGCGAACGTCGACTGACGTTAATTAACGTCTATTTACAGGTGCTTACATGTGCTCCTATGCTGATGGGCGTGGTCATCTGGAGCGTCCCCGCGTTCGACGTCACCCAGCGCTCTGACGGCAACTGGGAGGCCTGATTCGCCGAAACGCAGGCCGAGGACCCCGCGGACGCGAGTGCAGGCACCCTCAAATGCCTGGAACTGATCCGCCGTGCCAAGCGCATCGGCCGATTCCTCCGCCAAGCCCGTGACCGGAACTCACCTTGACCGGGGCTGAGCCCTGCCTGAGCCCACACGTGGGGATGGCGCAACGCGACCATGTGCGACTGGAGTGGCGGAAGCCGTACCGGACGCCCGATCGAGTGTGGCCGATGGCATGGACCTGCTCGTGCAGGGCGACGTTCTACGAACTGTGCGCCGGCGGCGGCCAAGCCTTCATCCGCCGGACCGTCCAGTCCGACGGCAACGCCACAGTGCACGAATCCCCGCGATGGCCGGTCAATGAAGCTCGGACCATCTGGATGGCCCTGCTGTCCGGAGGTGTCCGGTAAACGGGCGTGGCGGCGTGGGATCTGGAGGGACGGCGCCCCCACGTCTATCGAAGCGCCAGGCATCAAACCGGGCGCCTCCTGGCCAAGGTTCGGTCCGGCGCGACCCGTCACTTCAGGCGTTTGACCCTGAGGCGCTGGCCTTTTGTGTTTTGAACGATCTTCTTGCCAAGCGTGGTCTTGAGCGGGATATCTACCGTGTGGCTCCAACCGGCGCCCGCGATGGGTGCGTTGGCAGAGCCGTCGGCGCAGTGCGTCAGATCAACTCGAACGGTAACGGTGGTTGGTGTTTCAACCGCTTCGGCTCGACTGACTCTGGTGCAAGGAACGCCCCCTGGAATCCCAGCCACGCCCATGACCTCCGCGCTCAGGACGGTGCCTTCCTGAGAAAGGGTCACCTGGTCAACGGGCGTGTCCACGATGTACTCGCGCGGCTCATCGTGACTACTACAAGAGCAGAGGGTGATGAGCGCCAAGAACACGCCCGTTGCCTTCCTCATGGTTGCCTCAATTGCTGGTGTCAGTCCACCTTGTTGATGTCGAGCCCGTTGCTGGCGGTGATGGCGTCGTGGATCTCGGAGAAGGTGTGTTCACATGGGTTGTCCTCGCTGCCCGGCGGAATTTTGCCATTCACGTCCGGTTTCCGCTCTGTGCTGCCGTGCGTGATGCCCTTGGCGTTCACGTAGCCAGCGAGGGGTCCGCTCCGCCACACGGTATACACCGGCCCACCGGAATCTCCTGGTCCAGTGCATGTGCCGAACGTCTTCTGGCCAACGACAACCCGGTGAACGGTGCCTGCTTTGGTCTTGGCGCCCGGGTAGTACGAGGTCTGTCGCCTGCTGACATCGACCACCTTCCACCCGCAGGTGTCTCCGCTGGTGATACCGCCGACGCAATACTGGTCGCCGACCTTGGGCAGCGATCCCCAGCGTCCTCCGACCTGGCGCGTCTTGGATGTGTTTAGGGGGCCGCCTTCCGCATCTGCGTAGATTCTGGGGTTCGTAGGGCTCTTGCTGGGCTTCACCTTGATCAGGCCTAGGTCGCCATGCAGGCCGGTCTGCCCATCCAGCCGGACACTTCCTACTCCCTTTTGCCACGTGGTCCATACGCGCTCGCCGATGGTGCTGTTCAGGGTAGAGCCCAGGCTGGCGAGGCAATGCCCGGCCGTGAGCATGAAGTTCTCGCCTGAACGGTTCCCCCAGGAGAATCCTGCCGTGATGTCGCCGTTCACCTTCGGGTCATCGCTGAATTTAGCTCCGCCGTCCGCTCGGCCGCCATCTGCGAGCCGCCATGTCACGACCGGAACTTCTGCGTTCGGCTTCAGCCAGATGGCCATGGAATGAACACCGAACTTGTCCGCGAGTGCCTTGCGCATCTCAGGCGTGACCGCGGTGGCCTCAACCATGACCAGATTCCGTTGCGGCCACGGGCTGGCTCGGAAGAGCTGGTCGCCCGAAGGAATCTGTGTCTCAGGCAGGAGAACTTGATCTGCGATGGTGTCGAGGGTAGCGGTGGAGTTTGCGACCTCGATCACCTTCGGTGTCACGGAGTAGGAAGTCCCTTCGGCCGCAACCACCTGTTTCGGCGCCGCTGGTGCGCCTTCGCCTTCTTCGATGAAGCCAGGGATGGTCCAGTCAGCGGCGCCGTTTGGCACCGCTGTCCCGGTAAGCGGTTGCCCGGCCTGTCCCTTTCCTGCAGTGGTCGCGGGTGCGACCAGATCACCCGTGACGGAGTCAACGTAAGGTGGGGCGAGGACATCGGCGTTGTCCTCGGAACGTTGCTTCGCCCCGCTCAGGGCGTAGGTGTGAACGTCGTCCAAGTCGAGGGTGTCGAGTCGCCAGGACGCTGGTGCCTGGAATACCTCGACGCCGTCAGGCCCTGCCGGGTACAGCACCGTGGGCCCGGCAATACCCTGATAAGTCATTGTGAGTTTGGGCGGGGAAGCGAGCTCGGTCGCTTCAGATGCTGCGAACACCCGGTAATTGTCGTCGGGATTGCTCTCGTTCGGGGCTTGCAGGACAACGCCGTAGTTGGGCGCGCCGTATACCCAGGCTTGAGCGATGCTGGTGATGGGCCATTCCAGTGCCCCGCTACCGCATTCGGAGGCGTACGCTTTGGTGACCGTCTGCGCCCCCTCTGTGGTTGTGGACGGCTTGTTGGCCCAGGTGAGGGTGTTCTGGTCCCAGTAGCTTGTGGCTCGTCGGACTTGAATGCCTGCGCCCACGGCACTACCACACCCTGGAGCGTCGGTGTTGAGAAGAGAGAGTTTGGCGTCGGCGATTTTAAGTCCGGTGACCGTGGATGTATCGAATCGCAGATGGACTCGATTCAGGAGACCGAAGATGTTGCCTGCGGTCAGCAGGGGATTGGCCGGATTCGCGGGCTGGCCGTCGTCTGCGATGTCTACGTCGTTCGTGACGGGCAGGAGGAAGGATGGTCCAGCCGTGACAGGATATGTTGTAGCCGGGTCATTGAGAAAGACGGGGTCGGGCTTGATTGTCAGAAATTGACGGCAGTTCGTCGATTTCACGCCTGCCTCGACGCGCCCTGCCGTAGGGGCTGTGGCAGCGTGGCGCTTGGCGTTATCTCGCATCGAAGGTTGCTGGATGACGGCGGTGGTAAGTTCCTTGCTGTTTGCAAAACGCCCGCCTTCTTTGCTCGTCAGGCCGCTGGTCTGAACTGGGAGCACGAATTCGATCGGCTTCGATGGACGTTCGTGAAGGACTAATTCGATCCGGAATCCGACCGATAAGGCACTGACGGCGAGATCTGCGCCCGGGCCTGCCACGCCAGCGTAGACGGCCTTGTTGCCGTTCACTGTCGGTTGAGGCAGAGATTTGTCCGGGTTGAGAACAATCCATTGTCCTGGGGCCGGGCTGAAGCGGACCAGCGGCTTGCCGGCACTTCCACCCGCGAGTTCGATGGGTGCCTTGGAAACCTTGGGTTGGAGGAGACCGTCCTTCTCCGTCAGCGTGGTGTCGATCCAGGCCCATGCGCCGTCGTGCTGCTTGACTCGGACGGGGCTTGTCCATGTCTCAACGGTTACGCGGCCATCAGGATGGCGTGTAACCCGCCTCTTCTCGGGCGCCGGCGAGCATTTCGACGGGCTTGTCGTTCACGACTGGCTGGGGTGAGTCGCTTGAAGCAGCGGCGGATGGGGGCGCGTAGAGCGGAGTGATGAGGGTTCCAGCGAGTATGCCGCAAACTGCGGACCGTAACAGGCGGGATCGGGCTGTGGATTTACCCACTCGTTCATCCTTCCGGCAAATCGATACTTCCGCCGCAAATTACAACACGGATAACGATCATGGGAAGCCGTTGTCAGGAAAAAATATCTACTTGCCTAGCCTCGACTCTTCGGGGTCTTCGTGTGGTATGCCGCATCGGATGGGCGGGGTTTTGCGGAGGTTGCTGTTGTCCCTTCTCCGTCATTGAGGTGGTGCGCGGAAGATCCGGGGAGGGCGGGGCCGTATGGCTGATGTGGGATCCAGGGCGATGATGATCCGGTGCGCCTAGGGGCACCAGATTGTCAGGTGCAGGTGTATCTCCAGATCGACTGGCGGGTGACCTGTTTGGTGTTGGTGACGAATTGGGTGAAGCGGTGATCGTCCAGAGATGTCAAGCGCAGCCGTTTTCGCGGGGGCGTGGATGCTACTTGCAGATGATGACGTGCCTGCCCTTGGGCTAGCCGGACAGGTTGAACATGCCGGCGATCTCGGCCACCTAGACGCCGTGGGCGGGGATGTTGAATGACGTCGGAGTGAAGTCGATCGAGCAGGATAGCCGCGTCCGGCGTTGTCAGCCAGGACATGGACCCATGTGCGCCGCCGGCCATTGGCGAGCGGGCGTGGTGGGTCTTCCATGGGTCCGGTAACGGAGTGTCGCGTACCCGATATGGCTGTTTTCCGTTTTGTGATAATCGTTCGTCTTGTCGGATAGATCGGAATTCCTTACGTTGATCACCGGATGATGATCGGCTCCGAGCCGCGCGGGGAGAACGTGGGTCTCGCCGCGGCGGAGAGCGAAGGTTGGCGCCTTGCTGGCGTCCTTCGTTGTGGTTCGGAGTGTGGTGACGCATGCGTCGGGTCTCGTCATGGCGGCGTTCGGTTGGAACGATCTTTGCGCTCGCGGGTCTGGCGCCTAGTCTGCTCGTCTTGCAGGCGTCACCGGTTGTGGCGGTCTCTGAGGTCGGCGCCGTGGGCGATGGCGGCTCTTCGTCGATGGTGCCGGAGCAGATGGTTGGGTCGGCCGCGGGATTGCCGTCGCTGTTGCCCACCACGAAGGTGCCGGCGGCGCTGGCGGCTTCGGATGGGTGGCGATCTGACGTGCAGGCGCCTGAGGGGGCGGTGCCACGCGAGGACCGGACTTTGGATTCGGCGACGGCCGAGTCCAAGCAGGACAGTCTCCCGGCGGGGGTGGCCAGGGCGGAGGCGGCGGAACGTTCCGTGCTGGCCGTGCCGGGGCTGGTGGATGTCTATCCCAAACAGGGGTATCTGGTTGATTCGCTGACGCCGACGTTGCGGGCGTGGGGGCAGAGCAACAACGGCGGTTCTGCGTTGTCGTATTCGTTCAAGGTGTGCGATGTCGAGACGATGTCCGGCACCGGGTGTACGTCGGGGAATGTGGCGGGCAACGGCAACAGCTGGAAGGTCCCGGCGAGCAAGCTGGCGTGGGGTAAGCAGTACTGGTGGACGGTCACCGTCAAGGATTCTCTGGATTCGTCGACCACGGTGTCGCCGGTGTTGACGTTTGTGACGGGGGTGCGGCAGCCGGCGGTGACCTCGTGGCTGGCCAATCGTGGTGTTGATGGGCATGAGTTCGATCAGCAGACGGGCAACTACACCACCACGTCCACCGATCTGACGGTGGAGACGGCGGGGCCGCCGTTGTCGGTGTCGCGCACCTACAACAGCATGGATCCGCGGACGGACGGGATGTTCGGTGCGGGCTGGTCGACGCGCTGGGACATGAAGGTTGTCAAGGAGGTGCGCGGTGGGTCGACGTCGGCGCTGGTGACCTACCCGGGCGGGCGGCAGGTGCGGTTCCGGGCCAATGGGGATGGCACGTTCCAGCCGCCGCCTGGTATGTACGCGACGCTGGCCGAGCAGAGCGGCGGCACGTGGCGGTTGATGGACAAGGTGGCCGCCAATTACCGCTTCGACACCGCGGGCCGGTTGACGTCGATCACTGATGGGCGTGGCCGCGGGCAGGAGTTGACCTACGACACGGCAGGGAAGCTGGCCAAGGTGACCGGTGTCGGTGGCCGGTCGTTGACGTTCACCTGGCAGGGAAACCAGGTGGCGTCGATCTCCAGCGATCCGGTGGACGGCAAAGCGCTGACTTGGACGTATGGCTATGACGGCGGCAGGTTGACGCAGGTGTGCGCGCCGGTGGCGGCGCCGAACTGCACCTCGTATGAGTACGGCGGCGGGTCGCTGTATCGCAGCAGCGTGCTCAACTCCGACCCGTTCGGCTACTGGCGGCTCGGCGAGGCGTCGGGCACGAGCGGGGAAGACCTGGGCACCGGCGCCGGCGACTTGACCTACCAGGGCATCACCTTGGCCCAGACGGGCGCGCTGGCCGGCACCACTGACACCTCGGCCACCTTCAAGGCCGGCTCGGTGGTGAAGCTGCCCTCCAACACGATCCCGCACCTGGGCGATCAGCTGTCGGTGGAGGCGTGGTTCAAGACCACCCAATCCGGCGTGATCATGGCCGCGGGCACCACCGAGAACAGCAGCCTGGCGCGCGGGGCGATGCTGTACGTGGGCACCGATGGCAAGCTGCGCGGCTCGCTGGATGCGGTGATGACCCCGATCACGTCCGCTGCGGCGGTGAACGAGGGTCAGTGGCATCATGTGGCGCTGACCGTGGCCGGGCAGACCCAGACGCTGTATCTGGATGGCCAGCAGGTCGGCACCATGACCGGGACGGCGACCGGCTGGCGCACGTACGCCACCATCGGCAACGGCGTCACCGACCCGGCCAAGTCCCCGGCCGTGCCCGCTACGGTGCAGGCGTTCCCGTTCCAGGGCCAGCTGGATGAGGTCGCGCTGTACGGCCAGCCGCTCACCGCGGCCGAGGTGGCGGGCCACTACGCCGCCCGCACCGGTGCGCCGTTCAAGCTCGCCAAGGTCACGCTGCCGTCCGGTCGGGTCTGGGCTGCCAACACCTACGACGACAAGAGCGACCGGATCGCCATCCACGTCGACAACAACGGCGGCACCTGGAAGATCGGCGCCATCGCCACCGAACAGCAGTCCGGCGAGGCGCAGGTGACCGTGACCGACCCGAACAACAAGCCGCTCAAGTACCTGTACGACGCCTGGCGCGGCTACCGGATCCGGGGCGAGACCGACCAGCGCAACTACACCACCTGGCACGAGTACGACCAGGCCGGCTTCCTCAAAAAGGTGATCGACCGCAACGACATCGCCAACGAGATCTACCAGGACAAGCGCGGCAACACCCTGGGCCGGCAGTACTGCCGGGCACCGGGCGAGTGCGCGATCGAGTTCTGGTCCTACTACCTCAACCCGAACGACCCGTTCGACCCGCGCAACGACCAGGTGACGGCCTACCGTGATGGCCGCTCGGCCGGCGACACCGACAACACCTACGCCACCAAGTCCGAGTACAACAGCTTCGGCGAGCAGACCAAGCAGACCACCCCGGCCACCGCGGACTTCCCGCAGGGCCGCTCGATCAGCACCGCCTATACCGACGGCAGCGAGCCCGCGATCGGCGGAGGCACCACCCCGGCCGGCCTGGTGAAGACCAAGACCGACGCGCGCGGCAGCCAGTGGAGCTACCGTTACACCGCGGCAGGTGATCTGGCCGAGCAGAGTGACCCTGAGGGCCTGGTCACCAGGCTGGACTATGACCCGCTGGGCCGCATGACCGCTAGCACTCGTATCTCTCAGGCGGTACCGAACGGTGCCAAGACGACCTTCACCTACGACGATCGCGGCCGCCTGCTCACCAGCACCGCCCCCGCGGCCAAGAACGAGCTCAGCAACGTCACGCACACCGCGCAGACCAGCACCACCTACGACCCGGACGGCAACGCGCTGACGCAGACGATCGCCGACCTGACCGGCGGCGATCCGGACCGCGTCACCACCTACACCTATGACACGCACGGCCGCCAGGACTCCATCACCAACCCGGAGGGCGGCATCGGCCGGCAGGACTGGAACCAGCTCGGCCAGCCCATCCGGACCACCGACGCGCGCGGCACGGTGATCGAGCAGGGCTACAGCGAGCGTGGTGAGCTGATCTCCAGCACGCTGAAGGGCTGGACCGATAGCCCGGTCAACCCGCAGACGGCCAAGGACGTGCTGCTGGAGACCCGCGGCTACGACCCGGGCGGCCGCTTGCAGACCAGCGTGGACGTGATGGGCCGTAAGACCACCAACAAGTACTGGATGGACAACCGGCTCCAGGAGCAGATCGCGGTCGGCGCCAGGCTGAACAGCCCCACTGCCACGCCCCGCGATGTGGTGGTCAAGGCCGAGGAGTACGACGCGGCCGGCAACCTGACCGAGCAGATGACCGGCAGCGGCCTCATCGTCACGGCTTTCACGTACGACGCGGCCAGCAGGCTCACCACCCAGGTCCTGGACCCGACCCAGGAGCAGGACCCGGACAAGCTGGGCCGCGCCACCGATTTCGGCTACGACGCCAACGGCAACATCACCAAGACCACGCTGACCGCCACCGGCACCAGCCGCACCGAGACCACCAGCTACGCCTACAACAAGCTCAACCAGCCCACCAAACAGACCGTCGAGAACGGCACCCAGGACATCATCTCCACCACCGGCTACGACGATCGCGGCCTGGTCACCTCCACTACCGACCCGCGTGGCAACGCCGACGGGGCGAACGCCGCCGACTACACCACCACATTGCGCTACGACGCGCTGGACCGGCTGGTCGAGACCACCGCCCCCCAGGTACAGGTGGACAAAAACGGCACCGCCGGCCCGGCACGCCCGTCTACCATGGCCGGCTATGACGTGGTGGGCAACCAGACGCACCAGCGCGACGCCGAGGGACGCACCTTCGTCTCCACTTTTGACAAGGCCGAGCGGTTGACCAGCACCAGCGCGCCGACGTATACCCCACCGGGCGGCAGCGCGATCACCTCGACCATCCGGCACGCCTACGACGCGGCGGGGCAGCGCAAGACCACCACCGACCCGCGCGGCTACGTCACCTCCTACGACTATGACCAGCTCGGCCGCCAGGTCCGCGTCACCGACCCCGCCCCCGACGGACAGAGCGCGGGCACCTGGGTGAGCGAGTACGACATGGCCGGAGAGAAGCTGGCCGGTATCGACCCGACCGGCGCGCGCAGCCAGGCCACCTACGACGATCTGGGCCGGCAGATCACCGCCACGCAGATCGAGCGCAAGCCCGCCACCGCCAGCTACACCACCACGATGGAGTACGACGACGCGGGCCGGCTGCTCAAGCAGACCGCCCCGGGCCCGGGCAACAAGGTCACCAGCTTCAAGGTCAACGCGGCCGGTGAAACCACCACGGTCACCGATCCCCTGACCAACACCACCACCACGGACTACGACCTGGCCGGACGCCCGACCAAGGTCACCGATCCCAACCTCAACGTCAGCACCGCCGACTACGACCTGGCCGGCCGCAAGACCACCGTCAAAGACCTGAACGCCGGAGTCGTGCAGCGCACCTACGGCTACGGCTACGACCTCGCGGGCAACCCGACCAGCACCACCTCCCCCGAAGGCCACATCACCAAGCAGACCTTCGACGCGCTGAACCGCGCCACCTCACTCATCGAACCGGTCTCGGCCAGCGATCAGATCACCACGAGCTTCGGCTACGACGCCACCGGCGCCCGCACCCGCATCACCGACGGCCGCGGCAACGCCACCTGGACCAGCTACAACAGCCTCGGCCTGGCCGAGACCGTGACCGAGCCGGCCACCACCGCGCACCCGGACCTGGCCGACCGCACCTGGACCCAGATCTACGACGCGGCCGGCAACCAGAAAGCCACCATCCAGCCCGGCGGGGTACGCACCGACCGCACCTTCGACCACCTCGGCCGCCTCACCAACGAGACCGGCGCGGGCGGCGGCGCCGCCACTGCCGAGCGCACCTTCGGCTACGACATGGCCGGCCGCCGCACCACTGCCGGCGACCTGAGCGTCGATTACAACGACCGCAGCCTGCCCTTGTCCATCAAGCGTGGCGCCAGTCAGCAGACTGGCTATAGCTACGACGAGCTCGGCAATCCCCTCCAACGTGTGGACGCGGCTGGGACGGCCACCTTCACCTGGGACAAGAACAGCCGCCCGGCCACCGCCACTGACCCGGTCACCGGCCGGAAGATCACCTACGGCTACGACAAGAGCAACCTGACCTCGCTGACCGCCACCACCGGCACCACCACGGTCGACACCCAGATCTTCACCTACGACAAGCTGAACCGGCCCGAAACCCAGACCCTGCGCAAGGGCACCAGCACCGGCACCCAACTCGCGAAGATCACCTACGGGTGGGACAAGGACGACAACCTCACCAGCAAGATCACCGCAGGCACCGCCGGGGCGGGCACCAACACCTACGGCTACGACCATGCCGGACGCTTAACCTCCTGGACCGCACCCGGCGGCGCCGTCACCGCCTACGAATGGGACAAGTCCGGCAACCGCACCAAGGCCGGGAACGCGACGTTCACCTACGACGAACGCAACCGCCTGACCAACGGCGACGGCACCGACTACACCTACACCCCACGCGGCACCCTGGCCAGCCAGACCAAGGCCGGCGCCACCACCAACTACACCTTCGACGCCTTCGACCGGCTCATCGCCGACGGCGACAGCCTCTACAGCTACGACGCCCTCGACCGCCTCACCTCCCGCATCCGCGGCACCGCCAAGCAGACCTTCGCCTACTCCGGGCTCGGCAACGACCTGGCCGCTATCACCGACAGCGGCGGCGCCATCCAGGCGATGTACGGCCGCGACCCCGGCGGCGCCCTGCTCGGCCTCAAGGAAGGCATGGGTGCCGCTGTGGCAGCACTCACCGACCTGCACGGCGACCTGGTGGCCACCTTCACCAGCAGCCTGCAGACCTCCACTGCCTACGACCCGTTCGGCACCGCCATCGCCCAGACCGGCACCAAAACGCAGCTCGGCTACCAGGGCGAGTACACCGACCCGGACACCGGCAAGGTCAACATGCATGCCCGCTGGTACCAACCCGGCACCGGCACCTTCACCAGCCGCGACACCGCTACCCTCAACCCGAGCCCGTCCGTTCAGGCCAACCGCTACACCTACGCCAACGCCTCACCGATGACCGGCGCCGACCCCACCGGCCACTCCACCATCATCACCTCCGAAGACGCGATCGGCCACGTCGGGGGCACGCCAGGCCTCACTTACCAAACCATCGACTCTTACGGACAATGCATCGGCAGTTGCGGCTCCATCGGCAACTACTCAGGCGGAGCCATCGCCTGCGACATCTGGAGCTGCGCAGGTGCCGAGGTCGATCCGAGCTACCTTCGGATGCGCGAGGTGGAGAACGAAAAGAGATTCTGGGCCGGGGAAGACGAACTTAAGAGATTGGGCTGGAAAATCATGCCCAACGGCCGACCCGTCGACCAGCCCAACTTCTGGTTCGCCAGCGAAAAAGTGCAGAACGCGTACATGGAAGTATGGTCACCAACACTCACCAACAAGCAACTAGCTTTCAATTGGGTGGCGGTCGGCGGACTGGCCAGCATCAAGGCGATGGAACGAGCCGCCGCGGGGAACCCCAACGACCCACGGCTCGCAGGCTTCACATTAGGGATGTCGCAGAAGGGCGGCTGTCGCAGTTGCCTGGCCGCCGGTGCAAGCATCTCTCCAACTGATCCCCGTGGCAAGTTCTACCGTATGTATAGCGCCCTCACAGTCTATGCCGATGACATCAAGGCGGCTGCGGATAGGTGGGGTGTGCCAAAGGAGACGCTGGCCGCCGTAATCATCTACGAGTATCAGGATCTTGAATCAATTGCAACAAATATCGCTGTATCTCTAGGGGCGAAGGCAATCGCCAAAAAAGCCCTCGGCATAGATAAGAATACCTCCTACGGCCTGGCGCAACTCGAGCCCTACAAAGTGCAGCGCGCCTTGGAACATTTCAAGAAAGGCGGAAAGAGCGTCGAGACCATTATTGACGAGTTGCTTACCCCTCAAGGCTCTTTCGATTATGCTGCGATGTATCTCAGGTATCTGAAGGATACGATCACGGTGCGTGCGACCGCCGATGAAGGTGGATATTATAATCGACCGATCTCCTGGCATGAGGCAACGGTCGCCTACTGCGGATGCGCTGGAGTGACGGAGAGTAAAAGCACGGGAAAGTGGAGCACGGCTGCGTTCACCGACTGGATGGCCGGTGGAGAGTTGCGCACTAAGGACAGAGACGAGGCTAAGAAGCGGTACAATTCTATGTATCAAGGTGGATTTGCCTACGAGGCTTCCAGGGAGTACTGGAAAATATGGAGTGGTGGGTAAGGCTGTCGCTCCACGGCGAGGGAGACGTCATTTAGATGACCAGGCGCCTATTAGTGATATTGCTTATGTTGGTTGCGGTTTCTGGCTGCGAGGCGTCATGGTTCTCCAAAAATACGACAGTAATCAAAGTCGATCCTGCAGTGATCAAGGAAGTGCGCAGCCTTGGTCGCATCGTTGCGCGGACCACTGCGGATCCAATCTATGAACGAACTGTACAAGTCGTAGAGATTTTGGTGCTCGACGTTGGTCCTTCCAACTTCGCCGAAGCGCTTAGCGTGGCGCGGCGCCGTCTGGAGCAGCATGGATGGAGCGTAGGTAGTAATACTGACGTCACTGTCATCATGACGTCGAGCCGTTGGAATGGAACCACTGCAAGGCTTGGCCGTCTCGAGGACATAGATGCGCTCGGGGCAAAGCTGGGGCCAGAGGTGGAAAAAGCGCTCCAGGCTGATTCGGAAAAGTCGAGCGCCTATGTTGTGGCATCGCTATCGGCAGTGGAAGAATGAGCCAGGAGCGAGGGTTGCCCTGTACGCTCGGCAGAAGCAGCGCAAGAAACTGTTACGCTTAAGAGCTGTTTCTTGAATCAGGTGCGGAGCCAGATGATCAGGGCGGCCAGGGTGACGGTGCCGAGGAAGATGTAGGCGCGTTTGTCATAGCGAGTTGCGATGGCTCGGAAGTTCTTCAGCCGGTTGATCGCTCGTTCGACGACGTTCCTGCCCTTGTATCGTTCGGCGTCGAAGCCGGTGGGGCGTCCGCCGGCCGGGCCGCGCCGGCGGCGGTTGGCACGTTGGTCGCGAGGTTCGGGGATGGTGTGGCGGATCTTGCGGCGGCGCAGGAAGGTGCGGTTGGCGCGGGAAGAGCAAGCCTTGTCCGCGGTCAGGTAGTCCGGCCGGGTGCGCGGCCGTCCCGGTCCCAGCCGGGGAACGCGGATGTGGCTCAATACCTTGCGGAACTGCGGGCTGTCGCCGTATTGGCCAGGCGTCAGCACCAGCGACAGCACCCGGCAGCGGCCGTCCGCGGACAGATGGATCTTGGTGGTGAAGCCACCCCGGGAACGACCTAGGCACTCCCCAGCCTGACCACCTCCGCCAGCCGGGCGGCCAGCGCGGCCAGCACGGGATCGCCCCGATTTGTCCCTGCGGCATCCCCCTTTTGCCGTCCTGGCACGGGAGGCGGCGGGGGTGGGGTGCGGGGCGCGCCGGCGGCGTGCTGGTGCGCCCGCACGGTGGTGGAGTCCACCGCGATATCCCAGTCCACTCGCTCCTCGGCGTCCTGCTCGGCCTGGATCGCGGTCAGCAGCATCTGCCAGGTGCCATCGGCCGACCAGCGGCGGTGCCGCTTGTAGACCGTCATCCACGAGCCGAACCGCTCCGGCAAGTCCCGCCACGGCAACCCGGTACGGGCCCGATACAACACACCATTGATGGTCATGCGGTGGTCGCTTCACCGCCCGCCCCGAAGGCTGCCCTCCGGGTCAGTGCATGCTCCGGGCGTCGAGTTGGCGTAGCACCCTCGTGACCACCTCGGGGTCGGCGGTTGAGTCGCGGCGTGCGTCGATTACTGCCTGGCGGGCGGCGGACAGCATTTCCGACTCGACCCGCCTGACCGTCCGTACCCGCTCGGCTCGTTTCTCGTAGGCCGCGCGCCGCTCCTCGTCGGCGGCCTCGGCGCTGATGCGCATACCGATGTCGGTCATGCGTTTGGAGAGCAGTTCGACGATCTCTTCGGGCAGGTCCTCGGCTTCGTCGATTTCCTTGAGGCGTCGTTTGGCGGCTTTGGCGGCGCTGATGGCCAGGCGGCGTTCCAGGTCTCGTTCGGCTGCGGTGTCGGTTTTGACGCCCAGCTTGGTCACCAGCCAGGGCAATGTCAGACCTTGGAGGACCAACGTGACCAGGATGACGGCGAACGCGATGAACACCAGGACGGCCCGTTCCGGGAACGGCGACCCGTCCTCCGTCTTCAGGGGGAGCGCCAGGGCGAGTGCCACCGAGGCGACGCCGCGCATGCCCGCCCACCACATGACGACCGTCTCGCGCCAGCTCAGCGGCACCTCGGAGTCGTCGTCCCCGGCCCGGCGGGTCTTCCTGGCCAGCCAGGCTGCGGGCAGCAGCCAGACCAGCCGTACCACCACCACGACGCCCACCACGGCGGCGCTCCAGACGAGCACCTGGCCCAGCCGCCCGCCGAGCGTCCCGAACACGGTGTGCAACTCCAGCCCGATCAGCCCGAACGCCACCCCCGTCACCAGCGTGTCGACGATCTGCCAGAACGTCGCGGACGCGAACCTGCCGTGCACGTCGTCGGCGTCCGACATGCGGTCGCTCAAGTAGAACGCGCTGGTCAGTACGGCCAGCACCCCCGAGCCGTGCCACTTGTCGGCCACCGCGTAGCTGACGAACGGCACCAGCAGCGACAGCCCAACCTGCAGCGTGGCATCGCCCAGCAGGGCCATCAGCCGGCCGGCGAGCCAGCCGAGCCCGAGTCCCACCGCGACCGCCACCACCGCCGACAGCACGAACTCGCCCAGCGCGCCCGGCCACCAGAAGACGCCGGTGACCGCCGCCGTGATCGCCACCTTGTACAGCACGATCGCCGTGACATCGTTGAACAGGCCCTCGCCCTCCAGCAGCGACACCAGCCGCCTGGGCAGCCCCAGCCGGCCCGCCACCGCCGTGGCCGCCACCGGGTCGGGCGGCGCCACCAGCGCGCCGAGCGCCGCCGCGGCCGCGATCGGCAGGCCCGGGATGAGCGCGTGCGCCGTCACCGCGACGGCCGCCGTCGTCACGAACACCAGCGCCACGGCGAGCAGGAAGATCGGCCGCCAGTTCGCCGCGAACTGCCGCCACGACGTCCGCCGCACCGCCGCGTACAGCAGGGGAGGGAGGAGGAGCGGCAGCACGATGTCCGGTGGTACATCCACGTTCGGCACGAACGGCAGCAGGGCCAGGACGATGCCGAGCAGGGTCATCAGCACGGGCGGCGGCAGCCCGAGCCGGTCGCCGAGCGGCACCGTGATCAGGGCGCCCAGCAGGATGAGCATGAGCAGCACGAACTGGTCCACGACGCCCTCCGATGATCGTCTCAATCAGCCTAGACGGGTCGTTTGCCGAGGCCACGGAGGGGCGGTCCCCGCAGGTGCGATCCGAGGCCACGGAGGGGATCCTCTGAGGTGCGATCCGGGTGGACGGGGGATGGGCCCCGGAGGTGCGATCCGGGGCCGCGGGGGCGGGCCTGGGCCCCGGAGGTGCATCCGTGCGGGGGCGGCGTCAGTGGTCGAGGACCTGCAGGGTGTGGTGGGCGGAGCCGAGGGGGGTCGGGCCCGACGCCGTGATGGCGACCACGTCGGCCACCCGGGCGCCGAACAGGTCAGGCACGTAGATCGCGGGCTCCAAGCACAGGGTCATCCCCGGTTCCAGTGGCGTGCCGTCGCCGGGCTGTACGCGCGGGCCCTCGTCGTGACCCAGCCCGACGCCCCGGCCGAAGTGGGTGGCGGCGAAACGGCCGTACCCGCTGCCGTCGATCACGTCCCCGACCGCCTTGGCCACGCTCTCGGCGACGGCCGACGGCCGGGCCGCCGAGCGTAGGGCGGCGGCCCGTGCGGCGAGTACGACCGAGTACATGGCCTCGAAGTCCTCCGGCGGCTCGGCGACGGCGAACACCCGTGCCACCTCCGCGCAGTAGCCGTCCCACCGGCCGCAGAGCGACACGAGCAGCGCGTCGCCGGGGTTGATCACCCGGCCGCCGGGGAGGTGCGCGGGGCGCGCGGTGTGCTCGCCCGCGGCGACCCGCAGCGACAGGACCTCCTCGCAGCCGGTCTCCATCAGCAGTAACCGCAGCCGGGCCGCCATCGCGCGCTCCGTGGCGCCGAACCAGGACAGCTCGCGAGCCTGGCCGAGCACCGATTCCGCGGCCACGACGGCGCGCTGAACCGCCTCGATCTCGTGCGGCCGCTTGCGCAGCCGCAGGGGCGCCAGCACGGCCGTGGCGGGCACCAGCTCGGCCTCGATCGCGAGGCCGAACAGCTCGCGGACCCGCATCTCCGGGTCCACGCCGACGCGCCGCGCGGCCCGGGGTACGAGCGGGACCGGGTCGGCGGTCTCGGCGGCCGTGTCCAGGGTGACGACGAGAAACCCGTCGCCCCGCCCGCCCAGGAACCTGAAGTCGGGCGAGGGCCGCAACACCAGGGCGTCGACCTCGGCCTCGGCCATGGCCGCCCGCACAGCCTCCAGGGTCGGTTCCGTCACGTCAGGGTCCGTCACTTGGGCTCGTGCAGCCAGCAGGCGACCGGTCCGAAGTCGGGCTCCTTGTCCCGGCACACGTCCATGACCTGCGGGCAGCGCGGATTGAACCGGCACCCCGCCGGCGGGTCGGCCGGGTCAGGCACGTCGCCGGGCAGTTCGGCGGGCAGGACGCCCATCCCGTCGGGCTTGGGGATGGCGCGCAGGAGCGCCTGCGTGTACGGGTGCCGGGGGTTGGCCCACACCTCGGCCGTGTTCCCGACCTCGACGATCCGGCCGAGGTACATGACCGCGATCCGGTCGGCGATCAGCCGCACCACCGACAGGTCGTGGCTGATGAACAGCAGCCCCGCCCCCGAGTCCACGGCCAGGTCGCGCATCAGGGTGGCGACCTGCGACTGGGCGGAGGCGTCCAGCGCCGAGATCGGCTCGTCGCCGATCAGCAGCCGGGGCCGGGCCGCCAGCGCCCTGGCGATCGCGATGCGCTGCCGCTGGCCGCCCGAGAACTCGTGCGGGTGCCGGCTCGCGAAGTCGCGCGGCAGCCCGACGCGTTCCAGCAGGTCGGCGGGCGCGGTGGCGGTGTCGCCTGAGGTACGGAGGCCGTCGGCGATCTGGTCGCCCACGCGGCGGCGCGGGTTCAGTGACGCGTACGGGTCCTGGAACACCATCTGGATGCCCGTCAGCTTCCGCCGCCGCAGGCCCAGCGGCGTGACTGGCTGTCCGTCGAATGTGATCGAGCCTTCGGTGACGGGGTTCAGCCCGCAGACGGCGCGGGCCAGCGTCGACTTGCCGCAGCCGGACTCGCCGACCAGGCCGACGACCTCGCCGGGCCCGACGGACAGGCTCGCCCCGGCGACCGCCCTGACGATCGGGCGCCCGGGCGAGCGGTGCTCGACGACCAGGTCGTCGATCGCCAGCAGGGTCATGAGTCCTCCGAACGGGGAGCGAGAGCCGGTCCGGTGTCGGGTAGCGAGGCGTCGGGCAGTGAGCTGTCGGGTAGTGAGGCGTCGGGTAGCGAGTCGAGCAGGGAACGGGTGTACGGGTGGGCGGGTTCGCGCAGCACCCGGCCGCGCGGCCCCGTCTCCACCACCAGGCCGTCCTTCATCACGCTCACCTCGTCCGCCACCGCCGACATGACCCCCAGGTCGTGGGTGACGAGCAGCACGGCCAGCCCCAGCTCGTCGCAGAGCCCGCGCAGCAGCCGCAGCACACCCGCCTGCACGGTCACGTCCAGCGCGGTCGTCGGCTCGTCCGCGATCAGCACCTTGGGGGAGCAGGCCAGCGCGATGGCGATCGCGACGCGCTGCCGCATGCCGCCCGAGAACTGGTGCGGGAAGCGCCCGTACGCCTCCTCGGCGCCGGGGATGCGCACCTTGCCGAGCAGCTCGACGGCCCGCCGCCGGGCCTCCCGCTTGTCGACGCCGAGGTGGTGGCGCATGTGCTCGGTGAGCTGCTTGCCGATCGTGAGCATCGGGTGCAGGCTCGTGGCCGGGTCCTGGAAGACCATGGCCACCTCGCCGCCGCGCACCCGGTTCAGCTCCTTCGGCGGCAGCGTGAGCAGTTCGCGGTCGCCGAGCGCGATGCTGCCGGTGGTCCGCGAGCCGTGCGGTAGCAGTCCGAGTACGGCCAGGCCGGTCATCGTCTTGCCGGACCCGCTCTCGCCCGCCAAGCCATGAACCCTGCCCTCCTGGAGCGACAGGTCCACGCCGCGCAGGATCTCCTTGCCGGCGATGGTGACCTTCAGATCGGTGATGTCCAGGGTCACAGCGCACGCTCCTTGATGGCGCGGGCCGTACGGGGGTCAAGGGCGTCCCGCAGCGTGTCGCCGAGGAAGTTGAAGGCCAGCACCACGGTCAGGATCGCCAGGCCGGGGAAGGTCGCCACCCACCAGCTGTCGAAGACCTCCACGCCGGAGGCCACCATCGCGCCCCACTCCGGAGACGGCGGCTTGGCCCCGAGACCGAGGAACGACAGTCCCGACAGCAGCAGCAGCGCGGTGCCGATGTCGAGCGTGGCCAGGACGAGCACCGGGCCGGTCACGTTCGGCAGCACGTCCACGCGCAGCGAGCGCCAGGCCGAGAAGCCCAGCAGCCGCCCGCTCAGCACGAACTCCCGCTCCCGCACGCCCAGCACCAGCCCGCGCGTCACGCGGGCGTAGGCGGGCCAGGCCACGACGAGTACGGCCAGCACCGCGTTGGTCAGGCTGGCCCCGAGCGCCGCGGCCACCACCATGGCCAGGATGACCGTCGGGAACGCGAACACCAGGTCCGCCACCCGCATGATCGTCTCATCCACCCATCGGCCGAAATATCCGGCGCAGGCGCCGAGCAGGCCGCCGATCAGCACCGACAGCGCCACCAGCATCAGCGTCAGCGGGATCGACACCCGCGCGCCGTGCATGACCCGGCTGAGGATGTCCCGGCCGAGCTGGTCCGTACCGAACCAATGGCCTGGCCCCGGGGCGGCCAGGCGCGGCAGGTCCTGGGCCAGCGGGTCGTGCGGCGCGAGCACCGGCGCGGCCAGCGCGATCACCAGCCAGGCGATCGCGATCACGCCGCCGACGATGGCCAGCGGTTGCCGCCAGGCATGGGGGAGCCGCCCGGTCAGGCCCTTGCGGGCCAGGGGATCCCGTTTCACTGAAGCCTCACTCGGGGATCGATGACGCCGTACAGCACGTCCACGATCAGGTTGATGACGAGATAGACGACGCCGACCACCAGCCCGACGCCCATGACGGCGGGCAGGTCGAGGGTGGTGGCGCTCTTGTAGGCGTACTGGCCGACGCCCGGCCAGGCGAAGATCGCCTCGACCAGTACCGTGCCGGACAGCAGGCTGCCGAACGCCAGGCCCGCGACGGTGATGATCGGCACCAGCGCCGAGCGCAGCACGTACCGGAACAGGATCGTCCGGCCCGGCAGGCCCTTGGCGCGGGCGGCCCGCACGTAGTCCTGGCCGAGCACCTCCAGTACGGCCGAGCGGGTGAAGCGGGTCAGCAGCCCGATCGTGTACAGGGCCAGCACGAGGGCGGGCGTGATCAGGTGGCCGACGGCCGAGCCGAAGATGTCCCACCGGCCGGCGAGCAGCGCGTCCACCGTCTGCAGACCGGTGACGGCCGGGGCCGTGCCCAGTGCCGCGTCGACCCTGCCGCTGCCCGGGGTGATCTGCAGGCGGTAGAAGAACACGTAGAAGGCCACCAGCGCCAGCCAGAACGTCGGCACCGAGATGCCGATCAGGCTCAGCACCCGCAGCGCGTGGTCCGACAGCCGGTCCCTGCGCAGCGCGGCGATCACGCCGAAGGCCACGCCGAGCACGAGGGAGACCAGGATCGCCGCCCCGGCCAGCTCCAGCGT
This sequence comes from Nonomuraea sp. NPDC052129, assembly GCF_040680095.1. NCBI lineage: Bacteria > Bacillati > Actinomycetota > Actinomycetes > Streptosporangiales > Streptosporangiaceae > Nonomuraea > Nonomuraea sp. NPDC052129. The sequence goes on along the minus strand of NZ_JBFAVX010000048.1, from coordinate 46,715 downwards.
CGCCGGGACGAACTCGGCCAGGTCCTGGCTCACCGGCCGGTGACTCTGCTGACTGGTGCCGAGGTCGCCGTGGACGACGCCCTGCAGATGCAGCAGGTACTGCTCCCACAGCGGCTTGTCCAGGCCGTGCTCGCTGCGCCACTGCGCGACGATGGCCGGGTCGCCCAGGGCCCGCTGGCCCAGGTTCGCGGCCACGGGGTCGCCGGGCACCAGGTTCGTCAGCACGAACGTCACCAGTGTGATGCCCCAGGCCAGCAGGAGCGCCATGAGGATCCGCCGGATCAGGAACCGGGCGAGGGGATGCGCCCCGCGCCGCCTGGACGGGCGGGGCGGGGCGGGGGTGGCGGGCATGCCTACTTCGCGCCGAGGTCGGCGACGTCGACGGTCCAGACCGGGTGATACTCCAGGCCGGTCACCGAGGCGGCCGTCACGATGTTCTGGCTCGGCTGGATCAGCGGGATGAACGGGCCCGAGGCGTTCAGCTTCGTCTGCACGTCGGCGTACGCCTGCTTGCGCGCGTCGTCGCCGATCGCGACCGCGGCCTTCTCACCGGCGGCCTCGATCTCCTTGGCCGCGCCGGCCTTCCAGCCCGCCCGCAGGCCCACCGTCTTGCCCGGCAGGAAGGCCAGGTAGTCGCTGGGGTCCGGGTAGTCAGGGCCCCAGTACCACAGGCCCATCTCCTCCTTGCCGTTGCGGTAGTTGTCCAGCGCGGTGGTGACCGGCGCGGGCTGCAGGTCCACCGTGATGCCGACCTCCTTGAGGTTGGCCTGGATCCGCTCGGCCAGCGGCTGGAACGACAGGCCGTTCACGGTCAGCTCGCTCGGGTACTCCAGCTTCACCGTGGGGTTGGCCACGCCGCTGGCGGCCAGGGCCGCCTTGGCGCCCTCGACGTCGCGCTTGGCCGCCTGGTCGGCGGGCAGCGCGCCGAGCAGCTGCGACGGGATGACGCCGGGCGCCTGCGTGGAGCCTTCACCGGCCAGTTCGAGCAGGCCCGCGTAGTCGACGCCCTTGCGCACGGCCTCGACGAACTTGGCGTTCGGCGTCGTCTTGCTGACCTTGTCGTCCTGGTTGGCCAGCAGGAAGATCACGTTGGCCGAGGCGGTCTTCTTGACCTGCAGGTTCGCCGGCATTCCGGTCACCTGGTCGCCCGACAGGTTGAGCGCCACCTGGCTGTCGCCGCGCTGGACGTTCAGCTTCTGCGTGGCGGACTCGACGTTGCGGATGACGACCTTGTCGTAGGCGGGCTTGGTGCCGTAGTACTTCGGGTTCGCCTTCAGCACGACCTGGCTGCTCACGTTGAACGACTCGATCGTGTACGGGCCCGAGCCGGCGGAGGAAGCGTTCAGGTACTGCTCGGCCTTGTCCTGCGCGTCCGCGGTCGCGCCGTGCTGCTTGACGAGCTTGCTGTTGATGATGCCGAGCGCCGGGTTCGGCAGGATGAACGGCAGCGCCGGGTTGGCCGCCTTGGAGGTCAGCGTGATCGTCGAGTCGCCCTCCTTGGCCACCTCGACGCCGTCGAGCAGGAACGACGGGGTCCCCTTCATGTCACGCACCCGGCTCAGCGAGAACACCACGTCGTCCGCGGTGACGGGGGAGCCGTCGGCGAACGTCGCGCCCTGCTTGAGCTTGAGCGTGAGCACCTTGCCGTCCTTGGACAGCTCGTACGACTCGGCCAGCGCCGGCACCGGCTTGGTCACGTCGGCGCCGTCGAAGGTGAGGAGCGTCTCGTAGATCGCCTTCTCGACGGTCAGGCCGGTCGGCTCGTACGTACGCCCGGGGTCGGCCGTCTTGAGGTCGAAGGACGTGTCGATCACCAGGGTCTTGCCGCCGCCGCTCTGGGCGGCGGGGGTCTGGGAACCGCCGCTTCCGCAGGCGGCGAGGGCGAGTGCACCGGCGAGCAGCACAGCCGCCGTCTGCGAGCGGGTCGCCATTGAGTCCTCCAGTTGGACGGTTGGCCGAAAGATGTCGAGGATTGTCGGGCAGAACGTCCAGGTACTGTGCGGTCGCTGAGACGTATATAAATGGGCTGGGGGTAACTATGAGTGAAATTTCCAGGAATGGTGCCAGCGGTAGCGGTCAGCCTGGACGGATCGGCATCGGCCTGGAGCTCGACGCCGTCCACCTGAAGATCCTCGAGGTCCTGCGTGAGAACGGCAGGATCTCGGTCTCGTCGCTGGCCGAGCGGGTGGGCATCTCCCGGGCCAACGCCTACACCCGCTTCGAGGCGCTGCGCGCCGACGGCGCGATCAAGCGGTTCACCGCCGAGATCGACCACGTCAGGACGGGGCTCGGCATCACCGCGCTGATCTTCGTGACCGTGCGGCAGCAGATGTGGAAGCAGTTCAGGGCCGAGCTGGCCAGGATGCCCGAAGTCGAGTACTGCGCGATCACCACCGGCCAGCACGACGCGATGATCCAGGTACGGATGTCGGACGTGGCCGAGGTCCACGCCATGGTGACCGACCGGCTGGCCAACATCCCGGCCGTGAAGGCGACCGAGACGGTCTTCATCCTGGACGAGGTGCTCAGGCGGCCGTACGTGCTGCCCAGCGACCGTGACAAGGCCCGTCCGGCACGGCGGGCGGCCCAGGAGGCCCCCGGCGACGTGCCGCTCGGCAAGATGCGCTTCGTCGGCGCCGCGGAGGGAAGGGCCGCCCTGCGCAAGGACGGGTAGGTCAGGCGGAAGGACGGTCAGGTCAGCCGGTGACGACCCCCGTGCACACGCTGACGTGCCGGGATCAGTCGGTGACGACCTCGGTGCACACGCTGACGTGCCGGGTGTCGTCACCCTCGAACTGGAACTCCTCCACCAGGCGCAGCCGTCCGTCGGCCTCGGTCTCGATGCGGCTGTTGCTCTGGCCGCCCGCCTTGCCCCCGGCCTTGAGCGCGTGCGCGTAGGCGATGGAGACCAGGTCACCGTCCCTGGTGCCGACGAAACGGCCGTGGGTGACGGTGTCGCCCGTGTAGCTGCCCCACACCACCCCGTCGGCCTCCCAGTAGTCGAACGCGGTGGGCCGCTCCTGGTCCACCACGCTCGCCGTCGAACTCACCATCACGAATCTGCGGCCGTTGAGAAGGTTCACGCCGCCCATGCTCCCGATATTTCCTGACACGGAGCGTCAGGCTGGACGTTTCTCGCCGAACGCCGAGATCTTCTCGGCGATCCGTCCAGCCGCCGGGGCCGCGAAACGGGACTTGTCAGGAAACCGGCTCTCGTGGTCGAGGTTTACCGGGGGTCAGACAGGTGGTCAAAGAGCTGAGTGGAACGATGGACTCATGACGGCCGCTCCGCAGGCCGCCGCTTCCCATGAGACGAAGCTTCCCGCGAGAAGAAAAGGAGACGCCATGTCTTCTTCGGCCACGAACCGTTCCATGCAGGTCGGCGAGCCTGGCGGGGACCTGTCTCTCGTCCGGGCGGACGCCCGGGAGCCGGGCCCGGGCCAGGTGCGGATCACCGTCGAGGCGTGCGGGGTGTGTCACTCCGACGCGTTGATCACCTCCGGCCACATCCCGGGCACCACCTTCCCCGTCACGGCCGGGCACGAGATCGCGGGACGCGTCGACGCGGTCGGCGACCACGTCGCCGGCTGGTCCGTCGGTGATCGGGTGGCGGTCGGCTGGTACGGAGGCAGCTGCGGCCACTGCGACGCCTGCAGGCAGGGAGACGGCATCCTGTGCCCCGAGCTGCAGGTGCCGGGTGCCGCGTACGCGGGCGGGTTCGCCGACTCCGTCGTGGTGCCGGCCGTCGCCCTGGCCGCGATCCCGGACGAGCTCACGGCGGTGGAGGCCGGGCCCCTGGCCTGCGCCGGCGTGACCGTGTACAACGCGCTGCGCCACAGCTCCGCGCGTCCGGGCGACACCGTCGCGATCCTCGGTGTGGGCGGCCTGGGGCACCTGGGCGTCCAGTTCGCCGCGAAGATGGGCTTCAACACCATCGCGCTGGCCCGCGGTCCCGACAAGGCGCCGCTGGCGCACAAGCTCGGCGCCGCTCATTACGTCGACAGCGCCACCGCGCCGGTGGCCGACGCGCTACAGGCATGCGGAGGAGCGAAGGTGGTGCTGGCCACGGTGACCAACGCCGAGGCGATGTCCGCGACCGTCGACGGCCTGGGGCCCCGCGGTGAGCTCATCGTCGTCGGCGTCGACATGGAACCGGTGCGTGTCACGCCCCTGCAGCTGGTGGGGGCGGCCAGGCGGGTGTACGGGCACGCTTCCGGCAACGCGGTCGACATCCAGGACACCATGAGGTTCGCCGCCCAGAGCGGTGTCCGGGCGTGGATCGAGGAGGCTCCGCTGGAGGAGGCCCAGGCGGCGTTCCAGAAGATGCTCTCCGGCCAGGCCCGCTTCCGCATGGTCCTGACCACCGGGAACTGATCGACCATCGCAGCGGAAACTCCGCCTGACCGTTACCGATCGGTGACGTACCGTACCGCAATCTATCCCCTGAGTAGTCATGCGGTCTGTGATAGTAATGTCACGCTCGGTGTTCGGTGGGGATTGGGGAGATCCTTATGCTGCAATACGTAATCGCGGCCGTGGCCGCGGTGGGTGTGGTGGCGCTCGCGGCCACCCTGTTCAGGCTCACGAAGAAGGGCAGCGACGACAACGACGCCGGCGGACCGTCGGCGGGCCACGCGGGCGCGATGCTGTCCGCACTGTTCCTCCTGGTCTTCGCCATCGCGATCATCGTGCCGTGGACCACCGCCGACTCCGCCAGCCAGAACACGCACGCTGAGAGCCAGGCCGCCGTGGAGGCCTACTGGTCGGCGTCCGGCCTGCCCGGCACCGCCCCCGACGTGGTGCGCGCCGGGCTGCGCGACTACATCACGTTCGTCGTCCGGGACGAGTGGCCCGTCATGCAGCGCGGCTCGATGGATCCCGTCGGCACGGAGCGGCTCGACGCGCTCCGGGCCCGCGTCGCCGCGCTGCAGGTGACCACCGACCAGAAGGAGGCCAAGACCGCGGTCCTCGACCACCTCGCGGCGCTCGCCTCCGCCCGTTCCCAGCGCACCGCAGACGCCGCCGCGACGCCGCCCGACGGGCTGCTGGCCCTGACGATCCTCACCGGCCTGCTGGTCGTCCTGTTCCCGTTCCTGGCCGGAGCGCGGCCGACCGGGCTGGCGGTCCTGCCGCTGCTGGCGATGGCCGCGATGCTCGGCTTCGGCGTCTACCTCACCTGGGACATCTCCCACGCCTTCGACGGACCGCTGGCCGTGGGGCCGGAAGCGTACAAGGGCGCGCTGCAGGAATTCGCCCGGATAGCCGGAGGCGTGTGACCGTGGGGGCCTGGCGCATGCCGCTGCTCCTGGCGGGCACGCTGTTGGCGCTGTCGGCGAGCGCTCCCGCCGCGGCCGATCCGGATCCGGGCGACGCCACGGTGAGGGTGGGCGTTGACGCGACCGTGTGTGTGGACGTGCCGCTGGTGAGCGTACACATCGGGCGCTGCGGGGCACCGGCGGTGCAGCCGCCGACCGTGGTGAATCCGCCAACCGTGGTGAATCCGCCGACCGTGGTGATCGTGAAGCCGCGCCCCGTCGCCACCCCGAAGCCGCAGCCCGTGGCCACCCCGAAGGTGACGCCCAGGGTGCGGGTCGTGATCACTCCCCGCCCCGCGAAACCCAAGCCGACTCAGCGGCCGACACCCAACCGTGTGCGGGTGCCGCATATCGCACCCCAACCCGTCCGCGTCAAGCCGGCGAAGCCGACACCGAAACCCACACCGACCCTCAAGCCGACGCCCAAGCCCCCGGTCGCCTACGTCCGCGCCCATCGCACCCCGCCACCGCGCCCGCGGAAGAAGCCGCTGGGCACCGTGCTCCTGATGGTGGTTCTCACGACGGCCATCGCCTCCACCACGGCTGTGGCGTTCGCGTCCGTGAGATAAAACCGGCACCCGGGTCTCCACCATCGGCAAGCTGGTCGAATAACCGTCTGGCGACGCTGAAGGCGGGAATCGAAACCGATTCCCGCCTTCTTGGCTTTCAGCGTGCGGTGGTGAACAGGAACGCGCAATCCTGTACGGCCTCCACGCGGTGGCGGCGTTCGGGCATGACCAGCAGATCGCCGGGCATCCCGTCCCAGGAGTCGGGCCCGGCGACAAGCCGCATCCGCCCGTGCAGTACGTGCACCGTGACCTCGCCAGGATGCTCGTGTTCGTGTAGGTGTTCGCCCTGTCGCAACACCATGACGGTCTGCCGCAGCGAACGATCGTGTCCCCCGTGGACAGTGGTGGCGCTGCGACCGCTGTCCGCCTCGCGGGCAAGCGTGAGCTGATCGCGAACGAGGGCGGTCAACGAGACCTTGGTCATGACTGTGGGGCGCGACGGTCTCGCCGAGCTTCCAACTCTTCCGGGCTGACCGGGATCAGCATCGGCTGTCCAGGCGCGCAGAACATCGTCACCACGAACTGCGACTCCTCGTCGGTGAGGTGGTTGCCGTCCTGGTAGTGGATCACGTCTCCACCGGGCTCCCAGAACGCGTCACCAGGCCGGAGAACCCGCACGGGGTCGCCTTCGAGCTCGAAATTGACGGCGCCCTTGATCACGTAGCCGTACGCAGGCCCGGAGTGCCGGTGAGGCGGCGCACCAGGGCTGTTCGGCGGCAGCGTGACCCGGAGCGTCATCGCCTCGGCCCCCTCCGGCGCGGGCGGCGCCCCCGGCACGCTGCCGACCACGTCGATCTTCGGCGGTGGCCCGCTCTTGTCGGGGTTCTCGAGGTGGTGGGCTTGAGCGTGATCGGTGCTCATCGCGATTCCTTCCCAGAAGTGGCCGGCTCGATCCGGCCGTATACCAGCTCAGACAAGACAGCGCCCCGATCTGTGACAACGCTCCTAACAGTGCGCCTGTCTCATCTGCGCAGTACAAGCGGCACGTTGGTGGCGGCGTGCGCCTGGCCGGACCAACGAGGAGCGCTGGCCGGGCACCGACGACGACGCGGCGCAAGCCCGGCGCGGCGGATGGCGCGCGTAGCGCGGCGGCCAGTGTCCAAGAAGCGCAAACAGCGGCCAGCGTCCAAGAAGCGCAAACAACTGTTCCGTTGTCCTTCAACTTCGCGTACGACCGTCCTTGCCGGGTACCGGGGCGCCAGAGAGGGGGAGCCATGACATTGGACGTCATCAGCATGATCAAGTCAGACCATCGCGACGTGGAGCGGCTTTTCGGCCGGCTCAAGAAGGACACCGAGGACCGTCCGGCCCTGCTAGCCGAACTGGCCGCCAAATTCGTCGCTCACTCCAGAGGGGAGGAGGAACTGGTCTACCCGGAGATCGCCAAGACCGTACCCAGTGAGAAGGACCAGGTCCGAGAGGGAGCGGAGGAACACCACCAGGCCGAGCGGATGCTGCTCAAACTCCTGGACGTCGACACCGACACGGCGCAGTTCGACAAGCTGCTGGACGAGCTCGTTCTGGCAGTCGCGCATCACGTTCAGGAGGAGGAGAGCGAGATCCTCCCAGCGCTCAAGAAGGCGGTTTCCCGCGAGCGCCTGGAGGAGCTCGGCCGAGCCTTCAGCGAACGCAAGGCACAGGAGATCCAGCACGGTCTTCCTGCGGGGAGCGGCAACAAATCGAGGAAGCAGAGCCGAGGATCCAAGGAACCGAGCAAGGAGGATCTGTACCACCGAGCCCAGGAGGCCAAGGTCCCCGGCCGCTCATCCATGACCAAGGAAGAGCTCACCCAGGCGCTGCAGAAGAGCGGCAAGGTCTGATCAGCGTGTGGGCCGCCTCGCGAGATTGGGACCTTTGACCCTGCCAGGCGCAGCGAGGGCGCCGAATAATGGCAGGTGGGAGGTGACTTCGATGAAAGAAAGTCATGAGCTCCGCTGGGGTGGAGTGGCAGGCGTCGCGGCCATAGTGGTCGCGATCATCGGGCGCCTGGTAATGGGGAACGCGCCGCAGATCACGGAATCCGCGATGACGATCTCGGGGTATCTGGTCGAGCGCCGGGCCCAGATTCTGGCGGCGGCGCTGCTGTACGCCATCGCGACCGCGCTGTTCCTGTGGTTCGGCGTGGCGCTGGCCACTGCCTTCCGCCGTTCGGATGAGACCAGTGACGCGCCCGCGATGGTGCTCGCGGGGTACATAGTCCTCGCCGCCACCGGATTCATCGGCATATCCGTGTTCGCCGGGATGACCTACGCGGTCACCACGCATCGGCCGCTGCTGGCCATCGCCGCGGGGCCGTACATCTCGCTGACCGTGATGGACGCCATCATGGGAATCGCGCTGGCCGTGCCGTTCGCGGCCTCGGCCGCCGCCATCATGCGCACGCACGTATTTCCGCAATGGATGGCCTGGTGCGCCATCATCGTCGCCGTGGTAAGCGTCCTGGGCGCGTTCACGGTCGCGATCACCGGCGGTCCGCTGGCGCCCGGCGGCGCGTTGGTGGCGTTCGTGCCCGGAGTGCTCACCGCGCTGTGGGTGCTGGCCGCGAGCTGGCTGCTCATCCGCGAGCATCTGCCGATCCCGAGCGCCGGGGTAAGGCCGGTGATGGGCCACTAGCCACACGCCACTGGCCACCGCCACCAGCCACCACGCCGGGTGCCTGACCATGCTGGATCCGATCATCCGGCATGCTCGGCACTCGGCGAGCGGCGATGAAGCTTCGGCGATTGGAGGTTCGGGCGAGCCCGCTCAGTCTCCGTGCAGGCCGTCGGGGTCGCAGTAGTCGACCTCGTCCGTGGGCCTGAAGTTGGACACGATGATCTCGCGTTTGAACCGGCCGCCCTTTGGTACGTCCTCGGCCGACACCTCGTACGTGAACTGCTGCATCGTACGAAGCCGGGTACCACCGATGACGATCGGGCGCCGGACCAGGTAGATGGCCGCCCACGGGCAGCAGTAGTAGCTGCCGTACGGCTTGCCCCCGGCGTCGGTGGCGTAGGTGATGGCGCCACTGGTGAACGCGGCGTCGATCTCGGCCTGGATGCGCAGGGTGTGGGCCGCGTCGGGGTCGTACTCCCACATCTCCTTGATCGCTTGTCGGGCACGGGGATCCGCCTGCCAAACGCCGCGCTTCTGCGGGTCGGTCAGGCACCAAGGGTCGAAACTGCGGGGGTTCACCGGCGGCGTCGCGACGGGAGGCACGGCCCGTCTCGCGTCCACCCCTTTGTAGTCGGCGATGAGCTGCGGCATCGCGGTCAGCTGGCCGAGGTGGTAGTAGATCTCCAGCGCCCGCTGCAGCCGCTGCTCGATCGCCTCGTGCATCCGCGGGTTCGGGTCGGTGTCCAGCAGCCCCTCGGCGTAGTCGGCGGCGGTCGCGGCCTCGGCGACGAGCTGCCTGAGCCGCCGCAGGGCGTCCATGTGCCGGTCGGCGTCGGCGACCGTCTTCTCGAAGACGCCGAGCGCGACCTCGGCGTGCTGGCGGATCGCGCGGGAGGCGGCCAGCATGCCGTGCAGGTGCGGCAGCGGACACGGGTCGGCCTCGGCCCACTCGGGCAGGTCGGCCGGGAGGAGTAATTCCTGCTCCACCAGGTAGCCGGGATTGCCCGCCGCCTGCCGCGCCCGCGATACCCACCCTTCGACCTGCGCGAAGCAGGCGCCCACCTGCTGGGCGGTCACCGGCGGCACGAATCCGGAGGTGCGGGGGTCGGCGGCGTAGTCGGCGTCGAGCAGGTGCTCGCCGATGGCCTGGAGGACGAACGCGTTCCACACGCACAGCAGTTGCCCGGCGGCCCCCTGCGGCCCGTGCCACAGGTTCACCCCCTCCAGGGCCAACCGGCCCCGGAGGCTTTCGGCCTGCTCCAGCTCGGTGTACACGATCCCGCCTGCCCGCCGGTACGCCTCGAGCTCGTCGGCCCGGACCTCCCCCTTCAAGGCAGCGGCCATCCGCGTCATCAATGTCGCCATGCGATCCCCCATCCCCATCCCGTGCGCCGTCCGTCGTAGCGTAAGTCGGATATGGGGGATGATCTCCGAGTAGCAGGAACATTTTGATCACGAACATCCGGCCAACCCCGGGGGCCGACGCGTGTGCGCCGGTCCCAGGGGCGCCGTGCGGGTCAGCTGCCGGGGCCGACGCGCATCATCTGCTCGTTCATGATCAAGAAAGCGCCCAGTCCGTGGAAGTCGTTCACCGGCCGCCCCCGGTTGAAGTAGTAGCTGAGCGAGTCGCTGGCGTTGGTGCCCTCGCTGACGTCCACGAGGTTCGTCCGCCCGTCCTGGCCGAGTGAGATCTTGTTCAGCACCCCCTGGTAGCCCCGGTCGGCGTTGGCGCGGTAGGAGGCGTCCACATACCCGCGCTCGACCGCCTTCGAGATCGTGTACGTGTACATCGCCGAGCAGGACGTCTCGGTCCAGTTGGCGGAGTTCGTCGTCTCGGTGACCACCTGGAACCACCGTCCGGTCGCCGGGTCCTGCCAGCGGGCGTAGGCGGGCACCAGGTCGCGGATGATGTCGATCAAGGCGGCCCGGCGCGGGTGGTCGGCCGGGATGAGGTCGAGGATGTCGATCGTGGCCATGCCGAACCAGCCCATGGCCCGGCACCACGAGATCCCGTTCGTGTTGCCCAGTGACGGCTTCACCCAGGAGGCGGTCAGGCCGCCGGGCTCGTCGTAGGCGTGGTAGAGCAGCCCGGCCGCCGTGCCCGAGGTGCGGCGCAGGTGGCTGTGGTAGACCTCGATCTGCTTGGCCGGCTCGGCGCTGGTGAAGGTGTCGCCCGCGACCCAGGCGCCGTATCGGGCCAGGAACGGATCGGCCATGTAGACGCCGTCGCCCCAGAGCTGGCCCTGCCGCGAGTCGGAGGTGGAGTGCCACCAGCCGCCGTCGGAGGTGCGCGGGTAGGTGTTCAGCCGGGTCCGGATCTTGGTGGCGGCGGTGCGGTAGCGGGCCTGGCCCGTCTCCTTGAACAGGGCCAGCAGGACGTTGCCCGCCTGCATGCTGTCCAGGTTGCTGAAGCTGTTGGAGATGTTGCCCGAACTGTCGACGAACCGGTCGGCCCAGTCCTTGATGTACTGCAGGTAGCGGGCGTCGCCGGTGCGCTGCCAGACGAGATACTGCCCCCACAGGTATAAGCCCTGCGGGTAGCTCCAGCCGCCCAGCGAGCTGGGCGTGAAGCGGGCCATCGTGGAGTCGACGACGGCCTTGGACCAGTCGGTCCCGCCGCCCGTGGTGCCGTCGTCGACGGTGAGCGAGTCGACGTTCGGGCCGCCGTTCGCGGTCGTCGCGGTGGCCCGTACGGTGTTCGGGCCGGCGACCAGCGAGGCCTGTACGGTCACCGTCCGCCAGGTGGTCCAGGCCCCGGTGCCGGGGAAGGACAGGCCGGTCGCGATGGTCGTGCCGTTGAGGGAGATGCTCATCGGCCGGTCCACCGTGGTGCCGTTGGCGTACCGCAGGATCAGCCGCACCTGGCGCGCCTGCGGTGAGTCGGTCGCCCATTCGACCGACGAGCCGGTCACGTTGTCGTAGTTGACGAAACCGGTGCCGGTGAACCCGGCGTGGTTGGATTCCACGACGCCTTGCGAGATGGTGGCGTTCTCGGCTTCGTGGAGCGTGGCCGCGGCGACGGCCGCGGGCACGGGCTGGATCAGCAGGGCACCGAGGGCCACCACGGCCACCACTCGATGTCGGATTCTGAGGGGCAAGGGACTCTCCTCACGCTGGTGAGCGTCACAGGTAAGACATCCTAGGTCTCACCTGTGATCTTCTGACCTGTGATGTCTCTCGGCGGCCCTGAGTGCGGTGAAGTGCCTGGCGTGCCATCGAGTGCGCCGAGAGACAGATCCAACCTTTCGCCTGCCGCATAGCCAAACATCCCGGCTCTCTCCCTGTCCAGGTGTCAGGACATCCGATCTCTGCTCCGGATGACCATAAGTGGGGTTAGGAAAGTTTCCTAAAGATTGGATCGTTCCAAGATCTAGAATCTGTTGACGGTTGTGACTATTTGTGGGAACACGATGAAAAGCTCCAATCTCTCGCCGAGATACCACCCCCCGCAGGAGTGATCGAATGAACTTACGCAGGTTCCGCGTCCTCGCCGGTGTCCTCGCGCTCTTCGCCGGGGCGCTGACGGTCGTGGCCCCTCCGGCCGCCGCGGCGCCCACCCGATACGAGGCGGAGAGCGCCACGATCTCGCAAGGTGTCGTGGAGTCGAACCACACCGGATACTCCGGCACCGGCTTCGTCAACGGTGACAACGTCGCCGGATCCTCGGTCGAATGGACCATCAACGCGCCCAGCGCGGGCACCGCCACGCTGGCCTTCCGCTATGCCAACGGCACCAGCGCCAACCGGCCGAGCGACATCGCCGTCAACGGCACCGTCGTCGCCGCGGCGCGGGCGTTCAACGCCACCACGAACTGGGACACCTGGGCGACGGTCACGCTGACCGCGCCGGTCGTCGCCGGCACCAACACGATCAAGGCCACCGCCAGCACCGCGGGCGGCAACCCGAACTGGGACTACCTGGAGGCCGAGGTCGCCTCGGGCTCGAACTTCACCGACTACCAGGCGGAGAGCGGAACGATCTCGCAAGGCGTCGTCGAGTCCAACCACGCCGGTTACACGGGCTCCGGTTTCGTGAACTACGACAACGTGGCCGGCTCCTACGTCGAGTTCGCGGTGAGCGCCGCGACCACCGGGCCGCAGACCCTGACGTTCCGCTTCGCCAACGGCACCACCGTGGACCGGCCGATGAGCGTCACGGTCAACGGTACGACCATCGCGGCGAGCCAGTCCTTCCCCGGCACCGGCGCGTGGACCACGTGGCAGGAGATCAGCCTCAACGCCACACTGAACGCCGGCGCCAACACGATCAGAGCCACCGGCACCACCGCCAACGGCGGCCCGAACCTGGACCGGCTGCGCGTCAGCGGCCCCGGTGACACCGAGAAGCCGACGGCCCCGGGTCAGCCGGTCTGCAGTGACATCACCTACAACAGCATCCGGCTGGACTGGCCCACGTCGACCGACAACATCGGCGTCGTGGCCTATGACATCTTCCACCAGGGCACCCAGATCGCCACCGCGCCCGCGCCACCGTACACGGTGACGGGGCTGAACTCCGACTTCCCGTACCAGATCTCGGTGTTCGCCCGGGACGCGTCCGGGAACGTGTCGCTGAGCAGCCCGGAGGCGAACTGCCGCACGCTGCCCGCGCCCGCGGACAACCCGCCGTCGCAGCCCGGCCAGCTCACCGTGACCGGCGTGCAGCCCACCTCGGCCACCGCGACCTGGGCCGCCTCGACCGATGACAACGGCGTCCGCGCCTACCTGATCCGCGACCACGCCAACGGCACCGTGCTGCAGACGGTCACCGGCACGCCGCCCGCGACCAGCGCCAGCGTGCCGCTGGAGTGCGCGCACACCTACACGCTCGACGTCGTCGCTCGTGACAGTGCCAACCAGCTGTCCACCCCGAGCGCGGCCTCAGCGTCGTTCACGACCGGTAGCTGCGGCACCGTGCCGCAGACGCCGACCACGATCGCCGGCGGCTGGGACATCCCGTGGGACATCTCCTGGGCGCCCGACGGCTCGTACGCGCTGGTCACCGAGCGGGACTCGTTCAAGGTATTCAAGATCACCCCGTCCGGTACCAAGACGCAGGTCGGCACCGTGCCCAACGTGGTGACCACCGACGGCGAGGGCGGCCTGATGGGCCTGGACTTCTCGCCCACCTGGAACGGCACGACCGACCAGGAGGTGTTCTTCATGCACACCGCCTCCGAGGGCAACCGGGTCGCGAAGATGAACTTCAACGGCACCACGCTCAGCGGCTACAGCGCGATCCTGCAGGGCATGATCGACAAGAACCGCTACCACAACGGCGGCCGCATCAGGTTCGGCCCCGACGGCTATCTGTACGTCACCACCGGTGACGCGCAGAGCAGCAGCAACGCGCCCGACCTCGACTCACTCAACGGCAAGATCCTGCGCATCACCAAGACGGGCGCGGCCGCCCCGGGCAACCCGTTCGGCACCCGCGTCTACAGCTACGGCCACCGCAACCCGCAGGGCCTGGCGTGGGACTCGGCCGGGCGGCTGTGGGAGTCGGAGCTGGGCAACTCCTCCAAGGACGAGCTCAACCTGATCCAGCCGGGCAAGAACTACGGCTGGCCCACCTGCGAGGGCACCTGCAGCACCACCGGCATGACCAACCCCAAGTACACGTGGAGCGTCTCCGAGGCATCGCCCAGCGGCATCGCCATCGTGAACAACACGGTGTTCATGGCGGCGCTGCGCGGCCAGCGGCTGTGGCGGATCGTGCTCAACGGCGAGAACGTCTCGACGGTCAACTCCTACTTCAACAGCACGTACGGCCGGCTCCGCGCGGTGGAGAAGGTGCCGAACGCCAGCGCCATCTGGTTCGGCTCCACCAACTCCGACAACAACGGCAACGGTGACGCCGACGTGATCAGGCGCTCCAACATCCAGTGACGCACGCCCCCTCACCAGGCGGCCGCGCTTCGGCGCGGCCGCCTGCCACCCCCGGAACAACCCCCCTCCGGGAGCACCCCCGAGCAGCTGGAGAACCTCGCGTGATGGAACCTGACGACAGTGAGAGTAAGCCGACGCGCCGGGTGGTGCTGGGCGGCGCCTTCGGCACCCTGGCCGCGGCCGCGCTGACCGGCACCCCCGACCCCGCTCATGCCGAGGCGCGGTCGGCGCCCTGGACGCTCGACGTCCGGATGACCTCGGACGCCCAGTGGGCCGCGTTCCTGCGGGAGCAGGACCTGCTGTGGGCCAAGCTGCCCATGCTCTGGCACGAGGGCCCGTTCCTGGGCGACGGCCTGCTCGGCAGCATGATCTACAAGGAGCCGGACGCCAACAAGGTCCGCTTCACCACCCAGCACGGGCGGGTCCAGGACCACCGGCCGGAGTTCGGCAGCGGGTTCGGCACCTGCCGGCTGCCCGTCGGCCATCTCACGCTCGACCCCGTCGGCACCATCACCGCCGTCGACTGGCGGCTGAGCCTGTGGGACGCCGAGCTGACCGGCACCGTCACCACCTCGTCGGGGAAGATCACGTTCACCGCGTTCATCCATGACGAGACGTTCGTGGCCAGCGCCTCGGTCACGGGCGGTGAGCAGGTCCGGTGGACCTTCCACCCGGAGGTGGCCGACAGCCCCAGGCAGGCCTCGGAGGACCCGCCGTCCGGCTACACGCACAACCCGGCCTACACCACCAAGACCACCGGCGACGTCAAGCAGGTGCTCCAAGGACTGGCCGGGGGAGGGCAGACCGCCACCGCCTACCGGCAGAGCGGCAACCTCCTGCTGCTGTCGGTCGCCCACAGCTTCCCGTCCAACACCGCGGCCGAGACGACCTCGCTCGGCCGGATCCAGAACGCGGGCACCTACGACACGCTGCGGGCGGCGCACCGGACCTGGTGGCACGCCTTCTACCGCAAGAGCTTCGTGTCCTTCCCGGACCAGCGGCTGCAGAGCTTCCACTGGATCCAGCTCTACAAGGTGGCCTCCGCCACCCGCGCCGGCGCGCCGGTGATGGCGACGACCGGCCCGTGGCTGGAGCCCACCCCGTGGCCCGGCGTGTGGTGGAACCTCAACGTGCAGCTGGAGTACTGGCTCATCCACGGCTCCAACCATCTGGAGCTCGACTCGGTCACCAGCACGCTCGACCAGAACCGGGCGCAGCTGACCGCCAACGTGGCCAGCGCGTACCGGAGCGACTCCTCGGGCGTGGGCCGCAGCTCGGACATGTTCGCCACCCGGAGCGTCGGCACGCCCGGCAGCGGCGCCGAGGTCGGCGACCTGACCTGGGCGCTGCACAACGTGTGGCTGTCCTACCGGCACACGATGGACGACGGGCTGCTCAGGGACACGCTGTTCCCGCTGCTGCGCCGGGCGATCAACTACTACCTGCACTTCCTGGCCAGTGGCAGCGACGGCAAGCTGCACCTGCCGAGCACGCTGTCGCCCGAGTACCCGACCGTCCCGCCCCAGGACACCAACTACGACCTGGCCCTGATCAGGTGGGGCTGTCAGACGCTGCTCGACTCGGCGGCCCGCCTGGGCGTCGACGATCCGCTGAAGACCAAGTGGCAGCAGGTGCTCAGCACGCTCGTGTCGTACCCGACGGACACGAACGGCTACATGATCGGCGGCAGCACGCCGTACGCGCAGTCCCACCGCCACTACTCCCACCTTCTGATGATTTATCCCCTCTACCTGGTCAACTGGGATCAGACGGGCAACCGCTCGCTGATCGAGAAGTCGATCGTCCGGTGGCACGCCCTGACCGGCGCCCACCGGGGCTACAGCTACACCGGCGCCGCCTCCATGTACGCCATGATGCGGCGGGGCGACACGGCGCTGTCCTACCTGCTGAAGTTCTTCGACCCTTCGACCTCCTATCCGTGCCGGGCCAACACCCACTACACCGAGGCCGGACCGGTCATCGAGACGCCGCTGTCGGCCTCGCAGTCGATCCACGACCTGCTCTGCCAGAGCTGGGGCGGCGTCGTCCGCGTCTTCCCCGCGATCCCGGGCTGGTGGCCCGATGTCACGCTGCACGACTTCCGTACGCAGGGCGCCTTCCTCGTCTCCGCGGTACGGCAGGCGGGCGCGACCCGCTTCGTCCGGGTCAGGAGCCTGGCGGGTGAGCCGCTCAAGCTCGACCACGGACTGACCGGCACGGTCACCGCCGTGCTCGACGACGGCACTCCCGCCACGGTCTCGGACCTGGGCGGCGGCGTCCTGGGCATCACCCTGCCCAAGAACCGTGAGGTGCTCCTCTATGCGGGCTCGGTCCCGGACCTGGTCATCGCGCCGGTGCCGATCGCCACGCCGGGCGCCGCCTGGGGCCTGCCGGGCGCGAGCACCCCGCCGCCGCCGGGCCGCTACGAGGCGGAGGACGCGACGATCTCGCAGGGCATCTTCGAGAACTCCCATACCGGTTACAGCGGCACGGGCTACGTCAACGGCGACAACGCGGCGGGCGCCTTCATCGAGTGGGCCATCGAGGCGGCAGCGGCCGGCACGGCGACGATCAAGTTCCGGTACGCCAACGGCACGACGACCAACCGGCCGTCAGCGATCGCGGTCAATGGCACGACGGTGTTCGCCACCCGTGACTACGCGAGCACTGGTACGTGGGACACCTGGGCCACCGACACCTTCACCGTGCCGGTCAACGCCGGGGCCAACACGATCCGGGCCACCGCGACCACGGCCAACGGCAACCCGAACATCGACTACATCGACGTGGTGGCCGCCTCGGGGGGCGGCACCGACTACCAGGCCGAGGACGCCACCATCTCCCAGGGCGTCGTGGAGTCCAACCACACCGGCTTCACCGGCACCGGCTTCGTCAACCTCGACAACGTCGCCGGTTCTTACGCCGAGTTCGCCGTCGCCGCCGCGGCCGCGGGGCCCGCCACGCTGACGATCCGCTACGCCAACGGCACCACGGTCAACCGGCCGATGGCCATCGCGGTCAACGGCGGCACGGCCGTGAACCGCGACTTCGCCGGCACCGGGAACTGGGACACCTGGCAGACCGCCACTCTCACCGTCCAGCTCACGGCCGGGGCCAACACGATCAGGACGACCGCCACGACGGCCAACGGGGGCCCCAACCTCGACAAGATCACAATCGGATAGGAAGCCATGGACATCACCCGACGCCAGCTGGGGACCCTCGTAGGCGCGGCGCTCCTCACCCCGTACCTGCCCGCCCGCCCGGCCGCGGCGGCGGTCGCCTGGCAGCTCATGTGGGCGCCGGAGGCGTCGTCGGTCGGGCTCGGCGCGTTCGAGACGATCGAGGACGACCGCGCCGACTCACACCCCGCGGGCCAGCCGCACATCTTCGCCGAGGGCAACAACTTCCGCTTCAACATGCACACGGTCGACCGCGACACGATGACCGACCGGCAGCGGCAGGAGGTGACCGGCACCCGCAACCCCAGCGGCTACCTGCAGTGGCTGAAGGGCGAGACGTGGCGGGTCACGTACTCGATGTTCATCCCGAGCTCGCTGAAGGCCACCACGACCTTCACCCACATCAGCCAGACGAAGATGCCGGGCACCGGCGGGCTGCCCATCACGACCACCTCGTTGCGCCGGGTGAACGGCGTGCAGACCATCGAGCACACGATCTACGAGCAGGGCATCCTGGTCGGCCGGACCAACCTGGAGCCGCTGCAGGACAAGTGGATCGACGCCGAGTACGAGATCAAGATCGGCGACGGCAGCGCGGGCTCGGTCCGCTGGGTGCTGCGCGACGGGAGCACCACGCTGGTCGACGCCACCAAGACCGGCGACACGTTCCTGGGCGACCGGGTCCGCCCCAAGTGGGGCATCTACCGCTCGCTCGGCGACACCTCGGGCTCGCTGCAGAACTGCTACATGCTGCTCACCAACATGCGGGCCTACAAGCAGGTGCAGGTCACCGCGACCCGCCTGGAGGCGGAGAACGCGACGATCTCGCAGGGCGTGGTCGAGTCCAACCACGCCGGATACTCCGGCACCGGCTTCGTCAACTCCGACAACGTGGCGGGCGCGTACACCCAGTGGGGATTCCAGCAGAGCACCGCGGGCCCCGCGACCCTCACCATCCGGTACGCCAACGGCACCTCCGCGAACCGGCCCATGGACGTCACGGTCAACGGCACCGTCGTCGCCTCGGGCCTGAGCTTCGCGGGCACCGGCGCCTGGACCACGTGGGCGAGCAAGACCGTCAACGCCAACCTGGTCGCGGGCGCGAACACGGTCAGGCTCACCGCCACCACCGCCAACGGCTGCCCGAACCTCGACTACCTCGACATCACCGGACCCTAGGAGCACGCATATGTCCCGTGTGTCGCGTACGGCGGTCTTCGCCGTACTCGCCCTCCTGCTCGGCCTGCTCACCGCACTGCCCGCCCGGGCCGACCTGCAACACCCGCGGCAGGCGTTCCTCCGCAACTCGATCGCCGGCCTCTTCCTGCACTGGGGGGAGCGCACCTCGCCGCAGCACACCAGCTGCAGCGGCTGGGAGGCCGATGTGACCAACGGCGGCTGGAGCGCCTCCTACTGGGTCAACGAGGCCAAGAAGCTGCACGCCCAGTACATCGTCCTGGCCACCTTCCACAGCAGGCTCGGCTACGCCCGGCCGTACCCGTCGTCGATCCCCGGCTCGTGCCGCACCACGCGGGACTTCCTGGGCGAGTTGATCGACGCCGCCGACGCGCAGGGGCTGAAGGTCATCAACTACATGACCGACGACCCGCAGTGGCACAACGAGGGGCTCAGCTCCGGCGACTGGCTCAACTCCTCGGCCTTCTCCAGTTACGTGGGCCACAACGTGGACCTGACCACCCGTGACGGGTTCGGGGAGTTCAGCTACCTGCAGTTCTTCGAGCAGATGCAGCGCTATCCGAAGCTGGCCGGGTTCTGGATCGACAACGACAACGCCTACTGGGAGAGCAACAACCTCTACGCCAAGATCTACCAGCAGCGCCCGGACATGACGATCTCGAACAACAACGAAGACACGCCGATCATGGACATGATCAGCAACGAGCAGAAGACCGGCATGTCGCCCTCCTACGACTACCCGCAGGCGGTCTACACGGCGCTGCCGAGGCTGATCGAGGCCGACTTCAAGCTGCCGACCGGCGGCCCCTGGTGGTACGGCGGGTCGGACGAGGCGGTGGACCGCAAGCTCACGCTGGGCCGGCTCATCACCAACGCCGGATCGTCGGTGAAGGCGCTGATGGCCGAGACCGCGATGGTCAACGGCAAGTTCCCCGCCCAGCAGGTGAGCTTCAACAACTTCGCCAACACCTATCTGGAGGATATCTGGGAGTCGCTCGGCGGCACCGAGGGCGGCGGCTACATGTTCGGCGGGCTCAAACCGGGCTTCTGGAACAACGGCGCCCACGGCGTGACCACGATCTCCAAGACCGATCCCAACCGGCACTACATCCACGTCGTCACGCCGCCGTCCGGCAGCACGCTGTCCGTGCGCGACAGCGGCTACCGGATCAGCTCGGTGACGAACCTGCGTACCGGCTCGCCGGTGACGTTCACGCAGGCCAACGGGACGCTGACGCTGAGCGGCATCTCCTCCTGGGACCAGTACGACACGGTCTTCAAGGTGATCTCCAGCGGCCGTGAGGGCATCTACAGCGGCGTCACGCTGTCGGCGAGCTCCTCCACCAGCGGTCACGGCGCCTCGGCGGCGGGTGACGGCGACTACCTCACCTACTGGGACAGCAACGCCGCCGAGCCCGCGTCCCTGACCTTCGACCTGGGTTCGGCCAAGCGGATCCAATACCTGGCGTTCAACCAGCGGGAGGACTCGACGGTCTATCCGTCGTCCGGGTCGGCCCGTATCTCCGGCTACCAGGTGTACGTCAGCAATGACGGGTCGAGCTGGGGGAGCGCGGTCAAGACCGGCACCGTGCCGAACGCGCGCGGCGTGCAGTTCATCGACCTGACCGCCACCACCGCCCGCTACGTCAGGCTCACCAAGACCGGCCACCACGGCGTCTCCCGCTGGCGGGTGGACGAGGCGTGGGTCGGCGGCCAGTACGCGGCCGGCGGCGGTACGACACCTCCGCCGGGCCGCTACGAGGCGGAGGACGCGACGATCTCGCAGGGCATCTTCGAGAACTCCCACACCGGTTACAGCGGCACGGGCTACGTCAACGGCGACAACGCCACCGGGTCCTACCTGCAGTGGTCCATCACCGCCGCCGCGGCGGGCACGGCGACGATCAAGATGGGGTACGCCAACGGGACGACGACGAACCGGCCGTCGGCGATCGCGGTCAACGGCACGACGGTGTTCGCCGCCCGCGACTACGGCAGCACCGGCACCTGGGACACCTGGGCCACCGACACCTTCACGGTCCCGGTCAACGCCGGGGCCAACACGATCCGCGCCACGGCGACCACGGCCAACGGCAACCCGAACATCGACTACATCGACGTGGACGTGACACCGGGCGGCGGCGGAACCACCACCGACTACCAGGCCGAGGACGCCACGATCTCCCAGGGTGTGGCGGAGTCCAACCACACCGGCTTCACCGGGACCGGGTTCGTCAACTACGACAACCTCGTCGGCTCCTACGTCGAGTTCACGGCGAACGCCGAGTCGGCCGGGAACGCCACGCTGACGCTGAGGTTCGCCAACGGCACCTCCGCGAACCGGCCGATGGACGTCACGGTCAACGGCACCCTCGTCTCCGACGAGCTCGCCTTCGACCCGACGGCGAACTGGGACACCTGGACGACCAAGTCGATCACGGTCCCGCTGAACGCGGGCGCCAACACCATCCGCGCCACCGCCACCACGGCCGGCGGCGGTCCGAACCTCGATCGCGTCACGATCGGTTGAACCCCGGCCGCCGTGCGGGCGCGGACGCTTCGCACGGCGGCCGGCACCAACGGAGGCCACGGCCCACAAGGCGCACGTAGCGGCGGCGCGCCGGCTCCACCGGAGGAGCGTTCCCCTGGACAGTCCCCGGCCCCGTACGGCGCTTGGCGCCCACCGGGCCGGCCGTACGAGCAAAGGAGAGAATCCCGTGAGAGGGAGAGGGATAGTCACGGCGGTGGCGGTGCTCTTAGCGGGCCTGTTCGTGGGCCTTCAGCCCGCGGCCGCGTCCGACAACGGCCTGTCGATCAGGCCCGCCATGGGGTGGAGCAGCTGGAGCTTCGTGCGGCGCTGGCCCGATGAGACCAAGATGAAGGCCCAGGCCGACGCTCTGGTCAGCAGCGGCCTGGCCGCGCACGGCTACGTCTACGTCAACCTCGACGACTTCTACCAGAAGTGCGACTCCAACGGCTTCCAGGTCGACGGCTTCGGGCGGTGGGCCGTCGACACCGCCAAGTTCCCCGGCGGGATCAAGGCGCTGGCCGACTACGTGCACGCCAAAGGCCTGAAGTTCGGCTTCTACGTCACGCCCGGCATCGCCAAGAACGCCGTCACCGCCAACAAGCCCGTCGAGGGCACCTCGTACCACGCGCAGGACATCGCCGACACCTCCCAGACGCACAAGAACTACAACTGCAAGAACATGTACCGGCTGAACTACTCCCACCCCGGCGCGCAGCTGTTCATCAACTCCTGGGCGAACCAGATGGCCTCGTGGGGCGTCGACTACCTGAAGATCGACGGCGTGGACGCGACGACGGTCGCCGACGTCGAAGCCTGGGACAAGGCGCTGCGCCAGACCGGCCGGCCGATCAACTTCGCGCTGTCCAACAACCTGCCCATCGCCCAGGCCACCACGTGGAAGCGGCTGGCCAACAGCTGGCGTACCCAGGGCGACGTCGAGTGCTACTGCGGTCCCGGTGCGAACGGGAGCGGGTTCCCCCTCACCGACTGGTCGCACGTGTCCAGCCGGTTCACCTCGGCCGCCAGCTGGCAGCAGTACGCCGGTCCCGGCGGCTGGAACGACTACGACTCCCTGGAGGTCGGCAACGGCGACCAGGTCGGCCTCACCGCCGACCAGCGGCGTACACACATGACGCACTGGGCCATGATCTCCAGCCCACTGCTGCTCGGCACCGACCTGACCGCGCTCACCTCGACCGACCTGGCCATGCTGACCAACGACCGGCTCATCGCCGTCGACCAGGACGGCGTCGCGGCCAGCCGGGTTGTGAACAGTGGTGTCAACCAGGTGTGGCGTAAACGGGAGTCGAACGGCGACTACATCGTGGCGCTCTACAACACCGGTACGTCCGGCAACTCCACCGTCAGCGTCACCTGGTCGCAAGTGGGCTTCACCGGCCCGGCCGAGGTCACGAACCTGTGGTCCGGCGGCTCAGAAGGCACCGTCGCCTCCTCCTACAGCGCCACGCTGCGCCCCGGTGAGACCCGCCTCATCCGCGCCCGGCCCACCACCGTGACCCCCCACTACGAGGCGGAGAACGCGACGATCTCGCAGGGCGTCGTCGAGTCCAACCACGCGGGCTACTCGGGCACCGGCTTCGTCAACTACGACAACGTCGTCGGCTCGTACGTCGAGTACACCGTCAACGCCACCGCGGCCGGCAACGCCAACGTCACCCTCAGGTACGCCAACGGCACGACGGTCAACCGCCCGATGACCATCACCGCCAACGGCACCACGCTGACCCGTGACTTCCCCAGTACCGGCGACTGGGACACCTGGGCGACGGCCACGTTCACGCTGCCGCTGACCGCCGGGGCCAACACCATCCGCGCGACGGCCACTACCGCGAACGGCGGCCCGAACGCGGACTACATCGACGTCTCGGCCGCCACCCCGCCCGGCACCGATTACCAGGCGGAGAGCGCGACGATCTCGCAGGGTGTGGCCGAGTCCAACCACACCGGCTTCACCGGGACCGGCTTCGTGAACTACGACAACCTCGTGGGTTCCTACGTCGAGTTCGCCGTCAACGCCGCCGCCGCGGGTTCGACGCCCCTGACGATCCGGTACGCCAACGGGACGGCGGTGGACCGGCCGATGGAGGTCGCGGTGAACGGCACGGCGGTGACCACCCGGTCGTTCCCCGCCACCGCGAACTGGGACACCTGGGCGGACGGCACGGTCACGGTAGACCTCCAGGCAGGGGCCAACACGATCCGTCTCACGGCCACGACCGAGGGCGGCGGCCCCAACCTGGACCGGGTCACGCTGGGCTGACGCCCCGGCCGCGGGCGGCGGCCCCCCGGCCTGGATCACGTCATGCTCGGCTGACCCGACCACGGGCGCACGCACACCGGCCTGGCGGTGTGCGTGCGCCCTGCGTTATTTGGCTTTCGACCAGATGGCGAGGCCCAGGCACATCTCGTCGCTGGTCCCCTCACCCCAGACCACATAGCGCGGTCGCACCTTGCGCAACTGCGGCAGCTGCGCGCGCAACCCGGCGTCATGCGTGCAGGTCACCCGCAGCATGTCACCCTTCTTGAGGGTGACCGGCTTGGCCAGCACGCGGAGCGCCTGGTCGTCGAAGTCGTAGTTCGGGACGTTCAGCAGCGTCTGCGCCTTGGGCGTGCCGGGGTTGAGCTCGACCTTGATGGAGCGCCCGAGCAGGTGCATGTGCCCGGCCATCGCGTGCAGCGTGATGGGCCCCGGGACAGGCCGGTCGCAGTGCTGCGTCGGCCCCGGCTTGAGCGGCCCGCACATCTTCGCCAGCTGGTCGACCTGCTCCTCCGATCCCGGCCCGAACCTGCGCGCCACGTCCTTGACGGCGGCGGCCCGGTCGCACAGCGCGCCGGACTCCTGCGGCGTGCACGGCAGCTCCACCGGCCCCGGGAGCAGCGCGGTCTCCAACGGCTCCAGGGTCTTGTCGGTGAGCCGCAGCCGGATGCCCGACTTGTCGGACCCGGGGGTGCCTTCCACGTTCAGCGTGTTGTAGTGGATCTGCATGATGAGCTTGCTGCCCGGCGGCAACGCGTAGCCGTAGCGCGAGTCCAGCAGCGTCTCGTTGGTCCCCGGCGCCCAGTGCGCCACCCAGGAGGCGTCGTCCACGCCGGCGTCACCGAAGCACGTCCAGCCCTGACCGGGGGTGCTGTCGTCGAGCGTCTTCGCCTTGGCGGCCTGCCGGGGGTCGACCCGGAAGAAGATCGCGTGGTGCACGATGTCGGCGTTCTGCGGCTGGAACTGGGCTCCGGTCAGGAACGCCTGCTTCGTCAGTTCGGGGTCGATGATGAAACACCGGTAGTCGTCGGTGCCGCCGTTGGGGGCGTGCGGCGTGTAGGGCTCCGCCATCGTCAGGGACTCGAACCGCTCGCCGTCGCGTAAGGGGGCGGCCACCGGCGCGACCTTGGCCCCATGTCCCCCGGCGTGGCTCGGGTGGGCCGCCGGGGTGGCCGTGGTGGCCGTCCCGCACGAGGCGAGCAGGGCGACCACGGCGCACGAGGCGGCGATACGGGCTAGTCGAATCATGTTTCCACGGTCCCGCGTGACCCGGCGCGGGACATCCTTCCGGAGGACGTTCCGTGTCCTTCCTTGGAATGACGGCCGACGTCCGCCTCCCGAATGCACGGGACTGCAACGTTAGTTGTAGATCGCCACCTGTCAGCTGTAGATCACTGACAGGAAGCGCACCAGCACCGCCTCCCGCCGGGGCGCGGGCAGCGCGTCCAGGACCGCGTTGACCAGTGCCATCTCCGGCTGTCCCGCGCCGGGCCGAAGGTCCACCCCGACCGCCGCGGCCAGCTCGGCGAAGGCCGCGTCGTCCAGCGCCTCCAGGTCCAGGTCCACGACCAGGTCGATCAGCCCGTCGGGGAGTACGGCCGGGCCGCGGGTCCGGGCGGCCGCCGCCGACTCGCCGATGACCTTCAGCAGCGCCTCGATCCCCGAGAGCGTCACCCCGGTGACCGTGATGTGCAGGTTGGCCGGGATGCCCGCGTACGACAGCTGCGGCTGGAGGTACCAGCCGCGCCGCCGCGCCTCGTCGGCCAGGACGAACACGTCGAGCTCCGGCGAGGTGAACGCCACCAGCGAGCTCTCCGGATCGCCCAGCACCCGCAGCCCCGGGATCGCCGCGATGCCCGCGCGTAACCTGGCCGTCGCCTCCAGCGTGGTCCGGCCCAGGGCCAGGTAACCGTCGCGGCCCAGAGCCTGGAGCGTGGCCCACGCCCCGCCGAGCGACCCGGCCGACCTGGAGCTCTGCACGGTGGCGTTGATGACGGTGTAGCCGGGCCAGGCGGCCGAGGCGAAGTACGCCTTTCGGCGCGTGGCCGGGTCGGCGAACAGCACGACCGAGGCGCCCTTCGGGGCGTACCCGAACTTGTGCAGGTCACAGGAGAGCGAGGTGACCCCGGGCACCGACAGGTCGAACGGCGGGATCGCCGCGCCGGCCGCCCGCAGCCACGGCAGCAGCCACCCGCCCACGCACGCGTCCACATGGCAGCCGACTCCCGCGGCGGCGGCCACGGCTGCGATCTCCTCGACCGGGTCGATCACGCCCTGGGGGTACGACGGCGCCGAGGCGACGACCAGGACGGTGTCGTCGTCCATCGCCGCCGCCACCGCCCGCGCGCCGGCCTTGAACGTGGCCGGATCGACCGGCACCGGCCTGACCTCGAGCCCGAGGTAGTGCGCCGCCTTGTGGAAGGCCGGATGGGCGGTGACGGGGAGCACCAGGTTGGGCCGGTCGCGCCCGGCCGCGTCGCGGGCGGCCTTCACCGCCAGCATGATCGACTCGGTGCCGCCGCTGGTGAAGATGCCGTGGCCGCCGCCCAGCAGGTCGGCGACGGCGCCGACGACCTGCCTCTCCATCTCCACCACGCTGGGGAACGCCGTCGGGTCGAGGCAGTTGACCTCCAGCATCTCCGCGTAGGCGCGGGCCGCCGCCTCGTGAACGCCGTCCCGGCCGCTGTCGTAGACATAGGCGGTCACCTGGCCGCCCCTGACCGGCAGATCGTGCTCCTTGAGCCGGGCCATCTCGGCCAGCAGTTCGTCGGCGGTCCTCCCGGTGTCGGGCAGGTTGACACGCTCTCCTCGTATCATGGCGCCGCCGTGGTCACGGGGTTTCGCCGGGTAGCCCGAGCATGCGGTGCACGGTCAGGTGAAGGTGGGCGCGGAAGCGGCGCAGCGCCACCGTGTCGCTCCCGCCCCTGCGGTGGCCCTCCTCGTCCAGCACGCCGCCCTTGGCGAACCCGTGCACGCACCAGATCACCGACCACATGGCGTACTCCAGGTCGACCGCGCGGTCGATCACCCCGGCCGCCACCGAGGGACGCAGGGCGTCGGTCACCATCACCACCAGCGGCTGGACATAGTGGCGTTCGAGCTCGGTGAGGTCGCTGGCGTCGGAGAGCCAGCGGTGCATCCACAGCGCGGGCACCTCGGGATGGACCACGCAGAAGTCCAGGTAGTCGTCGATCAGCCGGTGAATCCCGGTGACCGGGTCGTCGCCGCCCAGGCGGCCCAGCGCCCCCTCCAGGGCGGCGCGCTCGGCTTGGTGGGCGCGCTCCATCACGGCGAGGTAGAGCTCCCGCTTGCCGCCGACGTGGTAGTTGACGGTGGCGATGTTCAGGCCCGCCGCGTCGGCGATCTGCCTGGTGGAGGTGCCGTCGAAGCCGAGTGCCGCGAAGAGCTGTGTCGCGACTTTCATGATCACGGTGACCTGGTCACTGTCTCTCATGGAACGAAACTAATTCGGCCTCCGCCGCTCCGTCAATCATTTGATGGAGTCACTTTAGGTGCTATCTCAATTACTTCTCGTGACATTCCTTTGAGGTGGCTGTTACTGGTAATCCATGACCATCTTCTCAGGGCGGTTCGTGGTCCCCTTCCTCGCGACTCTCCTGCTCGTCCCGCCGGCCGGCGCCGCCGCGACCGCGCGCACGATGCCCGTCCCGATCTCGGTGACCGAAGCCCGTACGGCGCTCGACGGCCTGACCGTCGGAGAGAGGGGCACACTCCACGGCTACAGCCACACCCGCTTCATGCCCGAATGGGCCCCACAGCGGGGCGCGTGCGACACCCGAGAGATCGTCCTGAACCGTGACGGACAGGCCGTCCGGCGCGACGCGTCCTGCCGTGTCCTGGCCGGCACCTGGTACAGCCGCTACGACGGCAAGCTGCTCACCAGCGAGGCGAACATCGACGTCGACCACCTCGTCCCCCTGGCCAACGCCTGGCGTTCGGGCGCCGACACCTGGACCGACGCCCAGCGGCACGCCTTCGCCAACGACCTGATCCGCCCCGAACTGGTCACCGTCAGCGCCACCGCCAACATCGACAAGGGCGGCAGCACGCCGATCACCTGGCGGCCCCCGGTCATCGGCTATTGGTGTACGTACGCCCGGTCGTGGATCACCGTCAAGCGGCACTACGCGCTGCGGATCACGAAGGCGGAGAAGGCCGCGCTGAACGAGATGCTCGGCACCTGCTCGCCCTGATCACCGAGGTGGGGTCGGGCGATGTTCACCCAGGAGCACCGCCACCAGGTGCGGGCCCGGCTGATGGAGCGGGCCCGCGTGCCGGAATGCGGGCCTCGATCTGCTCGCGGGCGTGCGGGCATTCGTCGAAGCGCAGCGGGCACGCCAGCGCGTGCTCGATCAGCTCCTTCGCCGCCCGCGCCTGCGCGATGCGCTGCTCCAGTACGGCGAGATGCCCCTTGAGCAGGTCGGCATGGTCCATGGGGTCGGGCGAGCCGAGCACCTCGCGCAACGCGCCCAGGCCCAAGCCGGCCTCCTTGCCCAGCAAGATCATGGCCACGCGCCGCAGGTCGGCCGGGCCGTAGCGGCGGTGGCCGCTCTCGTGCCTGGCCGGGTCCAGCAGCCCGGCGCTCTCCCAGTGCCGCAGCACGTGCGTGGGCTGGCCCGCCAGGCGCGGGACCTCGGCTTCCGGCAGGTGGAACACCTCGAATGGGGGCGGAGCGGCCATCCCACCGAGGAGCTCTCGATCGAGGCGACCCCCGCCGGCCGCACCCTCCTGTGGCGCCACAACGCGTACGTGCTCAGCAGCGGCGGGCTCCGCGTCTTCTTCGGCGGCGAGATCCGCGACGTGTCGCTCCTGGAGCGCTATCGGGCCGAACACCCGTCGGTCGACCTGGCGCTGCTGCCGGTCAACGGGCTGCGGGCGTTCGTCGGGCCGCCGATCGTCATGGGGCCCGAGCAGGCCGTGGCCGGGAGCAGCGCCCTGGGGGCGCGCGTACTGGTTCCCGTGCACGACGCCCACGGTGACGACGACCTGCTCGCCCGCGTGATCCGCCGCAACGGCACCGGTATCGAGGCCAAGTCCCTGGCGGACGCCCGTGCGGAGGGACCCGACGTGGTGAACCTGCCGACGGGCCAGAGGTGGACCTACCCGGCGGTCAGCCGTTCGTGATCGACAATGGGGAGGTCTGAGACCAGCTGGAGGAGATCGGCATGACCATCGCCGCGTACACCGTGACCGCACCCGTCGCCGAGCACGGGGAGGGCCCCGTGTGGTCCGCTCGCTGGGGCGGCCTCCGGTTCGTCGACATGATGGCCGGCGACGTGCTGGCACTCGATCCGGACGGCTCGGTCGGCCGCCGCCACGTCGGCGCGGTCGCGGCGACGATCCGCCCGCGCGCCGCCGGCGCGGGCTATGTGGTCGCGGCCGAGCGGGAGCTGCTGCTGGCCGACTCCGACGAGCTGGACGCGCCGCTGCGCTCGCTCGGCGAGGCGTGGAGCGATTCGTCGGTACGCATGAACGACGGCGGCTGCGACCCCGACGGCCGCTTCTACATCGGCAGCATGGCCTACGACGAGACCCCGGGCCGCGGCTCCCTCTACGTGGCCGAGGCCGGTGGTGGGCTGCGCGTGGTGCTGCCGGAGGTCACGATCTCCAACGGCCTGGACTTCAGCCCGGCCGGCGACCTCGCCTACTACGCCGACACGACCACGGGGCGGGTCGACGTGCTGGACTACGACCGGGAGAGCGGGCTCACCGGGCGGCGGCCGTTCGCGGTCGTGGACCCGGCCGACGGCGCCCCCGACGGGCTCACGGTCGACTCCGAGGGCGGCGTGTGGGTGGCGCTGTGGGGCGGCGCCGCCGTACACCGCTACAGCCCGGAGGGCCGTCTCGAGGCCGTCGTCCGGCTCCCGGTACGCAAGGTCACCGCGGTCGCCTTCGGCGGAGACAACCTCGACCAGCTGTTCATCACCACCTCGGCCCTCGACGTCGACCGGGTGGAACAGCCGGCCGCGGGCGCGCTCTTCGCCGCCGAGCCGGGTGTGCGCGGCCGCCCCGTCCTGCAGTGCGCGCTCTGAACGGACTCCCTGCGCGACGACTCCTCAGCTTGACGAGCCCGCGCGGGCGCGGACGCCGTTGGCCAGGGCGACGCGGGACGACACGCCCAGGCGGGCGTACACCTGGCTGATGTGATACTCGACCGTCTTGACGCTCAGCAGCAGCTCGCGGGCGATCTGCCGGTTGGTCAGCCCGGTGGCCACCAGCTGGGCCACGGTGTCCTGCTGCGGCGTCAGGCCGAGGGGGGAGATCGCGTGCTGCTGCCCGCACGCCGCCAGCTCGATCTCGCAGCGTTGCGCGTAGGGCACCGCCTCCAGGCGTTCCAGCTCCCGCAGCGCCTCCTTGAGCTGTTCGGCCGCCGCGGCCCGGCGGCCGAGCCTGCGCAGGAACGAGCCGTACGCCAGCAGGGTCCTGGCCCGGTCGAACGGCTCCCCGGTCTCCGCGCACGCCGCCTCGAACGCCACCCTGGCCGCCTCGGTCTCGTGCCCCGCCGCCAGCAGCCGAGCCAGGACACCGGGAGAGGCGGCCGGTACGTCACCGGCCCGGCGCAGGTCGCCCTCCGTGATGAGCGCGTCCAACAGCAGATCGCACCACGGCAGCAGCCCGCGCTCGGCCTGGTTCGTTGCGTCGGGCAGACCAAGCTGGGGAGAGGCCGTCGCGTCGGGCTGGGCGGACGCGGTCCGGTTGGGCGAGACGTTCGCGGTCCGGTCGGGTGAGGCGGACGCGGGCGCGGTGACCAGGTCGAGTAGCGGTGTCAGCAGGGCGATCACCTCGTCCGGCCGATTCCGGGCGGCGGCCAGGTGGGCCGCGGCGTACGCGGGGCCGATGACCGCCACCGGCGCCGTCGCGTCCCTGGCCAGCCGCCGGGCCGCCTCGGCGTGCTGTCCGGCGCGCTGCCAGTCGCCCCTGGCGGCGGGCACGAGAGACGCCACCGCGTGGGCGTGCGCCGACATCCAGCAGGGGCCGAGCTCGTCGGCGACCGCGGCGGCGAGCTGCCCCAGGGCCGCGGCCTCGTCCCAGCGCCCCTGCTGGAAGTCGGCCAGGCTGCCCATCACAGCGGTGAGCAGCCTGGCCGGTGGCGAGCCCCCCAGCCCGCCGGAGTGACGCATCAGCCGCAGGTAGTCGCCTGGCTCGGGGCGGCAGCCCCAAGCGTCGATCCTGGCGAGCAGCGCGGACCGCGTGCACCGCTCCCGCGCCTCCACCAGCGCCGCCACCGCTTCATCGGTACAGCCGGCGTAGTGAGCCAGCACCCCTCGCGCGAAACGACCGTCCGCCGTGTCGACCCTGAGGGCAGTCGGGGAGGTCGTGGGGGAGGTGCCTGTCCGGGTGGTCGGCTCGTTGGCGCCGAGCCGTACCGCCAGAGCGTGGGCCTCGGCCGGGCGGCCGTCGAACAGGAGGGCCTCGACGGCGTCGGCGCCCGGCTCCCGGTCCAGCCGGGCCGCCTGCGCGAGCAGCCGCGCCGCCTGCCCCCAGTCGCCCGCCGCGGCCCTGCGTCGCCCGGCCGCCGCGATGTCCCGCACGAGTTCCGGGCCGGGACGTTCGGCGGCTCGCAGCAGGTGCTCCAGCCGGGTGGTCTCGTCCTCGGTCAGCGTCGCCGCCGCGGCGTGCAGCCGTAGCCGCTTGGTGGGGCCCATGTGCTGATAGACCGCCCCCTTGAGCAGCGGGTACGAGAAGCGGATCAGGATCCCGGCACCTGTCGGCCGCTCCACGAGCAGCCCGGCCCCCAGCGCCTCCTCCAGTGCTGAGAGCGGCGCCCCGACGCCCGCCAGCTTGGCGGCCGCACCGAGCGAAACCTCGCCCACCGTCCGGCCGGTGCCGCCCGGCGCGATGTCGCAGGCCAGGACCGCCGCCGCCTCGACCAACGACCGGGCGGGCTCGCTGCACCAGGCCAGCCGGGCCAGGGCGTCGCGGGCGTGCTGCCCCGGCACCGGCAGCGGGATCTGCGGGTCGGCCAGCTCGTCGAGGTCCGTCTCCTCCAGGACCTGCAGGATGTGCCGGGGGTTGCCGCCCGTGTGCTCACACAGCCGCCCGGCCGCCTGCTCGGTCAGGGGCAGGTGGGTCAGCGCGCGCACCTGCCGGGCGCCGATGCCGGTCAGCGCCAGCCGTACCGACATCTCTCGGGTGAGCAGCGGCTGGAGTGAGGCGGGCTGGTAGGGGTCCGGGCTGGTCAGCACGGCCAGGACGCGGGCGGGCCGCAGCCGTCGCCAGGCGAACGCGAGCGCGGTGAGCGAGACGGAGTCGGCCCAGTGCGCGTCGTCGACGGCGATCACCACCGGCCGCGCCTCCTGCAGCTCGTCGAGCCGGTCGCGGAGCCGGGCCCCCGCCTCGAACGGGTCCGCGGGCTGCAGACCGGCGATCCTGGTGAGCACGCCGTACGGCAGGACCGACTCGCTCTCCACGGCGTCGGCGGCGATCACGTGCGCCTGGTCGTCCAGGGTGGCCAGGAACCGGCGCAGCAGGGTGCTCTTCCCGATGCCGGCGGGGCCGTGGATCAGGACCAGCCCCGGCTCACCCCGGCGGGCCAGCTCGAAGCGGTCCGTCAGTGATTCCAGCTCTCGTTCTCGCATGCGCACAGAGTGCTCTTGTGCGCTCGCAGCTCCCTTGTCGCCGACTGCAAGCGAAGGTTAAGCGGCGCGAGCTATACCAGCATCGGGAGATTTAGCGCGACATGCGAGGGGGGCTTGCATGGATGGGGAGACGTTCACGATCGTGCTGAGGGGCGGGGCGATCCGTCCCGACGCGAGGCTGGGGGTGTTCAGCAGCCTCGACGGCTGGCGGGCCCGCGTGCCCTGCCGCTATGTGGAGGGTGCGGACGAGTGGCGGGTGGAGCTCGACAGGCCGCCCGCCGGGACGGCCGTGGAGTTCAAGTTCCACTGTGACGGGGCGTGGGAGGCGCTGGACGGCAACCGTACCGCCTGGCCTGCGGACATCGCGGCGGGTCAGCGGATCGAGACGATGACCGGCACCCAGTCGGAGCTGTTCCCGACCCGCGACGACATCATCGTCACCAACCCGCTCCCGGCCCGCCGCCACTTCGCCCCCAAGCTGGACGAGGCCGCGGTGTACGACTACATCCTGGTCGGCAGCGGCATGGGCGGCGGCGTGCTGGCCCATGAGCTGACGAGGATGGCCGCGGCCAAGGGCGGGAGGATGCCGCAGATCCTCGTGCTGGAGGCCGGCGGGTACCTGTTCTCGACCCACGTCGGCAACATGCCCAGGTTGCAGAGCTCCGGCGCGGAGGCCAACCGGACCGTCTGGGGGCTGTGGTACCAGTACCGGTCGGCGCGCTACCGGACGAGCTCGTCCGGGATGCAGGTCGCCGAGGCGTTCTGCCTGGGCGGCAAGTCGGTCTTCTGGGGGGCGCTGATCCCGCCGATGGACGGGCGGGAGTTCGAGTCGTGGCCGCGTGGCGTCCGAGAGGAGCTGCGTACCGAGTGGTACGACGAGGCCACCGACCTGATGCACGGCACGCGCCCGACGCTCAGCGACTACCGCAGGACGATCAAGGAGTTGCTCCGCACCCAGATGAAGCGCTTCCGCCAGCACGAGGTGCAGGTGGCGGCCGAGAACTCGATGGCGCACCGGCTGGGCATCCCTTCAGGAATCTTCTCGACGGCGGCGCTACTGATGGAGGACCGCCTGCGCGACGGCTGGAACAAGAGCCTGCACGTCAACCTCAACCACGAGGTCGTCGGGTTCGAGTGGGACCGCTCGGGCGGCCGGGCCAGGGTGGCGGCCGTGCGCGCCCGCGACCTGATCGCCGGGAAGGACCGGGTGTTCCGCGTGGCGGACGGCGGGCGGGTGATCATGGCGGCCGGCACCGTGGGCAGCGCCGTGCTGGCCCGCCGGGCGCGGGTCGACAACGAGTGGGTCGGCAAGGGGATCACCGACCACCCCACGTACGTCTGGAAGTTCACGCTGCCGAGCGACGCGCCCGGATACGCCGCGCACGACTCGGTCAAGATCCTGCTGCGCGGCTCGGTCGGCGCGATGCCGCTCAACGTGGTGGTGGAGATGGGTGTGGGGCTCAACCAGTACCGGGTGGACGAGGACGCCGTCCCGGCGCACGCGGACGTCTCCAGGATGGACTGCGAGATCGTCTTCTTCCCCTCGGTGCCGCTGCTCGACGGCAACACCGTCGAGCTGGACCCGGACACCGGCCGGCCGGTGATCACGATGAAGCCGGTCGAGGTCCCCGGTTACCTCGCCGCGGTGCGGGAGATCGGCGGCCGGATCATCCGCATCATGGGCGGCGACCCGGCGGCCTCGGAGCCGTTCGCCGCCGATCTCGGGGCGGTCGGTCACGAGGTCGGAACGCTGCGGATGAGCGAGGACCCCGGCATGGGCGTGGTCGACCCCGACCTGAAGGCGTGGGGGCACGACAACCTCTACGTCTGCGACCTGTCGGTCTTCCCGACATCGCCGGCCGCGAACCCCTCGCTGACGCTCACGGCCTTGGCGATGCGGTTGGCGGACCACCTTTCTGGTTGATCAGTGCTGGAGTTGACGAACGCGGGCTAGTTCGTCAGGACCAGCGCGGACGCGGGAGGCAGATCCTGCAGCTCGATGTGGCGCGAGGCACCCGGGCCGGGCAGCACGGTCACGGCCGACCTGAGCGGGTGCTTCGTCACCCCGCCGATCTCGGCCGTGTTGGCGACCACGGTGAGCCCCTGTGTGCGGGCGTTGAGGGCGCCGTCGATCTCGACGAGGGCGCCGCGCGTCTCGGTCAGGCTCGGGTTGACCACGCAGACCACCTCGGTCCCGGCCAGTACGCGCGACCAGCACAGTACGTCGCCGGGCCGGGGGAGCGCGTAGCCGCCGTCGGCCCGGCCGAGCCTGCGCAGGTACTGCCGCCCGGCCCGCAGCGCCCGGTGGGCCGTCCGCGCGGCCAGCAGCATCCTGACCCGCTGGTAGACCTCGTTGTCCTGGTCGAAGACGTGGTGGCTCGTGGTGCCGTATGGGCCGAACCCCGGCAACTCCGTGTCGAACAGGTGCGCCGCGGTCGGCGACTCGCCGTCGGCGGGCCGCCCGGCGGCGCCCGCCTTGCGCGGATGCTCCGGCCCGAACATGGCCTCCCTCAGATACCGATCCCCCGACAGCTCGCGGCGGCCCCAGCCCTCGCCCATGAGCCACCCCCGCTCGCTCTCCTCCGGGCCCGTCAGCCCCTGCTCGATGCCGTAGTAGAGGCACGGGATGCCCAGCGAGTACAGCAGCAGCGCCACCCCGACCGTGACCTGGCGGGGATCGGGCTCACTGTGGCCCGGTGGCGTCAGCGCGCCGAACCGGAGCTGGGGATCGATCGACAGATCGTCGTGATCGTCCACCATCGAGACGTAGACGGAACCGAGAGAGCGATGAGAGACCCCCTGGGTGGCGAACCTGCGGAAGAACTCCTCGACGGCGTCGGGGAAGGGAAAGCCCTCCCGGCCGAGCGCGACATCGCGCAGGAGCCGCCGCGTCTCGCCGGTCTCCAGGACGGCGCTCAGGTTGCGCCCGATCAGGTCCAGATAGCGCTCCTCGATCGTGTCGCCGCCGCCGACCTCTCCCACGATGAGGAAGTTCGCCTTCCCCAGCCCGTCGGCGAACTCCCTCAGCGCCCCGCAGAACAGCGTGGCGTCGCGCGGCGGCACGTGCTTGAGCGTGTCGATGCGTACGCCGTCGAAGTCGGTGAGCGCCATCCAGTAGGTCCAGATTCGGATGAGCGTCTGCAGCTCTTTGGACTGGTCGAGGTCCCGGCTGAACCAGTCGGCCCGCCGGTAGGGCGCGTCCGGCTCGTCGTCGCCGCCCTGGCCCCAGCCGAGCCCGTCGCCGCCCGCCCTGGTGTAGGCGTCGGGGTCGTGCAGCTCGCTCGGCCACACGCCGTGGTCGGGCTCGGTGGGCGCGCTGCCGTGCGGCAGGCGCCCCCCGGTGCCGTCACGCCAGGCGCCGAACGGCAGCTTCCCGTCCCGGCCGGCGTACGGTGGGCGGACCACGTACTGGGGGGAGCCCGGGGTGCCGAGGTCATAGTCCCAGTTCTCGCCGGTGTGGTTGATGAGGATGTCGAGGATGACGCGGATGCCGTGCTCGTGGGCCTTGCCGACCAGCTCCACCAGGTCCTCGCGGGTACCGAATCTGCGGTCGACATCCAGGAAGTGCTGGATGGAGTAGCCGTGGGGGTCGTCCGGCGCGGGGACGCCGTCCACGGTCGTGACGGGCCGCTGCTTCCACACCGGCGCGATCCACAGCGCGGTCACGCCGAGGTCGCGCAGGTAGCCGAGCTTGGAGATGACCCCCCGCAGGGTGCCGCCCTGGAAGCGGTCCCGGCCGGAGGCCGCCCACTGGTTCCACATCCACCCGGCCGGGCGGGAGTTCGCCGGCCGGGCCCGGTCGACGAGCTCGCGCCCGTGCTCGCGGCCGTCGCTGAACCTGTCGGGCAGCAGGAAATAGATGACCTCGTCCCGCCAGTCGAACGGCGACGGGTGATAGCTCTCACGCTGGGGCCAGACGGCCTCCCAAATGCTTCGGGGCGGGGCTTGGCCGATGATCTCGTCGATGTTCGCCATGGCGCCGGGCTCCTTGGCTGTGTATTCCTGCCTGTCTGCCCAATCTGAACCGGGTTACAGTCGCAGGCAAGAGGAGAGGAGAGGCGTGGACATCCGGATTCTGGGCACGTTCGACGTCCTGATCGAGGGCGACTCCGTCGCGCTCGGCGGACCGCAGCGGATGGCCATTCTCGCAGTCCTCCTCCTCCACCAGGGTGAGGTCCTCAGTTCTGACCAGCTCATCGAGTACGTCTGGAGCGGGACACCGCCCAAGAGCGCCCTCAGCGCGCTGCACGCGCACGTGTCACGCCTGCGCAAGGCGCTGAACGGCGCCGACATCCTGCAGTCCTACGGCTCCGGCTACCGCGTCGTCGTCGAGCCGGACAAGGTGGACGCCTTCCGCTTCGAGCGGCTGGTCGAGCAGGGCGCCCGCGCGCTGGCCCAGCAGGACTGGGCGGGGGCCGTGGCGCTGTACAGCCAGGCGCTGGAGTTGTGGCGCGGTCCGGCGCTGACGGAGTTCGCCACCGAGCCGTGGGCGCAGTGCGACGCCATCAGGCTCGAGGAGTTACGCTTCAGCGCCGAGGAGGGCAGGACCGACGCCGAGCTGGCCCTGGGACGGCACGCCGAGGCGCTGCCGCGGCTGGAGCAGCGCGTCAGTGAGCATCCGCTGCGCGAGCGGTCCGTCGCCCAGCTCATGCGCTCGCTCTACCGGTGCGGGCGGCAGGGTGACGCGCTGAACGTCTACGACCGGGTCCGCCGGATCCTGGCCGAGGAGCTCGGCGTGGACCCCGCCCCGGCGCTCCAGGCCACCCACCAGGCGATCCTGCTGCACGATCCGGGACTCGACGGCAGCCCCGCCCCGCCGCCGCGCCAGGACGCGCCGCCGCGGCGGATCATCAACCTGCCCTCGCGCAACCACGTGTTCTCCGGCCGCCAGACGATCCTGGCCGAGATCGAGGGCGCGCTGACCGAGCCGACGACGCGCCCGCCGCCCCGGGTGGTGGCGCTGCACGGGCTCGGCGGCACCGGCAAGACGCAGATCGCCCTGGAGTACGCGCACCGGCACGCCGCCGACTACGACGTGGTCTGGGAGGCGCCGGCCGCCGAGCCGGTCGCCTTCTGGAGCGTGCTGGCGGAGCTGGCGCTGCGTCTTGGTGTACGTCAGCAGGCCGACCGGGGCGAGATCCTCGCCGCGCTGAGCGAGCGCCTGGCCGGGATGGACCGCTGGCTGCTCATCCTCGACGATGTCGAGGACGGCACGCTGATCGAGGCGTTCCTGTCGTCCCTGCGGGCCGGGCACGTCATCGTGACCTCGCGCAACCCCGCCTGGGGCCAGCTGGCCGTGGGCGTGCGCGTGGGCTCCTTCTCCCGGGCCGAGTCAGTCGATTTCCTGTCCACCCGCGTGGCCAGGACCAGCGGTGCCTGGACGCTGGCCGAACAGCTCGGTGACCTGCCCTTCGCGCTGGAGCAGGCCGCCGCCTACAGCGAGCAGACCGGCATGAAGCTGGATGAGTACGGCGACCTGTTCCGCCGCCGCGCGGACCAGTTGCTGACCCGCGACAAGGCGTTCGCCACGGTCTGGCAGCTCGCCTTCGAGCGGGTCGCGCGGGCATCGCCGGTCGCCATCGAGCTGCTGCACCTGTGCGCGACGCTGGGCCCCGGCGGCGTCTCGCTCGACCTGCTGGACTCCATGCCCGAGGTCCTGCCGCCCGCGCTCAGGGACGCGGTCGAGGATGAGCTGGCCCTGCAGGACGCCATCGCCCACCTGCTGCGCCACTCGCTCGTCGAGCGGGACAGGGGACGGCTGCGCATGCATCCGCTCGTCAAGGCGGCGGTCTGGGCCAGGCTGCCCGACGAAGAGCGGCGTACCTGGGTGACCTGCGCCGTCAGGATCCTGAGCTCGGTCGTGCCCGCCGACGCCGAGAACCCCACCACCTGGCGCACTTGGGACAGCGTCATCCCCGACGTCATCCACCTCGGCCAGGAGGCCGACGGCGCGGACATCGCCGTGCCCGGCCTGCCGCGCATGCTCTGCGGCTCCGGGCACTACCTCACGGTACGGGCGGCGTTCGAGCGGGCGCAGGAGCTGTTCGAGCTGGCGCTGCGGCTGGTCAGGCGCCAGCCGGGCGCCGACGCCGACCTGGCGGCCGTGCTGTCCGACCACGGCAACCTGCTGGAGCTCACCGGCGACGTCAACGGCGCCCGCGCCGCCCAGGAACAGGCGTTGGTGCTGGCCGAACGCGCCCTGGGCGGCGACGACCCGGCCGTGGCGCGGGTCCTGCGACGCCTCGGCAACGTGCTGGTCTGCCAGCGCCGCCTGCCCGAGGCCAGGCGTACCCTCGAACGCGCCCTGGCCATCCTGACCGCCCGGCAGGAGCCGGACCGCAGGGAGATCGCCCGCGTCAGCCGGGAGCTGGGCTTCGCCGCGTGGACGGCGGGCGACCTGCGCGCCGGCCAGGAATGGCTGACCAAGGCGCTGGCCACCGCGCGGACGATCCTCGGCCCCGACCACCCGGACGTCGCGCACACCCTGTCCGGGCTGGGGCTGATAGTCCAGGACACCGGCCGCCCGCAGCGGGCCGTCAAGCTGCAGGAGCAGGCCGCGTCCATGCTCACCGCCGTGTACGGCGACGAGCACCCCGAGGTCGGCCATACGCTCGACAAGCTCGGGTACGCGCTGCGCCTGTCGGGCCACTTCGAGGAGGCCAGGGTCAGCCACGAGCGGGCGCTGTCGATACTGGAGTTCTGCTACGGCCCCGGCCACGGCGAGGTCGGCATGCCGCTGACCAACCTCGGCCTGGTCTACCTGGACACCGGCGAGCCGAAGCTGGCCAGGGACCACCAGGAGCGGGCGATCCAGGTGTTCAGGAACGCCTACGGCGACGACCATGCCCACGTCCACCTCGGCGTGCGCC
Organism: Nonomuraea sp. NPDC052129; assembly: GCF_040680095.1. Taxonomy (NCBI): domain Bacteria; kingdom Bacillati; phylum Actinomycetota; class Actinomycetes; order Streptosporangiales; family Streptosporangiaceae; genus Nonomuraea; species Nonomuraea sp. NPDC052129. The sequence goes on along the minus strand of NZ_JBFAVX010000048.1, from coordinate 7,691 downwards.
GGCTGGGTCAGGCCATGCTGGCCGACGGCCGGGCCGCCGAGGCGCGGGACCTGCTGCGCAGCGCGCTCACGGGCACCGAGCGCGTGCTGGGGAGTGGCCATCCCGACGTCGCGGGCACCCTGCTCGACCTCGCGGAGGCGTACGAGGTGCTGGTGGAGCAGGAGTCGGCCGACGCCTGCCGGGCGAGGGCCGAGCGGATTCTGGCCCGTGGCAGGAGCCCCATTCAGGGTTAGCTTTCAGCATTGTCAGCTTTCAGCATTGTCAGCTTTCAGCGTTGTCAGCTTTCAGCATTGAGGGTTAGCCCTCAGCCGTCACCTGAGGCCGGATTAGCTCACGGACCCGACTCTGGGGACATGCCGGATTTCACGGACGCGTCCCCGGGGCACCGGGTCATCTCCGCAGAGGTGGAGCCGGTGCCGGGACGACGGCACCAGGCGTCGGCCGTGTTGCGCCGGCTCGGCCTGCGCGTTCTGCACCTCGGCCCGACGATCAGCGTGAGCGCACCGGAAGAGGTCTGGGAGCGGACGTTCGGCCTGCCTGAGCCCGCCATCCCCCGCGAACTGCGGGGACTTGTCACAGGGATCCATCTCGCCGGGCCTCCCGACCTGCACTGACCCACTGACATGCCCCGAGGGGGAAGCATGACCACGATCATCGAACGCCGCGAGTCCACCGTCCACTTCGAGGCAGTGGTGCGACCGCCGGGCCGGGCCTCCATGTTCGCCGAGTCGTCGGCCGTACAGGCGGCGGGTCTGGACGACCTCAGGCCACCGCCGGACCGGGCCGCGCAGACCGCGCTCGCGCTGCAGCGCAGAGGGTTCGTCGTCCGGCATGTCGGGACGTTCTCCATCAGCGCGGAGGGCCCGCGCCGGCTGTGGGAGGAGACGTTCAACACCCGCGTGGCCGTCAGGCCGCACACCCTGCGCGGCGCGCCGGCCGACGTGGCGGCCGAGCCGGGCGACGAGGTCTCCTATCTGTCGCATGTGTCCGGGGTCCCGTTCACGCTGCCCGCCGACCTGGAACCGCTGGTCGAACGGGCCTACCCGCAGGCGCCGCCCCAGTTCTACGGCTCGCCGCTGCCGCCCAGGGTGTCCTATCACCACCTGCGCGTGCCGGACGACGTCGGGCTCCTCCTGCGCGCCTGCCACGTGCACGAGCGGGGGGTGACCGGCCGGGGGGTGTTCGTAGCCATGGTCGACACGGGCTTCTACAAACATCCCTTCTATCCGCATCACGGCTACAACTACAACGCCACCCTCGCGCCGGACGCCGCCCGCGTGGACCACGACGAGTACGGCCACGGCACGGCCGAGGCGGCCAACATCTTCGCCTGCGCGCGTGACGTGGACTTCGTCGGCGTGAAGATGGGCGGCAACGCCACGCTCGCGTTCAAGACCGCCGCCGACCTGTCGCCCGCTGTCTTGACCAACAGCTGGGGCTACGACCTCAACGGGCTCACCGGGCTGCCCAACTTCCTGCGGCCGCTGGAGTTAGCGGTGCTGGAGGCCGTACGGGTGCGCGGCATCACCGTCTGCTTCTCCGCGGGCAACGGCCACATCTCCTTCCCCGCGATGATGCCCGACGTCATCGCCGCGGGCGGCGTGTACGTGGAGGAGACGCAGGTCAACGGGGAGTTCAAGATGGAGGCGTCCGACTATGCGAGCAGCTTCGACAGCCTCATCTATCCGGGCCGGCACGTGCCCGACGTCTGCGGGCTGGTCGGACGGCAGCCCAGGGCGCTCTACATCATGCTGCCGACCGAGCCCGGCGACATCATCGACTCCTCCCTGGCCGGTCCCGGCTACCCCGTCAAGGACGGCACCGCGCCCGACGACGGCTGGAGCGTGATCAGCGGCACCAGCGCCGCCGCGCCGCAGATCGCCGGGGTGTGCGCGCTGCTGAAGCAGGTCCAGCCGGGGTTGTCGCCCGACCTGGTGAAGGCGCTGCTCAGGGCCTCGGCGCGGGACGTCGTCGACGGCAAGAGCGGGACGGGGGAACTTGCGGGGGAGGGCTTCGACGGGGCGACCGGGGCGGGGCTCGTGGACGCCGCGGCGGCGTACCGGCTGGCGCGCTCGGTCACGCCACGCAGCCTGCACACCGTCCCACCGCCCGTCTGACGGGCCGACCCCTGATGGATCGACGGTCTGACGGGTCGGCTCTCTGACGGGCTGGCCGTCTGATGGGTCGACGGTCTGACGGGCCCAATGACTGCCGGGCGGCCCTGCCGAGTGGCGGGGTTCGACCGGCGGGGGCCGCGGCGGTGACGCGGGGGCGGCCGCCGCGGCCCCGATCGCTCTTCCCGGGACGCTGCGCTCGTCCCGGGAAGAGCGCCGGGGGTTCGCCGGTTGCATCCGTACGTGGACGAGATCGACGTCGTGGTGATCGGGGCCGGGCAGGCCGGGCTGTCGAGCGCGTACTTCCTGCGCCGGTTCGGCTTCGAGCCGCTGGTGCTGGACGCGGGCGACGGGCCGGGCGGGGCATGGCGGCACCGGTCGCCGTCGCTGACCATGGACAAGGTGCACGGCATCTTCGACCTTCCCGGTGTGCGGCTGCCGGGAGTTGGTCGAGCTGATCTTCCTGGGGCTGGTCGTGCTGATCTGTCCGGGGCCGATGGGCTGCGGCCCGCCGCCGTGGTCGTCCCCGAGTACTTCGCGGACTACGAACGGGAGCTTGGGCTCGCCGTGCTACGGCCGGTCAAGGTGACGGCCGTGGCGCCGGGGGAGGGCGGGCGGCTCCTCGTCACCTCCGGGGCGGGGGAGTGGGCGGCGCGGGCCGTGGTCAACGCCACCGGCACCTGGACCCGCCCGTACTGGCCGTACTATCCGGGCGCGCGTTCCTTCCGCGGCCGTCAGCTGCACTACGCGGCGTACCGGGGGCCGGAGGAGTTCGCCGGGCGGCGGGTGGTCGTCGTGGGCGGCGGGACCTCGGCCGCGCACGTGCTCTCCGAGATCGCCGGCGTCGCCGCGAGCACCCTCTGGGTCACCCGCCGACAGCCCGTGTTCCGCCCGCTGGACGACTTCGGCGAGGACGCGCGCCGCGACGCCGTCGCCCTGGTCGAGGCGCGGGTACGCGCCGGGCTGCCGCCGCAGAGCGTGGTCGCCGTGACCGGGCTCGGGTACACGCCGGTCGTCCGGGAGGCGCTGGCCAAGGGGGCGCTGGAGCGGCTGCCGATGTTCGGCCGCATCACCGCCGGCGGGGTGAGCTGGGATGACGGACGGTACGTGGAAGCGGACACGATCATCTGGGCCACCGGCTTCCGCTCGGCACTCGACCACCTCGCCCCACTGCGGCTGCGCGAGCCAGGGGGCGGGATCAGGGTGGACGGCACCGAGGTGATCGCCGAGCCGCGCCTGCAACTCGTCGGCTACGGCCCTTCGGCGAGCACGATCGGCGCCAACCGCGCGGGCCGCACCGCCGCCCGGAACATCCGCCGCCTCCTCGCCCAGGCCCCTTCCGTTCCGGCCGCCTGACCTACTGACGTCCCCGCCTCCTCGCCGCGCCCCCTCCATTCCAGCTGCCTGATCTACTATGAGAAGTAGTAAAAATACCGATTGAGGCAGAGGCCCGGTAGCACTCTCGACACGGGGTGTTAGCACGGGATAGCGTCGGGTGAAAGGATCTTTATCCGTCTCTGGAGGTCCCCCCGATGGATGTTCCCGGCTACACCGAAATTCGGGAACTCGGACACGGCGGGACCGGACGGGTGATGCTCGCTTTACGGACGTCCGACGGGACGCCCGTGGCGATCAAGCACCTCGCCGCGCGATTACGCGACGACGAGCTGTTCGTCGAACGCTTCCGCGCCGAGGCCGGGCTGATCCGCGAGCTCGACAGCCCGCACACGGCCCGCCTGCTCGATTACGTCGAAGGCCACGACGACGCCTGCATCGTGATGGAGCTGGTGGACGGCATCACCCTGCGCCGCCTGTTACAGCACGCGGGCGCCACCGGCCCCGAGGCGGCGCTGGCCGTACTGAAGGGTGCCCTGCTCGGGCTGGCCGAGGCGCACCGGCACGGCGTCGTACACCGTGACTTCAAGCCCGAGAACGTGATCGTCTCCCAGGACGGCCAGAGCAAGCTCGTCGACTTCGGCGTCGCCGCCCACACCGGCGAGAACGCCCCACTCGCAGGAACCCCCTCCTACATGGCCCCCGAGCAGTGGGCGGACGCCCCGGCGGGGTCGGCGTCGGATGTGTACGCGGCGGCCGTGGTGTTCTTCGAGTGCCTGTCCGGGCACCGGCCGTTCATCGCGGACAACTTCGCCGCCCTCGCCTACCAGCACCAGCACGCCGAACCCCCGCTGGCGGACATCGAGGAGCCGATGCGGGCACTGGTCGGGCACGGCCTGGCCAAGGACCCCGCCGAACGGCCGGAGTCGGCCGAGGCGTTCCTGGCGGAGCTGGAAGAGGTCGCCGACACCGCCTACGGCACCGGCTGGGAGGTACGCGGCCGCGCCAGGCTCGGCCTGCTGACCATCCCGCTGACCTCTTTGCTACCTCTGTCGCGGCCGCTGCCCACGTCGGGGAACGGCGGCACGAGCCTGTTCAGCAGCGCGCTCGCGCCGGTGACCAAGGTCGCGGTGACGGGCGGCCTGGTGGTCGCGACCGCCGCCGCGGTGGCGTCGGCGTTCGTGATCTGGAACGACGCGCCGCCGGAGCGCCTCGCCGGGCTCCCGCCGGTCAGCGCGCCCGCCGAGTCGGCCCTGATCCCCACGCCATCCGGTACGGCGGAGCCGTCCATCCTCACCCCGGTGCCCAGCGACCTCGCCAGCCCCCCGCCCACCACCGACGCCGCGGACCCAGTGGTCACCGGGGACCAGACCGAGCCCACCGGCACCCATTCGCAGGAGCCCATCCGTACCCGCTCGCAGGAGCCCACCCGCGGGCCGGAGCCGACGCGGACCACGCGCCCAGCCACCTCTGCACCCGCCACTTCCAAACCGACCACCCAGCCGCCCACCAAGCAGGCGTCGACGACGAAGCCCGCCACTAGCGAGCCCAAGCCGTCCGCCCGCCCGGCCACCACCAGCCCCCCGGACACCCAGGCCCCCGCTCCGACCAAGGCCGCCGGGCCGCTGGTCTCGGTGTCGGTCAAGGTGTCGATCGACGTACCCGTGCTCAAGGGCAAGGACGGCCTGCTCGACGTCGACCTCGGTCTCGGTCTCGGGCTCGGGAGCGGCCTGCTCGGCTCCGTACTGGTCCCCGGTTCCGCGCTGCTCGGCCGCCACTGGGCCGTCCGCAGAGCCAGGCGGGCCCGCTCCTCGCACACGTCGTCCTGTCCTCCGCCGGACATCGACAAGCCGTGATCCGCGCCGCCCGCCGGCAGCGAGGCGTCCGCGGAGACCGCTGTACTACGGAGACCGCTGTACCGCGGAGCCCGCCCAAGCGCCCGCTTGCCCCCCATCCGTCGGACATTTCGCCCATACCAAAATTTGCTGATTTGCCGACCGATACAGGTGATCCCCTACTATCTAGCCTCGGATAGGGGGCGTACTTCTGGGCCCCGCAGTTCGGGCGAAGGAGAAGTGTGGCGGTTGCATGCCCCGCCGACCGGCGGCGCCGTCCGATCCTCACCAAAGCGCTCACCGCGATGATCACAGCGGTGTTCCTGTTAGCGAGTCTGGCCACGCCCGCGCACGCGGCCCCCAAGCCGACGATCAAGCAGCTCAAGAAGGAGCTGGCCGCCCTGGGGAAGCAGTCGGACAAGCTGATCACCGAGTACTACAACGGCCGCATCGCCCATCAGAAGGCCGAGAAGGCGGAGAAGGCCGCCCAGGACAAGCTGGCCGCCGCCCAGGAGGTCTACGACCGAGAGTCGGCCGAGCTCAGGCTGATGGCCGTCGCCCAGTACACCAACGGCGGCCCCCCGAGCCCCGCCACCATGCTCTCGGCGAACGAGGATCCCTCCGCGCTCATGAGCCGCCTCGCGCTCTCCAACCACCTGGTCGACCAGCAGAGCGCCAGGCTGGCCGGCTTCGCCAAGGTCAGGGACGACCGCAAGCAGGCCGAAGGGGAGGCGGCCGCCCGCGCCAAGGAACTCGGCGACCAGGTCGCGGACCTCGGCAAACGCAAGGACAAGGCCGAGCAGCTGATCAAGAAGATCAAAGACAAGATCGACAAGCTCTACCAGGCTCCCGGGGTCCGGCGGTCGGACGGCACCTGGGTCCCGCAGCTCCCCGGAGGCTCCGACAACATCACTCCCCGGATGCGCCTGGTCAAGACCCTCGTGAAGGAGCGCTTCGCCGTACCCAATGGAATCGGTTGCTACCGGGCGATCCAGGACGGCGGCGAGCACCCGCTCGGGAGGGCGTGCGACTTCATGCTGAGTCGCGGCGGCTCGATGCCGACGGCCGCGGAGGTGGCACGCGGCAACGAGATCGCCGCCTGGGCGATCAAGAACTCCAAGCGGCTGGGCATCATGTACATCATCTACCGCCAGCGGATCTGGCACGCCAGGACCGGCGCCTGGCGCACGATGTCAGACCGCGGCGGCACCACGGCCAACCACTACGACCACCCGCACATTTCGGTGTACTGACGGTTATAGCCGTCCGAGTAGACGATTCTTTGATCTTTAAGAGCCTGCTGGCAAAGGCTTTAGACCTTGTGGGCATGGGGCTGTAGAGGGCTGGTCCGATCTTGTTGATGTAACCCTGGTGGGACCATTGGGACAGTTGGATGCGGAAGCTGTTGATGTTCTCGATTCCGAGGATGGCGGCCAGTTCGACCCTTTCCAGGCTCGCCAGGGCTCGGCGGCCAGGAGTTGCAGGACCCTGCCGTCGGCCGGGACTGGACAGGTTCGGAAGCGGGGGCGGGTCGCTCCAGCGGCCAGGGGGCGGTTGGCCTGCCAGTTCGCGGGTCATCTGGTGCACCCTGGCCCACCAGATCATGGCTTCGTGGTGTTCGGGTTTGCGTTCGTAGATCCGTACGAGCCGGCGGTAGCGGGTCAACCAGGCGAATGTTCGTTCTGCCACCCACCTGCGGGGCAGGATGACGAAGCCGCGCAGGTCGTCGGAGCGCTTGACGATGGTGACGGCGATACGCCGTTTCTGCCCCTTCAGCTTCTGTCCCCGCCAAAACCGCAGGCCGCGGCCGCGACGGTCTCGGCCGCCTTGACCGTCTGGGAGTCGATGCGCCCGGCTGTCGGCAACTCGCCGCGTCCGGCCATGACCCGCAGACGGCCGCGTAACCCGCCCGGCGAGTCGTTCGGGCAGGCCACGCCGGGACCAGCGCAGGAAGAACGCGTACACCGCCTCATGCGGCGGGAAGTCCACTGGCAGAGCCCGCTACTCGATCCCGTACCGGGTCATATAGGTGACCGCGTCGAGCACCGCTCGCAAATCATGCACCATCGGCCTGCCGGTGACTGCGACCAGCTCGGCCATCACCGCCCGCGCCTCACTTTCCAGCACCGCCCATTCGGCATCGGTCAGGTCCGTCGGATATGACGGTTTCCGGCCGCGACATCGGCACCCCGGCGAGGCGCAATCGCTGGCGTTCACGAGCGCCGCGGCCCCCAGGCCGATCCGGTCCATCGTCTATACCCGGTCGAACCTTGGCCTGCGCAGCCGCAGCGCGAGTCTTCTCCGCCTGGCTGCCGGGGGTATCACTCTAGGTGTGGAAATGATCACCGAACGTAGACGGAAGTCTGTAAAGATCATTCACCATCTCGGGGGAAAACACGATCATGTC
>NZ_JBFAVX010000047.1:0-75452 GCF_040680095.1 Nonomuraea sp. NPDC052129 | reverse complement strand
TCGCGATCCTCGCCGAGATCGGCTTCGAGGTACGCGAGCACGCCGAGAACACCACCCACCGCACGTGGCTCAGCGTGCTCGCGATCCGCCGCGAGCTTGACCACCCGCCTGCCACTGCCCACGCTCACCATCACCGCGCGAATCGGCAAGGGTGGCAGCATACGCACCGTGCTGCTCGACGACCGCGGCTACGTCACCCTGCTCAAGCTCCACCTTGCCCGCGCCAAGCTCCACCTTGCCCGCGCCAAGCTACACCGCCGAGCGCTGTCCTCTGGCGGGCAGTTGTCCCCCGGCGGGCCGCTGTCCCCCGCCGCCCACCGCACCAGCGCGCACCCAGCGCATACCGCAATCAAGCGCTCGTATCCGGGTGGTGGACGGCACACCAACACATCAATGCTCCCCACCGCGAGCCCCGCGCGCTGTTACTTCTCAGGGACATCGCCCTCAAGCGGAAACGATCGCTGTCGCAGCAGACCGGCGGGCCTGACCGGGTCTCGCTTGACGCACGACTCGATCTTGTGGCGGCTATCGATGTACCGTGTCGTCGACGCCGGGACGGGGTGAGCGGGATGCATGCGGAAGAACGTATCGAGCGGGCCAGGGTGGCATACGAACGCGCTGTCTACGCCGGCGAGACCGCTGGGCTGGCCGGAGCGGAGCGAGAGCTGGACAAGGTCGAGGCTGATCTTGCCTTGGCTCGGGGCCGGATCCTGCACGCGCGGTTTCTCGAAGACCGGCAGGAGGTCACGCATGAGTTGGCCTTGTTCGAGCGTGCGACGCAGCTGTATCGAATGCTCAGCGATCTACCCGGCCTGGCCGAGTCGCTGTTCTGGGTGGGCTGTTTTCACCAGGTTGTACGGGGCGACACGCGTACGGCCATTCCGCTGTTCGAGCAGTCGTACGAATTGGCGACGCAGGCCGGAGATCGGTTCACCCAGTCCGAGGTGCTTCGGCATCTGGGGATCGCGGAGCATTCTGCCGGTCGGTTGGAGGCCGCGCGGGAGCGGTTGGAGGAATCGATACGGCTGCGCCGTGAGATAGGGCTGTTGGCTGGGGTCGCGGCCAATCAGGTCGGGCTGATCTACATCGCTGCCGCGGAAAACCGCAGTAGCGACGCGCTGGCGCTGGCGGACGAGGCGTACGCCACCGCGGCGGACTGCGGCGCCGAACGCATCATGCGCCAGGTCGAGGAAGCGCGCACGCAGATCACGATGCCAGCCGCCGATCAGGGCGAGACCCACGACCAGAGTGGGTCCTAAGCCGCTCAACCCTCGATGACACAAGGTCACGGATCACCACGGACGGTGGTCGCCGCAGCCGGCGGGTGACCAGCGTGCAGTCACTGCCATCCGGTCACCACCGTCTGCGGGTCGGCCGCACAGCGGGGTCCTAGTGGGACAGCTCCCAGCGAGCCCCGTGCGGCGTGTCCTCCACCGTGATCCCCGCCGCCGTCAACTGGTCTCTGATCGCGTCAGCCGCCTCATAGTCCCTGCGCGCCCGAGCAGCCTTACGCTGCTCCAGCGCCACGGCCACCAGCGCGTCGACCACCGGCTTGAGGTCGGACTTCGCCGAGCGCCACTGCGCCGAGCGCGGATCGAGGCCCAGCACGTCGAGCATGTTCTGGGTCTCGGCCAGCAGCCGTGCCACCGCTTCCTTGTCGCCCCTGGCCAGCGCCACGTTGCCCTCGCGGACCACCTCGTGCACGACGGCGAGCGCCTGCGGGGTGCCCAGGTCGTCGTCGAGCGCGTCGCTGAACGCCTGCGGCAACGGAGCGTCGGCGTCGACGTCGTGGATCACTTCGGCGGCCCGGGTCACGAAGCCCTCGATGCGCTGGTAGGCGGCCGCGGCCTCCCGCAGCGCCTCCTCCGAGTAGTCGATCGACGAGCGGTAGTGCGGTGCGGCGAGGTAGTAGCGCAGCTCCACCGGGCGTACTTTCTGCACCATCTCCGGGATCAGCAGCGAGTTGCCGAGCGACTTGCTCATCTTCTCGGCGCCGATCTTGACCAGGCCGTTGTGCATCCAGTAGTGGGAGAAGTCGTCTCCGGCCGCCTGGGACTGGGCGAGCTCGTTTTCGTGGTGCGGGAAGATCAGGTCGAGGCCGCCGCCGTGGATGTCGAACGCCGGCCCGAGGTATTTGGTGGCCATCGCTGAGCACTCCAGGTGCCAGCCGGGGCGGCCGAGGCCCCAGGGAGTCGGCCAGGTCGGCTCGCCGGGCTTGGCGCCCTTCCAGAGGGCGAAGTCGCGCGGGTCGCGCTTGCACGACTCGTCGTCGGTGTCGGCCGCCGCACGCATGTTGGCCAGCTTCTGGTTGGACAGCTTGCCGTAGCGGTCCTCGTAGGAGACGACGTCGAAGTAGACGTCGCCGCCCGACGGGTAGGCGTGGCCGCGGTCGATGAGCCGCTGCATCAGGACGATCATCTCGGGCACGTGACCGGTCGCGCGGGGCTCGACGGTCGGGGGCAGGCAGCCGAGAGTGTCGTACGCCCAAGTGAAGGCGCGCTGGTTGCGCTCGGCGACCGTGAACCAGGGGACGTCCTCTTCGGCGGCCACCCGGATGATCTTGTCGTCGATGTCCGTGACGTTGCGGCAGAACGTCACGTCATATCCGGAACGCATGAGCCAGCGGCGCAGCACGTCGAAGTTGACGCCCGAGCGGATGTGCCCGACGTGCGGGGGAGCCTGCACGGTCGCCCCACACAGGTAGATCGACGCCCGGCCGGCTTCGACCGGAACGAATTCGCGGATGGCATGTGCGCTGGTGTCGTAGATGTGCAGGCTCACGAATGAAAGGCTAACGCCTAAGCCAACATCACAGGTCCTTTAATCACGCACGCATGATGACCTTCTCTGGACTTATGCGGACAATTAGCCGCTCGACTCCTGGCTTGTCCTCCCAGGGCTTACCGGTGTACTTCAGCGAGAGCTCCTGGATGAGGTCGCCCGCGGGGTCCTCCTCCATGCTCACGCGACCACGGACCTCGGCGTAGCGGTAGGGGTTCGCCGGGTCGATGACGAGCAGGCTGGCCCGGGGGTCGCGCTCGAAGTTGCGCGGCTTGCGCCGCCCCTTGGCGGTGGAGAAGAGGACGTCGTCGCCGTCCGTACGCACCCACACGACCGTCGACTGAGGTCCGCCGTCGGGATTGATGCTGGTCACCGTCGCGTAATTGGGCCCGTCGAACAGCTCGCGCACGTCCCCTGAGAGCTCGGTCATGTATCTCCCTTGATCGGTCCTGCCCCCCATTCTTCTGTAGGCTCGAACCGCCATGGACGTGACTCCCCCTTCTACGCTCCGACGCTTGGGCATCGCCCTCGCCGGTCTCGCGGTGGCCGGCCTGACGGCAGTCGCCTGCGTGCTCTCCTTCGACGACCTGCGGGCGCTGGCCATCCGCGGCGAATCCCGACCCGACCTCGCCTTCCTCTATCCGGCCGGCTTCGACGCGCTCCTGGTCGTCGCGCTGATCGGCGTCCTCCTGCTGCGCTCGGCCCGCCTGCTGGTACGCGCCCAGGCCGCGGTCGTGCTGGTCCTGCTCATCGTGGCCGCCGCCGCGTCGAACGCCGCGACGGCGCTCCAGGTCCAGCTCGACGTACGGCCTCTCGCGGTGGGGGTGGCGGTCGCCCCATGGATCATGCTGGCGATCGCCCTCTGGCTGTGGTTGCTGCTCATCAAGCACGTCCAGGCCCGCAGGACGTCCACAGACGACGATGACGACGGTACGGCGGAGCAGGACATCGTGCCCTTCCACCGGAACCGCCCCGCCGAGGACCCACCGCCGCTGACCAAGCCGCTGCACCACCCCGTGCTGGAGACCACCCCGGTCATCGGTCCCACGCCCGCCCCGGAAACCCCGCCCATCTCCGCCCGCGTGACCCACTGGCCCGCCGCCCCCGCACAGGCTCCGGACGCCGAACCGACAAATCTGCCGCTACGCAGCCCGGAACCGACCGCCGAGTGGCCCCGCCAGCCGGAGAGGGCCCAAGAGCCGACCCCCAGGCTCGAGTGGGCCCACCGGTCGGACCGCGACCCGGAGCCACAGCAGGAGTCCCACTCCCAGGTCCGCAGGGAGGACGACCCCCACCGGGTGAGTACGGCCTCGGAAGCTTCCGGGCCAGGGCACGAGCCGGAGCCAGAGTCGGAGGCGGGCCTCCGTATCCACTCGGACGGACGGACGGAGCCAGGCGGACGTGGTGAACCAGGCGGACATGCCGAGCTAGATGTACGCGATGAGCCCAGCGGGCGCACCGAGCCCGGCGGACACACCGAGCCGGGTGATCGGACCGAGCCGCAAGCCGCCGACACGCCCGAGCGGACGGCGAAGCTCCGCCGTGGCCCACGCAAGCGTGCTCAGGAACCCGCCGACGAAGAGCCCCAAGAGACGGCACCGGCCCCGCCTGTCCTGGCACCCGAGCCGTCCCCAGAGCCCGAGCCAACCTCGGAGCCTGAGCCAACCCCGGCTCCTGAGCCAGCTCCAAAGCCCGTGCCGACCTCTGAGCCCGTGTCAGCCTCTGAGTCGAGCGCCGAGCCACAGCCGGCCCCGGAGGCGAGCAACGAGCAGAAGCGTCCGGTGCGTTGGGGCGATCGGGTCAAGCCGACCGACGTCCTCGTCCATCCCCGCACCCCCGCCGTCACCGACCGGGACACCGACACCCAACCGGTCCGGGTCTTCAGCGACGTCCCAGCCGCACCTCCCCGCGCCAGGCCTGCCAAAGCCGCCGAAGCCGCCGAACAGGCCGAGGTCAGAGCCGGAGTCGCCGAACAGGCCGAAGCGGGGCACAACCCCGACCCCGACCATGGCCCGGAAGTCGCCGACCCCGCCGAGTCCGCCACCGCCCGTACCCGCACACTGCAGGACCGCGCCCTTGAGGACACCGCCCCTCACCCGGTCGTAGAAGACGACGCCCCCTCGGGCCGGCTCCGCAGCACCCCCCTCCCGCCCGAGGACTGAGCGGGCCCAGCAGCCAGAAGTCCCGCCCGGTGAGCCGGTACAGCAGAAGACCTGCCCAGCGCGGCAGAAGCGCAGCAGAAGACCCGCCCGGTGCAAGTACCGGGCGGGTCTTCGCATACCGTTCCGCGCCGAAGGGGGTTCGGCACAGTCGCGGAACTGCCTAAGCCATCGTCTAAACGCTCTTGCCACTGCCCCGCCGCAGCCCGGCCACGAGCCCGACACCCACAATGGCCAGAACGACCTGCATGACGAGTTCGATCCAGTCGATGCCATTGGTGGTGGCGACGCCGAGCACCTGCGCGATGAGCGTGCCCACAAGGGCGGCGACGATACCGACGACGATGGTGAGGATCCACCCGATGGCCTGCCTGCCGGGAAGCAGCAGACGACCGAGGGCGCCGATCACGGCGCCGATCACGATGGCGCCAAGGATGGACTGGATTGTCATGACCAAACCTCCCAGTGAGAGTGAGCCGTTCACTCTCGAGGGAGATCAGTACCCGGCCACGCGCGAATATGCGTAGGTGCTGGGAAACGCCAGGTCAGATCGGCGTTCCTCCGGTTCGGCCGGTTTTTCCGGCGCTCACCCTGGCTACGATGAGGACCCCGATGACGGCCAGGGCGAGCTGGATGATGTGCTCCAGCCAGTCGATGCCCCGGGTGTCGGCCCAGCCGAACGCCTGAGCGATGAGCGTGCCGAGCAGAGCCGCCACGATGCCGACGATCAGCGTCAGGCCGATGGACATGTTCTGCTTACCCGGCACTATCAACCGGGCCAGTGCTCCGACAATGGCGCCGATGACGACTGCGGAAACAATCGCGCCGATCATGTGTAGCTCCCCCCGAAGACGTTCCACATGTCTTCAGAAGGACTTACCCGACATATCGGGAAAGTACCCTCGGGAAGGCGGCGATCCGTACCGCGCCAGTAACGGACCGCCGCCCCCGTTCGCTCGGCGGGCCGGAGGCAGCGCCCGCCGGGATACCCTCAACGGATCCCGTAAGAAGACGCCGCAGTGCCGGTAAAGGTTGACGAACCGCCTTAAACGACGAACAGAACTAAGCGACCAGAACTAAGCGACAACGAGTGCCGTCGCGATGGCCGCGACCCCTTCGCCCCGCCCGGTCAGCCCCAGCCCGTCCGTAGTGGTCGCGCTGAGGCTCACAGGCGCCCCCAGAGCGGCGCTGAGCGCCTTCTCGGCCTCTGTACGGCGAGGCGCGAGCTTGGGCCGGTTACCGATGATCTGGACGGCGACGTTACCGATCTCGAAGCCCGCCGAACGTACCTGGCGTGCGGTCTCCTCCAGCAGCGTGACGCCCGAGGCGCCCGCCCAGCGCGGGTCGGCGGTGCCGAACAGGCCACCGAGATCGCCGAGCCCGGCGGCGGACAGCAGCGCGTCGCAGGCCGCGTGTGCGGCGGCGTCGCCGTCGGAGTGGCCCGCGAGCCCGACCTCGCCCGGCCAGTGCAGACCGGCGAGATGCAGGTCTCGCCCTGAAACGAACGGGTGGACGTCGACCCCGACGCCCACCCGTGGAAGCTTCGTGTTCAGGAGTTGAGAACCTCGTCGAGCAAGGCCTCCGCCTTGTCCTCATTGGTCTTCTCGGCGAGGGCCAGCTCACTCACCAAGATCTGACGGGCCTTGGCGAGCATGCGCTTCTCACCGGCGGACAGGCCGCGCTCGCGGTCCCTCCGCCACAGGTCCCGGACCACCTCGGCGACCTTGTTGACATCGCCGGACGCGAGCTTCTCCAGATTGGCCTTATAGCGCCGGGACCAGTTGGTCGGTTCCTCGGTGTGCGGCATCCGAAGAACATCGAAAACCCGCTCTAGGCCTTCCTGGCCGACAACATCGCGCACGCCGACGAGTTCTGCGTTTTCTGCTGGCACCTGGACGGTAAGGTCGCCCTTGTCGACCTTGAGCACCAGGTAGGTCTTTTCCTCACCCTTGATGGATCGCTTCGTGATTGCTTCGATCCGAGCAGCCCCATGGTGGGGGTAGACGACAGTGTCGCCGACCTGGAAAGTCATGTGACAAGTACCCCTTCCGCTGTACTCCAGAGTACCACGCATCCACAGGCTCCCGGAACAGTGAAATCATCATAACTGCAGGTCAAAGCGGCATATTGGGGGTTGACAAGGCGTCAACTCTATGAATCGCATATGCGCGCATAGCTAATGACCTGCAGGGGTGCGGATATGACCATGGATTCGGGTGGATATGGTGGGCGCTGCCCAACATGCATGCGCAAGACCCTAGGAGAACCCGCTCGTGACCCGCCGTCGCTGGATTGTCGCCGCTGCCGCGTTCCTGGCCGCCCCCGTGCTCGCCGGCTGTTCGGCTGGATTCGACGCAGACACCAACAAGCCGTACGCCCCCAATGAGGCCGGAGTCCTCTTCGATCAGGCCAAGAACTACGGCACGCATGGCATCCAGATCCCCCAGGCGTTCATCCTCGGCCCCGACTCCGGCGCACAGCTCGTCTACGGCGGCTCCGCCCCGGTCTACCTGAACATCCTCAACACCAACGGCGCCCCTGACACGCTCACGGCGGTCAACGCCGGCACCATGGCCACCGCGAAGGTGACCACGCCGATCCAGCTGCCGAGCAACCAGCTCGTCAACACCGGCAAGCCGAGCCCGCAGATCATGCTGGAGGGCATCTCCAAGGGCCTCAGGGGCGGCGAGAGCATCCGCCTGGACCTCCAGTTCGCCAACGCCGGGGTCGTGTCCATGAACGTCCCTGTGGTCACGCGCAGCCGCGAGTTCAAGGACTACCCGCCGGCGCCCAACGCGACCCCCGCGCCGACGCCCACGCCCTCTGCCTCCGCCGCGGCCGAGGCCGAAGCGGCCCACTGACGCCAAGAGAAAGCCCCGGTCCGGCACAACTCGTACGTGCCGGATCCGGGGCTCAGCCTGAGAGTGTCAGCTCTCCAGCGCGTCGAACTTGTAGCCCAGCCCGCGCACGGTCAGAATGCAGCGCGGGTTGGACGGGTCTGATTCGATCTTGGCGCGCAGACGCTTGACGTGAACGTCGAGCGTCTTGGTGTCTCCTACGTAGTCGGCGCCCCACACCCGGTCGATGAGCTGCCCCCGGGTGAGCACCCGCCCGGCGTTGCGCAGCAGCACCTCCAGGAGCTCGAACTCCTTCAGTGGCAGCTGCACCTGGTCGCCGCGTACGGCCACCACATGCCTGTCGACGTCCATGCGCACGGGACCCACCGCCAGCACCGCGGACTCCAGCTCCTCCACCGCGTCGCCCTGGCGGCGCAGCACGGCGCGGATACGGGCGACGAGCTCGCGCGAGGAGAACGGCTTGGTGACGTAGTCGTCGGCGCCCAGCTCCAGGCCCACGACCTTGTCGATCTCGCTGTCCTTGGCGGTCAGCATGATGACCGGCACCTTGGAGCGCTGCCGCAGCGAGCGGCATACCTCGGTGCCCGGCAGTCCGGGCAGCATCAGGTCGAGCAGCACCAGGTCGGCGCCGCTCCGGTCGAACGTGTCGAGCGCCTCCGGCCCGGTCGCCGCGACGGAGACCTCGAAGCCTTCTTTGCGGAGCATGTACGACAAGGCATCGGAGAACGACTCTTCGTCCTCGACCACGAGAACTCGGGTCATTTTGCGGCCTCCAGGGTGTTCGGGGGTGGTACGACCACCGCGGTGCCGCCGAATGCGGGCAGCCGCAGCGTGAATGTGGAGCCGGAGCCTTCCTTGCTCCAGACGGAGACCTCGCCGGCGTGCGCCGCGGCGACGTGCTTGACGATCGCGAGGCCGAGGCCGGTGCCGCCGGTCGCCCGGGACCTGGCCGCGTCGACGCGGAAGAAGCGTTCGAAGATGCGCTCCAGCGACTCTTCCGGAATGCCGATGCCCTGGTCGCTGACGCTGATCTCGACGGAGTCGCCGGCCGGTCTGACGCTGACGACGACCCGGGTGTGTTCGGGGCTGTAGGCGACGGCGTTGTCGATGAGGTTGCGCAGGGCGGTGACGAGCAGTTCGTCGTCTCCCCAGATGCGCAGGCCCTCCGTGCCGCCGGTGACGAGTGTGATGTCCTTGGCGATGGCCCTGGTGTTGCAGTGGTCTATGGCGTCGTGGATGGATTCGTCGATCGAGACCTGGCCGGGGGTGGGGATGGGCTCGGCGCCCTGGATCCGGCTCAACGTGATCAGGTCCTGCACGAGGTAGTTGAGCCGGGCGGCCTCGTGCTGCATGCGCCCGGCGAACCTGGTGACGGCCTCGGGATCGTCCGCGGCGTCCTGGATGGTCTCGGCGAGCAGGCTCAAGGCGCCGACAGGGGTCTTGAGCTCGTGGCTGACGTTCGCCACGAAGTCGCGGCGGACGGCCTCGACCCTGCGCCGCTCGGTCTGGTCCTCGGCGAGCACCAGCACCTGGCCGTGCGAGCCGAGCGGGGCCACCCGGACCGCGAAGTTCGTGATCTCCTGGCCGAACTTGTGCCCGGCGACGTCGATCTCGCTCTCGCGGATCTCGCCGTCCCGGCGTACCTGCCTGGCCAGGGCGAGAAGCTCGGCGGCCATCAGCCGGTCGCCCTTGACCAGCCCGAACGCGCGGGCGGCCGAGCTGGCCCGCAGCACGCGATCGTGCGCGTCGAGCACGACGGCGGACGAGGGCAGCACGGCCAGCACCGAGGCGACACCCTGCGGCAGGGCGCCGGTCTCCTGGTCGCCGGCCGTCGCGGCCCTGTTCGAGGACTCGATCTGGTTGCGGTAGAACAGGACCGCCAGCGCTCCGACGACGAACCCCGCCAGGGCCGTCAAGCTCATGGCCATCTCACTCATGCTTTCGATGGTAGGTGGCCTTCTTCAGGTGACAGCCCTTCCACCTGGGGATGAACGGCTCTTTCCGGGAAAGTTCATCTGGCGGTAGGAGTTCGTTCATCAAGAGCGACGTACGGTGACGGCATGCGCGACGCGTACCATGAAGAACTCGATTCCCTGACTGACAAGCTGGTCGAGATGACCAGACTGGTCCGCTCGGCCATTTCCAGAGCCACCACGGCCCTGCTCGACTCCGACCTCCAGCTCGCGGAGAGCGTGATCTCCAGAGACGCGGAGGTGAACGCGACGTTCGAGCAGCTCGAGGCGTCCATCTTCGAGCTGATGGCCAGGCAGCAGCCGGTGGCCGTGGACCTGCGGATGGTCATCACGGCCCTGCGGATGGGCACGGACCTGGAGCGCATGGGCGACCTGGCAGTGCACGTGGCCAAGGTCGCGCGGCTGCGCCACCCCGAGACGGCCATCCCGGCGGAGGTACGGCCCACGATCGTGCAGATGGGTCAGATCGCCGAGACCCTGGTCACGAAGGCCGGCGGCTGCATCGCCTCGCACGACGTGGAGTCGGCGCTGGAGCTGGAGGCCGACGACGACGCCATGGACAAGCTGCACCGGCGGCTGTTCAGGAACATCCTGGCCAAGGACTGGCCCCACGGCGTGGAGCCGGCGATCGACATCACGCTGATCGGCCGTTACTACGAGCGCTACGCCGACCACGCGGTCAATGTGGCCGGTGACGTCGTCTACCTGGTGACGGGCTCCCGCCCGACACCGAGCTGACCTGAGCCGATGACGGCGGGGCGCGCGGTGCGCCCCGCCGTCGGTGTCTGCGGCCCTGGCCGGGGCCAAGTCGGCGTTCAGCGGCCCTGGTTGGCGACCGCCTCGATCGCCGCCTTGGCGGCCTCCGGGTCGAGGTATTCGCCGCCGCGCTGGAGCGGCTTGAACTCGGCGTCCAGCTCGTAGCGCAGCGGGATGCCCGTGGGGATGTTGAGCCCGGCGATCTCCTCGTCGGGGATGCCGTCGAGGTGCTTGACCAGCGCCCGCAGCGAGTTGCCGTGCGCCGCCACCAGCACGGTGCGCCCGGCCGCGAGATCCGGGACGATCTCGTCGTACCAGTAGGGCAGCATGCGGTCGACGACGTCCTTGAGGCACTCGGTGCGCGGCATGAGCTCGGGCGGCAGCAGGGTGTAGCGCGGGTCGCCCGCCTGGGAGTATTCGTCGCCGTCGGCGATCGGGGGCGGCGGGACGTCGAAGGAGCGCCGCCAGAGCATGAACTGCTCGTCGCCGAACTCCTCGCGGGTCTGCGCCTTGTTCTTGCCCTGGAGGGCGCCGTAGTGGCGCTCGTTGAGCCGCCACGAGCGCTTGACGGGCAGCCAGAGCAGGTCAGCCTCGCCGAGGGAGAGCTGGGCCGTCTGGATGGCCCTGGTGAGCAGGCTGGTGTGCACCACATCGGGCCGGACCCCGGCCTCCACCAGGAGCTTGCCGCCCCGGCGGGCCTCGTCCTCGCCCTTGGCCGAGAGGCTCACGTCCACCCACCCGGTGAACAGGCCTTTCGCGTTCCAGTCACTCTCGCCGTGCCGTAGCAGCACCAAAGTCGCCATGCGGGCAATCCTATGGCGGGCCTCAGCCGTCGGTCCGCGCCGGACCCACGAAGCCGACGTCAGCCGTCGGCGCGCCCCGGATCCGCGAAGCGGGCGAACGCCTGGAGGTTGGCCAGCGACTCACCCCGTTTGGCGCGCCAGGCCCATTCGCGCCGGATCGACGAGGCGAAGCCGAGCTCCAGGGCCCGGTCGAACCAGTCGTCTGAATAGGTCAGCACGCAGCCGAGCAGCCGGTCGATCTCCTCTTCCGTGATCGCCGTGAGCGGCACCCGGCCGACGAGGTAGACGTCGCCGACGCTGTCGACGGAGAAGTGGACGCCGTACATGCCGCCGTTCTTGGCGAGCAGCCATTTGTAGAACTCGGTGTGGTTCTCGTCGGGCTGGCGGCAGAAGAACGCCTCGACGTGCAGCGCCTGATCGCCGATGATCAACCACGTCATCGTGGCGAGTTTGTGCTGCCCGGGCAGCTTCACCAGGAACGCCCCCGGCCGCGGCTCGTCAAAGGAGACGTCCGCGGCCTTGAGCGCGGTTTCTACGACTTCGCGCATGTCGTACAGCCTACGGAACAGGCGGCCTAGGAGATGACGGCGACCGGCAGCCGGTGCAGGTCGGCGACGGCCTCCGCGTAGACCTCCATCAGCCGCGACGACGTGGCCTGCCAGCCGAACGCCGCCGCGTGCTCACGGGCGCCGATCGACAGGCCGTCACGCCAGGCCGGCGCGGTGACGAAGCGGCGCAGCGCGCGTGCCCACTCGTGCGAGTCGTGGCCGTCAACGAGCACGCCCGACACGCCATCCTGTACGGCCGTACGCAACCCGCCCACGGCGGCAGCCGCGACGGGGGTGCCGCACGCCTGTGACTCCAGGGCGACCAAGCCGAACGACTCGCTGTAGGACGGCACGACGGTCACGTCGGCCGCGCGGTACCAGTCGGCCAGCTCGTGCTGCGGCGCGGGCGGCACGAGCCGGACGACGTCGGAGATGCCCAGCTCGGCGGCGAGCTCGGCGAGGAGGGACGGCCTGGCCAGGCCGTTGCCCGACGGTCCGCCCACGCACGCGACGACCAGGCGGTCGCGCAGCGAGGGGTCGTCGATGAGCATCCGCGAGGCGGCGCGCAGCAGTACGTCGGGCGCCTTCAGCGGCTGGATCCGGCCCACGAACAGCAGGACGTGCGCGTTCTGCGGCAGCCCGAGGCGGCGCCGGGAGGCCCCTTGTGAAGCGGGCTGGAAGACCGTGAGGTTGACACCCGGGTTCACGACCGCGACGCGTTCCTCCTGCGCCCCGTACAGCTCCATGAGCTCGCCGGCTTCGTCGGCGGTGTTGGCCACGAGCCGGTCGGCGATCGCCACGACCTGTTGCTCACCCACCACGCGGGCCTGCGGCTCGGGCTGGTCGTTCTGGGCCAGCAACAGGTTCTTCACCTTGGCCATGGTGTGCATGGTGTGCACCAGGGGCACGCCCCAGCGCTCCTTGGCCAACCAGCCGACCTGGCCGGACAGCCAGTAGTGCGAGTGGATGACGTCATAGCGGCCGGGGTCGTACATCGCCTCCGTCCGCAGCACGCCGGACAGGAACGCGCAGAGCTGGCCGGGCAGGTCGGCCCTGGTCAACTCCTCATACGGTCCGGCGGTCAGGTGGCGGACCATGACACCGGGGGCGAGTTCGGCTACCGGTGGCAGGTCACGTCCAGTGGCCCGGGTGAAGATCTCCACCTCGACGCCGGACTCGGCCAGTCGCTTCGCCGATTCGACGATGTACACGTTCATCCCGCCGGCGTCGCCCGTGCCGGGCTGTTCCAGGGGAGACGTGTGCATGCTGATGGTCGCGACCCGGTTGACCCGTCGTCGCCTCACCCGACACCACCTCCAAACGCAGTACAACTATGCAGAACATCCCGACATTCCCGACAAGCGGGGTGTCAGGGCAGTGCTGGCAAGATGTGTGCCATGAAGAAGACGGCTGTGGTGACGGGCGCGAGCAGCGGGATCGGTGAGGCGACAGCGCGACGGCTGGCCGCCGAGGGCTACGACGTGGTGGCGGGCGCGCGACGTCAGGACCGGCTGGACAAGCTGGCCGCCGAGGTGCCCGGGATCCGCCCCGTGTCCCTGGACGTGACCTCTCAGGAGTCGGTGGACGCGCTGGCGGCCTCGCTCGACCGGTGCGACGTGCTGGTCAACAACGCCGGTGGCGCGCTCGGCATGGAGCCGGTGGCCGAGGGGCGGCTCGACGACTGGCAGCGGATGTACGACACCAACGTCCTCGGGTCACTGCGGATGACGCAGGCCCTGATGCCCATGCTCGTCGAGTCGGGCGACGGGGTGCTGGTGATGCTCACCTCGACCGCGGCACTGGTGGCGTACGAGGGCGGAGGCGGCTACGTGGCCGCCAAGCAGGCCCAGCGGTCGATGGCCGAGACGCTCAGGCTGGAGCTGGTCGGGCAGCCCGTACGCGTCGTGGAGATCGCGCCGGGCATGGTCCAGAGCGAGGGCTTCGCGGTGACCCGCTTCCGCGGCGACGAGACGGCGGCCGCCCGCGTCTACCAGGGCGTGCCTGATCCGCTGAGCTCCGACGACGTGGCCGACGCGATCGTGTGGTGCGTCACCAGGCCCGCGCACGTCAACATCGACCGCCTGGTCATGCGCCCGCGCGCCCAGGCCGCCCAGCACAGGGTGCACCGCGTCGGTGGCTAGGCCGGTCGGTTCGATCACCAGGGGCACGACCGGGCACAACCGGCTCCGGCGGGCCGACCGGTGGATCGCCGCCGCCCACGGCCGTCTGCTGCGCGGCGCCGTCCGGCCGCTGGCCGTGGACCTCGGTTACGGCGCCTCCCACACCACCACGCTGGAGCTGTTCACCCGCCTGCGGCGGATCTGCCCGGACATCGAGGTGGTGGGCATCGAGATCGACCCCGCGCGGGTCGCCCTGGCCAAGCCGTACGAGCGCGCCGGGCTGAGTTTCGCCCTCGGCGGCTTCGAACTGCCGGTCTCGCGTCCCCCGCTGCTGGTCCGGGCCTTCAACGTCCTCAGGCAGTACGGCGAGGCGGACGCCTGGCGCTACTGGGAGGCGCTGCGCGGCCGGTTGGCTCCCGGCGGCGTCCTGGTGGAGGGCACCTGCTCGGAGAGCG
Source organism: Nonomuraea sp. NPDC052129 (assembly GCF_040680095.1). Taxonomy (NCBI): domain Bacteria; kingdom Bacillati; phylum Actinomycetota; class Actinomycetes; order Streptosporangiales; family Streptosporangiaceae; genus Nonomuraea; species Nonomuraea sp. NPDC052129. Next base: position 60,999 of record NZ_JBFAVX010000047.1, on the reverse strand, counting down.
GCCACCGGGCGATCTGGGCCGGTCTGGATCGGGACGGCCCGCGCACGCTCACCCTCTCGGCCAGGTTCGACGCCTTCGACCGCCCTTCTGACCTGGCCGACCGCCTGCCGAAGACCCTCATCCACCGCAACGTCCCCGGTGAGCGCATTCATGCGTTCCTGAGCGACTTCGACCGCGCCTGGGCGAGAACCGCCCCGTACGGCGCCCACGGCCGCCGGCAACGCTGGCTGGCCGCCGTGGACCTGCTGGCGACCTCCTGGCCCATCCACCGGCATCCGCCGCTCGGCGGCACGGCCAGATGGCGCCTCGGCGAACTGACCCTCCCCTGGGACTCCGTGGCGCCGCTCTGAAAAGCCCTCCCGCTCTGCAAGCCCTCCCAAAGAGACGCGCGCTCTAAAGAGCCGCGGAGAACGCCGCGTAAGCGACCGCGTCGAACAGGACGAACCGCACTTCGTCCACAGCTGTGGAAACCTCCCGCACAGTGCGCAGCGCGATGCGGGCGCCGTCGTCCAACGGCCACCCATAGATGCCGGTCGAGATCGCGGGAAAGGCCGCCGACCGGGCCCCCAGCGAGTCGGCCACCCGGAGCGACTCGCGATAACACGAGGCCAGGACTTTGGAGCGGTCATCGCTCCGCGAATAGACCGGCCCGACGGTGTGGATCACCCAGCGGGCGTCGAGCCGCCCGGCGGTCGTGGCCACGGCCTGCCCCGCCGGCAGTCCCTTGCCGTAGTGGGACGCCCGCAGCGCCCGGCATTCGGCGAGAATCTCCGGCCCACCCCGCCGGTGGATCGCGCCGTCGACCCCGCCCCCGCCCATCAGCGACGAGTTGGCGGCGTTGACGATCGCGTCAACCATCTGTGCGGTGATGTCCCCCTGTACGAGCGTGACGTCCATCTCACCAGCATCCCGGATATCTGCTCGACGCTTTGTAGTACTACGCTGAAGAGTGTGAAGGGTCTTGGCGAGCTCGAACGCAGCATCATGGACATCATCTGGGCGGGAAGCAGTCCGCTGACGGCCCGTGAGGTCGGCAGGCTCATAGCCGACCGCGATCTGGCCCCGACCACCGTCATGACCGTCCTCGACCGTCTGACCCGCAAGGGGTTCCTCCAGCGGACCCGCGACGGCCGCGCCTGGCGCTACGAGCAGGCGGCGAGCCGCGACGCGTACATCGCTGAGCTTATGCTGGAAGCTCTGGACCTGACGGGCGACCGCTCGGCCGCCCTCACCCGCTTCGCCCAGGCCGTGTCCGGCTCGGAGGCGGAGATCCTGCGCAGGGCTCTCACGGAGCTGGAGCTGGAGGAAGAGTGACCACGGCAGCGACGCTGGCAGCGCTCGCCCTCGCGTGCGGGCTCGGCTCCTGGCGTCTCACGACTGCCCGCTGGACGTCTCGTGCCCCTCGGATCGCCATCATCCTCTGGCAGTCCCTGGGCGTGGCCTGGGGCCTGGCCACGACCGGCGCCATGCTGGCGTACGCCGTGCAGCCCTCGGGGCTGGGCATCCTGCCGGGAATGGCGGCCTTCCTGAGCGGCGAGCGCCCGCGCGGGACCTGGGATCCGCTGCACATGACGGCGATGATCGCCGGGCTGACCTCACTGACCGTCCTCATCGTGGTGCTGATCACCGCCGGCGTGCAGGCGCTGCAGGCGCGCAGGCGGCACCGCGTGCTGCTCGCGCTGATCGCCCGCGACGACCCGGGCGTGCCCGGCGTGCGGGTGCTCGACCATCCGAGCGCGGCGGCCTACTGCGTGCCGGGGCTGCGCTCGCAGGTGGTGGTCAGCGAGGGCGCGCTCAAGCTGCTGTCGCACGACGAGCTCACGGCCGTGCTCGCGCACGAGGCCGCGCACGTACGGGAGCGGCACGACCTGGTGCTGCTGCCGTTCGCCGCCCTGCGCCGGGCCCTGCCCTGGTCCAAGGTGGTCTGCGAGGCGCAGGCGCAGGTCGAGCTGCTCATCGAGATGGCCGCCGACGACCGCGCGCGCCGCTACTGCTCGCCGCGCAGGCTGGCCACCGCCCTGCTCAGGTTCGGTACGGCCGGCGCCATGCCGACCCCCCAGGGGATGCTCGGCGTACGCGCCCAGAACGTCATGGCCCGGGTGGATCGCCTGATCAAGCCGGGTCCCGCGCTGCCCACCACGATGCGCTTCAGCATCCTCGCCCTGTCCGTCACGTTGGTCACCGCCACCCCCTTCCTCTGGACCATCCAGTTTTAACGCTTGCTGGCGCTAGCTTTGCGTTTGCAATTGCAAGCACTCTGGGGCACACTAGAGGCATGGCACTACCGAAGGTCGGCTCGATCGGCGAATACATCCGCGAGCAGCGGCAGCAGGCGAAGATCTCGCTGCGCCAGCTCGCGGCGGCAGCAGGGGTGTCCAACCCCTACCTCAGCCAGATCGAGCGCGGTCTGCGTAAGCCGAGCGCGGAGATTCTCAACCAGATCGCCAAGGGTCTGCACATTTCATCGCAAGCGCTCTATGTGCAGGCGGGCCTGATGGAGGATCGCGAGCCGCCGAGTGATGTCATCACCGCGATTCGCGCCGACGCGAACCTGAGCGGGCGGCAACGCCAGGTGCTCATCGATATCTACGAGTCGTTTCGCAAGGAGAAGCGCGCCGAAGACGAGCAGACCTCCCAGAACGCTCATCTCCGGCACGACTCCGAATCGGACGACGAGCCGCTGCCTGAGGAATATCTCGCCGCGCTTGAGCCTTTCGCGGCGTCCACCGGCAATGGCACCGCCAACCAGGAAACCAAGGAAGGTTAACCCATGACGCTGGCCACTGAGGTCAAGAAGCTCACCGACTCCAAGCCTTTCTACGCCGTGGCGGGTGCGGGCGACTATGCCGTGGAGAAGCTGCGGGAGCTGCCCGAGCAGCTGCTGAAGCTGCAGTCCCGGCGCGCCGAGATCGCCAAGGACCTGCCCGTGAAGGCCCGCACATACGCCGACAAGGCCGAGGGCTTCGCCAGGGAGTTCCCCGAGAAGGCGCGCACCTACGCCGACCAGCTGACCGTGCTGGCCACCGAGGTCTACGAGGACTTCGCCACCCGCGGGCGCAAGGTCGTCAGCAAGACGACCGGCGAGGCCGCGCTGGAGCTGGAGGAGGTGTCGGAGGCCGCCGAGCCCGCCGTCGCCACCCCCGTCAAGAAGCCCCGCACCACCAAGGCCACCACGCCCAAGGCCTGACACCACGCCGAAAGCCCGCCTCCGCACGGAGGTGGGCTTTCCGCTTCGGGGGTGCCCGTTTGTCGGGAGCGCCTACTAGGCTGGGGCCGTTTCATCGCGAGCGTTGGGCGGGACACACATGGAAATTGTCAACGGCGGCTTGAATCTTCTCTTCCTGCTGCTCGCGGTCGGCATCTTCGGCATGTCGATCTATGCGCTGGTGCACGCGGCGCGGGTGCCGGCCAACGCGTTCGTGTCGGCCGGCAAGCTGCAGAAAAACCTCTGGCTGATCATCCTGATCCTGGCCACGCTGTTCTCCGCCGCGGGCGCGTGGTCCTACTTCCAGGCCTTCATGTTCCTTGGGGGCCGCGAGTTCCTCGGGATCGGGCTGGGGTTCTTCTCGATCATCGCCGTCATCGCGGCGACGATCTACGTCGTCGACGTCAAGCCCGCCGTCAAGGGCATGGGCGGGCGCGGTGGCAACAACGGCCCCTACGGACCTTGGTGATCCTTCCCGGGTAGGTGGCCGATGGCGTCGGCCAGCCATTGGGCCAGGTGGAGGTGGCCCTCGGCGGTCGGATGGATGCCGTCGGGGAGCAGCTGGCCGGGCGGGGTGCCGGTGATCCGCTGCTCGGCGAGCGGGTCCAGGAAGGGGACAGCCTCCTGCTGGGCCAGGCCCGACAGCGCGTCACGCAGCCGATATGCCTTGCGTGGGGTGTCGTGCAGCCAGATGGGGCCGATCATGAGGATCCGGGTTCTCGGCCAGTGAGTCCGCGCCTCGGAGATGAGGCTGGCCGCCGCTCGCCGTACGCTCGTCGGCGACCAAGGGCTGTCGTTGTGGCCGCCTGAGATGATCAGCATGTCGGGCGCGGGGCGCCAGGCCAGCTCGGCTTCGAACGACTCCTGGAACGTACGCCCGACGCGGCCTTGGTTGAGATAGCCGGTGCCGCCCGCGCCCGCGATGACCGGCTGCCAGCCGAGCAGGCGGGCCGACTCGGCGGCGTAGGTCCGCCAGAGCGGCACCGGGCCAGAGCCGACCGTGAAGCTGTCGCCGACGAACATCACGACGGGTGCGGCCGGCCCGCTCCGCGGCAGAGGCGACTCAGAATGAAGCTGCGCCGGGCTCGGCCAAGGTTCACCAGCCCCACCACCACATCCCGATATTGCACAACAAATCCCCAATATCGCGACAGCCGGTGCGATCAGGGCTCGATCCAGCAGGCCGCGCATAACCACCTCGGGGATTAAGCTGCCGACATGACTCATGACCTCCACGGGCGGACAGAACGGCTCGAATTGTCGGATCAGGATCTGCGCGACTTCGAGGCCGTCGTCCTTGACTCCACACCCGACGGAATCGTGCTGAGCAAGTCGGCATTCTATCCGGGCGGAGGCGGCCAGCCGGCGGATCACGGAGTTCTGCTTTGGCAGGGGGTGGAAACTCGGATCGTCGGGGTGCGCAAAGGCGATGATCTGCACCTTATTCCGGCAGAGGGCGACCCGGTCCCGCCGGTCGGCACGGTCGTTCAGGGGGCGGTGGCCGACGCGCGGCGTTCCGCCCTGATGCGTACCCACTCGGGGCTGCACGTCCTGTGCGGCGTCGTCTTCCGCGACTACGGCTCGCTGGTGACGGGCGGCAACATGGACGAGCTGAGCGCGCGGATGGACTTCAACCTGCCGGAGCTGCCGCCGGGCTTCAAGGAGGCGGTCGAGGACGCGTGCAACGCCGAGATCGTCGCGGACCGGCGCATCGACGTACGGGTGCTGCCGCGCAAGGAGGCGTTCGACATCCCGGACATCATCCGGACGGCGACCAACCTGGTGCCGGAGCATGTGGAGGACGTCAGGATCGTCGACATCGTCGGGCTGGACACCCAGGCCGACGGCGGCACGCATGTCGCCTCGACGAAGCAGATCGGGCGCATCAAGGTGGCCAAGATCGAGAGCAAGGGCCGCGGCTTCCGGCGCCTCCGCATCGCGATCTCGGACTGACGCCTCCGCGTCGCCATCTCCGACTGACGCCTCCGCGTCGCGGTCCCGGACCAGCGTCTCCGCGTGGCGGTCCCGGGCTGGTCACCGCCTGGCCTGGCCCGCGACCTCGATGATCCCGGCCAGGCCGTCGAGCAGCGATCGCAGACCGAACTCGAAGAGCCGGTCGAGGTCGAAGTCGAAGTCGCCCCCCATCCGCCGGATGACGTCGACGAACGTGGGATAGGCGCCCGAGGTGACGACGGCCGTCAGCCGCGCGTCCTGGGCTCGCATCCATTCGTCGTCGGTGAGGCCGGTCTCGGCCTGTGCCTGGGACTCCAGCTCGAAGTTGGCGGCGATCCCCTCGACGTAGCTGTACATCAGGATGTGCACGTGCATCATGCTCTCCGGGTCGAGGCCGTGGCCGTCGACCGCCGCCAGCGCCCATTCGGCGTGCTTGAGCAGGCTGGGTGACGGCAGCGGCCGGCTCAGCGAGGTGATCCGGGTGAGCCACGGGTGGCGCCGGTAGGCCGCCCACTGCACGCGGGCCGCCACCTCCAGCCGGGCCCGCCAGCCGGGCGGCGGCTCGGCGGGGAGCGGGAATTCGCCGAACACCTGGTCGATCATCAGCTCGACCAGGTCATCCTTGCTGCCCACGTGGCGGTAGAGCGACATCGTGGCCACACCGAGCCGACCCGCGACGCCGCGCATGGACAGCGCGGGCAGGCCCTCGGCGTCGGCGATCTCGATGGCGGTCCGCACGACACGATCCCGCGTCAGATCACGCGCGGAGTCACGGCCCAGGTCACGGCCCAGGTCACGGCCCGGATCGCGGCCCAGATCACGGCCCGGATCGCGGCCCGGATCACGGCCCGGATCACGGAAGGCCGGATGACCCGCCCGGTCTCGCGTCGGCTCGCGGCCGGGGTCGTCGGGGGCACCGTGCGGCCGACGTGGTGACCGGGCCGACGGTCCGGCGACGACCGTGCCGACGCGCGACTCGGCGACGACCACGCCTTCTTGCGCGAGCCGGGCCAGTGCCTTGGCGGCCGTGGCCAGGGCCACATCCCAGTCCCTCGCCAGCTGCCTGGTGGAGGGCACCCGCTCCCCGACCCGCAACTCGCCGTCCGCTATCCGGCGCTTGATGTCGTCGACAATCCGCACGTACGGCGGCGCCGCTTCCGCAACCACCCGGCCTCCTTCGCTCCTGTACTAGTACAGAGATTAGCAGAACCCCTGTTGCAAACCCTGTCTGTACGCCGTACATTCACCTCGTACAGCGTCAACAAAAGGGAGATCCAATGAACGTCCTCATCTCCGGCGCCAGCATCGGCGGACCCGTCCTGGCCTACTGGCTGCGCGAGCACGGCTTCGACGTGACCGTCGTCGAACGCGCCCCCGCCCCTCGCCGAGGCGGCCAGGCGATCGACATCCGGGGAGCCGCCCTGGAGGTGGCCGGGCGCATGGGCATCCTGGAGCAGGCACGAGCCATGAAGACCGACATGCGCGGCATGTCGATGGTCGACGGCGACGGCAACGAGCTGATGCGCACCACCGAGGAGACGATCAGCGGCGGCCGGCTGGACGGCCCCGACATCGAGATCATGCGCGACGACCTGACCGCGCTCGTCATCGCCGCCTCGGGCAGCGGCGTCGAATACCTCTATGGCGACTCGATCGCGGCGCTCCACCAGGACGGTCAGGGGGTCCAGGTGACGTTCGAGAGCGGCGTGCGGCGGCGCTTCGACTACGTGGTCGGCGCCGACGGCCTGCACTCGAACGTGCGCGGGCTGGTGTTCGGCGAGGAGTCGCAATTCATCCACCACTTGGGCATGTACGTGGCGATCTACAGCGCGGACAACTTCCTCGACCTGGACCGCTGGCAGGTGTGGCACCGCGAGGGCGACGCCGGGTTCGGCCTCTACACCGCCCCCGGCAACGCCTCGATCCGGGTCAACATCGGCTTCGGCGGCGAGGACGTCGCCTACGACTACCGCGACGTCGAGCAGCAGAAGCGGCTCATCGAGGAGCGCTGCTCCGAGCTGGGCTGGGAGACGCCCCGGCTACTGAAGGCGATGTGGGCGGCCGACGACTTCTACTTCGACGCGATGGCGCAGATCCGGATGGAGCGCTGGTCCGAGGGCCGGGTGACGCTGCTCGGCGACGCCGGCTACTGCGCCTCACCGCTGTCGGGCCAGGGCACCAGCCTGGCGATGGTGGGCGCGTACGTACTGGCTCAGGAGCTCTCCAGGGACCCGCACGGCGCGTTCGACCGCTATGAGGCGCGGATGCGGCCGTTCGCCGAGGTCAACCAGGCCCTCGCCTTGGAGAACCCCGGCCAGGGCGCGGCTCCGGAGAACGTCCAGCGGGCCGCCAACAGCATCGCGCTCGACTGATCCAGCCTGGTCAGGAGACGCCCGTACTCCTCCAAGGAGGACGAACCGCTACGATGTGCCGCCATGACGGGTATCAGGCGCACGCTGGCCATACTGGGGGCCGTCGCTCTGTCGCTGACCGCCGTCCCCGCCACGGCGGCGGCCGGGATCACCGACGAGGTGACCATGAGCCTCGCCAAGAACGGCACACTGCACGTGGTCGAGAAGATCAGCGGCGGCTCGGGGGAGCTCAAGCGGACGTTCCTCACCAGGACCCGCTTCGACGACGACAACGACCGGCTGTACCAGATCTCGAACGTCAAGGGCGGCACGCTCGCCGGCGACGTGCTGACTATGAAGGGACCCGGCACCGTCGAGTACGACGTCAAGGGGGCCGTGACGCCCGCGGGCGCCATCGAGGAGCTGCGCTGGTTCGCGGTGAACGGCTGGAGCGAGCCGGTCACCAAGGCGACGGTCAAGGTGAGCGGTCCCGGCCAGATGCAGAACCTGTCGTGCTTCGCCGGTGAGCTGACCTCGGCCATCGGCTGTACGTCCGCCTCCATGGACCACGGCGCCACCGAGGCCGCCTTCGAGCAGCAGAACGTGGGCCCCGGCCAGGCACTGACCGTGGTCGTCGGCTACGCCAAGGGCTCCACCAGCGGCGCACCGATCCTGGAGCGGCGCTTCTCGCTGGCCGGCGCGTTCACGCTGAACGGCGTCACCGGCGGCGCGCTCGCCGCCCTGCTGGTCCTCCTGCTCGGCGGCGTCGGCCTGCTCTACTGGACGCGCGGACGCGACTCCAGGGCCGCGGGCCACGAGCGCAACTCGGTCGCCCCCGTACAGAACGGGCACTTCTCCCCGCCCGACGGCGTCCGGCCCGGCCAGATCGGCACACTGGTGGACGAACAGGCCGACGTGGTCGACGTCACCGCGACGATCGTAGACCTCGCGGTCCGCGGCTACCTGCGCATCGACGAGCAGCCGCGGCAGACCTACGACGCGCCCGACTGGACGCTGGTCAGGCTGCCGAACGCGCCGGTCAACACGCTGCTGCCGTACGAGCGGGCGCTGTACGACGCCATCTTCGACGGGCGCGACATGGTGCTGCTGTCTCAGATGTCCGGCTCGTTCGCCAGTCACCTGGGCAAGGTCCGCGACGCCCTCTACGCCGACGTGGTGACGCAGGGCTGGTTCGCCCGCCGTCCCGACACCGAGCGGACCCGCTGGACGGTCATCGGCGTGCTGCTCATCGGCGTGGGCCTGCTGGCCACGGTGGCGCTCGCCTGGTTCACCACGTACGGCCTGCTGGGCCTGGCGCTGATCATCGCCGGTGGCGCCCTGGCTGTCGGCGGCCAGTACATGCCCGCCAAGACCGCCAAGGGCTCGGCCGCGCTGGCGCACACGATGGGTTTCCGCGAGTACCTGTTCTCTGGTGACCTCGGGGAGGTGCCCGAACAGCACCGGGTGGAGCTGTTCTCCCGTTATCTCCCGTACGCGGTGATCTTCGATGGCGTGGAGCACTGGTCCCGGGTCGTCGCCTCGGTCACCGGCAACGGGCCCCAGTCCGACAACCTGTACTGGTATCACGGCCCGGCCGAGTGGGACCTGTCCAAGTTCGCCGGGTCGATGCGGACGTTCACCACGACGACCTCGGGCGCCATCTCGGCCAGTCGCCAGTTCCGCACCCTGTAGCGGCCCGGCGCCCCCAGCCGTTCAGCGGAGGCGCCGCTCAGTGGAGGCGTGACTCAGCGGAGGCGCAGTTCGCCCACGGCGCGTCCGCCGCCCATCAGCGGCGGGCGGGCCATCGTGTCCAGTTCCGGGGCGTCCAGGCCGAGCGAGCGCAGCGCCGTCACCGTGGCGGGTGTGCGGGCCCGCTGCGCGCCGTCCTCGACCTTGACGGTGCCCGCCCGCCCGTCCTCGAACACGAACGCGTTGAACCCCTCCGCGCCCACCTTGACCATCAGCCCCGGCAGGGCCCGCATCAGCTCGGCCTCCGGCCTGATCGTGCCGGAGGTCCACTCCGGATGCGCGCGCATGGTGTCGAAGATCCGCCGCTCGTACGAGCCCGCCTCCCCCAGAGCCAGCGCGCGGAAGGCCCGCGTCACGCCCACCATCGAGACGAAGAACAGCGGCGCGCCGCACCCGTCCACGCCCGAGGCCGCGACCCGCTCGCCCGTCAGCTCCTCCACCGTGCGGCGGATCGTCCGCTGCAGCGGGTGCGTCGGCTCCAGGTAGGTAGTGAGCGGCCAGTCGTTCAGCACACAGGTGGCGAGCATGGCGGCGTGCTTGCCCGAGCAGTTCATGTAGACGCGGCCCAGGTCGGTCGCCGCCCGGTCGGAGGGATAGTCCTCGGGGCAGAGCAGCGCCGACTCTGTCAGCCCGGCCTCCGCCAGGATCTTCCGCACGCCGTCCACGTGGTACGGCTCACCGGAGTGGGAGGCGCAGGCCAGCGCGAGGAGTTCACCGTCGAGCGCGAGCCCGGCGCGGAGCATGCCGACCGCCTGGAACGGCTTCATGGCCGAGCGCGGCGAGGCCGGCACGTGCACCGCGCCATGCACCGCGACCGGATCGCCCGCGGCGTCCACGGTGAGCATGCGCACGTGATGGGTCGACTCCACGAACCCGGACCGGACAACCTCGACAACCAGCGACATTCGCCTCCCCTTTCGGCATGAGTCTACGAAGCCTTTTGACCTGGGCCAGAATGAGGTCTTATGCGAGCAGTCGTACAGCGAGTCAGCACCGCGTCGGTGGTGGTCGACGGGGTGACCGTCGGAGCGATCGACGAGCCGGGCCTGCTCGTGCTGGTCGGCGTCACGCACCCGGACACCCGCGCCGAGGCGCGCAAGCTCGCCGCCAAGCTCTGGGGGCTGCGCATCCTGCACGGCGAGAAGTCCTGCTCCGACGTGTCGGCGCCGCTCCTGGTGATCAGCCAGTTCACCCTCTACGGCGACGCCCGCAAGGGCAGGCGGCCCACCTGGCAGGCCGCCGCTCCAGGACCGGTCGCCGAGCCACTGGTGGACGCCGTGGTCGACGAACTCCGGGCGCTGGGAGCCCACGTGGAGACGGGCCGGTTCGGCGCGGACATGAAGGTGTCCCTGGTCAACGACGGCCCGATCACGCTCGTGGTGGACGTGTGAACATAGTCTCCGCCGACGACCTCGAGCCCTCCTACGCGATCGGCAAGAAGGCCAAGCCGGTTCAGCGGAGGCGGCGGCGCATCGCCGGGTCGATGGTGACGTTGCGGCCCGCGTCCGGGGGGACGATGACCTCTTGGGCGGCGGCGACGCCGCCCGCGAGCAGGGGCGCGTCGACCGGCACCGTCCGCTTGACCGTGGCCAGCGCGATCGGGCCCAGTTCGTGGTGGCGGGCGGCGGAGCCGACGACGCCCACCTCCTGGCTCTCGAAAATCACCGGTGCGCCGTGCGCCGGCAGCGTGTCGACGCTGCCGTCAAGGTGCAGGAACACCAGCCGCCGCGGCGGATGCCCCAGATTGTGGACGCGGGCGACCGTCTCCTGGCCCCGGTAACAGCCCTTGGTGAGGTGTACGGCGGTGCCGATCCAGCCCACTTCGTGCGGGATCGTCTTGTGGTCGGTGTCGAAGCCGAGCCGGGGCCGGTGCTCCTCGATGCGGAGCGCCTCGTACGCCCAGAGCCCGGCCAGCGGCCTGCCCAGATGGTCGGGCAGCTCGGCGCGCGGCACCAGGAAGTCCTCGGTCGCGGACGAGAGCACCGCCAGGTCGTCGGCGCGCGAGACCTCGACGCGGAGCATGAACCGCATCCGGTCGAGATAGGCGACCAGGCTGTCGGCGGTGCCCGGCTCGACGTGCGCCAGCACGGACTCGCCGTCGTCGACCAGCGTCAGGTGGTGCAGGACCCGGCCCTGGAGATCGAGGTCGAGCGTCTGCGTCCACTCGCCGGGCGTCAGCGTGTCGAGCTTCTGCGAGGTCAGGTCGTTGAGCCATTTCAGCCGGTCGGCTCCGGAGACGCGGACCACCTCGCGGTTGCTGCGGTCGACCACCGCCTCGCCCTTGACGAGCGCCCGTTGTTCGGCGAACAGGTCACCGTAGTGGGCGGCCACGTCGGAGTCGGGGCCGTCGGCGGGAACGGCACCGGGGAGATCGAGCAGAGGGCTGCGCATGCCTTCCAGGTTATCGGCAGTTGCGACAGCGACCGAAGACGGCTGCGGTAACGTCCGAAGACGGTGCTATCGGCACTTGCTGCAGCGGCCGAAGACGGTCAGGTGGCGTACGTCGGCCACGAAGCCCATCTCGCTGTCCAGCCCCTTGACCAGCCCGTCCGCGAGCTCGGGGCGCACCTCGCCGACCTCACCGCAGCCCCGGCAGACCAGGTGCAGATGGTCGGCGTCCGCCGCCAGGTGGTAGGTGGGGGCGCCGTGGCTCAGATGGGTGTGGGTGACCATGCCGAGCTCTTCGAGCAGCTCCAGCGTGCGGTAGACGGTCGAGATGTTGACGCCACGGGCAGTCTCGCGCACCTTGACGGAGATCTCTTCCGGCGTGGCGTGCTCAAGCGACTTGACCGCCTCCAGCACGAGCTGTCGCTGAGGGGTCACCCGGTAGCCCTTGGCGCGGAGTTCCTCGTGCCACTGCGTCTCCGTCATGCCCCCGAGTCTACGACCGAGTATTAATCACTTGCCCCCTCCGCGACCGAGCACATAGCTTCTGGGGTACGCCGAAAGGAGGTGGTCCAAACAATGGTGATTCATAGTTGGACTAGCGAGGTGGTTGTCCGCTGACGACGCGGACTGTTGTCTCGCGTCTACTTGGCGAATACGAGGCAACCACCGGGGCCCCTGGCAGTCGGAGGACGGGGATGGTTTTCCTGTCCATGGTCCATCCGACCCGCTCGATCACGAGCGGAACGACGCCTGGGGCCCTTTTCATGCCCTCGATTTCATGCCCTCGCTTCCCGCGCGCGGTCAGTGCGCGCCGCGGGGCGGGAGGCCCAGCTTGTCGCAGGCTTCGCGATAGAGGCGGACGACCGCCATGCGCACCTGGGGGCGTTCGGTCAGCGTCTCTCCCCACGGCACCCTGACCAGCTCGCCGCCGTCGATCGTGAACTCGATCGCCTCGGCGTCGACCCCGCTGGTGGCCGCCGTCGTCGCGGCGGGCCGGCCGCCCAGCCCCCGCACGATGATCAGCGCGTCGCCTGAGTGGTCGTCGTTCATGTGCCGCTTGATCGCCTCGACCGCCTCGGCGGTGAACGGGGTGCTCATATGGATCAAGCTACCTTCTTCAGCTCCGCCGACATGTGCGACGTGAGCGGGTGCCCGACCGCGGCCATGTCATAGGCCCACATGAGGTTGCCCTTGACCAGCCCGTACAGGCGGGTGGCCGCGGTGTATTCCTTGGCCGAGGCGGTGCGCGCCACCACGTCGGTGCGCAGCTCGATCTTGTGGAAGACGACCTCGCCGATGTAGATCTCCACGATGCCCGTCGGGTGGGCCAGCAGCACCTCGAGCTGCCGGTCGGGCTGCGGCCGCCAGTAGCCGGACTCGGTGGCGAGCGGCCGGACCCGGTTGCCGTCCTCGTCGAGCAGCCAGGTGCGGCTCACGTACGACAGGAACGGTTTGCCGTTGTGGCTGAACTCGATCTCCTGACCGAAGTTGAAGCTCTCGATCGTCGGATATCCCCCGACACCGGCGCCCTCCCAGCGGCCGATCAGGAACGCGATGTGCTCCAGATCGGGATGCACCGGCACCTGGACCTCAGCATCTTCCATGGCACCAAACTGTACTGGCCGCCCGCGGTGAAGACGTCCGGCGGGAAGAGGTTTAGGGTGACGGACATGGCACGATCTCTGGTGATCAAGGTGACCGCCGGCGCCGAGGCCCCGGAGCGCTGCAACCAGGCGTTCACGGTCGCGGCCGCCGCGCTGGCGAGCGGCGTTCCGGTCTCTCTCTGGCTGACCGGCGAGTCCTCCTGGTTCGCGGTGCCGGGCAGGGCCAAGGAGTTCAACCTGGCCCACGCCGCTCCGCTCACGGACCTGCTGGACGCCGTCCTGGCGGGCGGCCGGGTGACGGTGTGCACCCAGTGCGCGGCCCGGCGTGACCTCACGGTCGACGATCTCATCGACGGCGTCCGCATCGCCGGCGCCTCCACCTTCGTCGAGGAGGCCGTGGCGAAGGACGCGCAGGCTCTCGTGTACTGACCGCGGAAACCTCCAGCGCGCGTGTCCGGGGTGGCGCGGTGGTTCCGACGTCTCTGGTGTACGGCACCGGGAGCGGTGCCGGCCGAGAGGAGAAATCGTGAAGTACATGATCATGATGAGCGGCACGCAGCGCGACTACGACAATCTGTCCGGAAAGCCGGACAACCCGGTCTGGTCCGGGGAGGACGTCGCGGCGCTGCACGCCTTCATGGAGGCGTGGAACCACGCCCTGGTCGAGTCCGGGGAGTTCGTCGACGCCCAGGGCCTGAGCGCGCCCGTGCTCGCCAGGAGGGTCGAACTGAAGGACGGGGTTCCGGTCGTGACCGACGGGCCCTACTCCGAGACGCAGGAGGTCCTGGCCGGTTACACGATCGTCGAGTGCGAGAGCTTCGACCGGGCCACCGAGATCGCCGCGCAACTGGCCGACACTCCCCACCCCGCGAACGCGACCCTGATCCACGACTGGCACGTGGACATACGGCCGATCGCCGGAGGCTACGAGGAGCTGTGACCGGCGGCGAGGTCTTGTTGTGACTGGCGGCCAGATCGAGGACCTGCTGCGCGGGCTGGCGCCGCAGGTTCTCGGCGCGCTGGTACGGCGTTACGGGCACTTCGCCACAGCCGAGGACGCGACGCAGGAGGCACTGCTCGCGGCCGCCCTCCAGTGGCCCGGAGAGGGCCTGCCGGACAACCCGCGCGGCTGGCTGATCACCGTCGCCTCACGCCGGCTGACCGACCTGCTGCGCGGCGAGCAGGCCCGCCGGCACCGCGAGGACACCGTCTCGCGCTGGGCACTGCCCGACCAGTGGCTGGCCCCCGCCGCGGACAGGCCGGCGTCGGAGTCCGACGACACGCTGATCCTGCTGTTCATGTGCTGCCACCCCTCACTGTCGCCCGCGTCACAGATCGCGCTCACCCTGCGGGCCGTCGGCGGCCTGACCACCGCGGAGATCGCCAGAGCGTTCCTGGTCCCGGAAGCGACCATGACCCGGCGCATAACCAGGGCCAAACACCGCATCAAGGAGAGCGGCCTCCCCTTCGGCATGCCCTCCGGCCAGGACCGCGCGGAACGGCTCGCGGCGGTCCTGCACGTCCTCTACCTGATCTTCAACGAGGGCTACGCCAGCACCTCGGGCCCGGCCCTCCACCGCACCGAACTGACCACCGAGGCGATCCGCCTGACCCGCCTGGTCAACCGGCTGCTGCCGGACGACTCCGAGGTGGCGGGCCTGCTGGCCCTCATGCTCCTCACCGACGCCCGCAGACCGGCGCGTACGGGCCCGGACGGCTCCCTGATCCCCATGGCCGAACAGGACCGAACCCTCTGGAACCCGGCCTACATCACCGAAGGCATAGCCCTCATCACCGGAGCCCTCCCCTGCGGCCCAACCGGCCCCTACCAGCTCCAGGCGGCGATCGCCGCCCTGCACGACGAGGCGCCGACCGCGGCGACGACCGACTGGCCCCAGATCAAGGCCCTGTACGAGGTGCTGATGCGCCTGTCCGACAACCCGGTGGTAACGCTCAACCACACCGTCGCGGCCGCCATGGTCGACGGCCCGGAAGCGGGGCTGGCCCTGCTGGAAAAGCTGGCACACGACGCCCGGATAGCCGAAGACCACCGGCTGCACGCGGTCCGGGCCCACCTGCTGGAGCTGTCCGGCGACCACGGAGCGGCCCGGGCGTCTTACGAGACGGCCGCACAGCGAACAAACAGCCTCCAACAGCAGCGCTACCTGCACGCCAAGGCCGGCGCACTGACCACGCGACGACCAAGAACCTGACCACGCGGGTGGCCAGGAACTTGACCACGCGGGCGGCTAAGAAGACGTCGTAACGGCGCCCGGCCCTGTGCGGGCTCAGCGGCCGTATCCCTGGAGGCGCCCAGCCATGGTCGGCGGCTGGGGCCCACCGTGCTGTGCCGTAAAACCGACTGGTTGTGAAAACCGTAGAAGTCAGCTGCCGAGTACGGCGGCCAGACGCTCTCGCCGGAGCTGCTCGTAGCGGGTGTCGTCGAGCGGGGCCAGGTCGCCCGCGCGCCAGGAGAGCAGCAGGTCGGCGAGCGCCGGGTTGCGCGCCAGCGCCGGCCCGTGCAGGTAGGTCCCGACGATGTGCCCCGCGTAACACCCCTCGAAGCCGTCCCCGTTGCCCACCCCCACGGTCGTCCGGGACAGCGCCTTGACGCCCGGTCCCAGGCGGGTGACTCCCATGTGGTTCTCGAAGCCGGTCAGCGTCGGCAGCCCCAGCTCGGCGTCCACCTCGGCGACCAGTTCGCCGACCGCCCGGGAAGGGCCGCGGGAGCTGGCGATGTCGAGCACGCCGATGCCGTCGACCGGCTGGCCCTCCTCGCCGCCGAACGTACTGCCCATGATCTGGTAGCCGGCGCAGACCGCGAGCATCGCCGCGCCCCGCGCGATCGCGCGGTGCAGGCCACCGTCCTTGCGCAGCCGCTCCGCCGCGAGGATCTGCGGGCGGTCCTCGCCGCCGCCGATGAGGTAGATGTCGCCGCTCTCCGGCACTGGGTCGGCCGAGCGCACGTAGATGGTCTCGGTCTCGATCCCCCTGCGCTGGGCGCGCTGCTCCAGGACGAGCACGTTGCCCTGGTCACCGTACGTGCTCAGCAGGTCAGGATAGATCCAGACGATGCGAAGGGCGCTGTCAGACGGCACGACCGAACTCCGATCGGATCTGCTGGAAGGCGGTGTAGTTGGCGATCACGTCGACCCGGCCCGGCGGCTGCATGGCCAGCGCTTCGTTGAACGTGCCGCAGATTGAGAACGGCACGTCGGCCACGTCGAGCCGGAGCGCCAGGTCCAGCCGCCGCTCACCGGTGACGAACACCGGGCGACCGCGCAGGATCCGGTAGTCGACGTCCCACAGCCAGGAGGTGTCACGCCCGTCGGGCCCCTGCGCGTTGACCGAGAGGATGATCGGCTGCTGGGGATCGGAGACGTCGAACGCCTCCAGCCAGCCCGCCGGGTTCTTGGCCAGCAGCAGCCGCGCGTGGCGGCCGTCGCGCTCGACCGTGGTGTAGCGGCCCGCGACCGAGGTGACCTCGCGCAGCCGGGGCAGCGCCCGCTCGACCGGCAGCCCGAACGCCTCGGCCACCGCCAGTGCCATCGCGGCGTTGGACCGGTTGGCCAGGCCGGGCAGCTGGATGTCGAGCAGCCACCGCTGCCCGCGCGGATCGACCACCGCGTCGTCGTCGAGAACCCACTGCGGCTCCGGCCGATGGAAGGTGCACTCGCGGCACGCCCAGTCGGCGTCCTTACGATCGAGCGGCCCGCCGCACTCCGGGCAGCACCAGGAGTCTTCCTTCCAGCGCTGACCGCCCGCGACCCAGGTCACCTTGGCCGCGGTCGAGGCGCCCCAGGTGACGAGCGGGTCGTCGCAGTTGGCGATGACGTGCGTCGGCTTGCCGGACAGCGCCCTGCGCCACTTCTGCGCGAGCAGCCAGATCTCGGCCGCGCGGTCCATCTGGTCGCGGCTGAGGTTCATCAGGCAGACGACGCCGGCGCCGGTGGTGTCGAGCACCTCGGGCAGGTATTTCTCGTCGACCTCCAGCACGCCGTAGGGGGCGTCCTTGTGCGTGGAGAGCGCCGAGACGTGCCCCGCGGGCATGTTGGCGCCGAACGCGTTGGTGGCCACCTCCCCCAGCTCCAGCAGCGCCGAGGTGATCAGCCGGGTCGTGGTGGTCTTACCGTTGGTCGCGCTGACCAGGGCCAGCCTGCGGTCACGGGCGAGCTGCCGGAGCAGGTCGGGCTCGAGCATCAGGCCGACCCGACCGCCGATGACCGAGCCGTCGCCGCGCCCGGTCATCCTCGACAGCGTGGCGGCACTGCGGCCCAGGGCGCTCGCGAGCTGAGCCCGCAGTGGAAGCTGGGTCATGGCACAGGATCCTAGTCGGCGTTGGGCTCTACTCTGGTGGGGCACACGAAAACGCGGCCCGGTTCGGTAGCCCGGGGCTGGAGATCGTCCAGGACGGCGAACTGCGGGCCGCCAAACTGGCCGCGCGGGCGGCGGCTCGGGTCTCTTCGAGGAGTACGGCCGCGCAGGAGGCCATGCGGCTGGAGCTGGAGAGCCGCAAGCAGGAGGCCACCGGCGACCGCAAGGACCGCCGCGAGGCCGTGGCCCGGCACAAGCGCGAAGTCGCCCATCGCAAACGCGCCGAACGCCGGCGCGGGCGTTGAGTCGTGCGGTGGGCGTGCGCGGCCCATGAGATAATCGTTCGTACGGAGCCCTCTCGGCCTCGGGTCCAGCGACCCAGGCGGGAGGGTTTTTTCATGCCCGAAATCGCAGTGACGCGTCATCCTGCGGCAGGCATTCCCCGATCAAGGAGCATTCGATGAAACTCGGTCTGACCTGCCCTCGCTTCATCTGGCCCGGCGGCGACACCGCCATCGCCAAGAGGTTCGCGGCCGTCGCCCGCGGCGCCGACGAAGCGGGGCTGCACAGCCTGTGGGTGATGGACCATTTCTTCCAGATCCCCAACTTCGGCGCCGTCGAGGATCCGATGCTGGAGGCGTACGGCGCGCTGTCCTATGCCGCCGCCCTCACCCGCCGGGTCACCCTCGGCACCCTCGTCACCGGCGCCGTCTACCGTGCGCCCGGGTTTCTGGTGAAGCAGGTCAGCACGCTCGACGCGCTCTCCGGCGGCCGCGCCGTCCTCGGCATCGGCGCGGGCTGGTACGAGCAGGAGGCCCGGGGTCTCGGCCTCCGCTTCCCTGCCCTTGCCGAACGGTTCGAGCGGCTGGAGGAGACGCTCCAGATCGCCAAACAGATGTGGAGCGACGAGGACAAGCCGTACGAGGGCACCCACTACCAGCTGGAGCGCACGCTCAACTCCCCCCAAGCCCGCCCACGGATCCTGATCGGCGGCAGCGGGGAGAAGAAGACCCTCCGGCTCGTCGCCGAGTACGCCGACGCCTGTAACTTCCTGCACGGCGCCGATGTACGGCACAAGCTCGGCGTACTGCGCGGCCATTGCGAACGCCTGGGACGGCCGTACGAGGAGATCGAGAAGACCCTCCACATGCGCATCGCCGACGGCGAGAGCGTCGAAGAGAGCGTCCAGCGCTGCGGCGACCTGGCCGCTCTGGGCATCGACCACGTCATCGTCGCCGTCCCCGACGCCGCCGCCGACTCCTCACTCGCGCACCTGGCGGCGCTCGCCACGCACATTTCCGCCATCACCCCGGCCGGACGCTGAGCACCTGCCCAGGGCGTTCCCGCCCCTGCCTGGACCTCGGTGGGCGATGATGTCCAGGTGCGGAGAGTAATCAAATCACGACGCTCAGTGCTGCTCTGGGTGAGCGGTGCGGCGTTTCTGATCGCCGTGGCCGCAGTGCTCGTGTTCTTTCTCCTTGGTTCGCCCGATCGGCTGGAGAAGGCCGACAAGCTCGCCAGTGTCGGCAGCCTGTTGTTCGGCGCGGTCTCGCTGCTGGTGTCCGTGGCCGCTCTGGGATGGGGGGCCGCAGCACCACGGCGCGACGGCGCCGCCTCCCCGGCGGACGAGGCTCGGTCGCTGGATCCGTGGGTGGCCCGGCTGGCGGACCGGATTCGCGGCCAGTGGACCGAGGAGGCGGCGATGCGGACGCTGGGCCGGCCGGATCCGCTGCAGTTGCGCTGGTCGTCCTCGGGCCGCCCCGGCGCCTCCCCGATCGCGGTGCTGGGCAAGGGGACGATACCGGGGCGGCCCACGCGTCTGCGGCTGCACGGCAGCCTGAGCGACGTGGTGGCGGCGTTCCGGAAGCTCCCGCGCAAGCAACTGATGGTCCTGGGAGAGCACGCGGCCGGCAAGACCGTACTGGCGCTGCTGTTCACCCTCGGCATGCTCCGAACCCGCGAGCCGGCCGAGCCGGTGCCCGTCCTGCTGACCGCGTCCTCATGGGACCCGGCCCAGGAACGGCTCGACGTCTGGTTCGCCAGGCGGCTGCGTGAGGAGTACCCGTTTCTGGCGGACCGGGACGTCCACGGCACCGACGTGGCATCGCGGCTGGTCCACAGCGCACGGGTGATGCTCGTCCTCGACGGCTTGGACGAGATGCCGGGCGGACTGCACCCGACGGCGATCAAAGCGATCAATCGAGCCGTCCTCGACGAGCGCCCGCTGGTGATCACCTGTCGCGGCGCTGAGTACGCCGCCGCAGTCGCGGCGGAGGGCCAGCCGCTCGCCCACGCGGCGGTCGTGGAGATCGAACCGGTCAAACCCGAGGACGCCGTCGACCACCTGCGCGCCGCCCTTCCCACCGGCGACGACCGCTGGGGGCCGATGTTCGATCATCTCCTCGCCTGCCCCGACGGTCCACTCGCCCGATCGCTGTCGTCTCCGCTGATGGTCTCCCTCACGCGCTCGGCGTACGCGCCTCCTGGCACCGACCCGTCCGACCTGCTCGACCTCGGCAGGTTCCCGGACCGCTCCGCGATCGAACACCACCTGCTCGACGCGTTCCTTCCCACGGTCTATCCGGTGCGTTCGCTGCCGCCGCCGGACCGTCCCGGATCTCCCGCGACGCCCATCCGCGCGTACGAGCACGACCAGGCTCGGGCCTGGCTCGCGCACCTCGCCCGGCATCTGAGAGCACTCGGCACCCGTGATCTCGGCTGGTGGGAGCTGCACCGGACCCTCCCCCGGGGCGGTTTCGAGCTCATGGCCGGCCTGGCCGCCGGACTGACGGCGGGGCCTGTGATGGGGTTGGTGGCGGGGCTCGTGTTCGGGCGATCGTTCCTGACCGTCGCCGGGTGCGGGACCGGGCTCGGCGTCGGCGTCGGGGCGGCGCTGGTGTCCGGATTCGGGAGAAGGCCGTCGCCTTCCCGGGTCCGGCTCCCGATCAAGGGCCGCCGCCGCCAGGTCCTCCGGGGAGTGCTCGTGGGAGTGGCCGTCGGGGTGTTCTCCGGCCTGGTGTTCGGGGTGGTCTTCTGGTTCATGACGGGCGGCTCGGGCATCGGGCTCATGGCCGGCGTGGTGGCCGGAGTCACCGGAGGGATCGGTGTCGGGCTGGGCGCGGGCCTGACCGCGCCGGTCGGGCCCGAGGAGAACATCAGCCCCCGCTCGCTCCTCGACCTGGATCGCGCCACCGCGCTGACCCAGGCGTTCGGCGGCGGGCTCGGCGCGGGGCTGATGGTCGGCGTCGCGGCGGCCATGCTCGCCCACCCTGCGGCCAGACTGGGCGCCGCGCTGGTGGCCGGCGCCGGGGTCGGCATCGGGGTCACCCTGGTCGCGGTGAGCAGCACCGCGTGGGGGCGGTGGATGCTGATTCGCTCCTGGCTGGTGTTCAGGAAGAAACTGCCCTGGCGGGTGATGGATTTCCTGGACCATGCCCACCGTCACGGCGTGCTACGGCAGGTAGGCGGCAGTTATCAGTTCCGCCACGCCCGTCTGCAAGATCACCTGATCGACTTCCCGGCGATCGGCGGAGACCGGGATTTCGCGGCCGGTCTCCGCTCGACGGGCATCGATCCATGCCCCGGTTGATCAGCTCCGCGTGCCGGTTCAGCGGCAGACTCCGACGTACCACGCATGTGCGGGGCCCGCCGCGCGATGTCGCGGGCACGCGCCCTGAGCTCCGGGAAGCCGCTGATCTCCGGCTCGATGTCCTGGCAGAGGATCGCCCGATAGGCCGAGGTCATCGCGGGGTTGTCCAGAGCCTCTGCCCGGATCTGCCCGAAGGTGACCGCGTCGCCCCGCTCCGGTCCGGCACCCTGACGTCGTGCTGCCAGCCTCAACAGGGAGGTTCACCGGCCCCGTAGGGCAAACGTTGCCCGTCATCGCGCTAACTCCCCGCCGGCGGCTGTCCCTCCGGGCCGCCGTTGTCGTCCCAATCCGGGCTGTCGACGACGACGCACGGGCCGACCTTGCCGGGGATCATCAGCGTCGCGAGTGTCCACCACGTCTTCGGCGGCTTCGCTCCGGGAACCTCCTCCTCGCTCCCGGCGAACTCCAGGACCAGCGTCTTGTCCTCATCGAGGAGCCGGGGATCGATGTCCAGCCCGCCCTCCCGCATGTGAATGGCCCCTTCCGCCAGAAGGGTGCTCGCTCCTCTGTCCTTCTCGCACTGCTTGCGGGACGGGAGATACGTGACGTCCGCTCTGACACCCGCCGCCTTCAGGTCCCGCTCCAACTTGTCGGCATCTTTGAACTCGCGGATTTCGACCCCCACCGTGCCGTCGGCTCTCTTGCTCACGGCGTACGCGGGCGACTCCGTCCCCGTCAGCAGCGGCACCGCGAACGCCGCCGCGGCGGCCAAGGCAGCCACCACGCCCCCGGCGTACAGCCTGCGGGTGACGCGGCGTCGTAGTTGGCCGCGGTGCGCGATCTCGGCTTTGAGTTCCATCAGTAACTGCTCCTCGTAGCTCATCCTGGTGCTCCATCCATGACGAAGGGCAGGCTCCGCAGTGTCCGGCGGGCGCGGTGCAGGCGTACCTTGGCGGTCCCCTGACGGATGCCGAGGGCGAGCGCCGCCTCCGCGACCGTGAGCTGGTCGATGACGACCAGCTCCAGCACGGCACGTTCACCCTCCGGCAGCCCCGCCATGGCCTCGAAGGCCCGCCTGGCGTGCCGCTCGGCATCGATGCGCTCCTCGATCCTGGCGACGTCGTCGGTGGCCAGCGTGCGCCGCCCGCTCACCCGGTCCGTCAGCTTGAGCTGCTTGTACGCTCGCCGCCGCTCTGCCAAGATCGTCTTACGGGCCACGCCGTAGAGCCACGCGATCTCGGTCCCCAACTCGGCCCGGTAGGTGTGGGCCGAGTCGAGCACCGCCACGAACACCTCAGCCACCAGATCGGCGACCGTATGCGGGTCGTCAACGCGACGTGCGAGAAAACGGGTGACCGCATCGACATGCCTTCGATAGAAGGCCTCGAAAGCCACAGGATCTGTGGCGATCTCCGCCTGTTTTCGACGCACCGGCCATGCTCCCTTCGTCGATTCGCACCCCTACTTGGCGGGAACCGGCGCAAAAGGTTACAAGCGCAGCTCATGCGTGCTTGCCGACCACCGAGACCTCCTTGGCCCAGCGGCAACCGACTGTTCGATGTTCCATTCGAGAATGTTGTGCGCCTCGGACCCGGCGGTGCGGTGGAGCCTGCCGTCAGAGGTCCTGGGTGGGGAAGACCTCGTCGACGGCATGGCGCAGCGTTTCGCGGACGATGGCCGCGTCGTCGAGTTCCGCGCCGGAAGGCGCCGTCGTGCAGCATGACGAGGACTCAACCACGAGACCAGGCTCGGTTTCCGAACCTTCGCCACCGTAGTAGAGGAAGGTCTGCCACTCGAATTCGTCATTCGTCCGCAGACGTTGCTCTGCGGGCCAGACCGCGGCCAGTAGCGCCTGGACAGACGGCGGAACCGGATATTCGCCCACGGGCGTGGTCACGACCGCTCGCGCGGCTCGAAGTCCTCGGGGATGTGGCCATGCAGCCGCTTGAGCTGGGTAAGAACGCCTGAAGACAGGTATTCGACCGGGGAGTCAGCGTCGCCCGACATCGCGCGCCTTTCACAGGGGAAGATCAACTGGGGGTGCAGGCTAGCAGCGGGCAACGACAAGGGGCCGCGTTTCCAGACTTGCTCTTGATCAACGATGCCGCCATCCCGATTCGTACCGGGCGACGACACCTTTTGCCGCAACAAGGGGTGCCGGTAGAAACGTGTCATGAGCCCCAAACGAGCGGCTCGTCGGCCCGAAGCCCTCTCCAGGGCCTGCTTTGATCTTGTGCGAAATCGATCGATACCTCCACGTCCTCCGGGCGCCCACCGGCCCTGGACGCGCACGGTGTGGGGATGGCTCGCGCGTTGTACGAGATGACGGGTGACGGCGGCAAGGTCCACGCGACGCAGCCAGATCTGTGAAGTTGCTCGACTGGGGCCGTGCCTGTGATGTCCGTCACTCCTCCGCCGGGTCGAGAACCTTGCCATGGGGTGCGGGAGACAGCAGGGTGACCGACCGACCTTAAGGAGGGCCGTTGACCGTTGAGACGGCCGAGATCGACGACGCCGAGCTGATCAGGCGATCTGTCGGTGACCCGGAGCAGTTCGCCGCGCTGTTCGACCGGTACGCACGGCAGATCCACCTGTACGCCGCGCGGCGCATCGGCACGCAGGCCGCCGACGACATCGTGGCCGAGACATTCCTGGCCGCGTTCCGGCGGCGCGGCTCGTATGACACATCATTTCCGCTGGCACGCCCCTGGCTGTACGGCATCGCCACGACGCTCGTCGCCAGACACAGGCGGCAGGAGGAGCGGATGCTGCGAGCGCTGGCGCGTACCGGCCTGGATCCCTTACCTGAACCGATTGCCGACGCTGTGGTGCGGCGGGTCGCCGCGCGGGACAAGGAGCGCGAGCTGGCGGGGGCGCTGGCGTCGCTGTCGCGCGGCGACCGCGACGTGCTGCTGCTGGTGGCGTGGGAGGGCCTCAGCTACGAGGAGGTGGCCCAGGCGCTTGGCATCCCGCCTGGGACCGTACGGTCGCGGCTGCATCGGGCCAGGAAGAAGGCACGGGCCGTATTGGGAGATGAGGAGCTGTGATGAGCACAATCAAGGACTTCCGGCGGGACACCCCGCCAATGACGGCACAGGCGGAGAGCGCCGCCCGAGCCCGGCTTCTGGCCGCGGCGCGTGAGCACGAGCCTCACCGTGAACCTCGGCGCGGGCCGCGGCTCGGCCGACGGCTGGTGCTCGCGGGCGCGCTGGCCGTGGCGGTCGGCGTCAGCGTGGTGGTGGCGAATGACCATCCGCGCGCGGTTCCGGTGGTGAGCGTGCGGGAACTGGGCGAGCGGGCCGCTCAGGCCGTCTACGACGACCGCGGACAGGCGCCGAACCCCGGCCAGTGGCTGTACATCAAGCAGTTCCAGGCCCCGCAGTCCGCGGACGGCGGCTATGGCGTCGACCTGTCCAGACGCGAGGTACGGGAGGAGTGGAACAGCGTGGACGGCCTGCAGACGGCGTCTCTGTTCCCCAACGGCAAGCTGCTGGTACAGGGCAACCACCCGGGACTGAGCGCGGACGAGTTGGCCCGCCAACCAGTCACTCCCGAGGGGCTACTCGCGAAGATCCGCCAGAAACTGGCGGACATGCACATCACGTGGGCGGGAACCGATGCGCCTCCCTCGATGGATGAGCGGCTGTTCCAGGCCGTCTACCAGATCATGGGCACCCAGGCGCTACCGCCGGAGGTGCGGGCGGCACTGTTCCGCGGCCTCACCACCATCCCCGGGGTGACCGTCAACCAGAACGCCGTGGACGCCGACGGCCGGCAGGGCGTCGCGTTCAGCTACACCGGCGGATGGACCCGCTACGACCTCATTCTGGATCCCGTCGATTTCCGCTTTCTCGGCACATACGGAGTGACCGTGCAGGACCGGACCACGGACTACACCGACGGCCCTAATTACGTCGTCAAGGCCGGCACACCGCTTACCCTGACGGCCCTGTTGGAGGCCAAGGTGGTGGACGGCCCCGGCCAGAAATGAGCCGCATCTGGCGTCGTGCCATCGTGCCTGGGCGGCGTACAGCGTGTCAGGGGTCAGTAGTGGCAGAGTCCGGCGGTTTCCGCTGGTCAGCAGGACCTGCTTCGCACACTAGAACGAGGGCGGACGTGGGTTTCACCGAACCCCGATCCTTGCCGGCGGATCTCGTCCGGAATCACTTACCCGGGGTTACCAGCTCTCGCCCATACGAACACTTAGCTGCCAAGTGTTCGTATGGGCAGTACGACAGCCTCCCAAATCCGGCCATCCGGTCAGCCGAGGGTGACGCCGTACATCGCTTTGATGATCTTGATGGGGATGTCCAGGTTCTTCGGCTCGATGTTGGTGTGGACGACGACGCTCTGCCGGCCGTCGTCGGTGCTCAGCGCGAGGGTGAAGGATCCGGGCAGGGTGCCGCTCACGCCTCGCAGAGTCAGGCCGTTGGTCCCCGCGCTGTCGAACTCGATCACGCCGAGGCCGTAGCGGGCGTGCGGCAGCCAGACGACGCTGTCGGAGGAGACCATGGTCCACATCTCA
Source organism: Nonomuraea sp. NPDC052129 (assembly GCF_040680095.1). Classification (NCBI taxonomy): domain Bacteria; kingdom Bacillati; phylum Actinomycetota; class Actinomycetes; order Streptosporangiales; family Streptosporangiaceae; genus Nonomuraea; species Nonomuraea sp. NPDC052129. Next base: position 35,321 of record NZ_JBFAVX010000047.1, on the reverse strand, counting down.
TGGTGCTGGGCCGGTGGTAGCAGGCTGCCGGTCGCGATCGCCTTGAGGAAGCGGCTCAGATCGCCGGTGGTGGAGACGATGCCGCCGGCCGCCCATCCCCATGAGGTATTGAGCGCGGTGCAGTCGATGGGCGGCAGGCCTGAGTCCTCCAGGGAGGCATAGTCCTCCGGGGTGAGCGATGCCGGGTCGACACCCTCCTTGAGGGTATTGGCGACGTATGCCTGGGGGTGCGGGTCCGGGTAGCTGGTGTCGGTGATGGGCCGTACGTAGGTGCCGGTCAGGCCGAGCGGCCGGATGACCGTGCGTTCGACCTCGGCGGCGTAGCTGTTGCCGGTGACCTTCTCGATGATCGCGCCGGCCAGGTAGTAGCCGCCGTTGGCGTAGACGAAGCTTTCGCCCGGCTCGCCGACCGACGGCTGGGAAACCGCGAGTTTCAGCAGGTCGGAGGTGGTCCAGACGCGGGCCGGCTGGGTGACGATGCTGCTCTGTAGTTCTGGTGCGAGGCCGGTGAGGAACAGGCCGCTGGTGTGGTTGAGCAGCTGTCGGATGGTGATCTTGTTGCCGTCGTAGCCGCCCGCGTCCATGACACCGGCCAGCCATTTGTTCACCGGATCCTCGAGGCTCAACCTGCCTTCGGCCGCCAAGGCCAGCACCGTGGCGGCGGTGAAGGCCTTGCCGGAGCTGCCGATGTGCAGGTATTCCCCGGGCTGACGGCGCCGTCCGGTAGCGAGGTCGGCCACGCCCGCGGCGCCGAACCACGTTCCGCCGGCGTCATGGACTTCGGCGACGATGCCGGGAATGCCGTCCTCGGCCACAGCCGAGTCCAGGATCTGCTGCACCTTTTCGTAGGTGTTGTCGGTCATTTTGCTGCCTTCCGGAGGAGAACGATTCAGAAGAGAACAGGCGGTGTTCAGCGCCCTCTGCGCATGTAGGCGCGCAGCGACAGCGGGACGAACACCGCCAGCAGGACGGCCGACCAGAGCAGGACGGTGGTCGCCGGATGCGCGAGCGGCCAGGCCACGTCGCCGGAGGGGGCGCCCGGGTTGCCGAACAGCTCACGGGAGGCGGCGGTGAGCGCGCTGACCGGGTTCCAGTCGGCCAGGAAGCGCAGCCACCCGGGCATGCCGTCGGTCGGGACGAACGAGTTGGACAGCATGGTGAACGGCAGGAACAGTGGCACCACCACCTGGGCGACGATCTGTTCGTTCTTCACCACCAGGCCCACATAGACGCCCACCCAGCTCAGCGCGTACCGCAGCAGGAGCATCAGCCCGAACGCCTCGGCCGTGGGGATCAGGCCATGGTGCGGTTGCCAGCCCACCAGCAGGCCGGTGCCCACCATGATGGCCAGGAGTGGCAGGCCGATCAGGGAGTCGGCGCCGGTCTGCCCGAACGGCACCGCCAACCGCGCCATCGGCATGGAGCGGAAGCGGTCCATCACGCCGCGGGAGGCGTCGGCGGCCGTGCGCGCCATGACTCCTTGCAGGGCGGTGAAGGTCACCATCGAGAACAGGCCGGGCATGAGGTATTCGCGGTAGTCACCGCCGCCCGGCACCTGGATCGCGCTGCCGAGCACGTACCCGAACAGCACCACCACTATGGCCGGGAAGAGCAGCGCACCGACGATCTCGCCGGGCTCCTGGCGCACCCGGCCCAGCTCGCGGCCGACCAGGGTGAGCCCGTCGATGAACGTCCAGCGCAGGCGGCGGCCCATCGGCGGGGTGAGGGCGGTCATCGGACGGTCTTCTTCGGGTTGGTCTGGGCGCTCATCAGATGGTTGGTGTGGGCGGTCATCGGACGGTCTCCTTGCGGTCGGTGAGGCGCAGGAACACCTCATCGAGGGTGGGGCGGCGCAGGCTCACGTCGAGCGCGGCGACCCCGGCGCGGTCGAGCTCGCGCACGATGTCGGCGAGCCGGAACCCGCCGCCGGGCAGGGCGACGCTGAGCCGGTCGGCGTCCGTCACCGTGGGTTCGGCCCCGGCCAGGGCGTTCAGCGCGGTCACCGCCGGGCGCAGTGCGGCGGGGTTTTCGACGACGACGTCGAGGCGGTCCCCGATGGTGGCCTTCAGCTCGTCGGGAGTGCCCGTGGCGATCACCTGACCGTGGTCGATGACGGCGATGTCGTCGGCCAGCCGGTCGGCCTCGTCCAGGTACTGCGTAGTGAGCAGCACCGTGGTGCCGTCCGCCACCAGCTCGCGGACGCTGTCCCAGATCTCGCCACGGCTGCGCGGGTCCAGGCCGGTGGTCGGCTCGTCCAGGAAGAGCACCTCGGGGCGCAGGATGAGGCTGGTGATCAGGTCGAGGCGGCGCCGCATACCGCCGGAGTAGCCGGCGACCTGACGATCGGCGGCGTCCATCAGGCCGAAGCGTTCGAGCAGCTCGTCGGCCCGCCGGTGCGCCTCGCGCCGGGACAGGTGGGACAGGCGCCCGAACATGCGCAGGTTGCCGCGCCCGGTGAGCTTCTCGTCCACGGCGGCGTACTGGCCCGCGAGCCCGATCTTCTCCCGCACCTTGCCGGCCTCGCGGACGACGTCGTATCCGGCGATGCGGGCGTGCCCGGCATCGGGATCGGACAAGGTCGCCAGGATGCGCACCGCCGTCGTCTTCCCGGCGCCGTTGGGCCCCAGTACGCCGCAGACCGTGCCTTTCGGGACGCTCAGGTCGAGGCCTCGCAGTGCGTGGGTGTCGCCGAAGGACTTGTGCAGCCCTTCGGCGACCACGATCGGATCCATGATCCCCTCCATTGGGTACTTCGTACGCAGTTGCGATGCCCAGAGTAAATTACTGAGTACCGTGTACGCAACTAGGGGGTTGAGCGATGACCTGGATGCGGCCCGAGCGCCCGGCCCGCGGACCGAAGCAGACCTACAACCGCGCGCAGATCACCGAGGCGGCGGCAAGACGCGTCAGTGCACCCAGTCGATCGGACCGCCCTTGGAGACGACCAGGGCGTTTGTCGGCCGGCACCAGGTCGGTGATGTCGAGGCCGAGAATCTCTTTCGCCGCGGGCGAGCCAGGCCCAGCTGGTCAGGGAGATCCGGTAGACGCGCGCGGAAATTGCGCAATTCCACCTTGTCGACCATCTCCTGTTGGCATCGAGCACGAGGCCGAGGAAGCCGTTCACGCCGAGGCAGGGGTTCGTGGCGATCCGCTCAACGCTCTCGGGCGAGGGCAGCAGCGAGCGGGTGATCGGCCCGGCTTCGGGCAGAAACCCTTCTTGGCCGGTGGCGGGTTCTTGGGTTGCGCCTGGGCCGGCTGATCGGCGCCGGCCTGATCACCCGGGAACTCACACCTGGCGAGGAAGCTAGAGGAGAGGATTGCGGGCTGCCACCTCGCGTGCGGCTGACAGGCGAGCGAGCCCCCCGACGTCGAAGGATGGCTGGAACACGACCCGTATTTGCGGGTCAGCCTCTGGGACGCATGTGCGGCTGCCGACGGCAATCCACAAACTGGGCTTCGGCGACCGTCCGCAGGAGCAGTACGGCCGGGTACTCAAGCTCGATCAACCGGCAGCGCGGCCTCAGTCAACGAGAAGACTCCTTTGGGTTCTGAAGTCGTCCCGTCTCTTCCCAATGCGATCTCCCTCCAACAGCTATCCTCACGGTATGAGTGCTCAGCCCCTCCGCCCGCACGTTCCTGGCGAGCCCAGGGTGCCGCGTACCGTCGATGGGATCGCCGCAGCTCTCCAAGGCGGTCGACGGATGGAGTTCTACCGTGAGCTCGGCACGGCGCCGCTGGACCAGGCCGAGGCGGTCCTGCGCCGTTGGTGGTGTGAGGCGATGCTCGACACTGATCCTGAGGCCGATCAGATTCGCAAGGCCGCGCTGGAGGGCACCTTGCCTGTCACCACCCTCGCAGTCATCCTTGACCGCCGAGAGCAGCAGGGCCTGTCCCTTTAGTGAGTCCGAAAAGGAGGGATGGCCCTGCCATTTCTCCGACGGGGTAGCGGAACTCCTGGCGGACCCTCAGATCAGCCCGACGTTGTTCTCGGCAATCGTCGCATTGTCCGTTGAAATCAACGAGACGAGAGGCGACGTCTCCGGACAGACCGCCTCTGCCCAGTGGCCACAACAGCGCAGAGTTCCACTCGGCAAGAATGGGATCTTGGGCGTGGCCGAGTACATCGTCCTTGCAGACGCAACTGAGCCGCACTGCGTCATTACCCGTATCCAGCTGTATTAGCTGGCGGCGTCGGCTGCGGACAGTCCTGGACCTACTTCATCCAAATGGTATATAAAATGCTCCGGCACTCGGACGCTGATCGAGATCCTGCGACCGTATCGCGCGCATCACCCACGACCAGGTCATCGCCGGGATCGCCGCCTGAGGCAGGGGCCAGCGCTCGCCCCCGCGGCGCGGCAGCTTACGGATGGTGCACGGTCATCTGCCGGATCGGCTCCCCACCTGCGATCTTTTCGCAGATGCGCAACATGTCCAGGTTTCCCGGGTTGTGCAGCCGCAGATAGCCCTGCGGCGGATGCCACGAGCCGAGATGCTCGCGCAACTCCTCCCCCGACAGGCCCTCGAACTCGCGCACCTGCAGGATCGGAATCGCGTACGCCTGCTCCAAGTCCTGGACGTACTCCAGGACGCTGGCCCCATTACCGGGCCGCACCTGCTCGGCGATCGCGGCGATCTCCTGCGGGCTTCCCACGAATGCCGGACCCAGGTCGATGACTGCCATCAGCCGGGATACGGGCGCGTTCAGGTACACCCACCAATCTGGAAAAAAGCCCTGAAATAGTCCAGCCTTCAGAGGAAGTGCCCGGTCGCCTGCGTGGCGATCGGGCGTTCTCCTGTGCTGGCGGAGACGCAGCGAATTTTGATCATGGCTCCGGCGGCGGCTCCGCTCCGGAATGACCAGGCCAGGCGAGTAGTGGGAAGCGCCGGACAGCGCCCTTACAAGCCGATGAGCCGGAACAGCCGACGGCCGCCAGCGCGACGGCTGTTATTACGATCATGCGCGGTGCACGCATGGCGCCGCCAAATCCCGATGGTGCTGATCATGGGTGTTCGATGATCAGCACCATCGGGGAGTTCGCGCCGGGATCAGCGTGAGGAGATTCAGCGCGAGACTCGCGCAGTTCTTTCAGATGATGACCGGCGACGTAGGCATCCAGCTGCGCATCGGCGGCAGCTCGCCGCTGCGGGTCAGCCAGTTCGGGATACAACCGGTGCGCTTCCGCCTTGACCTCACGCCAATTGCGTCCGATGCTCATCGCTTGCCCTCCTCCTTCGCTTCAGAGGTTGCCTATGTCTGCCGGGTGGCCACTCGGGGTGCTGTCTCGCCGCCCCACGCGCTGGAGGTGGTGGGCCGCCAGGGACGATCGGAGGCGGCCCGACAGTCGCCGAGGTCTAGTCGGCGATCCTGGCGTATTGGTAGCCGGTCTGGCCGTTTTCGTCTCCGGAGTGCTGGCGGCCGACCATGACTTCGTAGTCGCCCGCCTTGGAGTGGCTGCTGCTTTCTCTCTGCCCGGGGGTCCAGCGGTAGGAGGTCAGTTCGACGGTCCGCCCCCACGCGCTGAGGGAGGCGGTGGCGTAGCGCGTGGGCCCCTTCTCGTCGCCGGAATGCTGCCGGCCGACCAGGACCCCATTCTGCGGAGCCGCGAAGAACGAGTTGCTCTCTCGCTGGGCGTCGCTCCAGGACGGTGCGCCGACCTTGACGCGTTGCCCGTCAATGACGATCAGGCCGCAGTAGTAGGTGGTCTCGCCGTTCTCGTCCCCGAAGTGGGCGCGGCCGAGCAGGACCTGATCGGTCGGGCAGGCGACGGGGATGCGGGCCGATTCCCTCACCGTCTTGGTGTAGCCGTCGATGATGACGATCTCCGCCGCGTGGGTGGCGGTCGCTTGTGAGACTCCGGCGATGGCCAGGATGAAGAGTGTGCCGGTGAGGGCGGCGAAGGTTGTGCGGATCTGTCGCATGGGGGGCTCCGGTGCCTGACTGGCCACGTCCATGGCTAGTCACACATAGTAGCCGGATAATTACAACACCCACAGTCGACGAACCCAGCCAGCACACGTCGCACGCTAGCGCCCATGGTCTGGCCGTGGCGAAGCGTGGGAGCGCGAGGGCTTGCCCTCGCATAGGAGGGGCCGAAGGCCCCGGGGAGCACGCCGAAGCCCCATCGGCGCGAAGCGCCTGATCGGCGAGCCCTTGCAGTGCGCGACGAGCGCCTAAAAAAGAACGCCGAGCTTCCAATGCGCGAAGCGCCGACTGCGAGCCCTTTGTAAAGCTCAGGCCGGCTCGGCGAAAGAGAGCTCCGGGGCGCCGTCCCGGTCGAACGGCAGCACGAACCGGCGCGGCCAAGACAGCACCCCCTCCAACCAGCCCGCCCCCATCGTCTGCCCCACGTGCCGCAACCGGGACGACGGGTCGACGCCGATCGCGACCGTGCTGATGTCGCGCTGGACGCCCTCGCTCTCGTCGTCGCCCAGAATGACCCGCCAGGCCAGCGCCCTGTTGTGGTCGACCTCCATCGACAGTGGGTGGTGGCGCAGTGCCTTGGCGCGGTGGCCGAGTAGTTCCGATTGCAGGAGTTCGGCCGAGCTGCCGTTGGGCGCGTTGCGGAACAGGGCGTACTCCATCGGCGGTGCCGGGCTGCGGAGGTTCGGGGCCGGCTGGCCGTACGGGAAGAGTCTGTCGACCTCGTGCAGCCAGCGCACCTGCGGGATGACCCACGAGGCGCCGGGGCGTTCGCCGCCGCTGTCCACGGCGGCGAGGAGGCGGGTGGCCGTCTCGGCGGCCTTCTCGGTGAGCAGGGCCGGGTCGAACCAGCTGCGCAGCGACCAGGCCCGGCGCTGCACCGAGCGTTCGATCAGAGTGGCCAGCAGGCACTCCCGGCGCCTGGCCGGGAGCTCGGACCAGGCGGCCGTCAACGCGCGGGGTACGCCGGGCAGCGGTCGGTTGCTCACGAAGGCCAGGACGACCGTGTCGCACCAGATGCGCAGCCAGGCCCAGTCGGGCGCGTCGGCGAGGACGTCGGCCTCGCGGAGTTCGACCAGGGTGCACGCCTGGCCGGTGCGGCACTGGCTGCCGCAGGCCGCCGATCTTCGGCCCCGGATCGGCGGGGCCGGGCTGGCCAGCAGCTTCTCGCGGGACTCGCCGAGCGGCACCCGGACGCGCAGTGGGCGGTCCATCCCGTCGGCGAACACCGCGGCGGAGCCTGGTTGCAGGGAGACGACGTGGCGGGACTGTTCCTCGCTGAGGTTCATGGCCCCGCCGACGAGTTGCCGGTCGTCCTCGGCGGGGAGCCGGTGGACGACCTTCAGCGCGGTGTTCTTGACCACGTCGGTGACGAGCTTGGTGGGGATCTGCTCGGCCACCACGATGCCCTCGCCGTACGCCCGGATCTCGGCGAGCATGCCGGCCAGCAGTTCGACCGCGTGGGTGGAGGCGCGGCCGGTGCCGCGGTCGCGCAGCAGCCGGTGGGCCTCCTCGATGACGATGACGTGGCGCAGGCCGGTGGACTTCTCCTGCCGGGCCCGCATCCGCAGGTGCTCGACGATGCGGATGATCAGCGTGCCCATCAGGAACGCCTTGTCCTCGTCGTTCGCCACGTCCTCGATCGCCAGCACCACGTTGCGTTCCAGCAGGCCGCCGATGTCGGCCGGGTGGCCGCCCTCGAAGAAGCGGCCGGCCGAGCCGACGCGGAGCGAACGCAGCCGCAGCGAGATGAAGCCCTCCACGTCGGCCTGGACCTCGCGGCCGTAGCCGATCTCCCTGATCACGTCCATGGCGTGCTGCTGGAGCAGTTCGAGGGTCGGCACGCTGGGCGGCACCTTGGAGCCCGGTACGGCGCCGCCGGTGACCACGTCCCAGCCAGTGGCCTCGTAGACGCGCTGCAGGGCCAGCGACATGATCTGCGGGAACGGCTCCTCGGCGTCGAAGGCCGCCATGAACAGCGCCCTGACCATGTCGATGTGAGCCTGGACCGGGTAGCCGGGCTCGGGTTCCAGCGGGTTGATGCTGAAGGGCACACCCGCGGGCGCCGACGGGTTGATCACAGTGACCGTGCTGGGCTCGATGCGGCCGGCCATGGCGGCGTACTCGGACTTGGCAGGCTCGATCGCCAGCCATGGGATGCCGGCCCTGCTGAGCTGCTCCAGCAGGTGCCTGACCGTCTGCGACTTGCCCGAGCCGGTGGCGCCGGTGACGAAGGCGTGCCGGTTGAGCGTGCTCAGCGGCACCCGGAACGAGCCGACGCACCGGTCCTGCCCGTCGAGGATCTCCCCCAGGTCCAGCTCGCCCTCCTCGGCCTCGGAGGTCACGTCGAAGAACCCGGAGTCGAGCACCCGTACGCCCGGCACCTCGCGCCTGGGCAGCCCGGCCAGCGCCGCGAGGGCCCCAGCGGTCGCGGCGAAGGGCGCGGCGGCGCCGTCGGCGGGGTCCTGCATCGTCAGGGCGAGCGCCTCCGACAGGCCGTAGACGGCGCCCTGGGCGCTGCGCAGCCGGTAGGGGTGGTGGCTCATCTCGACGGAGCCGACCAGGACCGGCGCGATCTGCCGGAGCTCCTCGGCCGTGGCGCCGCCGGCGAGCACGCGTACGTTCCAGAGCCCCGCCTCGCGGAAGGCGTCGAGCTCCTGCATGCGGCGTTCGGCCCGCTCGGCGTCGAACCTGCTGCGCTCGGAGGCGTCGCCGTACTGCCTGAGCACGTTGAGCTGGGTACGCAGGTGCGCGACCTCGGCGTCGAGCAGGTCGGTCGGCTCGGCCACCACCAGCCACGCGAACGGCCTCGACATGAGCGTGACCAGCGTCGCCTCGAACAGCGTCGGCCGCTTCAGCTCGTCGGGTTCGAGCCCGCCGAACTCGCGCCGGCCGCCCAGCGGTGGCGCCTGCCGTCCCGGGCACGGCGTCCACACCAGGTCGGCGAGGTCGGCCAGGTATTCCTCGTCGAGCTGCACCCCGCGCGCCCCGCCGGGGAACAGCAGCGGCTGCGGCCCGGCCGGCGCCCCCGGTGCGTCGGTGGCGCGGCGCGGCTGGCGCGGGGGCGACAGCGGCCCGGCGTTGGTGATGAGTTCGAGCGGCGCCCCGGAGCCACGGGAGAGCCACCCGATGACGAACGGCCGGTCACGTTGGGCGGCGGACAGCACGGCGGGCAGCACGGTGACGAAGTCCCACTCCGCCGACGAGCTTCGCGAGGGTGCCGCGATCGACTGGATTCGGTACCAGGGCCCGCTCAGCGAGACACTCGACTGCATTTCATTCCCCCACAGACGGTTGCTAGTAAAATCCGCCTACCGTCAGCGCGCCACGTTGACATTGACCATGTCATTGCCTGTCCTTGCGCCAGTCCAGGCGTGGCGGCGGCGGGCCGAGGTTCGGAGGCGGCTCTCCGTCGCCGTCTCCGCCCTTGCCGTCGATCGCGAGTACGGCCTCGCGGACGTCGTCCAGCTCGCCGAGCGTGGTCTTGGGAAATGTGAGGATGGCCGGGTTCGCGTCGGCCAGGCGGACCCGGCGGCCCTGCGCTGTCGCGTCGGTGACGATCACGGACGTCGTGGGCAGCTGCTGAAGCTGGTGCGGCTCGACGAGGAACTCGCGCGAGCGCTGCAGCACCCGCTCCTTCTCGGAGATCTTGTCGGCCGTCCTGCCCCACTCCGTCGACTCCACGAGGTCCTCCGCGAGGTCCGTACGGTTGTCGTCACGCTCCTCCGTGGCATCCTCGACCTGGGAGATCGTGGAGGTGTAGCCGCCGTCGAGGCCGGGGATCGAGTCGCTGATCGTCTCGGTGAGCTGGGCCAGCTCCAGCCGGTGCTCGGTGCCGACGTGCTCACTGGCCACCCGGGCGTCCTCGGCATTGCCGAGCCGCATGAACGCCACCGCCGCGTGGCCCCTGCCGAGCCGTTCCCGCACGGTCGGGGTCAGACTCCGGTACGTCAGCACCAGGCCGGTCCTGGACGTCTCACAGGCGTCCATGAGCCGGTCCAGCACGTCGCCACGGAGCTTGTCGGCCCCCGCCACGATGATCGTGTGATACCAGGGCCGGTCGGCGGCGGGCGATTGGCGCAGGATGTGGGTGAGCGCGGTGGCCACGTAGGTGCCGAGCACCCGGTTGCCGAACACCCCGGCCTGCCGGTCCATGCTCACCACCCGCAACCTGGCCGGCGGCAGCCGTACGGCCTCCGTACCGAGCGTCTCCAGCTTGCGCAGCTGGGACTCCAGCGCCCAGGCCCGCTCTATCACCACGCGGTCGCTGACACCCCGCCCGAACAGCGTGCCGATCCGTTCGAGCTGCGACGCCGTGATCAGCCCGAACCTCAGGTCGTCGCGCGGGTCGCCGACCTGGGCGAGTGCCCGCAGCGCGGCGGTGACCTGGTTGATCGTGGCGTTCTCGCCGAGCACCTCCAGCACCCGCTCCAGGATCGCGTTGTCGAAGCTGAGGTCGCGCGTGGTGCGGTGCTCCTCGCTCACGCTGACCACGTGGGCGAGCACGTCGGCGAACGCCTCGGGCTTCAGCGTCGCGCCCAAGTCCAGCCGGGGCAGGTCCGTCGGCAGCACCCAGACCAGCGGGTCGTCGCCACCCCGGCGGGCCAGCTCGATCAGGTCCTTGGCGATCGCGCCCTCGGACAGGTCGAGCACGGTGAGGTGGCCGCCACTGTAGAGGCGGGTGGCGCCGAGCAGGGTGATCAGCGCCGACCAGCCGGGCAGCGTGCCGCCCGCCACGTCGATGCGGTCGATCTCGTCGGGGACGGCGACGGCGTACCAGGTCAGCTGGCGGTCGTGGCGTTCCTTGACCTCCTGCCACTCGCGGTAGCGCTGGGCGTGCTCCTCCTGCGCGCGGAACAGCTCTTTGTCACGTTCCCGTCGCTGCCGGTCGTCGCGGGCCTGCTGCTCGCTCACCCGGTAGCGGACCGCCCGGTCACCCTGTACGAGCGCGTAGCTGCAGATGATCGCCACGCCGCCGGCCGCGACCAGACCCAGCAGCGCGAACGACCACTGCAGATAACCGGCGACGGCCAGCCCGAGTATCAGCACGGTGAGGATGACCATGAACACCCTGAACACCCGCACGGGCCGGTTGAGCAGGTCTTGCTGGAAGCGTTCGCGGCGCAGCAACTCCTGGTCGACCGCCGCGGAGGCAGCCTCCCCTTCGCCGGGCGAGGGGCGCTTGGGCGGCGGTCCCGGATCGGGGTGCAGCAGGATGTACTGCCAGCCCAGGTAGATGCGGTCCGCCTGGAGCTGCGCATGCTCGGGATGCACGTCCGCCACGTGACCCTCCGGCCGCGATATGTCGTTAGTGGGGGCTGACCCTCCGCTCCGTGACAGCGTATGAGCTAGACCCCCTGCTGCGGCAGGGTTCTCGGCAATTAGACCAGCCAGATGGGAGGCTAGCGGCAGATGGGGCAAGCGTGACCTATTACCATCCTTACCCATGACGGAACCCTCCGGCGGCAGCAACAAGCCCAAACGCCCGGTAGTGGTGCCGGCAGTGGCCCTGGTGGCAGTCACCGCCCTCGGCATCACCGCCCTGCTCGGCGGTTTCGCCGAGGTTCCCGATCCGGCGCCGCCCCAATACGGGGAGGGGGCGGTGCTCGACCAGGGGCAGTTCAGTACGCAGTTCGTGACGGCCAAGCTGGCCACGCAGAAGGCCAAGGCCGACTGGGATACCGACAAACGCTTCGTGGAGCTGACCTTCAAGGTGACGAACCAGGGCAAGGCCACGGCCATGGTCGGCCTTCCGCCTAGCAAGCCGGAGGGCTCGATCTCGGCGACGAGCTTCGCCGGGTCGCTGGTCAAGGTGACCCCGCAGGTTCAGGCGAAGGGTGTGCCGACGATCTACAGCCTGTCGAAGAACGCGCAGAGCGGCCAGCTTCAGCCGGGCGTCCCGACCACGGTCGTCCTCCGCTACGACCTGGACGGCGCGGCCAAGCCGCCGCAGAAGGTGACGCTGGACGTGGCGGGCTTCGAATACGAGCCGGGCTTCAACGACCCGTCCTTCCACTGGAGCCTGATCTCCGAAGAGACCGACTCAGAAGGGTCCGGCTCGGGAGTGCCCGGCTCGGGAGTGCCCGGCAACGGACGGCGTCCCGTCGTCCAGGCCCAGGTGACGCTCCCGGTGCACGGCGCGGAGGCGACATGACCGCCACCGCGTCCCGCCGCCCGCCCGGCCGCCGCTCCCGCGCCCGCCGGCAGGGTGGCTCCCGTGTGCTCGGCGCCCTCGTCGGCCTGGTGCTGCTGGGCGGCGCCGTCGGCCTCCAGACGCGCAACCTGACCCCGAACGAGATGGACGCCCCCATCACCACCGTCGGCGCGAAGGGCCAGGAGGTGAACACGGGCCGATTCGCGGTCCGCGTCAACTCGGTCGCCGTGGCGCGGGCCGTTCAGGGCGCGAGCGGGAAGGTGGAGACCGAGCAGCTCTTCCTGATCGTCCAGGCGTCCGCGACCTCCGCCACCAAGCCCATACACCTGGGCACCCCCGCGCTGCTGACCTCGGACGGCGTCAGCTACGACGCCACGGACAAGATCGAGGCATCCGAGACGCTGGCCAACCCCTGGGTACAGCCGGGCTTCTGGGTCAGCGGCAACTTCGTCTTCGAGATCCCCGCTTCGGCGCTCGAAGGCGCGCGGGTCGTGTTCAAGCTGCCCGGATCGGCACTGGTCGAGCCGTTCGAGCCGGAGGCCGAGGTCGATCTGGGCCTCGACGGCCCGGCGGCGGCCCAGCTCAAGTCCGCGCCCAGCGACGTCTACATCCTGAAGAAGAGCTGATGAGCACAGACGACCGCGGCTGGTTCTCCCCTCCGGCCGGCCAGAACACGGACCAGCCCCAGCCCCAGGCGCCGCCTCCGTCCCAGCCGCAACCTCGATCTCAGAGGCCGAGGCCGCGGCGGCGCCGTTCTGCCGCGACGCGGGTGGTCCCTCCCGATCAGCAGGTGTGGCCGCCCAAGCGGACGGAACCCTCGGTGGACACCTCCACCCAGCCGATCCCGGCCATCCCCAGCGCCGGGCCACTTCCCCGGCCGTCCGTCCCGCCCCTCCCCGTCGTCCCACCCCTTCCCGTCGTCCCGCCCCCTCCCGAGGAACCGGCGGTTCCGGTCGCCGCCGAGGTGCCGGTCGCCGTGACTCCGCCGCCGCCGCGCCGCCGCCGGCCCGTGCTGACGGCGCTTGGAGCCGTGGCCGCGCTGGTCGTGGCGGTCGGGGCGACGACGTACGACCGCTATCACGTCTATCTGGTCAGGTCTGGGCAGCTTCCGGCGAAGCAGGAGCAGGTCGTACCGGCGGGGCAGTCCGTCACGGTCAAGCACGTCAGCTGGAAGTCCACGATGGAGACCGTGCCGCAGGTCCCCGGCAGCAAGCCCCAGCCGGGATCGGCCTACATCAAGATCGACATCACCCGGTCGGCCGTCGACGCGGACGGAGCGGTCAAGACGGCCAAGCCCAAGGACCTGTTCGTGACGGATCGACAGGGCCGTACGTGGGTGGCCCTGGTCGGTAACGACACGACACCGGCCGAGAAGATGGAGATCGGCGAGTCGTACCAGATGACGGCCTACGCCCGCGTGCCGCCCGCGCAGGCGGCCGAGGTCGAGCTGCTGCTCACGCCGAGCAACTACCGCTCGGACATCCCCACGGCCCAGCTCATGACCGCGAAGACGGAACCGGAGCTGGACGTGCTGCGCTTCAAGCGCTGACGCCCGTCCGGCCATCTCGTACGGCGGGCGGTTCCGGCGCTTCGGGCGCCGGCGCCGTCCGGCGGCCCCGCGTGGCAGCGATGTCGAACGCGGCGGCCAGCAGGGCCATGGTCAAGACCGTGACGAGCAGGTTCTTGACGAAATCGACGGGAGTGCCGACGAGCATCCAGAGCCACTCCACCTTCGACCCGATCAGCGTCCGCACGCCGCGCATCGCGTACTCCGCGCCGACGTGCAGCGACACGTAGCACAGGCACATCATCCCGAACAGCGCAACGCCGCCCGTCAGCGTCTGCCTGAAGGAGTTGGCCAGGGGGACCCAGCGTTCCTGGAAGCCGCCGGTGATCCGCTCGACCGACTTCTGCGTGATCGAGTGGGTCGAGTAGAGCTTGTCGATCCCCTTCTCGAAGCGGGTGTCGCGGAGCATCGTGCGGGCGTCGTCCGCGTACGTACCGAAGACGAGCACCGCCACCGTCAGCCAGGTGAGCGGGATGAAGACACCGTCCACGATGTACGGCCAGATTTCACCGACCGCTCCCCAGAACGCCTCCCAGCCGGGGATGCTCTGCTCGGCCTGGGTCACCAGCTCGCCTGAGGCGGAGATGGCGAGGCGGTGCGAGACCCAGTCGGAGCGCGCGTTGGCCAGCACGAAGGTGGCGTTCAGGCCGAAGAACACGAAGGCGAACTCGGACAGGGCGGTGCCCAGCCCCGAGACCTTCCCGTCGCCCCGCTCCACCATTTTGCTGAACAGCGCGCGCAGCAGGAACGCCACGGCCATCAGGCCGAGCGAGATCCGCCAGTCGAGGTCGATGAGCCCCCGCCCGACCGTGCTGCTCCTGCCGAGGAAGCTGTCGCCGAGGAAGTCGTCGACGTTGTGCAGGTAGTCCGTCTGTACGAAGTCCCGGGCGTCCTCGACATGGAACCCCCAGGTCAGGTAGATGACCGCGAAGGCGGGGGCGACGCGGTTCATGGAGACCCAGTAGCGCTCGTCCTCCTCACCCCCCGCCCGCCGGGCGTTGATCTCCCAGAGCGCGCCGCGTACCGACCACAGCATGCCCGCGGTGACCGTCATCGACGCCATGACGATGAGCGTCAGCACCGCGATGGTCGCGACCAGGCGGAGCTGCCGAGCGTCTCCATGAGAGATCTCCGTGCCGAGGTAGAGCAGCCCGAAGCGCACTGCCTGACCGGCCGAGAACCAGGCGATCAGCGGTAGCGCGCACTTCCCGGCGATGCGTAGCGCGTGCAAGGGCAGTGAGAACGGCGACGGCATCGGTCCCGGTGCGGACACGGGCCGGGACGGGGCCATCACTCCTGACATCGCGGACACCCACGGGATCCTACCGACATGTCGAGACATGCGACTACCAGGCGTGATGATCGCCGCGCATTCATGGCGAACCTGAAGGGAGATACCCACAACAGACCAGAGCGCCCGGCGCAATCCGGCGAGATGTGGGGGAACATGGCGACATGGAGGCACGGCCCGCGCTGGACACAGATCCGGTCATCGTCGGGCGACGAGTGCGACTGCTGCGCCAGGCGGCGGGCGTCTCGCTGTCCGAACTGGCCAGGCGCGCCGACATCGACAGGACAACGCTGCTCGAAGTGGAGACCGGCCTGGCCAAGGCGACGGCGGAGATGCTCTGGGCCATCACCGCGCAGCTCGGCGTGCCGATCGGCGCGATACTCGACACCCCGCCATCGCCGCAGGTCGTGCATGGCACGGCGATCGAGGCCGCGCTGCTGGAGGTGTTCGAGGACGAGCGGGTGACCTATGAGTTCTATCGGCTGCGCATCCCGCCCGGCATCACCCAGACCTCCGCCGCGCATCTCGAAGGGGTGACCGAGCACCTCACGGTTTACGCGGGCACCCTGGTCGCGGGGCCGATGGACGCGCCGCTGACGGCGGGCCCCGGCCACCACATCTCGTGGCGCTCGGACGTCCCGCACGGCTACCGTGCGGTCCCCCCGGACGAGGTCAGAGCCTCACTGCTGATGCGCTACCCGACGGACACCAAGACCTGACGGGCACCCGCATCCGACCGGACACCCGTACCTGACGGACGCTGACCGGACAGCCGTAACTGACGGGCGCTCAGGACGCGCCCCCAGGACGCGCCCAGGACGGGCGCCTCAGGCGGCCAGGGCGGGCCGGCAGGTGCGGCAGGGCCGGTAACCGGCCTCCTGGGCCTGGGCGATGCTGCGGAAGCCGTGCCGGTGCGCGGCGGTGATGCGCCGGGCGTTGTGGCAGGTCGGGAAGCACACCACGCCGGTGGTGTCGCTGGCCAGGTAGAACACCCGCGCCCGCGCCAGCCGCCGCACCGCGTCCAGATCCACGCCCTCGGCCACCAGCAGCCGCTCCTTGGCCGCCGCCCCGAACACGTAGTCGCCCGCCACCCCGTCTGACCTGGTCACCCGGTGGCACGGGACGAGCAGCGGCACCGGGTTCGCGCCCAGCGCCGCGCCCACCGCGCGTACCGCCTTGGGCCTGCCGACCTGGGCCGCGATCCAGGCGTAGGGCCGTACCTCGCCCCTGGGGATCGTCCGGGCGGCCAGCAGGACGTCGCGCTGGAAGTCGCTCAGCCCCCGCAGGTCGAGCGCGACCCCCGAGGAGCGGCCGGTGCGCAGCGCGGGCAGCAGTCCGGCGGGCGGCCGGTCGGCGGGCAGCAGCGGACGTCCGGCCCGCGCTCTGAAGGCGGCGGCGAACCCGTCGCCCTGATGAACGTAGGCGATGCCCTGGCCGGTGAACGCGACGGACAGCTCCCCGAGCGGGCTCGGCGCCGTCACCCAGCGCGCGGCGATCCGCTCGAGCAGCCCGTCGGGCGCGTCCGTGGCGAGCGCCGCGAGTCCGGCGAGCAGCGGGTCCTGGGTCATCGGGCACCTCCAAGTGTGCGCAGTCGCTGCAGACCCCGTGACACATGCGATTTGACCGTGCCCTGCGGAATCCTGAGGACTGTGGCGATCTCACTGACCGGTAGATCGACGACATGCCTGAGCACAACGGCCACCCGCTGATCCTCCGGCAGCATGCCGAGCATTTCGGCGAGTTCGTCACCGGTCTCGTGCCGCACCGCCGCGTCCTCGACACTCTCGCGTGGATCAACGGTATCGACCGGCTCCTCGCGCAGATCGGGGGGAGGCTTCCGGGACTTGGTACGGGCGCAGTTGCGCCAGATGTTCAGCAGGATCGTCAGGAGCCAGGCCCGCGGTTGCAGGGCGGCGATCCGTTCTCGGTCATAGCCGGCGACGGCACGGTAGGCACGCAGGAACGTCTCAGCGGTGAGGTCCTCGGCATCGGCCCACCGCCCGCTCAGCCGCAGGGCGGTCGAGAAGACCACGCCGCGATACGCGCCGAACAGCTCGGCGAACCCTCCGTCGAGGTCGTCGAGCAGCGCCTTTCGCACCGGGTCGAGGCAGTCGATGTCACTCACACCAGGTACAACACCGCCGGCCCGTAATCCGTTGCACCCTTGACCGGCCATGGTCTCACCGTCTCGTCACGGCGCCCGGCCCCGTGCGGGTCAGAGGCCGTATTCCTGGAGGCCACCGGCCCTGTGCGGCGCGTGGCGGCCTGCCGGGCTTGCCGTAACAGAAAGAAGCCTTTCTGCAGCGGGCAGAAGGCCCGCCGGGGTATCCCTCCGAAGGCACCAGCCACCACGGATCCGGAAAGCAGAAGGCCCACGTCCGAGATCGGACGCGAGCCTTCTTCCAGATATTCGGGTCAGACGGCGACGGCCAGCTGAGCCACTTCGCCCAGCTTCGCCTGGACCTTGACGTCACGCGTGACGCCGCCGCCGGCGATGATGCGCACCGTCCAGTCGCCAGGTGCGGCGAAGAAGCGGAACACGCCCTCGTCGGACACGACGACCTCGCCGGTGAACTCGCCGGAGTGGTCGAGCAGCCGCGCGTAGGCGGTGCCGGCGCCCGTCACGACGCCCTGGATCACGGACTGGGTGGACAGGTCGATCCCCGCGGGCAGCGCGATGGTCTGCTCCGGAGCTCCGCAACCCGGTGCGGTCTGTACGTTCTGAGCGGTCTGAGTGGTGGTCATCAGCGGGCCTCCCCCAACTCGATCGGCACGCCCACGAGCGAGCCGTATTCGGTCCACGAACCGTCGTAGTTCTTCACGTTCGCCTGGTCGAGCAGCTCGTGCAGGACGAACCAGGTGTGCGCGGAACGCTCGCCGATGCGGCAGTAGGCGATCGTGTCCTTGTCGAAGTTGACCCCCGCCTCGCCGTAGAGCGTGCGCAGGTCTTCGTCGGTCTTGAACGTGCCGTCGTCGTTGGCCGCCTTGGACCACGGGATGCTGCGAGCGGTGGGCACGTGGCCCGCGCGCTGCGCCTGCTCCTGCGGCAGGTGGGCCGGGGCGAGCAGCTTGCCGGTGAACTCGTCGGGCGAGCGGACGTCGACCAGGTTGAGCTTGCCGATCGCGGCGACCACGTCGTCACGGAAGGCGCGGATGGACGTGTCCTGCTCCTGGGCCACGTAGGAGGTCTTGGCGCGCTGCGGCACGTCCTTGACCAGCTCGCGCGAGTCGAGCTCCCACTTCTTACGCCCGCCGTCGAGCAGCTTGACGTTGTCGTGGCCGTAGAGCTTGAAGTACCAGTAGGCGTAGGCGGCGAACCAGTTGTTGTTTCCGCCATAGAGCACGATGGTGTCGTCGTTGGAGATGCCGCGCTCGGACAGCAGTGTCTCGAAGCCGGTCTTGTCCACGAAGTCACGGCGGACCGGGTCCTGAAGGTCCTTCTGCCAATCGACCTTCACGGCGCCACGGATGTGGCCCTTGTCATAGGCGCTGGCGTCTTCGTCAACCTCGACGAGAACGACGCCGGGGGTGTCGAGGTTGGCCTCGACCCATTCGGCATCCACCAGGACGGCGGAGCGGCTCATTGGGGAACCTCCAATTTGGCGGCGGGCAGTAGTCGGCGAATCAGCAGGTACGTTTCGCAGCCGAGGCAGAATCCGAAGGCTGCGTTGAGGAAGGCGGCGAGGAGTGCCGCGGCCGTGGCCACGAGGGCGAGCGGCGTGATCCCGGCGAGGTATCCGACCAGACCCACGACCGCGAAGCCGAGCCCGACACCCTGCGCGAAGCGGGGTGGGCGGGCGTCCTCCGTCTCCCTAGGAGCGCTCTTGACGAGCGCCTTGAAGAGCACCACGTAAGGCGAGCGCCCTGCCACGCCGAGTGCGAACACCAGCGCCTGGGCGGCCAGCACCACTTGGGCAGCCAACGGCCAAGCGCTCCCCGTCACCAGGACGATGGCGAGGATCGCAGTCGTGATGGCCGCGCTGAAACGCAACGCTCTAGGGTCGGCACGCATCGAAGGATGCTCCTGAAGGGGGTCGGGTTGGGGCGGATCGGAAGTCCGCGCGAGACCGTCCTCAGGCAGCGCGACAGAGCGCGGTGGCTACGCGGCAGAAATCAACCGCGCGCCGCTTCGTCAGCAGCTCTGTCGATGGGTTCATGGCAAGGACACTACTCGCCGTCTCGGCATCTGTCACATCTCGTCCGCGTTCTGAGACGAAACGTGGGACACTGCCCCGGCCAAGGCGGCGAGGACGTCCGCTTTGCGCGGCTGGCCAGCCGCCTTTTTCACGATATTTCCGGCGCTGTCGAGGATCAGGACCGTCGGCGTACGCATGATGTCGAGCCGCCGGACGAGATCAAGCCGCGACTCGGCGTCGATCTCGACATGCGCCACACCGGGCACGAGCCCACTGACGTCGGCCAGCACTCGCCGGGTCGCCCGGCACGGCTGGCAGAAGGCGGTCGAGAACTGCACGAGCGTCGCCCGTTCCCCCAGGTCAGCACCCAGGTCGGCGGTGGCCAGACGGCCGTCCGCCCGAGCCGTGTCGCGCACCCTGCCGTCGCGGCGCAGTCGTACCACCCCGATCACCGAGCCGAGCGCCAGCGTCGCCAGCGCCACCCACAGTCCTGTCATCTCGTGGTGCAACCCCGGAGGGGACGCTTTACTTCCCCCTCGGGGCCGGGATCTTGACGAGCACCTTTCCGCCCGAGTCGACGACCTCGAACCTGGCGATGTCGTTCATCGGGATCCGGGTCTGGCGCGGGAAGACGGCCTTGTTCTCGTAGGTCTCCCGGCTGACCTTCCAGCTCGCGGTGGAGTCGTACGCGCCGTTCTTGGCGAACACCACCAGCCGGCACGTCGTACCGAGCGGCAGGCCACTGACCCGCACCGACAGTTTCGTCACGTCGCCCCCTGGGAAGGCCGTCACGCTCGCGTGATAGCCCTTGGCCGCGTTCTCGCCGGGGAACTCGCGGCCGGGCGCCGTCTGGCTCGCCGACGGCCGCGGAGTCGGCCGCGCCTCGGACTTCTTGAGCCGCGCGTCATTCGGCGCGGTGTCCTGCGCCGCGTACGGCGCGACCGCCTTGGACTCGACCTCCCCGGAGATGACGGCGGGCTGAGCGGCGGACTGGGTGTGGTTCGCCTGCTGGGAGCCCATCCACACCGTGACGCCGACCGCCATCACCGCGACGGAGGCGGCCACGGTCAGCAGCGCGCGTCCTCTCCGGTGGCGCCGGGCACGGGCGTTCAGCAGCCGGTCGAGCACCTGACGCGGGGGGCTGGAGACCAGCTCGACGTCGCGCTCCGACACCTTGCCGAGGAACGACGCGACGCCCTCCAGGTCGAGCAGCTCGGCACCGCAAACCTCGCAGGTCGCCAGGTGGGTGTCGATCTCCATCGCCTCGTCGGGGTCCAGCGCGCCGAGCGCGTGGGCGCCCAGTGCCAGCCGTACCTCCTCACACGTCATCACGGCGCCAGCCCTCGCTCCTCGAGCGCGAGCCGGAGCGCGCGCAGCGCGTAGTAGGTGCGTGACTTGACCGTGCCCGGCGGGATGCCCAGCGTGGCCGACGCCTCCTTCACCGATCTCCCCCGGTAGTAGACCTCCATCAGCACCTCACGGTGCTCGGGCCGCAGCGCGGCCAGCGCCTCGGCCACGGCCCATGACTCGACCGCCCGCTCCAGCTCGTCGTCCGCGGGCAGCACGGCGAGCGCCTCGTCGCCGGTCTCCTGCGGGCGCGCCTTGCGGGCGCGGTGCTGGTCCACGACGAGATTACGGGCGACGGTGAACAGCCAGGCACGTATCGGGCGGCCGGTGAGGGCGTCAGGATGCCGCCAGGCCCGCAGCAGCGTTTCCTGCACGACGTCCTCCGCTCGTCCCGAATCGCCCGTGAGTCGCAGCACGTATCCGTAGAGTGGCCCAGCGTGCTCGTCGAAGAGGGTCCTGACCAGTTCCTCGTCGGCGGTGTCGGCTGCAGTCACACCCTCATCACGTACGGCGGGACCGACCGGTTCGATGTCATCCACGGAGTGGCACGTCAGACGCTTCGGCCGCGATCTCCAACCCGTCGGCCACGCTCCTCACTCCGGTCACCTTCACATCGAACGGGAGCTTCCCCTTGAACGGGATCGGGAAGGTCACGAACTTCGCGAGCGCGTCGGGCACGCCTTGGATCTTCTCCGCCTGGAGCTTGATGCCGCCGTCGGTCACCTGGACGCGCATCTCCGCGTTGAACTTCACCTTGTTCACCCCTACCGTCACCTCACCCGACGCGACGAGCCGCTGGCCGTTCCCGGAGATCTTGACGCCCTGCGGTGCGTACTTGTCGATCGTCGCCCTGGTCAGAGTGCCGTGGACGGTCAGGCGCCCGGCCCGGACGTTGGCTCTGTTCTGGAGCACGTCGGCCAGCGGGGCGGTCACGTCGTAGGCGACGCCCTGCAGGTCCTTCACCGGAACTCCCCCGTAGGTGAGAGTGCCGAGATTGAACCGTACCTCTGGATAGTGGCCGGAGACCGCCTGTGTGAGAAATGGGATGCCCTCGATGGTCACCGTCGGCTGGCTGTTGAGGTCGGCCGCGGCGGAGATCCTGTTGGCGAGGTCGCGCTGCACTCCGGTGACCGCCACCCGGTCGACGACAGCGAGGAGAACGACCAGCACGATCAGGAAAACGATCAGTTTGCGCATCGGACATCCTGTCTCACGGGGGATCATGAGCTTATCGACTGGAATGCCTCATGCCCTGGCCGAGCGCTCGATCACCCCCCGGCGAAGGGCGGCAGCACCTCGACCGTCGCTCCGTCGCCGAGGATCACCTCCTCATGTGCCCGTTTGCCCACCGGAGAGCCGTCGACCAGGAACGACGAACGGCTGACCACGCGGGCCAGTTCGGCACGATTTTGTGTGATTTTGGTCATGAGTTCACCAAGTGTGGCCGCGTCGAACGGCTCCTCGGCGACTCCGGCCGCCTCTTTCGCAGCGGCCCAATAACGTACCTTTCCCGTGGCCATGGCCACCTCACATTCTTCCAGACTCCATTGTGCGACCGCGTTAACATCGGCGTTCCACGGTTTGCGCTGTTCATCTGGTGGACGCGCAATGGACGCGAACGTCGCGTGAGATATCCTCGCCTACAGGACCTGGGCGACGAAGCCCCCGGGTCCTTGCGTGTTTGAGGAGGCCGATATGAGCAACCTGCTCCTGCTGACCAACGCCCTTGAGCCGTCGGCCGAGGTGCTACCGGCCCTGGGGTTGCTGCTCCACTCGGTCCGCGTCTCGCCCGCCGAGGCGTCCGCGCTGATCGACACACCGCCCGCCGACGCCGTTCTGGTCGATGCCCGAAAGGAGTTGGTGCAGGCCAAAAGCCTGTGCCGGCTGATCCGTACGACGGGCATCGACTGCCCGCTGCTGGTGGTCGTCACCGAGGGCGGGCTGGCGGCCATGACCGCCGAGTGGGGCGTCGACGACGTGCTGCTGGAGAGCGCGGGGCCGGCCGAGGTGGAGGCGCGGCTGCGGATGGCCGTCGGCCGTACGACTCAGGCCGAGGATGTTCCGGACGAGATCCGTAGTGGCGATCTGTCCATTGATGAGGCGACATATACGGCGCGGCTGCGGGGGCGGGTGCTCGATCTGACGTTCAAGGAGTTCGAGCTGCTGAAATACCTCGCGCAGCATCCGGGCCGCGTGTTCACCCGCGCCCAGCTGCTGCAGGAGGTGTGGGGTTACGACTACTTCGGGGGCACCCGGACCGTCGACGTGCACGTCCGGCGGCTGCGCGCGAAGCTGGGCACCGAGTACGAGTCGCTGATCGGCACGGTCCGCAACGTGGGCTACCGCTTCGTCCCCGACCGCACCGACCCGGCCCACGTCTGACCGTTCATATCCCGCACATCGCGACCTGCTCGGAGCGGCGCACAGTTGACATGTGACGCCCTCAAGGTTCCACTGATGTGACAGGACGGCCCTCGGCCGTCGTGTCGCTGTCATGTCGTGTGGGCTGTTTCGGTCGTGGACACCGCCGTCCCGAGAGGGGTGGTGTCGGGGTGGGGATCTTCCGGTCGCTGGTCGAAGAAGGCGCGCGGCCCCGAATTTTTCGGCGCAACGAGAGCATTTGTTCTGCGTTTCGGCCGAGCAACCGGGTATTTGTGATCGATTATGGCTATGCGCGGGAGTATTTAGCGGGCGGCGAGCGCGACGGCATTCACGATCTGCGGGCCGGCGGCGATCTCGTTGGGGAATTGGCGTTCTGGAGTCCTGGCGAACGGGTTCGGATCGACGCGCTGACCGAGGTACGCGCCTGGTCCATCGACGTACGGACATTGCGCGAGCACGCCGCGGCCAATACGGCGGTGGCCATGGCGCTGGTGCGGGAACTGTTCGCCAGGGACGTCGCCGCTCGCCGGCATGAGGCGCTGGCCCGCGCGCCCGTCGCCGCGCGACTGGCCGTCTGGTTGCTGCACCTGGACGAGCGCTACGGGCTCGCGGGCGAGTCGGCGCCGCCCCTGTCCATGGAGACGCTGGCCGATCTGGTGGGCAGCGCGCCCGATGTGGTGCAGCGGCAGCTCACCCGGTGGGTACGGCAGGGGTGGCTGGTCCGGCCCGGCTATCGGCGGCTGCGGATCGCCGACGCGGCGGCGTTGCGGGGCGTCGCCGGGGCCTGGGAGCACTTGTCCGCTCCCTGGGAGGGGCGGGTCACACCGTTCCTGACCCGGCCGGGCGCGCCGGCCGAGCCGCTGCCCGCCGGGGAGGTGCCCCGGCCCGCTCAGCTGCCCGCCGACGTGTCCGACTTCACCGGGCGGCAGCAGAGCCTCGATCTGCTCACCTCATGGTTGGACCGGCCGCGCCGCCCGAACACGATGGTCGTACAGGGGCTTCCCGGTGTGGGGAAGACGGCTCTCGTGACGCGCTGGGCGCACCAGCAGGCGGCCCGGTTCCCCGACGGGCAGATCGTGATCGACCTGCGCGGGCAGTCCCCCAGCCAGCCACCCATGACCCCGGCCGAGGCGCTTGGGCAGATCCTGCGCTCGCTCGGCATCGGCGAGCACATGCCCGCCGCCGACGAGGCCGAGTTGATGCTGCTCTATCGCAGCCGGCTGGCCGGGCGGAAGCTGCTGCTCATCCTGGACAACGCCGCCGACCCGGCCCAGGTGCGGGCGCTGCTGCCCGGCAGCAAGGACTGCGTGGTGCTGGTGACCAGCAGGACCAGGATGGCGCCGCTGCGCGCGACCGGGCACGCCGACCTGATGGACCTGTCCGTCCTCGATCCGGGCAACGCCGTCGCGCTGCTGGTCGCGGTGCTCGGCGAGGAGTCGCCACGGGCCGCCGACCGCGACGCGCTGGCCGAGCTGGCCAGGGTCTGTTCGTACCATCCGTTCGCGCTGCGCATCTCGGCGGCCAAGCTCGCCGAGGACCCCGGGCTGAGCGTCGAATCGCGCGTACACGAGCTGCGCGGTCCGGACCAGCGGCAGCCGCTGTCCGGCGATCCGGAGGACGCCTTCCGTTCCGCGCTCGACCTGGCCTACGAGTCGCTGTCTCCGCCGCAGCGGCGCGCGTTCCGGCACGTCGGGCTGCTGCCCGGCCGGGACTTCACGCCCGAGGTGCTGGCCGCCGCCCTGGGCGGCTCCGTCAGTGAGGCGGTGATCGCGGTCGAGGGGCTGCACCGGGCGTACCTGGTGGAGCCGATGGCCGAGACGCGCTATCGCGTGCACGACCTGGTCAAGCGGCTGGCCAGGGAGCTGGGCCGGCACGCGGAGGCGGGCGTGCGCGAGGCCAGGGTCCGGCTGCTCGACCACTACCTGGGCATGGCGACCGATCCGGCCACGCCGCGCGCGTGGTTCGAGGCCGAGCGCCGTTCACTGGTCTCGGTCGTACGGCTGGCGGAGGAGAGCGGCGCGCACCACGCCGCCTGGCGGCTGGCCGAGGCGGTGTTCGAGCCGTTCAGGCGGCTGCGCTACTACCAGAACGACCTGGAGATCCAGCAGATCGGGCTGGACTCGGCGGCGCGGATCGGCGACCGGCGGGCGATCGCGCTGATGCGCAGCCATCTCGGCTCGATCTACCGCGACATCGGCCCCTCCACCCGGGCCGCCCGCCACATCGGCGAGGCGCTGTCCGACTTCACCTCGCTCGGTGACCGCGAGGGCCGGGCCCGCGCCCTGAACGACCTGGCCGAGGTACACGGCATCGCCGGCAACAGCGGCGACGCGCTCACGTGCGCGGGCGAGGCCCTGGAGCTCTACCAGGAGATCGGCGACCTGGCCGGGGTCGCCGACTGCCTGCACTCCCTGTCGCGCCTGCACCTGTCCCAGGAGCGGCACGAGCTCGCGCTGCACCACGCCGGGCAGGCGCTGGAGGTACGCGAACAGCTCGGCGACCTGCACGGCACCGCGCAGAGCCTGATCATCCTGGCCCGCGTACAGCACCACCTGGGCGAGCCGAACGCGGCCCTGTCGGAGGGGCTGGAGGCGCTGGCGATCTGCCACGACCTGGGCGACGAGCACAGCGAGGCCGAGACGCTGCTCTGCCTGGCCGAGATCTACGACTCGCTCCGGCTGCCGGACGACGCGCAGCGGGACGCCGAGCGGGCTCTGGCCGGGTACACGGCCACCGGCGACCAGCACGGTTGCGGCCGGGCGTTGTGCACGCTGGGGCGCATCGCGCGCAACGGCTCCCGTTACGACGAGGCCCTCGAACACTACGAGCAGGCGCTGGCCGTACAACGAGAGCTCCACCACGAGCAGGGGCGGGCGGAGACGCTCGGCGACATCGGGCTGGTGCACTGGCGGCTGGCCGACTACCTGCGCGCCGACGACTACCTCAACCAGGCCCTCGCGATCAGCCGGGAGATCCACGACCTGCCGGTCGAGGCCCGGATGCTCAACCGGCTGGCGCGGGTACGGCGCCGCCAGGGGTTGCCGCAGGTGGCGTTCGTGCACGCGCTGGAGGCGCTGGACCTGGTCCAGGGCATGGGCAACCGCCGGGCCGAGGCGGACGTCCAGGAGACGCTGGCCTACACGTACCTGTCGCTGGACCGGCACCAGGACGCGCTGCGCGCCGCCAAGGCGTCGCTGGCGATCAGGGAGGAACTGCGCGACAACAAGGCCAGCTCGCTGCTGTCGATCGCGCAGGCCATGCACGTCGCGGGCAAGACGGCCGCCGCGCTCGGGTACGCCAGGGAGACGGTCGAGCTGCAGAACGAGAGCGGCACCCGGGACCGCTGGGCGGCGGCGCTCACCACGCTGGCCATGATCCTGCTGGACCTGGACCGGCCGGTGGAGGCGCTGACGTTCGCGTCGCAGGCCAGGGACGTGCATCTCGTCTCCGGCACCCGGCGCGACCTGGGCTGCGCGTTGCGGGCCATCGGCCTGATCGCCCACCGGGTCGGGGACCGTGCGGAAGCCGTGGCCCACCTTAGGGAGGCGGTACGCATCCTGGAAGAGGTGGGCGACGTCTTCGAACTCAAGAAGGCCACCGCAGAACTCCGCCAAATGTCGTAAATTTCGCGACCTGAGGTCGCAGATCTTGACCGGCTCCCTGCCGTTAGCTGGTGCTACCAGCTACTCCAACGGAGGTGAACCGGATGCTCAGAAACCAGCCGCGTCGAGACCTGCGCTGGCTCAGTCGGGACCTGCACTGGCTCAAGCGACAAGGACGTAAAGACCGGCGGATCACGCTCTCCGTGCTCGCCGGAGTGCTCGCCGCCTGGATCCGCCAACTCTCCCCCACCGACCCGATGCCCGGGTCGGGCCCCCTGCTGGCCATCTCCCTGGGGCTGGTGACCGCGTCGGGGGCGGCCTGGCTGGTGGCGGCGGGCTTCCTCGCCATCACGGCTCGGCCGCGGCGGGAGCCGGCCGAGGTGCTGCGGTGGGTGTCGCATATCGCGCGGGCCAAGGAGTGGGCGTTCTGCTCGCTCAGCGCTTATGTGGCGTGGCACCTGCTGCAGTTCGTCACCGCGCTGTTGGTGAGGTAACCGCCGGGGGTCCTGGGCCGCGCGGTCTTGGGCCGCGTGGTCCTTGCGCGGCAGTGGGGGGCTGTGCGTTGGTGAGGGCGGGGGGGCGTCGACGCGGCGCGGGGGGGCGCGCTGACGCCCCCTCAGAGCGCGGCCGACTCCAGCGTGTCGAGCCGCACTCCGGTCCCAGTGTGGACGGCCTGGACGATCTCGGCCGTGGTGAGCTCCGCGAGGCCGATCGGCAGGTCGGCCCGCTCATCACACCACCCGACGATCGCCCCGGCCGTCCTCACCGACACGGGCTCGGCGAAGTGGACGAGGCTGACGTACCAGCGATCACGCACCCGGCCACGCTCGAAGTCGCGCACCCCACGAGCGGCCAGCCCGTGCGCGAACCGCTTCTGGAGGGTGACCAGCGCGTCGTCGACCGGATAACCGCAGGCGAGCACCCCACCCGCGTGGGGACTCACGCCCCGCAGCACCACCCGGACCGGCGGCAACCCCTCGACCGCCTCCCGCAGAGCGTCGGCCCAGGCAAGCCGTAGCGGATCGTCCACGGGGATGACCGACCGGTAATGCTCCAGGGACCGCAGCGTGACGTGCAGGCAGTCCGCGCCGTGCGCCCAGTGCCCGGGTCCGGCGACCGTACCCGCCTCACGGGCCAGCTCCACCAGCCGATCGAGCACCGTACCGGCGGGCCGCAGGACCGCGGCGGCTCCCCAGCGAGCGCCACCCTCCACCATCGGCCGGTCGTGGACGGCGCGCCCTGACAGGAGAGCGTCGCGTCCGGCGGCAAAGAAGGCAGCGAAGTCGGACATCCGGGCAGTATGCCAGGATCCCTGGTATCTAGTGATCTGTGGATGTATGGCATGGTGCGGTGGCTCCAGCTGCACGCCGTACACGACTGGGACAGCGTGGTGTGCCTGCCCGAGCCGCCATAGCGGGAGCGGCGGCGGCCGTGTTCACGGAGACGGGCGAGCCGTTCGAGGCCGCGACGATCGACGAGACGGACCGCTTCCTGGAGGCGTACGCGGAAGGGCTCGGCTGGGGGACGGAGGAGCACGAGGTCGCCTGGGCGGCGGGGTTGTGGGTGCGGGCGTTCAACGCCAAGAAGGCCTCTGTGACGGCGGACGGGGCGCGAGTCCTGGACCGGTTGACGCACGAGGCGAGGCCCCGGCTACGGCGCGCGGGCGCCTGATCAGAGGGGCGGCTATCAGGACTGCCGTCAGCCGCGGCCACCGGGGTCGGGCAGCAGGTGCGGAGCCTCCGTCTTGACCGCCCCCAGCAGCTGATCCTTCGACGGGTTCACCATCGTCTTTCCGGCCACTGTCACGGTCGGCACGGTCTCATTCCCGTTCGCCACCGAGCGGACGAACGCCGCCGCCTCAGGGTCTCGCCAGATGTTCACCTCGGTGTGCCGCAACCGGGTGAAGCGCAGACGCATACGCAGCCTCATGCAGTACTTGCAGCCGGGCCGCCAGTAGACGACCACGCCCGTTCGATCCGCCAGCGCGTGCGATGTCGCCCGATCTCGGCGGGGCAGGTTCGCGATGATCATCCACGCCGCATAGAGGACGAGAAAGGAGATCGCGATCACAGAGAGCGCACTGGAGATCACGGAGGACATATGGGAAGTATCTCAAGCGAGTCCGACGATGACAGTGGCGGGCGGGACGCTGACAGAGATCTGGCAGTACGGACCGGCATGGTCGCACCATGACCGAGAAGACGAACGTACTCATCGTCGGCGGCGGCCCGACCGGGCTCACTCTCGCCGTGGATCTGGCCAGGCGCGGAGTTAACTGCCGCATCGTGGAGCAGGCGCCGGAGCCCTTGGGCGGCTCCAAGGGCAAGGGGCTGCAGCCCCGCACACAGGAGGTCTTCGATGATCTGGGGGTGATCGACCGGGTTCTGGCGGCTACGACGCTCTATCCGCCGCTTCGGGGGAGGATCGGCAGGGTGCCGGTGTACCAGGGCCGCATGCACAAGCTCGTCACCCCCACCGACGCGGTGCCGTACCCCATGGTGATGATGCACCCGCAGTGGCGTACCGAGGTGGTGCTGCGCGAGCGGCTCACCGAGCTGGGCGGAAAGGTGGAGCAGGGCACCGGGTTGACCGGTTTCGAGCAGGACGCGCGCGGAGTGACGGCCAGGCTGAGCACGGGGGCGACCCTGCGGGCGGACTACCTGGTCGCGGCGGACGGCGGCAAGAGCTTCGTACGCAAGGCGCTCGGCATCGGTTTCGCCGGGGAGACCCGCGAGGAGGAGCGGATGGCCCTCGGCGACGTACGGGTCGAGGGGCTCGGCCGGGACCACATCCATGTCTGGTACCGGCCGGGCAAGGGAATGGTGGTGCTCTTCCCGATGGCCGGCACCGACACCTTCCAGATGCTCGCCCCGCTGAAGCCGGGCGTGGTGCCGGACCAGACGCTCGCCGGCTTCCAGCGGATCTTCGGGGAACGGTCGATGCTGGGCGGGGTTCGGATCACCGAGCTGCTGTGGTCGTCCCTGTACCGGGTGAACATCCGCCTGGCCGACAGCTACCGGACCGGCCGGGTCTTCCTCGCCGGGGACGCCGCCCACGTGCACTCGCCCGCCGGCGGGCAGGGGCTCAACACCGGCGTACAGGACGCCTACAACCTGGGCTGGAAGCTCGCCCGGGTGCTGGCCGGGGCGCCGGAGGCGCTGCTCGACACGTACGAGGAGGAGCGGCGGCCCGTCGCCGCCCGCGTACTCGGCCTCAGCACCGACCTGCTCGACAAGAAGACCCACAAACGCGACGAGGAGACCCACCAGCTGATGGTGAGCTATCGGGGCGGCTCGCTGGCCCGGCGGGGCGGGGACCGCGTGCCGGATGGTCGGGTGCGGCCGGCCGACGGGTCTCAGGTCCGGATGTTCGACCTGTTGCGGGGGACGCACTTCACGCTGCTGTCGCCTGATCCGGCGCCGCGCGTGGTCGGCGGGCCGGAGGTGCGGGCGTACGAGCTGGCTGAGCCGTATGGCGCCGAGCGCCACACGCTGATCCGGCCGGATGGATATGTCGGGATCTCGACCTCGTCAGCGGAGGAGCTCGCCGTCTATCTGGCCATGGTGTGACTCAGCCTTGTCGTGATCAGCGCGACGAGGCGCTTGGCAGCCGGCTGGCCCAGCAGGATGCCGGAGAGCACCAGGACCAGCCCGCAGACCTGTTGCGCGGTGAGCGTCTCGCCGGCGAGCACGGTGCCGAGCAGTACGCCGGTTACCGGGTTGAGCAGCCCGATCAGGCCCACCGTCGCGGCGCTCAGGTGCCGCAGCCCCGCGAACCAGGCGGCGAACGCCAGCGCGGTCGCGACGACCGTGACATAGCCGAAGCCGAGCAGCGCCGGGCCGTCCAGGGACGGCGGCGCGCCCTCCACGGCGACGGCGACGGGTAGCACGGCGATCCCGCCGGCGATGAGCTGCCAGGAGGTCAGCGAGAAGACGTCGACCCCCGCGCTCCACCGTTTGGCCAGCACATAACCGGCCGACGACATGACCATGGCCAGGACGGAGGCCAGCACGCCGGAGGCGTCGACCGAAGCCGTACCGTCGAGCAGCAGCAGGCAGACGCCCGCGATCCCGATCCCGGCCCCGGTCACGTGCGCCACCCTCGGGCGCTCGGCCAGCGCCGCCCAGGCGAACAGCATCATCATCACCGGGGAGGTCGCCATGATCGTCGATGCCATGCTCGTCGGCAGCTTCTGGGCGGCCAGGTAGACCAGCGCGAAGAACGCTCCCATGTTGAGCGTGCCGAGCACCAGCGAACGCCACCACCACGCTCCCCGGGGGAGCTTCCGAGCGAGAAGCAGGAGGAGTAACCCGGCCGGCAGGGCCCGGATCACCGCCCCGTACAGCGGATGATCGGGCGGCAGGAACCGGTGGGTGACCAGATACGTGGAGCCCCAGGCGATCGGCGCGAGCGCGGTCACAGCCGCCCACCGAAAAGTACCTTCCATGGAAGCAAATATAGCTTCTGTGGAAGCTATATTGGAATCGTGACGAACGACTTCGACCACGTCGCCCGCATCCAGCAAGCGTGGGCCCGTGAGCGGCCCGACCTGGACGTGAGCCCACTGGGCGTGATCGGACGACTGCACCGCCTCGCCGGTCACCTGACCGAGCGGCTGTGCGTGGTCTACCGCCAATACGGGCTGGGCGAGGGAGACTTCGACGTACTCGCCGCCCTCCGGCGCGCCGGGGCGCCCTACGAACGCGCGCCCGGCGAGCTGGCCGCGCACACCATGGTCACCACGGGCGCCATGACCAAGCGCATCGACCGGCTCGAACGCGCCGGCCTGGTCACCCGCCAGCGCAGCGCGAGCGACGGGCGCGGCCGGGTCGTCGCGCTCACCCGAGCCGGCCGGCAACTGTTCGACCAGGCGTTCACCGAGCACGTGGCGAACGAGCGCCGTCTGCTCGATGGCCTGACGCCCGAGCAGGCCGCCCAACTGGAGTCACTGCTCACCACCTGGCTCGCCTGCTTCGAGACGCCGCGGTCCGCGAAGCTCGATGATCAGACCTGAGGCGACAGCACTCTGATAGCTGAGCGGCGATCCGTCGAGGACGAGAAACCCGGTCAGAGGCCGAAGGCGCCGCCTTGGATGAGGATGAGCAGGCCGATCCCGGTCAGGACGATGGGCAGGAGAATGTGCCCCCATCGGCTGAGAGCCTTGGCGATGACGGGTCGGGTGGCGAAGAACCTGCCCGCCAGGCACCAGACGGCGACCAGGACGAGGAAGACGACGGCATAGACGCTCATGCCGCCGATGCCGGCGGTGGCGAAGACAGGGACGTAGACGCCGATGTTGTCGCCGCCGTTGGCGAAGGTGACCGCGGCGACCTCCAACGCCTTGGGTCCACCCGTCGCGGCCTGCTCGTTGTCGGTGTCCTCGCCGTTGACGTGGTCGCGCCACGCCTGCCAGCCGGCCTTGAGACCCAAGGCCAGCGGTAGCAGGCCGAGGTACGGGATGACGGGCTCGGGCAGGAAGGTAGCGCCGAAAGCGGCGGCGATGGCGACGACGAGGATGGCGGCGAACCCAAGATATTGCCCCAGAATGATCCGCGAAGTGGTGCCGCGGTGCCCGGCCCCCTGGGCGAAGAACAGCGCCAGGATCACGATGTCGTCGATGTTGGTGACGGCGAACAGGCCGGCGGCTTGCCCGATGATGCCGACGTTCACGAGGGGCGTGGTTCCTCTCCAGGAGGCGGCAGTACCTGAGGAACGTATCGGGCGTGCCGATAACGCTGGTAGTCCCCGCAGCGTCTACCGTGAAGCCCGCGAGTATGCCGCGCCGCCGGGAGTCCTCACGTGATCCAATCCAGCAAGGTCCTCTACATCATCGTGTGCGCCGCAGGAGCCGCCGCCGACGTCGGCCGCCTGGTCACCGACGCCCAGGACGAGGGCTGGACGGTCCAGATAGTCGCCACCCCGTCTGCCCTGGACTTCATCGACGTTCCCGAACTGGAGCGGCAGACCGGCCGCCCCGTCCGCAGCCAGTACCGCAAGCCGCACGAGCCAAAACCCCCCAGAGCCGACGCGATCATCGTTGCTCCCGCGACCTACAACACCATCAACAAGTTCGCCCAGGGCATCGCCGACACCTACGCTCTCGGCCTCCTCGCCGAGGCGCCCGGCCTGGGCATTCCCGTCGTCGTCCTGCCCTTCGTCAGCAGCGCTTTAGCATCCCGCGAGCCCTTTCTCCGAAGCGTAGAAAGCCTGCGCGCCGAAGGCGTTCCCGTCCTCCTCGGCCCTGGCCAATTCGAGCCACCTCCCGCTGAAACCGGAGGGGAGAATCTGGACACTTATCCCTGGGCATTGGCGCTCAAGGAGATCGGGCGGCACCATCCCCGCAAATGATGTGGAGGCTGTCCACCACGGCGGCGTCACCCGAAAGATGTAGTCCGATCTCCTCAACGCGCAGGAAGCCTCCGACCTGGCTCCGCGGCGACGGCGCGGAGCCGCGCTGACGCTGTGCCCGGCGGCGGCGACCGCTGGGGCGTCACTATGTAACCTGCCAATGATCAGCCAGGAAACCTCTTCCAGGCGCGTCGCCCCGCTGAGCGAGATGCCGTCCTGGCTAGAACAGGACCCTCATTACGCAATACGGGGGTTCGTTGGTGAGACGTCAGACGAGAGAGGCGGCAGGGGATCGCCGCAGGCCACCCTCTGACAGACGAGATCGGCCAGTGCGGCCGTCCCGGATCTGGATGTTGGCGGCGGGGGTTGTCGTCGCAGCGGGGTTGGCGGTGCCCATGGCCGAATCCGCGCCGGCGACCGCCGGCCCACGACTGACCCAGTCCGCGGCGGCGGCCACAGAGCCACAACTGACCAAGTCCGCGGATCCACAGCTTCAGGACTTCCTCTACGTGGCCAACAGCGGTTCGGACAACGTCTCGCTGGTCGACACGTTCTACAAGACCGTCACGCCCGTCGGTGTCGGCAGAGCTCCCAGCCAGGTGGCGATCAACCTGGCCGGTACCCGCCTCTACGTCACCAACAGCACCTCGGCCAACGTGTCGGTGGTGGACACCGAGACCAAGGCCGTCACCACGATCGACGTCGGTCGTTTGCCGACCGGTGTGGCGGTCAACCCGGACGGCACCCGCGTTTACGTCGCCAACAGCGGCTCGGACAACGTGTCAGTGATCGACACCACCGCCACCCCGCCCTCTGTCACCACGATCGCCGTCGGTCGTTTTCCGACCGGTGTGGCGATCAACCCGGACGGCACCCGCGTTTACGTCACCAACTACGGGTCGAGCAACGTGTCGGTCATTGATACCGCCACCAACAATGTCACCACCATAGGCGTCAAGCCCTGGCCCAAGAGCGTGGCCGTTACGCCCGGCGGCACCCGCGCCTACGTGACGCACTATGGGGCGGCCAACCCCAATCTCGTGTCGGTGATCGACACCACCACCAGCAAGGTCACTGACACCATCCGCGCCGGCGACCATCCGATCGCGGTGGCGATCAACCCTGCGGGCACCTTCGCCTACGTCGCCAACCACTTCTCGGGCACCGTTTCGGTAATCGACACCGCCACCAACAAGGAGACCACCACCATCCAGGTCGGGCAGTCACCGAGTGGTGTGGCGATCAACACCGCGGGCACGCGCGCCTTCGTCACCAACAACCGGTCGGACACTGTGTCAGTGATCAACACCGCCACCAAAGAGCAGGCCACCACCATCAACGTCGGTCGGTCTCCGGTCGGTGTGGCCGTTCTCGACAGACCTGTGGACCGGAGCGCCATCGTCTCCCTCGGTGACAGCTACATCTCCGGCGAGGCCGGCCGCTGGAAGGGCAATGCTGTCCCGGCGAGCAACCGGGGTGACCGCTGGGGGACCGACCGCGCGGCCTACAACTGCAGTGCGAACGGTTTGCGGTGCGGTCACGACGGCCGGCGCGTCTACGGTGAGTCCTTCGACAACGGCTGCAACCGCTCGGACTCGGCCGAGATCCAGAGCGCGGCCATCAACGTCCTGCGCCGGATCAACCTCGCCTGCTCCGGTGCCAGAACCGTCAACGTGATCGGGGCCGACGCGGGCGGAAAATCCTTCAAGGGCGAGTCTCCCCAGGCCGACCAGCTCCGCCAGGCCGCCAAGCGGTACAAGGTCGAGTTGGTGGTCCTGTCCATCGGCGGCAACGACCTCGGCTTCGCCTCCGTCCTTGAGAAATGCGTCAAGAGATGGCAGAAGCAGCATGGGATCGAGCACTGCCACGTGGACCAGGAGCCCGTCTTCCGTGACGGCCTGGCAAAGACGAAGCCCAAGGTCGAGCAGGCCGTCCAGGAAATCAAGCGGGCCATGACCGATGCCCACTACGCCGATGGCTCCTACCGGCTCGTCCTGCAGTCCTACCCGTCTCCCGTTCCGCTGGGCGACCAGAACCGCTACCACGAGTTCAGCGACTCGCGCTTCAACGTGGGCGGCTGCCCGATGTTCAATGACGACTCCGACTGGGCTCGTAACACCGTCATTCCCGCGATCTCCGACATGCTCAAGGACGTCGCCCGCACCCAGAACGTGGAATTCCTCGACCTGCGCAACCTGTTCGACGGCCACGAGGTCTGTGCCAAGCGCGCGCAGCAAGCCACCGCCGCCAACTCTCTTGAGAACCCGCTACCCGGCGACATCAGTGAGTGGACCCGTTTCCTTGTCGTCCTGGAATCCCAGGGCCAGAGTCAGGAATCAATTCACCCCAATTACTACGGCCAGCGGGCCCTCGGCACCTGCCTGACCAAACTTCGGGACCACTCGGGAACCGAGAAGGACCACGTCTGCACCGGCACCCCCGGCCGCGCCCCGGAGGAGGTGAGCCTCACCAGTAGCAACTGGTGAGCCGGGCGGGCGGTGTCCCTTGCCAGGCCCGCGAGCGCCTCCCCGCTGTCGCCCGGCCCGAAGGCGGCGCCGGGGGACAGGCGCG
>NZ_JBFAVX010000046.1:0-100026 GCF_040680095.1 Nonomuraea sp. NPDC052129 | reverse complement strand
TGGGCCTGTTCGTGGTCGCCCGACTGGCGCACCGCCACGGCGTCCGCGTACAGCTGCGCCCGCACGGCTCCGGCGGTCTGACCGCCATGGTGCTGGTGCCCGAGAGCCTGCTCGGCAGCCAGTCCCCGGCCTACGCCGGGACGCAGGGCGGCATGCCCGTGCGCGAGGAGACCTACGCGGCTCCCGCTCCCACGGCCGCGCCGCCCCCCGCGCCTCCGCAGTGGCAGGGCGGCGGCTACCAGATGGGCCCGGGACACCCGTCCTACCCGTCCAACCCGGAACCTGCCGGTGCGGGCGCGGGCGCCTGGCCGTCCATGCCTCAGTGGCCGTCCGACGTCAACGGCTGGCCCTCCGACCCGCGCGCCAGCAGCGGCGGTTACGACACCGCCGACGTCTGGGTGCCGTCGCGAGGCCAGGGTGGTGGCGGCGGTGGCAGCTGGGGCAGCGACAACGGCCTGCCCAAGCGGCCCACCAGCGACCAGCCGCCGTTCCAGCCGCCACAGGACTGGAGCTTCGGCAACCGGCCGGTGGAGCAGAGCCTGCCGCCCAGGCCGAGGTACGACTTCCCGGAGACGGAGTCGGCCGCGACCGGCCCCATCCCGGTGGTCAACCCGCCCTCATCGGGTGACGAGTACCTGCCGATCTTCGCTTCGGTGGAGTCGGCCTGGTTCGAGCACGGTGGTGAAAGCGGCGCGAACTGGGGTTCCTCCAAGGCGGATGCCGGTTGGAACGCCGCGGCGGCCGCGGTCGAGCCGGTACGTGACGGCTCGACGGCCGCCGGGCTGCCCAAGCGGGTGCCCAAGGCCAACCTCGTGCCGGGTTCCGCCGACACCGCCTCGGCGCCGAAGGGTGTCACCCCGATGCCCTCTGTCTCGCCCGATCGTGTCCGCAGCCGCTTGTCCAGCTTCCAGCAGGGCTTCCGCGCGGCACGTGACGACATCAGCGAGGGCAAGGCGTACCCCGCCGGCTCGAGGCCCGTTGATAGCAGGGAGGAGGGCGTATGAACGACCTGAGCCACGCGGCACGCGGAGTCGACTGGTTGATAACCGACTTCGTCAGTACCGTTCCAGGTGTCGCCCACGCGGTCGTTGTCTCGTCCGACGGTCTGCCGCTGGCGGCATCGTCGGGCTTCCCCGTGGACCGGGCTGATCAACTGGCCGCGATCGCGTCCGGCCTGGTGAGCCTGACGCAGGGAGCGGCCAGGGTCTTCGAGGGCGGCGCGGTCAACCAGACCATCGTCGAGATGCAACGCGGGCTGATGCTGATCATGTCGATCAGCGACGGCTCCTGCCTGGCCGTGCTGGCGGCGCCCGACTGCGACATGGGCCTGGTCGCGTACCAAATGACGCTTATGGTCGATCGTGCCGGTCAGGTACTTACTCCGGCGGTGCGCGCCGAGCTGCGCGCCAGCCAGACCAGGTGATGTAGGTGACGGACCCAAGGTGGAACAGCGGTGGCTGGGATCCCCATCCGCAACCCCAGCCGCAGCTGAGCTCAGATCCCGCGTCGCCGGTCCGTCCATACGCCGTGACGGGAGGACGGACCGCGCCCCGGGTCAAGCTGGCGATGGAGGCCCTGGTCTCGTCCGCGACGGCCGAGCACCGGGAGTTCTCCCACATCACGCCGGAGTATCAGGCGATCAGCCAGCTCTGCCGGCAGGTCCGGTCGGTGGCCGAGGTGTCGGCCCTGTTGCGGATCCCGCTCGGCGTGGTGCGCGTGCTGATCGCCGACATGGCGGCCGAAGGTCTGGTACGCGTACACCAGCCAGCGCTGGAGTCCGGACGGCCAGACGTAAACCTGCTCGAAAGGGTGCTCAGTGGACTTCGCAGGCTCTAGCCCCGGCCTCACCTCGACGAAGATCGTGGTGGCCGGAGGGTTCGGGGTGGGCAAGACGACGTTCGTCGGCGCGGTGTCGGAGATCATGCCGCTGACGACCGAGGCCGTCATGACGGACGCTTCGGCGGGCATCGACGACCTCGGTATGACGCCGCTGAAGTCCACCACGACCGTGGCGATGGACTTCGGCCGGGTCTCGCTCGACCGTGACCTGATCCTCTATCTGTTCGGTACGCCCGGACAGCACCGGTTCTGGTTCATGTGGGATGACCTGGTGCGTGGTGCGATCGGCGCGGTGGTGCTGGTGGACACGCGGCGGCTGGCCGACAGCTTCCCCGCGATCGACTACTTCGAAGAGGCGCAGCTGCCGTTCGTCGTGGGCGTGAACGGGTGGGATGGGTCATACCCGCACAGCGACGCGGAGGTGCGCGACGCTCTCACACTGGCGCCGCACATCCCGCTGGTGCGGCTGGACGCCCGGTCGAAGGACTCGGTCAAGAGCGCGCTCATCAACCTGGTCGAACACGCGCTGACGGTCCGGATGGCGGTGCCGGGCTGGAGCGGTAGCTGACCTCGCCTGCCGCCTGGCAGGCGACCGTCCGGGATGTCGCCGTCTGGGGCATGCTGACAGACCGGATGGCCGAGCCAGGCTGGAAGGGCTGCCGGAGCGGATAGGCTGAACCATTAGACCAACATTCGCTTCGAGGACTGGCCTACCACGTGTTCGAGACGCTTTCCGACCGGCTGACATCGGTCTTCTCCTCCCTCCGCTCCAAGGGTCGGCTGTCTGAGGCCGACATCGATGCCACCACCCGCGAGATCCGCATCGCGCTGCTCGAGGCCGATGTCGCGCTGCCGGTGGTCAAGGCGTTCGTCGCCCAGGTCAAGGAGCGCGCCCGCGGCATCGAGGTCTCCCAGGCGCTCAACCCGGCGCAGCAGGTCGTCAAGATCGTCAACGACGAGCTGATCGAGATCCTCGGCGGCGAGACGCGCCGGCTCCGCTACGCCAAGACGCCGCCGACCGTCATCATGCTCGCGGGCCTGCAGGGCGCCGGTAAGACCACCCTGGCGGGCAAGCTCGCCAAGTGGCTGCGCGAGCAGGGCCACGCGCCCATGCTCGTCGCCGCGGACCTCCAGCGCCCCAACGCCGTGCAGCAGCTCCAGGTCGTGGGCGAGCGCGCGCAGGTGGCCGTCTACGCGCCCGAGCCCGGCAGCGGCGTCGGCGACCCGGTCGGGGTCGCCCGCCGGTCGATCGACGAGGCCAAGCGCGCGCAGCACGACGTCGTCATCATCGACACCGCCGGCCGTCTGGGCATCGACCAGGAGATGATGCGGCAGGCCGCCGACATCCGCGACGCGGTCTCGCCCGACGAGGTCCTGTTCGTGGTCGACGCCATGATCGGCCAGGACGCCGTGACCACGGCCCAGGCGTTCATGGAGGGCGTCGGCTTCGACGGGGTGGTGCTCACCAAGCTCGACGGCGACGCCCGCGGCGGTGCCGCGCTGTCGGTCAGGCACATCACCGGCCGGCCGATCATGTTCGCGTCGACCGGTGAGAAGCTCGAGGACTTCGACGCCTTCCACCCCGACCGGATGGCCTCCCGCATCCTCGACATGGGTGACATCCTCACCCTGATCGAGCAGGCCCAGAAGACCTTCGACGAGGAGCAGGCCGCCAAGATGGCGGGCAAGCTCACCTCGGGCGAGAACTTCACGCTCGAAGACTTCCTCGAGCAGATGATGATGGTCCAGAAGATGGGCCCGATCAAGAATCTGCTCGGCATGATGCCCGGCATGGGGCAGATGCGCGACCAGCTCAACTCCATCGACGACCGCGACCTCGACCGCATCGCGGCCATCATCCGCTCGATGACGCCGGGCGAGCGCCAGGACCCGAAGATCATCAACGGCTCCCGCCGCGCCCGCATCGCCGCCGGCTCCGGTGTGACGGTGAGCGCCGTCAACAACCTGGTGACGCGGTTCTTCGACGCCCAGAAGATGATGAAGAAGATGGCGGGGGGCATGGGCATCCCCGGCATGCCGGGCGGCCGGGGCAAGGCGGCCAAGGCCCAGAAGAAGACCAAGAAGGGGCGGCGCGTGAGCGGCGACCCGCGCAAGGCCGCCCTGGGTAAGGGCGACTCGGCTCCCGCCGAGCCGCAGCAGCCGACCAAGGG
Organism: Nonomuraea sp. NPDC052129; assembly: GCF_040680095.1. Lineage (NCBI taxonomy): Bacteria > Bacillati > Actinomycetota > Actinomycetes > Streptosporangiales > Streptosporangiaceae > Nonomuraea > Nonomuraea sp. NPDC052129. The sequence continues at coordinate 96,016 of NZ_JBFAVX010000046.1, read as the reverse complement.
TGGTCTGCTGGGCAACCTGGGCGGGAAGCTGCCTCCGGGCATGGAGCTGCCGCCGGGCTTCGACCCCAGCAAGTTCAATCTCCCGGGCCAGAAGTAGCAACTTTTCTGGATATTCCGGGTTTAAGAGCGCGGCGACCCGCGCCAGCGGGTCGTGCGCAGTCCTGTGCGTCTGGCACAATGACATGTTGGAACACCGTGGCCAGGTGGGTGCCCTCTCACCTCCCGCCGGTCATGCCTGTCCCTGGAGCGGACTCCCATCGTGCCCCACTCGATGTGATGCCGTTCACCCACGCTCGAATGCAGGAGAGACCACACCAGTGGCAGTCAAGATCAAGCTCAAGCGGCTCGGTATGATCCGTAGCCCTCAGTACCGCATCGTCGTCGCCGACAGCCGCACCAAGCGTGACGGCCGGGCGATCGAAGAGATCGGCCTGTACCACCCGAAGGAAGACCCTTCGCGCATCGAGGTCAACGCCGAGCGCGCGGCCTACTGGCTCGGTGTCGGCGCGCAGCCGACCGAGCCGGTGCTCAAGCTGCTCAAGCTGACCGGTGACTGGCAGAAGTTCAAGGGCGAGGCCGCCCCTGCGCCGATGAAGGTCGCCGAGGCGGCGCCCGACCGTCACGCCCTCTACGAGGCCGCGGCCAAGGAAACGCTGTCCGGTGGCGACACCGGCACGTCCGCCACCACGCCGAAGAAGGCTCGCAAGAAGGACGAGACGGCCGAGGCCGCCCCCGTCGAGGCCGCTGCCGCCGCTCCCGCCGAGACCAAGACCGAGGGCGAGGCCTGAAGTGCTCGAGGAGGCTCTCGAGCACCTCGTTAAGGGCATCGTCGAACATCCCGACGATGTCCGGGTCCGCGCACGCCGCATTCGCAGCGGGCGCGTCCTGGAGGTCCGGGTGCACCCCGAGGACCTGGGCAAGGTCATCGGTCGCGGTGGGCGCACCGCCAAGGCGCTGCGCACTGTCGTGAATGCCCTGGCCGACGGGAAGTACGTTCGGGTCGATCTGCTCGACCTGGACGAAGCCGTCCGTTAGCGTCAGGTTCCTGCGCCCTCATCGGTTTCTTGCCGATGGGGGCGCTTGCGTTAGAAAAGGTGGGAGTTCACGTGCAGTTGGTCGTCGGCCGGATAGGCCGCCCGCACGGAGTACGCGGCGACGTGACCGTGGAGGTGCGCACCGACGATCCCGAGCTCCGCTTCGCCGTCGGCGCGGCCGTCGCCACCGATCCCGCCGACAGGGGGCCGCTGGTCATCGAGAGCCGCCGCTGGCACAAGGGCGCGCTGCTGATCACTTTCGCCGGGGTGACCCAACGCGACACGGCCGAAGAACTGCGCGGCACGATGCTGGTCATCGACTCCGACGAGGTGACGCCCTCCGACGACCCCGACGAGTTCCACGATCACCAGCTCACCGGGCTCGCGGTCGTGACCGTCTCCGGGGAGGCCGTCGGCGAGGTCACCGACGTGCTCCATCACGGTCAGGACCTCCTGGTCGTACGGCGGAGCGGCCAGGACGACGCGCTCATCCCGTTCGTCAGAGCCCTGGTGCCCGAGGTCGATCTCGACGGCGGCCGGCTCGTCGTCGACCCGCCCGAAGGGCTGCTGTGATGCGGCTCGACATCGTCTCGATCTTCCCCGAATACTTCGCGCCGCTCGACGTCTCCCTCATCGGCAAGGCCCGCGAGCGCGGCACCCTCGACGTCCGGGTGCACCAGCTCCGCGATTGGGCGCACGACGTGCACAAGACCGTGGACGACACGCCCTATGGCGGCGGACCCGGCATGGTCATGAAGCCCGAGGTATGGGGCGAGGCCATCGACGCGGTGATCGAGGGCGGCTCGCCGACGGCGGTCACTGAGGCGATGGCGGTCACTGAGGCGATGGCGGTCACTGAGGCGACGGCGGTCACTGAGGCGATGGCGGTCCGTAAGGGGGGCTTGCCGCGTCTGATCGTTCCCACGCCGAGCGGGCGGCCGTTCACCCAGGAGCTCGCCCAGGAGCTCGCGGACGAGCCCTGGCTGCTGTTCGCGTGCGGGCGCTACGAGGGCATCGACTCGCGTGTCATGGCCGAATACGGCACGCGCCTGCGCGTCGACGAGATCAGCATCGGCGACTACGTGCTGGCCGGCGGCGAGGTCGCGACGCTGGTGATGGTGGAGGCCATCGGCAGGCTGCTGCCCGGCGTGCTCGGCAACGCCCACTCGGCCGTCGACGACTCCTTCGCGCCGGGGGCCATGCGCAACCTCGTCGAAGGCCCCGTCTTCACCAAGCCGCCGGTCTGGCGGGGGCACGAGGTGCCGCCCGTACTCCTGTCCGGGCATCACGGGAAGGTCGCGCGGTGGCGGCGTGACGAGGCGCTGCGCCGTACCGTCGCCAACCGGCCCGAGCTGGCGGCGGCGCTCGACCCCGAGACGCTCGACAAGCACGACCGGCGGCTGCTGGAGGAGCTCTCGTTTCGCTTCCAGCCGGAAGATATGGCAAACTGAAGCGCTACCGACCATCATGTGGTTGGTCTGCCATGCCCGGGGGACAGTCCCGGGTTCATCGAATCAGCAGGCGCGTCCGCCGCGAGCTCAGGCCGGGTGGACCTCCGCGTGCTCGCGAGGACTTGAGGACAGCTCTCATGCACACGAAGATCCAGGAGCTCGAGAAGGCGACCCTGCGCGGCGACGTGCCGGATTTCCGCCCCGGTGACACGCTCGAGGTTCACGTCCGCGTCGTCGAAGGAAACCGCTCCCGCGTCCAGGTCTTCAAGGGCTTCGTGCTGCGCAGGCAGGGCAGCGGCGCCCGCGAGACCTTCACGGTCCGCAAGGTCAGCTACAGCGTCGGCGTCGAGCGGACCTTCCCCGTGCACAGCCCGATCATCGAGAAGATCGTGCTCGTGACCCGCGGTGACGTGCGTCGCGCCAAGCTTTACTACATGCGCGATCTGCGCGGCAAGGCCGCCCGGATCCGCGAGAAGCGCGAGGCCGTGCCCGCCAAGTGACACAGACCTTTCCGAATGGCCCGCGTCTTGCGCGGGCCATTCGGCTTTGCAGGGGCATTTCCTTTATGTGGAGCGACTCGGGCGCGGGTGTAACGTCGGTCGAGACTTGTCGAGCCGACGCATCATCTAGGCTCGTCAGCGATGACTAGCGAGAGCCAGGAGCACGGCGCGCCGCGCCGCCCTGTCAAGGACGAGGTGGACGTGGTCGCCGAAGAAACAGAGAAGCCAGCAAAGGGCGGCAAGAAGGACAAAAAGGGATCGTTCTGGAAAGAACTCCCCGTCCTGGTCGTCGTGGCGCTGGTGTTGGCCCTGATCATCAAGACGTTCGTGATCCAGGCCTTCTACATCCCGTCGGAGTCGATGGAGAACACTCTCCTGAAGAACGACCGGGTCCTGGTGAACAAGATGGTCTACCACACGCGTGACATCGAGCGCGGCGACGTGGTGGTGTTCTCGGGCGTCGACTCCTGGGACGGCGAGTTCGAGATGGAGGAGCCGTCAAACCCGGTCGCGGCGTTCTTCCGCTGGGTCGGCACCGCGTTCGGTGTGGTGCCCGGCGAGAAGGACTACATCAAGCGGGTCATCGGCGTCGGTGGCGACCACGTCAAGTGCTGCGATCCCAAGGGGCGCATCACGGTCAACGGCGTGGCGATCGACGAGGGTAGCTATCTCTATCCGGGCAATGTGCCCTCCGACAAGTTCTTCGACATCAAGGTGCCTGAGGGGCGGCTGTGGGTGATGGGCGACCACCGCTCGGTGTCGCTCGACTCGCGCTCGCACCAGGGTGACCCGGGCGGCGGCTCGATTCCCGTGGGCCAGGTGGTCGGGCGGGCGTTCGTCATCGTATGGCCGTTCAACAGGGCGACCACGCTGCCCATCCCCGACACGTTCGCGCAGCCGGCGTTGCAGGCGCTGGGCGGCTCCGTCCCGCTGGTCGCCGGGTTCGCGGGAGCACTACCCTTGGTGCTGATCCGTCGGCGCAGGCGAAGCAGGAGGCCCTGATGTCCTTCACCAAGAAGGCGGCGGCGGGGGAGAAGAAGAAAAAGGGCGGCTTCCGCGAGACGATCCTGCTGCTGGTCCTCGGCGTCGGCATCGCGCTGCTGTTGCAGGCGTATGTCGTCGGATCGTTCTACATCCCGTCGGAGTCGATGGAGAACACCCTGCTGATCAACGACCGGGTGTTCGTCAACAAGCTCTCGGGCAAGCCCGAACGCGGCGACATCATCGTGTTCAAGGGCTGGAACGGCGAGGACACCATCAAGCGGGTCATCGGCATCGGCGGTGACAAGGTGGCCTGCTGCGACGCCAAGAAGCGGGTGACGGTCAACGGCACGGCGCTGGACGAGGAGTCCTACCTCTATCCGGGCGACTTCCCATCGGGCGACACGTTCAAGTACACCGTGCCGCCGGGCAAGTTGTGGCTGATGGGCGACCACCGCAGCGCCTCCGCCGACTCGCGCAGCCACGTCGAGGAGCCCGGGGGCGGGTTCATCTCAGAGGACGCGGTGGTCGGCAAGGCCATCATGCGCTACTGGCCGCTGTCGCGAGGCAGCATCTTCATGCACCCTGACACCTTCGCCAAGGTCAAATAGCGGCGGCTCCCGGTCGCGGTTTGCGGCGATTGGGGCGTACGCTGCCTCTTGTCATGACAGTTGCGTTCCGCCCTCGGCCCAGCGTTGTCCGGCGTGATTCCGGACTCTATGCCTATGAGCGGGCATTGGCCCGCCGTGGCCTGACCCCGATCGCCGGCGTCGACGAAGCAGGCCGGGGGGCCTGCGCCGGCCCGCTGGTGGTCGCCGCGACCATCCTGCGCAGGCCGATCGAGGGTCTCAACGACTCGAAACTGCTGGTGCCGGCCGTACGAGAACGGCTCTATGACCTGATCATGGACTCGGCGCACGTCGGGATCGTCGTCATTCCCCCGGCGGAGATCGACGCGCGGGGGCTGCACAAGAGTAACGTGGCCGGAATGCGCCGGGCCGTCGCGCGGTTGACCTGTGACCCGGGGTACATCCTCACGGACGGCTTCCCCGTCCCGGGCCTGCCGGCGCCTTCGCTGGCGGTGTGGAAGGGGGACCAGGTGGCCGCCTGTGTGGCGGCGGCCTCGATCGTGGCCAAGGTCACCAGGGACCGCATGATGATCGAACTGGACGCCGAGTTCCCGGGTTACGGCTTCGCCGAGCACAAGGGGTACGTCACCCCAGGACATCGGCTGGCGCTGGAGACGAACGGGCCGTGCTCCCACCATCGTTACTCCTTCGTCACGGTGGCCAGGGAGATGGGGGAAAATGAAATGGGGGCCGGGGTTGCCTGACCAGGCGAACCGGAAGACCGGTACGACAGGAGGACCGCGATGAGCGCAGAGGATCTCGAAAAGTACGAAACCGAGATGGAGCTGCAGCTTTACCGCGAATACCGCGATGTCGTCGGGCTGTTTACGTATGTCGTGGAGACGGAACGGCGCTTCTACCTGACCAACTCGGTAGACCTCGACGTCCGGACCGCGGAGAACGGGGACGTGTTCTTCGATGTGAAGATGCAGGATGCTTGGGTTTGGGATATGTACCGGCCGGCGCGGTTTGTGAAGAATGTGCGGGTGGTCACGTTCAAGGACGTCAACGTCGAAGAACTGGCCAAGGCCGACCTGGAGATGCCGAAGGAGGGGTTCTCGGGGTAGGCGCTTTTTGAGGATGTTCGTACGGGGTGGCTGTCTGATGGACGCCCGCTGGGAGCCACTCACTCACTCGGGGGTTAGTCACCCCGGTTCCTTACACGTCCGCCCGTGACCAACTGGCTGGCTGTCAGGGGTCATCGACCAGGCCGATCCACAGCCGCGCCGCAGGGGGCCTGCCTGCCGTCAGTCGCCGGGCACCGCAGCCACGGCAGCTCGCCCCCTGCTGGGCCACACCCACTCGGGGGTCAGTCGCCCCGGTTCCCGCGCGCCCACGGATAACCGACTGCCTGGCTGCCATAGCCAATCCACAATCACCCGCCGGGGCCTACCCGTAGCCTGCCGCCGGGAACCGCAGCCACACGGTCACCCACCAGGCCGCCTGCCCCCTGGGCCACCCATCCACTTGGGGGTCGACACCGTGGTTCCTCGCACGTTCGCCCGTGACGAACCGCCCGGTTGTCAGGGCCCATCGACCGGGCCAATCCACAGCCGCGCCGGGCCTACCCGCAGCCAACCACTGGGCACCGCAACAACTTGGCCACCCGCCTGGGTCTCTTCCTCATAGGCACTCGCGAGATCCCATATGGCCACCCGCTACGGCGCCAGCCCCTCATGGGCCCAAGCACGGCCCCCCTGCCCGGCCCCGTAGCCCTCTCCGTGGCCCTCTCCATGGCCGTCTCCCGATGGCCCGTAGACCTGATGGCCCGTGGACCCCCAGGGGCCGTAGACCCCACGGGCTGTAGCCCACAGTGAACCGCTCAGCCGAGGATAAGCGGGAGCTTAGCGGCGAAATCACCCAGCGCGGCCTTCTCCGCGTCGGTCGGCATACGACGTCCGGTGCCGATCAGCAGCGCGTCCTTGTCGGAGAACGAGGCGGGAAACGAGGTCTTGCCGATCTTCTCCAGCGACGCGCGTGCCGCCACGAGGGTCTCGGTGGGCGGCTCGGCGGCCGCCGGCAGATGCGCGATCAGGTCGAGGTGGTGCAAGGTCCATTCGAGCACGTACGCGGACAGATAGTCGCCGACGGTCAGCACCTCGTCGCGGGTACTGACGCGCACGGCGGGATCGGCGAGTTCGGCAGCACGACCAGCGGCGGAACCGACGTCGTCGAGATGGAACTTGAGCAACCACGGCTCGCCATACGCGGCGGCCAGCCGGGGGATCAGCGCATCGAGCGGGTCCTCGCCGGTCGGGGGCTCGACAAGGTTCCAGTAGGTGACCGCGTCCACGGTCGGCTCGGTTTCGGCGGGCGTGACCAGCGTGATCAGTACGTCCTGGGCGTCGATGACCAGGTGGCACACCAGGTCTCGAACGAGCCAGCCGACACAACCGGACGGCCGCTCGAAGTCCTCATCCGAGATTGCGGCGACCGCCGTACGCAACGCCGTCCAAGAGCGTGAGAAGAGATCCACTGCGGCACGGTAGTGCGGACTGGAACGGCGGACAAGCGTAATCGAACGCCCGATTCACGTACCCGGACGGTTGTTCGCTCATCTCGGCGGCCTCTCACGCTAACTAGCGCAGCTCACCCACCACGCCACCCGCACCGCCCCAAGCCACCCGCGCTTCCCGCAGTCACCCGGCACCCGCAGTTACACCCGCACTCGCGCTGCCACCCGCACTGCCCCAAGCCACCTGCGCTTCCCCCGTTTTCCGCACTCGTGCTGCCACCCGCACCGCCCCAAGCCACCCGCACTCCCCTCAGTCACCCGCCACGGCCGACCCGCAGCCGCCACGGGTCACCCGCACCCACCGCCACTGACCACCCGCACCTGCCACAGGTCACTCAGGGTGGGTGAGCTGCCTGGACCGATTCACTCTGGGCGGATGGATCACCTGGGTCGGCTCACTCAGGGCTGGTGGATCACCCGGCGAGGCCATCCGGAGCGGCCAGCCGGCGAGGCCAGCCGGAGCGGAAGCGCACCTCACCCGGCGCGGTGCCAGATGCCCAACCCCGTCCCCGACTTATCCACAACCCCCCGGACCCACAGCCCCCTCTGTCCACAGAACCTCGCTCGGCCCCAATCGCCCATCCCCGATCCGCGAAAGTCAGGGCCCGGAGGTGCCACATGGCCGCGAGGAACGACCTCGGCAAACACGGCGAGCAGCTCGCCGTCAACTACCTGGAAGCCGAGGGAATGACCATCATCGAACGCAACTGGCGTTGCCGCCACGGCGAGATCGACGTCATCGCCGAGGACGGCCCCAACCTGGTCGTGGTAGAGGTCAAGACCAGATCCAGCCGATCACACGGCACAGCCTTGGAGTCGGTACGACCGGCCAAACTGGCCAAGCTCCGCATGCTCGCCGCCAAATGGCTCATGACCCAGCCCCGTGCCTTCGACACGGTCAGAATCGACGTGATCGCCCTGGAGCGCTTCGCCGGGGACTACTCCCTCCAGCACGTACGGGGGGCGATCTGAGATGGCAGTCGCGAGGACCCGCAGCGTGGCCCTGGTCGGCGTCAAAGGCCGCAGCGTGGAAGTGGAAGCCGACGTGGGCAACGGCTTGGCGGGGATCCACCTCATCGGCCTGCCGGACATGGCACTCAGCGAGGCCAGAGAACGGGTCAGATCGGCGATGGTCAACAGCCATTTCCCCTGGCCAGACGCCCGGATAACAGTAAGCCTCTTCCCCGCAAGCCTCCCCAAGCGTGGCAGTCAGTTCGATCTCGCCATAGCCGTGGCCATACTGGGCGCCGCCGGGGTGGTCCCCGCTGACCGGGTCGCGGAGCCGTTCTTCCTCGGCGAACTCGGCCTCGACGGACGCCTGAGACCCGTGCGTGGCGTTCTCCCGTCGGTCCTGGGCGCGGCCGAGCACGGAGACGTCACGGTGGTCGTCCCCGCCGCGAACTCGGCGGAAGCGGCGCTGGTGCCCGACGTCAAGGTGGCGCCGTTCACCGACCTGCGCCAGCTGGTGGAGTGGCTACGACGGGGAGACGACCTGCCCGAGTGGCACATCCAAGACGCTCCAGAGCCGCCTCAGCCGATCATCCAGCCCGCCGTCGACCTGTCCGACGTGGCCGGCCAGCCAGTCGCCCGCCGAGCACTCGAGATATGCGCGGCGGGAGGCCACAACCTCTGGATGCTCGGCCCGCCCGGCACAGGCAAGACCCTGCTCGCCGAACGCTTGCCCACACTCCTCCCCGAGCTGGAGCTGGACCACGCTCTTGAGGTGACGGCCATCCACTCGGTGGCAGGCGTACTGCCGCCCAGCAGCCCCATGCTGAGCAGACCACCGTTCGTCAGCCCTCACCACACCGCCACGGCGGCGGCCATCATCGGCGGCGGCAGCACCGTCATACGCCCCGGCGCGGTCTCCCTCGCCCACCGGGGAGTCTTGTTCATGGACGAAGCCCCCGAATTCCCCCGCCACATCCTCGACTCCCTCCGCCAGCCCCTGGAGGCCGGTCGCGTGACGGTGTGCAGATCAGCGGGCTCCGTCACCTTCCCGGCCCGCTTCATGCTCGTCCTCGCGGCCAACCCCTGCCCCTGCGCCCAGCCCCAGGACCAGGGGGAAAGCTGTCAGTGCTCACCCACGATGAGACGCCGCTACCTGGCCAGACTGTCCGGCCCGCTTCTCGACCGCGTAGACATGAAGGTCACAGTCGCCCGTACGTCCAGACGCGAGCTCATGGCCGACCGCCAGTTCGTCGAACCGAGCAAGATCGTGGCCGAGCGCGTGCTGGCAGCCCGCCAACGAGCCGCCAAACGCCTGGCCGGCACAGCCTGGCGCACGAACGCCGAAATCCCGTCGGCCGCCCTCCACGCCGACTACCGCCCTTCAGATGCCGCCATGAAGTGCATGACGGCCGCCCTCGACTCGGGCACCCTCAGCGCGCGCGGCCTCGATCGCGTCCTACGAGTCGCGTGGACCCTTACGGACTTGGCCGCCAAACCCCATCCCGAAGACGCGGAAACGTCGACAGCTCTCGCACTGTGGCTGGGGGTGAACACGTGACCCCTCAACCCGCCGCGCAGCCACCACCGAGGCCCGGCGCACCCGAAGCCCACATTCCCACCCCTCAGGAGCGTCGATGACGAGAGCAGAAGTGGAGGCGAGGGCCGCCCTCATGCGCGTGGCCGACGCTGGAGACCCGACGATGGGTCGCCTCGTCGCCTGCTGTGGCGCCGAGGCAGCAATCGACGCTGTACGCACGGAGACCCTCCCGCCCGATTTCATCACCCAGGTAACCCAAGACCACCACATCCCGGACCCCAGCCAACGCCGACTGGCGGACCTCGGCGGGCAGTACCTCCCGGACCTCACCCAACACCGACTGGCGGACCCCAGCGGGCAGCAACTCCCGGACGCCACCCAGCACCAACTGGTGGACCCCACCCGGCAACACCTTCCGGACCCCACTCAGCAACACATCGCGGACCCAACGTGGCGGCACATCGCAGCCGACCTCACTAAACGTCCGCCAAATGACCCAAGCTGGCAACTCAGAGACAATCCCATCCAGAGGCAGAGCACAGACTCCGGGGGGCAATGCGGAACGACGACCATCCCTCAGCAACGGATCTCCGACTCCACTCAGCAACACGTCACAGGCCTCGCCCAGCAACTCGGCACAGCCCTCACAGAGCGCCGCATAACAGAGCTCACCCAGCGACTTCGCGCCTGGCGCGCCCGTCTGGAGTCCGCCGATCCCGCAGCCGACCTCGCCAACGGCGAACGAAGCGGCGCCAGATTCATCATCCCCGGCAGCCCAGAATGGCCTACTCAGCTGGACCAACTCGGACCGCGCCGCCCGCTCGGCCTGTGGCTCCACGGCTCGGCCGACCTGCGCTTCTCCTGCCTGCGATCGATCGCCGTAGTCGGCGCACGGGCTGCCACGGCGTATGGTGTGCACGTCGCGGCTCAGTTCGCCGTGGGATTCAGTGACTCCGGCTGGACAGTGGTCTCGGGCGGCGCGTTCGGGATCGACGGCGCGGCCCATCGCGGCAGCCTGGCCGCCGACTCCCCGACGGTCGTCGTCCTGGCCTGCGGCGTCGACGTCAGCTACCCGACCGGACATCACGAACTGTTCGCAGCCGCCCGCGACCAGGGCGTTGTAGTCAGCGAGTGCCCTCCCGGCGTACACCCCACCCGTGCGCGCTTCCTCATCAGGAACCGCCTGATCGCCGCCCTGTCACGAGGCACCGTCGTAGTGGAGGCGGCACTCCGCAGCGGCGCACTCAACACAGCCGGTCACGCTCTGTCACTGCAACGCCACCTGGCGGCCGTGCCAGGCCCGATCACCTCCACCATGTCGGCCGGCTGCCACCGCCTACTTCGCGAACGCAAGGCCGTCTGCGTCACCTCGCCCGAGGAAGTGATCGACCTGGTCGGTTCGATAGGCGATGACCTAGCCCCCCAAACTCGCGGCCCGGTCGTCCCACGAGACACGCTGAGCGAGACAACCAGCCGGGTCCTCGACGCCATCCCCACACGCGGCGCCGCAGGCCCCGCCTCCATCGCCGTAGCGGCCGGAGTCTCTCTGGACACGGCCCTGAGCGCACTGGGCGGCCTGGCCGCCGCAGGCTACGTAGAACGAGTGGCCAAGGGCTGGCGAACCCGCAAAACGCCACCAAAGACGTACGTGAAAGCCGACGAAACAGCACCTCCTAGGCAGTACCCCTCAGACCTAACCGATGACGACGATCTCCCACCTTCACCCGACGATGCGTGAACTTCCTGCGGGCAGTCCACACCCATGTGCCAACGAGCCGCCCATGACCGTAAGCGATACTGCCCGGCGAAGGGGCGAAGGGGCGAAGGGGCGAAGGGGCGAAGGGGCGAAGGGGCGAAGGGGCGAAGGGGCGAAGGGGCGAAGGGGCGAAGGGGCGAAGGGGCGAAACGCCTACCGATCTGGCCCCTGGGCGGCCACCCGGTGTCTTATGTCCCGGATGACCACGCCACTCACGACGGCTCGCACCGCTTCGCCCGATCTACGAACGCAGCCTCCGATCCGATGCTGTTGCGGCGGCGGCGATTCCGGTGGAGCGGATCAACGGGCCGGTGCTGCTGGTGACCGGGGAGGACGACCAGGTCTGGTCGGCCAAGCGGTTCGCCCGTGAGCCCGAGGCGTGGCGTGGCGTGGCGCGGCGGGCCGGTCTGCTGACCCAGCTGCGGATCGGGTCGGGGGCGCGGGTTATCGGGTCTTGCTGTCGGGGGAGTCGCTGCCGGCCTGGCGGTCGTTCACGGTGGCTCACTGGAAGCGGACGCGCGCCGCCGCTCGGCGGCCCCATGGCCCGGCGGCGTTCGGGGCGCTGGTTTGGCCGCGCCTGCTGGAGCTGTTGCGGTGCAGGCCGCCCTGCTGGTGGCGCTGGGCTCGATGATCGGCGGCTTCTTCGGCGCACGCCTGGGCCGCAGGCTGCCCGCGCCGATCCTGCGCGGCGTGATCGTCTGCATCGGCGTCGTCGCGATCGTCAAGCTCCTGGCGACCTGATCGGCCGGAGGGTGGCCGCGGGCATCCGCCGGTTGTTGCCCGCTCCCGAGCGCTAGTTTGCCCAGTGAAACTTTCAAGCATTCTGCCTGGTCACAGCCATAGAACCCACGGTGCGTTGACGAGTGTGAAGACGGCAGCCGAGCATGACGCCGCGTTCTCCCTCTCCGAAAGGCACCCCCATGCACTTGTCCAAGGCGCTGACGGCCGCCCTGGCCACGCTGGTGGCCGGAGCGGCAGTCGCTGTCGCGGTGACCACGGTCGCCCCGGCAGGCGCGGCCGCCGGCACGGGCACCGGCTACCTGCACACCAGCGGCAACAAGATTGTTGACAGCACGGGCGCGACCGTGCGCCTGACCGGCCTCAACTGGTTCGGCATGGAGACCGACAACCGGACCTTCCACGGCCTGTGGTCGAGCACTCCGTGGAAGGGCCACCTCGACAAGATGGCCTCGCTGGGCTACAACACGATCCGCGTGCCGTACTCCAACGACGCGCTCAAGTCCGGCGCCACGGCCACCGGCATCAACGACTACGTCAACCCCGACCTGATCGGCCTGTCGCCGCTGCAGATCCTGGACAAGATCATCGCGTACGCGGGCGGCAAGGGCATGCGGATCATCCTCGACCGCCACCGCCCGACCGCCGCGGGCCAGTCCGCGCTCTGGTACGTCTCCGCCACGCCGGAGAGCACCTGGATCAACGACTGGAAGGCGCTGGCCCAGCACTACGCGAACAACCCCACCGTCATCGGCGCCGACCTGCACAACGAGCCGCACGCCGAGGGCACCAACCCCAACGCGACCGGCTCCTGCTGGGGCTGCGGCGACCAGGCCCGCGACTGGCGGCTGGCCGCCGAGCGGGCCGGCAACGCGGTCCTGTCGGTCAACCCCAACTGGCTGATCTTCGTGGAGGGCGTGAGCTGCCCGAGCGGCGGTCTGTCCAACGTGTGGGACGGCGATCCCAGCAACGACGAGGACTGCGGCTGGTGGGGCGGGAACCTGTCGAAGGCGGGCCAGTATCCGGTACGGCTCAACGTGGCCAACCGCCTGGTCTACTCGCCCCACGACTATGCGACCTCGGTCTACCACCAGACCTGGTTCGACGCCCCCGACTACCCCGCCAACCTGCCGGCCATCTGGGACAAGTACTGGGGTTACCTGTACAAGCAGAACATCGCGCCGATCATGATCGGCGAGTTCGGCACCACTCTGGCCGCGAACGTGGACAAGATCTGGCTGCAGGAGCTCCTGAAGTACACGGGTACCGGGGTGAACGGGATGTCGTTCACCTACTGGTCGTGGAACCCGAACTCCGGTGACACAGGGGGCATCCTCAACGACGACTGGACCACCGTCAACCAGGCCAAGCAGGCCATCCTCCAGCCGTACCTGATCCCGCCGACCGGCGGCACCGGGCAGCCCTCCGATACGCCCACGCCCAACCCTCCCGGGCAGTGCACGGTGACGTACAAGCAGACGAACTCCTGGCAGGGCGGCTTCCAGGGCGAGCTGACGGTGAAGAACACCGGCACCAGCACGATCAGCGACTGGACCGCCACCTGGACGTTCCCGTCGGGAGTGACGCTGGTCAACGGCTGGAACGCGGTCGTGACCCAGTCGGGCACCACGTGGACCGCCAAGGGCCCCGACTACGCCAAGAACCTCGCCCCCGGCGCGTCGGTCGCCGTCGGCTTCACCGTCAACGGACCGGCCGCCCAGCCCACCAACGCCACCTGCTCCTGACCCTTCCCACCGTCCCGAACTCGCGCTCATTCCCACCGTCACGGGCTCCCCGCTCCTCCCCATCGTCACGGGCTCCCGACTCTTCCCACCGTCAAAGGCTGCCGGCCTTACGACCGTCGCGAGCTCCTGACCCTCCCACCGTCGCGGGCGGACCCGCTCCCGCCCGCGGCCCCCGAACGAGCGCCCGCCCCGCGATCCACGACCGAGCACCGCGGGGCGGGCGCTCGCCTTCCCTCTCCAAGGGACAGCACCCAACGCCCCTCTCCAAGGGGCAGCACCCAACGGCCCTCCCCAAGAACGGCGAACTCCAACGCATCCAAGGTCTCTGGCTGGGGTTGCCGGGCGGCCGGCGCAGATGGCACTGACAGCCGCTGGCGGAGCATGGGTTGCTCATCCCTCTACGGGCGAGGCGCTGCCGCGAGCAAGGGATCATCGAGGGTGGGCCCAGCGGGCGCGGGCGCGTGATCGCGATCTGGGCTGCTTCCGGCCAGGAAACGGCGGGTGGTGTCCCACCCAGTGGTGGATCCACGAGCTCGCCGCATGGCTTGGTTGCTACCAGGGAGGATCGGGTCCGAGTGGCCGAGAAACCGCGCCACTCCGCGGGTCGTCATCGATCCGCGACCAACAAGACACCGCCCCATCGGTCGGCTGCTGGTCGTGGACCAATGTGCAAAGGTGAAAGAAGCGAGGCGACGGTAGGCCGATATACGGGTACAAGCCCGGCCGTGGACTGTCGATCGCCTGGTGCGCACGGCTCCGGCAGCGGTCGGCGTCTGTGAGAGGGGAGGCGCTTGTGGCCGACGGGTGGCTGGGGGCGGATGAGGTGACAGCCGAATTCGGCAGGTACTTGCGGTTTGAAAGAGACCTGTCACCGCATACCGTGCGTGCTTATCTCTCCGACGTCACGGCCCTGTTCGAGCACCTGGACGGTCGGCTCCACGGTCTTGATATCAGTACGTTGCGCGAATGGCTGGCCGAGCAGCATGCCGACGGTAAGGCGAGGGCGACGCTGGCGCGCAGGACCGCCTGCGTACGTACCTTCACGGCCTACTGCCATCGCAGAGGCTGGTTGCCGGACGACCCCGGCCTGCTGTTGGGCAGTGCCAAGGCTCCCCGCCCGTTGCCTGCCGTACTCGATCTGGAGCAGGCTCAGGCCACCCTTGAAGTGCCGTCGGACGGAGAGCCCAAGGAACTGCGGGATCAGGCCATCCTGGAGCTGCTTTACGCCACGGGGGTGCGAGTGAGTGAGCTGTGCGCGCTGGACGTCGACGATGTCGATCGGGATCGGCACGTCATCAGGGTGCTGGGCAAGGGCCGTAAGGAACGGTCGGTGCCGTTCGGGTTGCCCGCGCTTCGTGCTCTGGACAGATGGTGCGTCCACGGACGCCCCCGGTGGATCCGCGCTGGCTCGGGGGCGGCGGTGTTTCTTGGGGTACGAGGCGGGCGGATCGACGCGGGTACAGTGCGCCGGGTGGTGCACGCTCGCTTGCGTGAGGTCGAGGGAGCACCGGATATGGGCCCGCACGGGCTGCGACACACCGCGGCGACGCACCTGCTAGAAGGCGGCGCCGACCTGCGCAGCGTCCAGGAGCTTCTCGGACACGCATCGCTGCACACCACCCAGATCTACACGCACGTCTCGATCGAGCGCCTCCGCACGGCATACCGCCAGGCACACCCCAGGGCGTGACCGGACATCGGTTCGGGGCCCAGTGGGGGAGTGGGCTCGGGTCCAACGGGGCCTGGGTTCCGGGTCCAAGGGTTATCGCTTGGTGGGCCTGGCTCTGCGTCGGCGCTTTCGTGGGGGTCGATTGCGCTGCTGTTTGCGGTGCTGACCTCGTGTGGTGCGCGGGTGCTGCGTGCGTGTACTTCGATGGCGGCGGATCAGGGTCAACAGCAGTAATGCGCTGAACAGCGTGCCCACGCTGATGACTGAGATGGCGGGTGTCGAGGCGGAACGTGCCGCGAAGCGGAAGGCGGAGTTGGCGGCGGGGGGCCAGGTGGGTCCGCTCGAAACGGTGGGGCCGGGCGCAGGGGTGCGACCTGACTGAGGTGGCGATGTCAGCGGTCGGGTGGTTGCCGTTGTTGCCGTAGAGGGAGCCATGTCGGTGGGTGCCGGGTGGAGGCGTTTGGTGCTTGAGGGTGGTGGCTGCGTCCAGAGGGCGGCGGTGCCCAGGGCGTCCAGGTTCCAGTAAGGGAGGAGGCGGATGTGGGCTCGGCCGAGGAGGAGCAAGGGGTCGAGGTAGTGGGAGCCGCGCAGGAGGCCCCAGTGAAGACAGGATTCTCGGCAGTGGCCAGTTGGGCGTTCGATGACTCCGAGGCGGGTGCCGGGCGTTACGCGCTGGTGCCGGCGTACTGATGCGTTGACCGGCAGATACGTCGTGCGTAGGCCGTCCGTGTGCTCGATGGTGACCACACCCCGGCCCGCGAGGGGGCCGGCGAAGCGGACGATGCCTGGGCCTGCGGCTACGACAGGGGTGCTGGGTGGGGCGCCGAGGTCGATGCCCCGGTGGCCCGACAGCCATGGCTCGGGTGGGGGTGCGAACTGGCGGAGGACTCTGGGGTGTCCGTCCAGTGGCCATCGCCAGGTGGGGCGGTCGGCGGCGGCGGGGCTTGCGAGTGCCAAGGGGATCAGAGGAATGGCGAGGGCGAGGAGGGCGGTCAGAAGCGTCATCGGGCCTGAAGACGCGCCTCTCCGGAGGAGCTTTGTCGGTGGGGGATGTGTTGACCTGCTGCCATCGCAGGGGTGCCGGTGGATTGTGGGGTTTTCGTGCTTTTCGTGGTTGAAGGGGTGGGGGTGAGTTGTGGGGTTTTGGTGGTTGAAGGGGCGTGGGGAATTGGAGCTGGAGTGGCTGTTGGGAGGAGTGGGGTGGGAGTGAAGCGGTGCTGGAGGGGTGGGGTTGGAGTGGGTGAGTGGTGACGAACCGTGGGGGGTGGGGTGGATGGGCATGCGGTGAGTTTGCGGGAGAGGTGGGGGCGGTCGGAGGGGCGAACGTAATTCTGTGGAAAAGGAGGGCGCGGGTCGGTAAGCCTGTGGATAACTGCTGGCATCGTGGCGCGGGCGGGTTGGGGAGGCGGCATGGTTGAGCTGCGTGGGTCCCGGGTGATCCTGCGGGACGTCGTACGGGATGACGAGGCGCGGCTGCGGGAGATCGCGGGGACGCCGGAGGTGACCAAGTGGTGGGGGCCGGTCGATGAGTTCGACGACATGCTGGCCATCACGGTCAGTGGCGAGGTGATCGGGGCCATCCAGTACGAGGAAGTCGAGGATCCGATGTATCGCAGCTCGGGGATCGACATCTTCCTCGGACCGCGGTGGCACGGACGTGGGTTCGGGCAGGAAGCCGTTCGTACGTTGGCGCGATGGTTGATCGAGGAGCGGGGGCATCACCGGCTGACCATCGATCCTGCGGCGCACAACACGGTGGCCATCAATGCCTACGAGCGGGTGGGGTTCAAGCGGGTGGGGATTATGCGGGCCTATGAGCGGGATCCGGCGACTGGAGAGTTTCACGACGGGTTGCTTATGGACCTACTGGCAGGCGAGCTGATCTAGCTGTACTGACCACGGACGTCGGTGGCTGAAGGACTGCGCTCGAAGGGTTGGTGGCTGAGGCTGGGGTGTAGCTGCCTGAGCCGTATGTCACGGATGGCGGCGCTGGATGCTCCATGCTGCGGTGTTCGCAGAGCTGGGCCGTCAGGTTGATGCTCGGTCGTCACGGTGTGTCGGGCGGACGGTGAACGTCGGGCGGACGGTGAACGTCGGGCGGACGGTGAACGTCGGGCGGACGGTGAACGTCGGGCGGACGGTGAACGTCGGTCGCCACGGTGCGTCGGGCGGACGGTGAACGTCGGTTGTCATGGTGCGTCAGTTCGGTGGGGAACATCAGGGGATGGCACTGGACGAGGTGTTCTCGTCTGGAAGGGTCAGGACTTCGAGGGCTCTGGCGAGGGCTGGGTCGATGCCGGGTCAGTGGGGTCCGCGAAGCGATGGCGGCGGCCAGGGCGCAGGGGAGAGGTCCAGATCCAGACCGTACTGAGTGCGATGCCGACCGCTGAGACGAGAATGACGGGACGCAGGCCCGCGAACTCGGCCAGCGCGCCACCCGCGAGGCCGCCAAGAGCCATGACACCCTGTACGGCGAACGTCATGGTGGCATTGACGCGGCCACGGAGTTCGGGGGCGGTTTCGCGCAGGACGATCGCGCCCATGCAGGTCGCGAACGCAACTACGACGCCACCCGTGACGATGCCGGTGAGCGTGAGCAGAGCCAGCTTCCACCAGAGGGGTCCGCTGAGCAGGCCCACTGCCAGGAATTCGATCGGGAAGAAGAGTACGGAGACGAGGAGCACGCGGTTCTCGCCGTAGCGTTTGGCGGCGCGGGTGGTGATCCAGGCGCCGATGAGCCCGCCGACGCCGCCGAGGGCGATGAGGGCGCCGATGAGGCCCCTGGGGATGCCGAGGGTGTTCACCATGTACAGCATGTAGACGGCCGTGTAGGCCAGGGCGAAGAAGTTGATGGTGACGCCTGCGCCGAGGAGGGCACGGAGTACGGGATTGGTGGCGCTGACGCGGAGCCCTTCGGTCACGTCTCGCCACATGCCTCGGGAGGGGGCCGGCTCGTTCTTCTCCGGGGTACGGATCGAGCGCAGCAGCAGCGCCGAGGCCAGGAACGACAGCGCCTCCGTGAACACCGCCAGCGGGGCCGTCAGCAGTTGTACGAGGAGCCCGGCCAGGCCGGGGCCGCCCACGGAAGCCACTGAGTAGGAGGCGTGGAAGCCGGCCATGGCCTCCGTTCGTTGCTCGGGGCGGACGATCGCGGCCACGTGCGGGAAGTTCGCGGCCCTGAAGAACACGCCTGCTGAGCCGATGGCCAGGGCGACGACGATGAGCCAAAAGGCATTGAGTACGCCCAGGAGCCAGGCCACAGGGACCGTCAGCGCGGCGGCGCAGGAGACGAGTTCGCAGGCGATCATGAGGGGGCGGTGGCGCGAGAGGCGGTCGGCGATCGCGCCCGACTGGAGGCCGAGGAGCAGGGCGGGTAGTGAGGCCGCCCCAGTGAGCAGGCCCATTTCCATGGGGGAGGCGGCGAGCAGGGTGACCGCGGTCAGCGGCACGGCCAGCTTGGACACCTCGGAGCCGGTTACGGAGATGGTGCGAGCGGTCCAGAGCAGTCGATAGTCGCGCTGTTTGAGGAGCGGGGTGAGGTCTGGCGCTGGCGGGGCGTCCCCAGGTGAGGCTGCGTCCGCGAGTGATGTCGCGCCTCCGGGTGCGATGGGATCGCGAGGTGGAGCCGATTCGTGAAGGGAATGCTTCATAACTATGAAAGTAACCCTTCAGAGTTATGAAGGCAATACTTCACATCACTTCCGGGTACCTTGGTGCCATGACGCGGGAGAGCCTCAGTGACCCCAAGGCGATGCGGGCCCTGGCGCACCCGGCCCGGCTGGCGATCCTGAACCGGCTGGGTGTCGACGGCAGCGCCACCGCCACCGAGGTCGCCGAGGTCGCCGGCATCACTCCGAGTGCCGCCAGTTACCACCTGCGCATGCTGGCCAAGTACGGGTTCGTGGAGGATGCGCCCCCGCGCGGCGACGGGCGGGAGCGGGCCTGGAAGCCGACGGGTACGCCCCTGTCGGTCGGCGTGCGGCCCGGCGATCAGCCGGAGGTGCGTGAGGCCAAGCACCTGCTGATCCAGGCGTTTCGCAAGGAAGCGGACGAGGAGGCCCGGCGGGCGCTGGAGAACATCGACCAGGAGCCCGAGGAGTGGCGCGAGGCGACCCGCTTCAGCCGCCTGATGCTGCGGCTCGACGCCGAGGAGATGGCGCGGCTCAATGTCGAGGTCGAGAAGCTGTTCGAGCCGTACCTGGCGCGCCATCGCGATGAACGGGCGGCGCCTCCCGGTGCCAGGATCGCCGAGGCCCAGGTCAACCTCTTCCCGCATGTGCGGAGGGCGGCGCCGGGGCTGCCCACGGAGGACCACGACGCGGGCTGACCCGAGACGGTCAGGCCGGGGCGGCGTGGGAGGTAGACTTTTGGGTGGCCTGTGTATCACAGGCCGACTTCGCATGCCCCATCGCGGACCGCCCCATCGGTCCGAGCCACGGCTCGGCTGGAGCGGGTTCGGGGCATCAGGGCGACAGCCACTGGGCTGCCGCGGCACAACCGAGAACCGCGCCCGTCCGCACGGGCGCCCAGACCTGGAGGACCATCACATGGCCCCCGTCGTCACCATGCGACAGCTGCTCGAGAGCGGCGTTCACTTCGGGCACCAGACCCGCCGCTGGAACCCGAAGATGAAGCGCTTCATCTTCACCGAGCGCAACGGCATCTACATCATCGACCTGCAGAAGTCGCTGTCGTTCATCGACCGTGCCTACGACTTCGTCAAGGAGACGGTCGCCCACGGCGGCACGATCCTGTTCATCGGCACCAAGAAGCAGGCGCAGGAGGCCATCTCCGAGCAGGCGGCTCGCGTCGGCATGCCGTACGTGAACCAGCGCTGGCTGGGTGGCATGCTCACCAACTTCTCCACCGTGCACAAGAGGCTTCAGCGTCTGAAGGAGCTCGAGGAGCTCGACTTCGACAACGTCGCCGCCTCGGGGCTCACCAAGAAGGAGCTCCTCATGCGCCGGCGTGAGAAGGACAAGCTTGAGCGCACGCTCGGCGGCATCCGTGACATGGGCCGCGTGCCCAGCGCGGTGTGGATCGTCGACACCAAGAAGGAGCACATCGCGATCAGCGAGGCCAAGAAGCTTGGCATCCCTGTCGTCGCGATCCTCGACACCAACTGCGACCCCGACGAGGTCGACTACCCGATCCCCGGCAACGACGACGCCATCCGCGCCGTCGGCCTGCTGACCAGGGTCGTCGCCGACGGTGTCGCGGCCGGTCTGATGGCTCGCTCGGGCGCCGCCCGCGGTGACGAGAAGCCCGCTGCCGCCGAGCCGCTGGCCGAGTGGGAGCGCGAGCTCATCGAGCAGGGCGCCGCCGAGCAGGCCGCCCCTGAGCCGGCCGCCGAGGCCGCCGCTCCCGAGGCCGAGGCCGCCGCCCCTGAGGCTGAGGCTGAGGTCGAGGCTCCGGCCGAGGTCACGGCTGAGGCTGAGGCCGCTCCGGCCGCCGCCGAGGGCGAGACCGAGCAGCAGCAGGCCTGACCGCTCACACCTCGGGTAAACACCGAGGTGGCGAGCAGTCGCCTACCGAGCCCGGCTCCGTGGAGTGACCCGCACGCGAGGCCGAGCGGAAATCGCAGACGCTGAGCCCGGCGGCGGGGGTCAAGACCCCCGCCGCCCGGCAAGGCCGGAAGAGCCGGGAAGGCCGCGAAGGCAGGGCTGCTCACCAGGTAAGACTTTGAGCTCCTGTACGGCAGCCGCCGGCCGTTCGAACCATAGGGTGGGTGCCGGAAGGTCGGCGCCCACCCGATCCACGACGAAATCCCACAAGGAAAAAAGCAATGGCTTCCGTGAACATGGCCGACGTCAAGCGGCTTCGCGAGATCACCGCGGCCGGAATGATGTCTTGCAAGAAGGCGCTCGAAGAGGCTGACGGCGACATCGACCGCGCCATCGAGCTGCTGCGCCTCAAGGGCGCCAAGGACGTGGGCAAGCGCGAGGCGCGCACCGCCTCCAACGGCCTGGTCGCGCTCAAGCAGGACGGCGACTCCGCCGCCGCGCTGCTGGAGCTCAACTGCGAGACCGACTTCGTGGCCAAGGGCGAGCGCTTCCAGGAGCTGGCCGGCCAGGTCGTCGAGCACATCCTGGCCACCAAGCCGGCCGATGTGGCGACGCTGCTCGAGTCCTCCTTCGACGGCAAGACCGTCAAGGAGTACCTCGACGAGGCCAACGCCGCGCTGGGCGAGAAGATCGAGATCCGCCGCTTCGCGGTGCTGGAGGGCGGCTACATCGGCGCCTACATGCACCGCACCGACCCGGCGCTGCCGCCGGCCGTCGGCGTGCTGGTCCAGCTCGACAAGCCGAACTCCGAGGTCGCCAAGGACATCGCGCAGCACGCCGCCGCGATGGCCCCTCAGTACCTCAACGCCGCGGCCGTGCCCGCCGACGTCGTCGAGAAGGAGCGCAAGCTCTTCGAGGAGATGACGCGCGAGGAGGGCAAGCCCGAGGCCGCCATCGGCAAGATCGTCGAGGGTCGCGTCAACGGCTGGTACAAGGACTTCACCCTGCTCCAGCAGGCGTTCGTCAAGGACAACAAGAAGACCGTCGGCAAGTACGCCGAGGAGAACGGTGCCGAGGTGCTGGCCTTCGTTCGCTTCAAAGTCGGCCAGGCTTAGGCTTGAACGAAATTCCAGCCCATCGAACCGCCTAAGAGGGAGGCCGCCGCCGTGCAGGAGAACCAGGAGCCAGCTACGTCGGCGGCTTCTTCGTATCAGAACCCGCTCCGGTGGAAGCGGGTCATGTTGAAGCTGTCAGGTGAGGCGTTCGCCGGTGGCGACCCGCTGGGGATCGACCCGCTGGTGGTCGACCACCTGGCCGACTCGATCGCCGAGGCCGTACGCGAGGGTGTGCAGGTGGCGGTGGTGGTCGGCGGCGGCAACATGTTCCGCGGCGCGGCGCTGTCCGAGCAGGGCATCGACCGCGCCCGCGCCGACTACATGGGGATGCTGGGCACCGTCATCAACTGTCTCGCGCTGCAGGACTTCCTGGAGCGGCGTGGCGTCGAGACCCGCGTGCAGACCGCCATCACCATGCAGCAGGTCGCCGAGCCGTTCCTGCCGCGCCGTGCGATCAGGCACCTGGAGAAGGGGCGCGTGGTCATCTTCGGCGCCGGGCTCGGCTCGCCGTTCTTCTCCACCGACACCGCGGCGTCCCAGCGCGCCCTGGAGATCGGCGCCGAGGCGCTGCTCAAGGGCACTCAGGTGGACGGGGTCTACGACTCCGATCCACGGAAGAATCCCGACGCGGTCAGGTTCGACCACCTCGACTATGGCGAGGTGCTGATCCGCGACCTCCAGGTCATGGACGCCACCGCGATCAGCCTGTGCAAGGACAACGACCTCCCGATCGTCGTCTTCGACCTGATGGGCGAGGGCAACATCCTGCGAGCGGTCCGCGGTGAGAAAATCGGCACGCTGGTGAGTCCCGCAGGCAAATGAGGGAGCGCGCCCGACATCGCCAGCTAGAAGACAGGGAGCCGCTGTGATCGACGAAACCCTCCTCGAAGCCGAGGAAAAGATGGACAAGGCCGTTACGGTCGCGAAGGAGGACTTCGCGGGCATCCGGACGGGCCGGGTAACCCCTTCGATGTTCAACAAGATCAATGCCGAGTACTACGGCACGCCGACCCCGATCCAGCAGTTGGCCTCGTTCCATGTGCCCGAGGCCCGCATGGTGATCATCCAGCCCTACGACAAGGGTTCGATGGCCGCGATCGAGAAGGCGATCCGTGAATCCGACCTGGGCGTCAACCCCGGCAATGACGGGGCGGTGATCCGCGTGTCGTTCCCCGAGCTGTCGGAGGACCGGCGCAAGGAGTACATCAAGGTCGCCAGGAACAAGGGCGAGCACGCCAAGGTGTCCGTGCGCAACATCCGCCGCTCCGCCAAAGAGATCCTCGACAAGATGATCAAGGACGGGGAGGCGGGCGAGGACGAGGTCCGCCGCGCGGAGAAGGAGCTCGACGACATCACCCAGAAGCACGTCGCCAAGATCGACGAGCTGCTCAAGCACAAGGAAGCCGAGCTGCTCGAGGTCTGAGCGGCGCGCCGCACGGCCCTCGCCCGGTGGCGGGGGCCGTGGCTCATGGAAGACCCGGGAAGAGATCTGTGGACGAAAGTACGGCTGGCACCAGCCCGAGCGGCGGCAGCCGTACCGGACGGAACCTTCCTGCCGCCATAGCGGTGGGCTTGGGGTTGGGCGCGCTGGTCATCGGCACGCTCTACACCGTCAAAGAACTCTTTCTCCTGGTGCTGGCGGGGGCCGTGGGCGTCGGGGTCGTGGAGCTGATCCAGGCGTTCGGGAGCCGCGGCATCAAGGTGCCGGCCGTGCCCCTGCTCGGTGGCATGGCCGCGATGTTCGCCGGTGCCTACTGGGGCGGGCCCGTCTGGCTGCTCGGCGCGTTCGTGGTGGTCGTCTTCGTCCTGCTGATCTGGCGGATGTTCAGTGACGGCACCGACGGCTACGTACGCGATACGACCGCTTCGGTGTTCATCCTGGTCTATCCGCCGTTGCTGGCCGGGTTCGCGGCGTTGCTGCTGGCGCCTGGTGACGGCCGTGATCGGGTGGTCATCTTCATCGCGGTGACCGTGGCCAGCGACATCGGCGGCTACATCGCGGGCGTGCTGTTCGGCAAGCACCAGATGACCGTCATCAGCCCGAAGAAGACCTGGGAGGGGATGGCCGGGTCCATCATCGCGTGCGTGGCGGTGGGCGCCTGGCTGGTGAGCTGGCTCATGGACGGGCAGCTCTGGCAGGGCGCCCTGATCGGCGCGCTCGTGGCGGTGCTGGCGACCGTCGGTGACCTGATCGAGTCGATCATCAAGCGGGATCTCGGCATCAAGGACCTGGGCACGCTCCTGCCGGGCCACGGCGGTCTCATGGACCGGCTCGACTCGCTGGTGACCACGCTGGTGCCGGTCTGGCTGCTGATGACGCTGTTCTTCTGACGCGTCTCCGTGTTCCCTGACGCTAGTGGCGGTGTTCTTCCATCGCCTCGATGGTGATCGGCTGGAGCCAGAGCCAGCGGACGGCCTCACCACCAAAGGCGAATCCTGATAAATCCGGCATGGCGGGTGGGTCGGCGACCATCATGACCCCCGCGTACTGCGGGCCCAGCGGGAACGTGGCCGGCTCGTGATACCACTTGGCAGTATGCCCGTGCCCTAGCCACGTGACCGAGTGCCACGGATACTGCGACAGCCACACGAGCAGCAGCGCCGCCTCGCGCGGATCCTCGCGGGTGGCCACGGCCAGCTCGATCCTGGCGTACGCGCCCGGCCGGTCGATCCACTGCTCGACGGTGGGCATCCGCTGGCAGCTCATCCCGACCGTCGACAGCACCGTGAACCCCCGACGCCCGTACGGCGGCCGCTCGGTGACGCCGACAGCCGGCAGCCGCGCCCCGCTCACGTCCCAGTAGCGTCCGGCCGGCCCGAGCCCCCGTTCCAGATGCCCCATGACGAACTCCTGGAACGACGCCCAGGACCCCTCCCCATGCCTCCAGCGCCAATAGGACCTGGCGTTGGAGATGCGCGGCCGCAGCCCTTCGAGCGCCTCGGACAACGCCCAGGCGAACGGCGTCTCACCTACGGCGTCACGGGCGTAGCCGGGCATTCCCCTGCTCATGTCGGCCCACCCGGGGATGACCGCCAGCAGGTCCTCGTCCTCATAGACCGCGACCCCGTCGCCCTCCTCGAACCACAGCGCCGTCAGCTGCCCGAGCGGCCGGCGTCCGGCCGGGTGCGTGGTGTTGGGCCGGGGCATGAGCGGCGGCAGCCCGGAGTTGAGCCTGGCCAGATCGACCACCTCGGGCGCGGGGCGGTGGTTGGCCAGCCACACAGCCCCGTGCACGGCGCCGTCAGGCGAGCACAGGTAAGCTACCGAGGCGTCCTCGTCCCGCTCGACCACGAGCGTTCGGCTGCCGTACGGGTTGCCGGCGGTGAGGACGACCTCGGTCTGCCCCTCGCCAGAAGCCGGCCGGAAAATCGCCATACGAGATGCACTCTAGATCGGCCCATAACCTCATGCGAGAGCTTCCGCCACCCGGAGCTCCCTCATGGAATGACACCTGGCGGCCGAACGTTCACTAACCTGGTCGGTAACCACCCAAGCAAAGGCAGGAACGTGTCCCAGCAGCCAGGCCAGCTCACCTTCGTCGCGCCGCGCAGGGCCAAGCCGGCTCGGCACCTGGCGGACCTGTCCATGCCCGACCGCCGCGCGGCGGTGACGGAGCTCGGTGAGAAGGCCTTCCGCGCCGACCAGCTGTCCCGCCACTACTTCGAGCGCCTGAACGCCGACGTGCACGCGATGACCGACCTGCCCGCGGCGGCCCGCGACAAGCTGTCGGTGCTGCTGCCGTCGCTGCTCACTCCGGTCAAGGAGCAGACCACCGACGCCGGCACCACCCGCAAGACGCTGTGGCGCCTGTTCGACGGCGCGCTGGTCGAGTCGGTGCTGATGCGCTATCCCGACCGGGTGACGATGTGCGTGTCGTCGCAGGCCGGCTGCGGCATGAACTGCCCGTTCTGCGCCACCGGCCAGGCCGGGCTGACCCGCAACATGTCCACCGCCGAGATCGTCGAGCAGGTGGTCTCCGGCGCCCGCGCGCTGGCCGCGGGCGACGTGCCCGGTGGCACTGGGCGGGTGAGCAACGTGGTCTTCATGGGCATGGGCGAGCCGCTGGCCAACTACAAGCAGGTCATCGGGGCCGTACGCCGGATGGTGGAGCCCGCCCCGCACGGCCTCGGCATCTCGGCGCGCGGCGTCACGGTCTCCACGGTCGGCCTGGTGCCCGCCATCGGCAAGCTCGCCGACGAGGGCCTGCCGGTCACGCTCGCCCTGTCCCTGCACGCACCCGACGACGAGCTGCGCGACACGCTGGTGCCGATCAACACGCGCTGGAAGGTGTCGGAGGTCCTCGACGCCGCCTGGGCGTACGCGGCCAAGACCAAGCGGCGGATCTCGATCGAGTACGCGCTGATCAAGGACATCAACGACCAGGAGTGGCGAGCCGACCTGCTCGGCAAGCTGATACGCAACAAGCTGGTGCACGTCAACCTGATCCCGCTCAACCCGACGCCCGGCTCCAAGTGGACCGCCTCCCGGCCGGAAGACGAGCGGGCGTTCGTGCGGCGGCTCGAATACCACGGTGTGCCGGTGACCGTCCGCGACACCCGCGGCCGCGAGATCGACGGCGCCTGCGGCCAGCTCGCCGCCGCCGAATAGCCCTGGGAAGAGCTCTAGGAAAGCTCAGGAAGATCGTACGACGCCCTCGATCAGGTCCGCGATCATCCCGGCGCCGCGGCTGTTCAAATGGACGGTGTCCGTGGTCAGCAGCAGGCCGCGGCTCTTGGCGATCGAGTCGAAGCCGCGCCCGAGAAAGAAGTGCTGCATCGCGGCGGTGGGCGCCAGCAGGCTGTCCGCCCGGTAGTGGACGCGCGGCTTGCGGTCCGCCTTCTCCAGGTGCGCCACCATCTGCTCGTTGAGCGGGAGATACTGCACGAACTGCTCGGCCGCTACCTTACGTACGATCTCCCCGAACTCCGACGTCCGCCGCAGCGCCACCGAATTGAGGTCCTCGCCGAGCACCGGCGGCGAGATCAGCGCGATGCGGGCCCGGGTCTCGTCCTTGAGCCGGGTGGCGATGGCGGAGAGGTTCGCCGCGTAGCCGTCGGGGCTGATGTCCTCGGCCAGCTTCCACCGGTCGCGCAGCTTACGGGCGGTCGTCTCGCCCAGCGTGGCGGTGGCGTCGTTGGTGCCGATGAGTACGGTGACCACGTCGGGATCCTGGTCGACGACCTCGGAGAGCCGGTCCAGCACATGGGCGGAGACGTCGTAGTTGACGCCCGCGTTGATCACAGTGGTGCCCGGCAGCCTGGACTCCAGCATTTTCACGTAGTTCGCGCTGACCTGACCACGCGTGATGCTGTCGCCGACACAGATCACCTTCATGACGCCTGCTCCTCATAGGTGGGTGAGTACTCACTAACCTAGCGGCTAAAAGGGGCACGCGTGACGTTCCCATCGTGTTTTCAGGGTCGGGTACGGCGCAGCCAGGCGTAACAAGCCAGGCCGAGCAGGCACCACGCCAGCGAGATGGTCGCGAGCTCAGGCAGCCGGGCGGTCAGCTCGGCGGAGTTCGCGGACTTCATCCAGGTGATGACCGGGACCGTGAGCCAGTACAGAGGCGAGGCGCTGAGCATCAGCATGACCAGGAAGCCCAGCAACAGCGACATGATGGAGATCGCGGGGGAGCGCAGGATCGCCCGGCTGGTGAGCGCGCCGAGTGTGACCCCGGCGAGCGTCGCGAGGCCGTACAACGTCAGGACCGCGGCGAACTCCTCAGGCGCCGGGACCGTGCTGACGCCCAGTGCCAGGCCCCAGCCCAGGGCCAGCGCGATGAGCGCCAGAGACGTCGCGAAGGCCGCCAGCAGGCCCGCGCTCAGCTCGCGCAACCGGCCGCCCACGCTGATCGCCGACATGGCGCGCTGCTGATCCGGCTCGGTGTCGAGCAGGCTCCTGCTGGACCAGGCCAGGATCGGGATCACCAGCACCGCGGCGTCCGTGAGGACCTCGGTCTCGGCGCCCTTGGGCGCGCGGCTGCCGTAGAGGATGGCGACCAGCGCGAGCATGAGCAGGAGCGCCTGGAAGATGCGGTGGGACCGGATGTAGGCCGCGACGCGGAAGACAGTCAGGGCGATCATCGCTGCTCCTCGGTGACGTCGGTGGCGTCGGTGGCGTCGGCGCCGTCCGCAACGTTGGCGTCCGCGTCCGCGACCTCCGCGACGTGGGCGACCTCCGCGGCGGATGTGACGGATGTGGCGACGGACACGTCCTGGACCCGGTAGCCCTCGTCACGCATCCTGGCCACGAACGACCGGACCTCGTCCACCGGCAGATCCACCCGCACGGTCGCCCGCTGCCCCGCCGTACCCTCCTTGACCAGGCCGTCCACCACCGTCCAGTGCCGGATGGAGGGAAGGTGGCGCAGGCCGCCCTGGTGGTCGCTGGCGACCACGATGGCGCCGCCCTCGGAGAGCTCCGTGACGATGGACGGCAGCACCTCGCGGGTGTCGGCGTCGAGCCCCGCGAACGGCTCGTCCAGGATGAGCAGGCCGGGCCCGCACATCAGGGCCTGGGTCAGCCCGACCTTGTGGGCGCTGCCCTTCGATAACTCGCCCAGCCGCAGGCCGAGCAGGTGAGCCATGCCGAGGCGCTCCGCCCAGGGCTCCCAGCGCGCTCCGCCGCGTATCCGGGACATGTGGCGCAGGTAGCCGGAGACCGTGAAGGGTTGTTCGAGCGGGAAGCGGTCCGGGGCGAAGCCGACCACCGCCGGGCGGTCGGTGATGGTGCCCGACGACGGCTTGGTGAGCCCGGCCAGCAGCCGGAGCAGCGTGGACTTGCCCGCACCGTTGACGCCGGCGACCTCGATCACGTCACCGGGATCGAGGTGCGCGTCCACGTCCTTCATGACAGAAGGATCACGTCTTCGATAACGGAAAGAGACCTTGGTCAATCGCATGGTGCAGTAACGGTATATCTCAGTTCGCATTGTCAGGATAAAGAGCCCCACAATATGAGCAGCCCCCCAGCACACCGCAGAAGGAGTGAGCTTGAACCGCTTTCCACGCGTCATGGGTATGCGTTCAGGCTACGACCCGGTCGAGGTCGACGCCCTGATCGGGCGCATCGAGGCCACACTGGGCAGGGGGCCGCGCGACATCGAGCAGGTCACGGCCGACGACGTACGCAGGGCGACGTTCCGGGCCAGGCGCGGCGGTTATCAGGAGACCGCGGTGGACTTCGCGCTGGAGGCGTTCGTAGTGGCGCTGGAGACGCGGGCCAAGAGTCCTGTACGGCTGGCCATGACCGAGCCGACCGGTGAGATGCTGCGCGAGGAGTGGTTCGAGACGCAGGCGGCGCGGGTGGAGCGGGTGGCCTTCCGGCCCGGGCGGATGGGCACGGGCTACAACGAGGACGAGGTCGACGCCTTCCTGGACCGGATCGTGGCCACGCTGCGCGGCACCACCGACTATCCGGTGACGGCCAAGGACGTCCGAGAGGCGAAGTTCTCGACCGTGCTGCTGCGGCCCGGCTACCTGATCGCGGACGTTGACTCGTTCCTGGCGGGCATCGCCGACGTCCTGAAGCAGCGGGCCTGAAGCAGCGCGCCTGAAGCAGCGCCCCTTCTGTCAGGTGGGCGTGATGTGCGGCTTCTGGGCGCTCTTCTCGGACTCGTACGAAGCGCGCACCATAGGGCCTTCCGGAGCCGTGGAGAGCTCGGCAACCGGGACGTCCCACCACGCCTCCGACGACGGGCTGTCCAGCATGGGGTCGGCGCGGACATAGACCACGGTCGTCTCCTCGGCCGCGCGGGCCGCCTCCAGAGCCTTGCGGAAGTCGGTCAGCGTGTCGGGCCGCAGCACGGTGGCGCCGAGGCTGGCGGCGTTGGCGGCCAGGTCCACCGGTAGACCGTCGCCGTCGTAGCGGCCGGTGCCCCGGTAGGCGTAGGAGGTGCCGAGCCGCTGGGCGCCGACGCTCTCCGAGAGGCGGCCGATCGAGGCGAAGCCGGAGTTGTCCACCAGCACCACGATCAGCTTGATGCCCTCGGAGACGGCCGTGACGATTTCCTGGGCCATCATCAGGTAGGACCCGTCGCCCACCATGACGAACACCTCGCGGTCTGGGACGGCCATCTTGATGCCCAGCCCGCCGGCGATCTCGTAGCCCATGCAGGAATAGCCGTACTCCACGTGATAGCTGCCAGGACCGCTCGGCCGCCACAGCTTGTGCAGGTCGCCGGGCATGGAGCCGGCCGCGCAGACCACCACGCCGTCGTCGCCGGCCGCGGCGTTGACCGCGCCGATCACGGCCGACTGCGGCATCGGCCGGCCGTCCAGCGCGTACGCCTCGTCCACCACCGCGTCCCAGGCGGCCGACAGCTCGGCGGCGCGCGAGCGGTATGCCTCCGGGGTGCTCCAGCCCGCGCATGCCCCGGTCAGCTCGGTCAGGCCCTCGCGGGCGTCGGCCACGAGCTGGAGCCCCGACAGCTTGGCCGCGTCGAAGCCGGTGATGTTCAGGTTGACGAACCGTGCCCCGGCGGAGAAGAGCGTGCGGGAGGCCGTGGTGAAGTCGCTGTAGCGGGTGCCGACGCCGATGATCAGGTCGGCCTCGCGGGCCAGCGCGTTGGCCGCGGTGGTGCCGGTCGCGCCGACCGCGCCCATCGCGAGCGGATGCCCGTACGGCAGCGCGCCCTTGCCGGCCTGTGTCTCGGCGACCGGGATGCCGTACGCCTCGGCGAAGGCCCGCAGCTCGGCCGTGGCCTCGCTGTAGATCACCCCGCCGCCGGCGATGATCAGCGGCCGGCTGGCCGACTTGATCAGCTCGGCCGCCCGCGCCAGGGCCGCCCGCTCGGGTCGCGGTCGCGGCACGTGCCAGAGGCGGCGCTCGAACAGCTCCTCCGGCCAGTCGTACGCCTCGGCCTGGACGTCCTGCGGCAGCGCCAGGGTCACCGCGCCCGTCTCGGCCGGGTCGGTGAGGACGCGCATGGCGGCCAGCAGCGCCGAGGGGAGCTGTTCGGGCCGGTTGATCCGGTCCCAGAAGCGCGACACCGGCTTGAAGCAGTCGTTGACCGAGATGTCGTACGAGCGGGCGTCTTCGAGCTCCTGGAGCACCGGGTTGGCGACCCGGGTGGAGAACACGTCGCCGGGCAGCAGCAGCACGGGCAGCCGGTTGATCGTCGCGCCCGCCGCGCCGGTGATCATGTTGGTCGCGCCGGGGCCGATCGAGGTGGTGCAGGCCAGGGTGGACAGCCGGTTGGCGGCCCGCGCGTAGGCGGCGGCCGCGTGCACCATGGCCTGTTCGTTGCGGCTCAGGTGGTAGGGCAGGTCCTCGGTCGAGGTGGCCAGCGCCTGGCCGAGCCCGGCCACGTTGCCGTGGCCGAAGATGCCGAAGCAGCCGCCGAACAGCCGGTGCTCGACACCGTCGCGCTCGCTCCACTGGTGGGCCAGGAAGCGCACCACGGCCTGCGCCACGGTCAAACGGGTCATGAAGTCCTCCCGAACGGCAGTCTCGCATCGATGGCCTGGCCGTCCCAGGAAGAGCGGATCCAGGCGTGCCGGGGGTCGTCGCAGAACGCCATCGACCGCTCGTCGGCGGGACCGGCCAGGACGTTCAGGTAGTACAGGTCGTAGCCGGGCGCGGCCATCGAGGGGCCGTGGTAGCCATAGGGGACCAGCACCACGTCACCGGAGGAGACCTCGGCCAGCGTGTCGATCTGGCCTCGCTCGGAGGAGTAGACGCGCTGGTAGCCCAGGCCGCCGTCGGCCACCTCGAAGTAGTAGATCTCCTCCAGCACGGCCTCGCCCTCGTTGGGGGTGTCGTGCTTGTGCGGGGGATAGGACGACCAGTTGCCGCCCGGCGTGAGCACCTCCACGGCCACGAGCTTGTCGCACTCGAAGACGCCGGGGGCGCAGAAGTTGTTCACCTGGCGGCTGGCCTGGCCCGCGCCCCGGATCTCGACCGGCACCTCCGAGGCCGGGACGTACCGTGGAGCCAGCCGCCGGGTCGCCCGAGCGGAGGGGAACGCGATGCGGCCCGATCCCTCCACCGTCACATCCGTAGAAATCGGGATATAGGCGAAATCAGAAGGTCCGGCGAAGACCGACGCGCGGCCTGTCAGCTCGAACCGCTCGCCACCGCACGTCACCGTGCACGAACCCGACAATGGCAGGACCAGCATCTCCTCCTCCCCGGTCGAGAAGGAGACCGAGCCGCCCAGGTCGGCCACGCGCAGCCCCGAGTAGGTCCAACCGGCCAAGGCGGGTGTGATCTCCACCGACCACGACCCACCGGCGGCCTTGCCGTACGGAAGGTATGTCATGAGCGCACCTCTCGAACCAGAGCGGCCGCGCCGTCCACCGCGGCGGCCACGTCGTCGTCCGGAGGGTAGAGCAGCGCGCGGCCGATGACGAGCCCGCGCACCCCCGGCAGGCGCAGCGCGCGGTCCCAGTCGGCGTAGGCGGCGTCGATGTCCGGCGGGTCGCCGCCGAGCAGCAGCGCGGGCAGTGTGGTGGCGGCCATGACGCGCTCCATCTCGGCGACCGCGGGGATCTTCAGCCAGGTGTAGGCGGAGGTCGTGCCGAGTGCCTGGGCGACGCTGATCGACCGGATGACCGCTTCGGGCGACAGGTCGTTGCGCAGGACGCCCGCTTCCGTACGCGCTGCCCAGAACGGCTCGACCATCGCCAGCAGTCGCCGGCGGGCCAGGTCGGTGACCGCGTGGGCGCACGATTCGAGCGTGGTGACCGTGGCGTGGTCGGCCGGGTCGATGCGGCAGAGCATCTTGCCGCCGTCGAGGCGCATGGCGTCGATGGCGGCCGCGTCGAAACCGGTGAACCGGTCGTCCAGTTCGAACACCGAGCCCTGCAGGCCGCCCCGGTTCATCGAGCCGAAGGCCAGCTTCTCCTCCAGCGCGCCGAGCAGCAGCAGGTCCTCCAGCACGTCGGGGGAGGCCAGGATGCCGTCGACGCCGGGCCTGGCCAGCGCCGTCTGGAGCCGGTCGAGCAGGTCGGGGCGGCTGGCCATGGCCAGCGGCCGGTCGCGGACGCCGAGCGACCCGCGCGCCGGATGGTCGGCCGCGATGATCAGCAGGCGCTCGCCCTCACCTGGCAGCCCCCGGCGCTGCCGTCGGGCGGCGGCGCGCTCGATCTCCTCCGGCCGGGTGGCCCGGATGTGGGTCAGGTGGTCGTAGCGGGCGGTTCGGGGCAGCGTCATGTCGCTCATAGGAGTGCCTGCACCTCGTCAGTCGTGGGCATCGCGTCGGCGCAGGCCAGGCGGGCGGCCACGTAGGCCCCGGCGGCGTTGGCGAAGCGGATCGTCCGCTCCAGCGGCCAGCCGCTCAGCAGCCCCAGGCAGACGGCGCCGCCGAACGCGTCGCCCGCGCCGATGCCGTTGACCACGTCGACCTTGACCGGCTCCGCCACCACGTACTCGTCCCTGCTGCGGGCCAGCACCCCGTTGGGGCCCATCTTGACGATGGCGACGCGCATCCCGGCGTCGAGCAGCGCCTGCGCGGCCGCCTCCGGGTCGCGGGTGCCCACCGCGTTCTCCACCTCGTCGAGGTTGCCGACGGCCACGTTGGCGTGCGGAAGCGCCTGGCGTACCGCCTCCTGGGAAGCCTCGGGCGACTCCCACAGCATGGGGCGGTGATCCAGGTCGAAGACGGTCCAGCCGGACGTGCGCGCGGCCAGGGCGGCGGCGTGCGCGGCCCGGCTCGGCTCCTGGCTCAGGCCGGTGCCGGTGAACCAGAACAGCTTCGCGTCCCGGATCGCGGCCAGGTCCAGCGACTCGGCGGTCAGTTGCAGGTCGGGCGGATGCTCGCCCCGGTAGAAGTAGAGCGGGAAGTCGTCCGGCGGGAAGATCTCGCAGAACGTGACGGGCGTCGGGGGACCTTCGACGGTGGCCACGAAGGAGTCGTCCACGCCGAAACCGCGGATCGCCTGCCGTACGTACTCCCCGAAGGGGTCGGCGCCGACCGCGGTGATCACGGCGGCGCGCAGCCCGTGGCGCGCGGCCGCGACCGCGACGTTTGTCGGGCTCCCGCCGAGGAACTTACCGAAGGTGTCGACGTGGGCCAGGCCCACGCCGGTCTGCAGCGGATAGACGTCGACCCCGGAGCGGCCGATCGTGATCAGGTCGTACAACGCACCTCCAGTGACGGAGCCTTCGTGCCTACTATGGCATATTGTCATGACATTCGGATGTCCGCTATGCCGGTAGTTCTTCCCCGACCGAAACCCCAGTAAGTGGATCGACTAGGGTCGGACCGCCACTGAAACCTCCTCGTGACAAAGATGCAGCATGCGGACACACTCCTGAAATATCGGCAGGCCTTTACGTCATCTGGATGTCATGACATATTGGCCGAGTTCCCGGCTTTAAGGACATGTCGGAGGGTTTGCATGGGATTGCGGAAAAGATCGGTAGGCGCGGTCGCGGTCCTCGCCGTGTCCGCGCTGGGGCTCGCCGCCTGCGGCCAGTCGTCCGGCGGCGACAGCGGCGGGACGATCGAGTTAACGATCGCCCAGAACGCCATCGCGGGCGGCAAGAACGCGGCGGCGGCCGACTTCCTCGCCAACTGGGTCGCCCCCAAGTTCGAGGCGGCCGAGAAGGCGAAGGGGAAGGACGTCAAGGTCAAGTTCGTCCCCAGCGGTGTCGACGACGAGCAGTACAAGACCAAGCTCTCCCTCGACCTCAAGTCAGGCAAGGGCGCGGACGTGATCGACCTCGACGGCATCTGGGCCGGTGAGTTCGCCGAGGCGGGCTACATCAAGCCGCTGTCCGACGTGGTGGGGGCCAGCGCCGACAGCTGGGACGGCTGGCAGCAGATCCCCGAGTCGGTCCAGGGACTGGCCACCTTCAACGGCAAGAAGTACGCCCTGCCCGTCGGCACGGACGGCCGGGTGCTCTACTTCAACAAGACGCTCTTCCAGAAGGCCGGGCTGCCCGCCGACTGGCAGCCGAAGAGCTGGCAGGAGATCCTCGACGCGGGCGCCAAGCTGAAGACGGCGGGCGTACCGGTGCCGATCCAGATCAACGCCGGCACCGCGATGGGCGAGGCCACCTCGATGCAGGGCGTGCTCCCGCTGCTGGCGGGCGCGGGCGGCGAAGTGCAGAAGGACGGCAAGTGGACCGGCGCGTCCCAGCCGCTCAAGGACGCGCTCGGCCTCTACCAGAAGATCTACGGTGGCAGCGGCCTCGGTGACCCCAAGCTCCAGCAGGAGGCCAAGGGCCGCGACAAGTCCTTCCAGCAGTTCGCCGGCGGCAAGATCGGCATCCTGATGGAGGGCGACTACTTCTGGCGCGGCGTGGTCAACCCCAAGGACGGCGTGGCCAAGATGGCCGACCGCGACCAGACCGTCGGCTACGCCTTGATCCCCGCCATGGAGGCCGGCAAGGGACTGCGCGGCCAGGACTTCGTCAGCATGTCGGGCGGCGCGCTGCGGACCGTCAACCCCAACAGCAAGCATCCGAAGGAGGCCTTCGACCTGCTGGCCTTCACGCTCTCGCCGGAGGGGCTGAAGGAGGAGACCAAGAACGGTAACGTGCGCATCACCCCGCGCACCGACGTCAACAAGGAGATCCTCGCCGGGGAGCCGCTGCTGACGTTCATCTCGGAGAAGGTGCTGCCGCTGACGGCCTACCGGCCGCCGGTCGCCGTCTATCCGCAGGTGTCGGCCGCACTCCAAGAGGCCACGGCCGCCGTCGTCGGGGGCACGGCACCCGACCAGGCCGCCGCGGACTACCAGAAGAAGCTCGAAGGAATCGTCGGTGGCGCAGGCAATATCGCCTCCTGAAGCTCTCGAAGACGCACCGGCCCGTCGCTACAGCTCGGACGCGGCGGGCCTGGGCAGGCTGAGAGCGGGCGCGTTCGTGGCGCCCGCGCTGGCACTGATCGCGGTGTTCCTGGTCTTCCCCGCGCTCTGGGTCCTCTACCTCGGCCTCACCAACTACCGCCTCACCGGCGCCGCCGCCGCCGAGCCCCAGCTCGTCGGCCTGGACAACTTCGTCAAGGCGGTCTCCGACCCCGCGTTCTGGAACTCGACCTGGCTGACCGTCCAGTTCGTGCTCGGCTCGGCCGTCATCGGCCAGGTCGTGCTCGGGTTCACGATCGCCTGGCTGATGCGCGATCGCACCGGACCGCTCAAACGGACCGTCGAGGGCCTGGTCATCCTGGCCTGGATCCTGCCCAGCGCGGTGGTCTCGTTCCTGTGGGTGGCGCTGCTCGACCGCGACGGCGGCACGCTCCAAGCGCTGCTGCACGTCCCGGGATTCGCGCCGCTGCTCGACCACCCGATGCTGTCGATCGTCATCTTCAACACCTGGCGTGGCGCCGCCTTCTCGATGATGTTGTACGGCGCCGCGCTCGGGAACGTGCCGCCCTCGCACCTGGAGAGCGCCCGCCTGGCCGGGGCCTCCGGCTGGCAGCAGTTACGTGACGTGGTGTTCCCGCACATCAGGGGACACATCCTGACGAACCTCCTGCTGATCAGCCTGTGGACGTTCAACGACTTCACCCCGTTCATGCTCACCGCGGGCGGGCCCGACGGTCAGACCGAGGTGCTGGCGGTCCACGTCTACAAGGTCGCGCTGCAGGGCAGCGAGCTGGGCTACGGCGCGGCCGTCTCCACGGTCATCCTGCTGATCAACCTGGTCGTGGCGGTGTTCTACCTGCGCCTGCTCAGGAGTAAGAAATGACGCGGTTCGTGCTGGGCCGGATCGGCTTCTACACGCTGATCGCGGTGCTGCTGGCCTTCTTCACGATCCCCTTGCTGTGGCTGGCCGCCGCGCCGTTCACCTCGGACCCCACCTACGAGGTCCGGGTGCCCGACTTCACGCTGGACAACTTCCGGGCGATCCTGGAGCACCCGTACGCGCTGCCGTCGCTCCTGAACTCGCTGGTGCTGGCGGTCGGCACGGCCCTGCTCGTGGTGGTCTTCGCGGCGCTGGCCGCGTACGCGCTGAGCCGGGTGCGGCTGCCGGGCCGCGACGCGCTGCTCTACGCGCTGCTGCTGCTGTCCTCGATCATCACCGGCACGGCCGCGATGGTGCCGCTGTTCCAGCTGGCCGTCGAGCTGAACCTGATCGACTCGCAGTTCGGGGTGATCCTCATCCTGACCGGCGGTCTGCTGCCCGCGGCGATCTTCATGCTCAAGGACTTCATGGACTCCACGCCGAAGTCCTACGAGGAGTCGGCGCGCGTCTTCGGGGCCTCGCCGCTGCAGATCGTCCGCCACGTGGTCGTCCCCCTGGTACGGCCGGGGCTGGCGACGATCGCGGTATGGGCCGTGGCCAACGTGTGGGGCAACTTCCTGATGCCGTACCTGCTGCTCAGCGATGTCGAGA
Organism: Nonomuraea sp. NPDC052129; assembly: GCF_040680095.1. Taxonomy (NCBI): domain Bacteria; kingdom Bacillati; phylum Actinomycetota; class Actinomycetes; order Streptosporangiales; family Streptosporangiaceae; genus Nonomuraea; species Nonomuraea sp. NPDC052129. The sequence continues at coordinate 58,602 of NZ_JBFAVX010000046.1, read as the reverse complement.
AGCAGCCCGCGGCGGTCATCATGTACACGCTCTACACCGAGGGCGGCCAGGCCAACCTCACCCTGCTGTCCACGTTCGGCCTGCTCTATTCGGTCCCCGTGGTGCTCATGTACCTGTTCGTCAGCAAGAAGTATGGCTTCCGCTTCCACGGAGGGATCAAGCGCTGATGGCCGCAATCGAACTGCGAGCCCTGACCAAGGTCTACCCCGGGGGAGTCAAAGCGCTCGACTCGCTCGACCTGGCCATCCCGGACGGCGAGTTCTTCGCCCTGCTCGGCCCGTCCGGCTGCGGCAAGACCACGCTGCTGCGCACGATCGCCGGGCTGGAGACCGCCACGGGCGGCGCCGTCGTCATCGGCGACCGCGACGTCACCGGCGTCCAGCCGGGCGGCCGGGACATCGCGATGGTCTTCCAGGACTACGCGTTGTTCCCGCACATGGACGTCACCGACAACATCGCCTACCCGCTGCGCATCAAGAAGGTCGGCAAGGCCGCCCGGCAGCGCAAGGCCGAGGAGGTCGGCGCCAGGCTGGGCCTGGACCAGCTCATGGACCGGCGCCCCGGCCAGCTGTCCGGCGGCCAGCAGCAGCGGGTCGCGCTGGCCCGCGTCATGGCGACGCAGGCGCAGGCGTTCCTGTTCGACGAGCCGCTGTCGAACCTCGACGCCCGGCTCCGCCTGGAGGCCCGTACGTTCCTGAAGAAACTGCAGCGCGAGCTCGGCGTCACCACCGTCTTCGTCACCCACGACCAGGCCGAGGCGCTGGCCATGGCCGACCGGATGGCCGTCATGGAGGCCGGGCACATCCGTCAGATCGGCACGCCGGCCGAGGTGTTCCAGCGGCCCGCCAACACCTTCGTCGCCGGGTTCATCGGCTCGACGCCGATGAACCTGCTCGACGGGACCGTCCGCGGTGACAGGCTGGAGGTGGCCGGATGCAAGGTGCCGGTCCCCGTCTCGGCCGAGGGCCTGCTGACCGACGGCGAACGGATCGTGTACGGCGTGCGGCCCGAGTACAACACCTACTCGGCCGAGCCCGCCGAGGGCTCGCTGGGTGGAAAGGTGGTCATCGTGGAGAACCTGGGGGCGTCCCACCTGGTGACGCTGGAGGTCGGCGACGTGCTCGTGCAGGCGGTCGTGCCCGAAGGCGGCGAGCCCTCGATCGGCGCCGACGGCTTCGCCACGCCGCGCCGTGACCGGGCCCTGATCTACCGGGACGGCGAGCTGGTGTCGGCATGACAATGATCCGCGGCCACTGGAGCCTGGACGACCGGCTGGAGCGGATCCTGCGCGAGGTGCCCTTCGAGGTGCCTGCCGGCACCGGCGCGCTGACCGTACGGCTGAGCTTCGACCGGTCACAGGGCGTGCTCGACCTCGGCTGCGGCTCGCCCGACGGGTTCCGTGGCTGGTCGGGCGGCGCGCGCGACGAGTACACGATCACCGCCGACTGGGCGACCCCCGGCTACCTGCCCGGCGAGCCGGCGCCGGGGACGTGGCAGGTGTGGCTGCGGCTGCACCGGGTGCCGCCGCAGGGGCTCGACTACACGCTGGAGATCCACACCGAGGCCGCCGCGCCCCCACGGCCGTTGATCGAGGAGCCGCCGCACGGGGATCGGCCGCCGCGCCGCGACCTGCCCGGCGTCGACGGCCTGCGCTGGTTCGCGGGCGACTTCCACTCCCACACCGTCCACAGCGACGGAGTGCTGACCATCCCCGAACTGGCCGAGCTGGCCAAGGGCCGTGGCCTCGACTTCCTGGTCATCACCGACCACAACACCGTCAGCCACCACCCCTGGCTCGGCGACGATCGAGGCATCACCCTGCTACCCGGCCAGGAGGTGACCACGGATCGGGGGCACGCCAACGTGTTCGGCGACGTCGGCTGGGTGGACTTCCGGCAGCCCGCCGACTCCTGGGTCCGGCACGCCGCACGCGAGGGCGGGCTGATGTCGATCAACCACCCGCTCGGCGGCGACTGCGCCTGGCTCCAGCCGCTGACCGAGCGACCGCGGATCGCCGAGGTCTGGCACTCCGGCTGGTGGGACCGGCGCTGGGGCGCACCCCTGGCCTGGGCCGACGCCTGGGGACCCGACCTGGTCGCGATCGGCGCCAGCGACTTCCACCGCGTCGGCGACGACGGCCTGCCGGGCGCGCCGACCACCTGGGTCCTGGCCGAGGACACCAGCACGATCTTCGACGCCGTCGCCGCGGGCCGTACCGCGATCTCCGCGGGCCCCGGCGAGCCGCTGCTGCTCAGGCTGGGTGACGAACTGCTCGCGCTCGACGCCGACGGCCTCATCCTGGTGCGCCCCGGCGGCGATCGCCAGGTCATCCGCGGCGAGCGGGTACTGGTCCCCGCAGGAGAGGGACGGCACCGCCTGGAAACGTACGAGAACGAGGTGATCGCCATATGCGCGTGACACGAGTCGCCAACGCCCCCGTGAGCTTCGGCGTGTTCGAACTGGCCGACGCGCCGCCGCCGCTGAGCGCCGACCAGATGGTCCGCGCGCTCGCCGACGCCGGTTACGCGGGCATCGACCTGGGGCCCATCGGCTACCTCGGCACCGGCGAGGATCTGGTGAAGCGGCTCGACGGGCTGCTGCTCGCCGGCGGCTGGGCCGACCTGCGCTACAGCGACGCCGTGGAGTTCGAGAAGGGACTGGCCGCGCTGGACGCGACGCTCGACGTGTTCGCCGCCGCGCCGGCCGCCCCCGAGCACCTGGCGCCCCGGCCCACGCTCGGCTGCTCGGGCTCTCCGGCGAGGTTCGCCAGGCCCGGCGGGAACGCTCCGGGGCTGGCCGCCGCCGACTGGCCCGGCTACGCCTCCCGCGTCCAGATCGCGGCCGACCGCTGCCGCGAACGCGGCTTCGAGCCCGCCTTCCACCACCACCTCGGCACCTACGTCGAGACGCCCGAGGACGTCGAGCGGCTGCTGGAGCTGACCGACGTACAGCTCTGCCTGGACACCGGCCACCTGCTGCTGGCCGGCGGCGACCCGGTGACCGCCCTGCGCGACTGGTCGGACCGGGTCGGCCACGTGCACGTCAAGGACGGCGACACCGCGATACTCGGCCAGGCCCTCGCCGACGGCGTGGACCTGCGCGAGCTCATGGGCCGGGGCGGCTTCGCGCCGCTGGGCGAGGGCGAGCTGGACCTGCCGGGCGTCGTCCGCGCGCTCGACGAGATCGGCTACCAGGGCTGGATCATCATCGAGCAGGACACCCTGCCGGGCCGCCGGTCTGTTGAGCGGAACATCGCCGATCAAGCCGCCAACCGCGAGAAGCTGAGAGAACTGGGACTGTGACCCCCAGGCTGACCCCACGCTGGAGGATCGGGTTTTGAAGATCGCGCTTGTCGGGTGCGGCGCCGTCACGCAGGCGGTGTACGTGCCGCTGCTGTCGAGGCGCCGCGACCTGTTCGAGGTGACCGCCGTCTGCGACCTGTCGCGGGCTCTCGCCGACGTCGTCGGCGACCGGCTGGGGGCGCCCGGGCGCTTCACGGCCGTGGAGAGCATGCTGGCCGAGGGCGGGTTCGACGCCGTGCTCATCCTCGCCTCCGGCTCCCACGGCGAGCCGGTACGCCGGGCGCTGGCCGCGGGCTACGCCGTGCTCTGCGAGAAACCGCTCGCGCTGACCAGGGCCGAGGTCGAGGCGCTGCCCGAGGGGCGGCTGATGGTCGGCTACATGAAGCAGTACGACCCGGCCGTGCGCCGGGCCGAGGCGCTGCTGGCCGAGCTGGGCGGCCCGGCCGCGATCCGGTCGGTCGAGGTGACCGTGCTGCACCCGAGCGCCGAGTCCCAGCTGGCCTTCGCGAGCCTGACGCCGGCCCGCGACGTCGACCCCGCGCTGCTGGCCTCGCTGCGGGCGGCGGAGCACTCGCTGGTCTCCTCGGCGCTGGGGGAGTCGGCTCCCGACTCGGTCCGGGCCCTCTATGGGGTAGCACTCGGCTCGATATGCCATGATTTGTCGCTCTTGAGGCGATTTAGCGGGTCGCCAGCGGAAATTTCGGCTGTTGAGACGTGGGGGCCGGGGCCCGGGTCCGTCGAGATCTCCGGAACGCTGCCGGTCAGCGGGCGGTTCTCGATCCGGTGGCACTACCTGGAGGACTACCCGGCCTACCGGGAGACCGTGGTCATCCACCACGACAAGGGCTCGCTGGAGCTGGTCTTCCCCTCTCCCTACCTGATGAACGCGCCCACGACGCTGACCGTGGTCTCGGGTGACGGCTCGGGCGGCGAGAGCCGGACCGAGTGGCGTGACGTGACCGAGGCGTTCGAGGTGCAGCTGGCCGCCTTCCACGCCTACGTCACCGAGAACGAGCCGCCGCTCACCGCCGCGGCCGGCGGGCTGGCCGACATCGTCACGGCCCAGAGCATCGCCGCGCGCTATGCCGTACAGCATGACCTGCCCATCGGAGGGGAAGCCGCGTGAGCGCCGAAATCGCCGTCGTCCCGCACACGCACTGGGACAGGGAGTGGTACGAGCCCTTCCAGCGCTTCCGGCTGCGGCTGGTGGCGCTGCTCGACGAGGTGCTCGACACGATGGAGCGCGAGCCCGACTACCACTTCACCCTCGACGGGCAGCTGGCCTGCGTGGACGACTATCTGGAGGTCCGGCCGGAGAACCGCGACCGCATCGCCGCGCTGGTCGAGTCCGGGCGGCTGGCGGTCGGGCCCTGGCAGATCCTGCTCGACGAGTTCCTGTGCTCGGGCGAGAACATCGTGCGCAACCTCGAACTCGGCATGAACCGGGCCGACAAGCTCGGCGGGGCCATGGCGGTGGGGTACCTGCCCGACATGTTCGGGCACACGGCGCAGATGCCGCAGATTCTTCGGCGGGCCGGGCTGCTGCACGCCTGCGTCTACCGGGGTGTGCCGTCGTCCGTGGTGACCGACGCCTTCGCCTGGGTCGCGCCCGACGGCACGGCGCTGCGGACCCAGTACCTTCCGGCCGGCGGCTACGGCAATGGGGCGCACCTCTTCGAGGATCCGGCGCGTCTGCCGGAGCGGGCCGCCGAGTTCACCGAGCGGATGCGGGAATGGCACGGGCCCGAGGGGGCCTTGCTGGCGATGTACGGGACCGACCATTCGGCCCCCGTGCGCGGGTTGCCCGGCATGGTGGCGGACATCGGCGCCCGCATGGACACCTTGTCCGGATATATCGGTGCCTATTCGGGTGATGTGGAGGGGCTGCCCCGGGTACCCGGCGAGCTGCGCTCCCACGCCCGCGCCAACATCCTGCCCGGCGTCATCTCCGTGCGCGCCCACGTCAAGCAGGCCATGGGCCGGGCCGAGCGGATGGTCGAGCGCTACGCCGAGCCGCTGGCCACCCTCTGGGGCGGCGACTGGCCCGGCCGCTTCCTCGACATGGCGTGGTGGCGGCTGGTGGACGCCAGCGGGCACGACTCGGTGACCGGCTGCGGCGTCGACGACACGGCCCAGCAGGTCGCCGCGCGCATCGCCGAGGCCGAGCACCTCGGGCAGGCCGTACGCGACATGGTGACCGCCCGGCTGTCCGCCGCCGTCCCGTCGGACGGGGTGCTCGTCGTCAACCCGACGCCCGCCACGCGGCGCGGCGTCGTGCTGGTGGACGTGGCGGGCCTGGACCCCCTGGTGGACCCGACCGGCGCGCGGGTGCCCGCGCAGACCCTGGAGTACGCGCCCACGCTGCTGCTGGACGCCGAGATGGACCCGGCCACGGCGCTGACGTTCATCCACGGCACGGAGCTGTACGGGCAGCACATCACCGGCTGGTCGGTGGACGACGGCACGCTGACGTTCATGGTGGCGCGGGAGTCCGCGACGGCCTTCAACGTGGCGCAACTGCGCGGGGCGCTCGACGGGGTGACCCGGGTACGCATCGTCGCCGAGGCCCGCCGTACGGTCGCCGCGCTCGTCGAGACCCCACCCCTGGGACACACCAGCATCCGACCGGCCTCCCACGACACCTCGCGCGACACCGGCGCGGCGCCCCACGGCTCTGCGGCGGCGTCCGATGCCTCCTCTGTGACCAGCGCGCCGTTCCCCGGGGTGCGGGCCGAGGAGCGGGCGCTTGACAACGGGCTGCTGCGCGTCGAGGTGGCGGCGGACGGGACGCTCGCGCTGACCGGCGCCGACGGGACCACCGTCGCGGGCGCCGGCCGCATCGTCGACGGCGGCGACGTGGGCGACACCTACAACTACGCGCCTCCGGCCGAGGACCGGATCGTGTCGGACCCGGTGTCGGCCGAGCTGACGCTCGTCTGCTCGGGCCCGCTGGTGGCCGCCTTCGACGTCCGCCGTACCTACCGCTGGCCCGCCGCCGGCCAGGGCATCGAGGGCACCCCGGAGATCCCGGCCGCCGCCAGGACCGAGGCGACCGAGGAGATCGTCGTCGACACGCGGGTCGAACTGCGGGCCGGCGAGCCGTACGTCAGACTGCACGTCTCCTTCGACAACCGATGCTCCGACCACCGGGTGCGCCTGCACGTACCGCTGCCCACGCGGTCGGCGGTCTCGCACGCGGAGGGCCAGTTCGCGGTCGTCACCCGCGGCCTGTCCTCGGAGGGCGGCTGCGGTGAGGAGCCGCTGCCCACGTTCCCGGCCTCCGGGTGGGTGGCCGCCGGTGGTGTCGCGGCGCTGCTGGAGCATGTCACCGAGTACGAGCTGGTGGACGACGGCGCGGAGCTGGCCCTCACCCTGCTGCGCTCGGTCGGCTACCTCTCCCGCAACCTGCACGTCATGCGCCCCGAGCCCGCCGGTCCCCAGCTGCCGACCCCGGCCGCCCAGTCGCGCGGCCTGCGCTCGGTCAGTCTCGCGCTCATGCCGTACGGCGGGTCGTGGGCGTCGGTGCCACCGGCGGCCGAGACGTTCCGGCACGACCTCCTCGTGGTGCCGGGCACCGGCGACCCGTCGCTCGCCCTGCCCCCGGCGGCCCCCGGCCTGTCGGTGACGGGCGACGGCGTGGTCATGACCTCGCTCAGGGTCCGCGACGGCCGACACGAACTCCGCGTCGTGGCGTACTCAGAAACCCCCACGAACGCCATCATCTCCGGCACGTTCACTCAGGCCCGCCACGCCGACCTCCGCGGCCGCCCAGGCGACCCGATCCCCGTCTCTTCCGGCACGATCCACCTTCCTCTGCGCCCTTGGGAGATCGCCACCGTCCAACTTGGAAACTGAGAGTATTTTCATGACTACGTAGAGTAATATCTCGGCCATGATCACCCCATTGCACGAGGGGCTGGTCGGGATCACCACTCTCGACCCCGAACTTACGGCGCGGATGCTGCGCGAGCTGTTCGCCCTCCCGATACCCGACAAGTCCACGGGCACCCAGGTGTCCTGCGACTTGTCGGAATGCGTACCGGCCGTCTACCGGGCGGACGCGGCGCTGTTGTACGGCGATGACGCCAAGAACAAGCTGGGCGTCATCGCCGAGGTTCAACTGGAGCAGGACAAAACGAAGCGCTTGTCCTGGCTCGCCTACATCGCCAATCTCCGCGCCCGCGACAACTGTCCTGTCTGCCTGGTCGTCATCTGCCCCAAGCGAAGTACCGCCGAGTGGGCGTCGCTTCCCATCGAAACCGGACATCCGGGGCTGACCCTCACCCCGCTGGTGATCGGGCCCGACAACACTCCGGTCATCACCGATGTGGCCGAAGCCGTCGGCAACATCGGCCTGGCGGCCATCTCCGCGATCACGCAGAGTAAGCATCCGCAGATAGCGGACATCCTCGCCACCCTGACGGAGGCTTTGGACAGCCTCGATTCGGACGTGGCCCGACGCTACGCTGAATATGTCACCGTGGCGCTGAAAGGCGACGCACAGAAGGAAATGGAGCGACTCATGGCCTCAGAGACCTACGTCTACCAGGGGGAGTACGCCCAGAGCCTGATTGCCAGGGGCGAGGTCAACTCGCTGCTCATTTTCCTCGAGGCTCGAGGGATAGCGCTGTCCGACAGTGACCGTGAGCGCATCACGACCTGTGGTGACATCGCACGCCTCGAGCTGTGGATGAAGCGGGCGGCTAAGGTCTCCACGGCGGAGGAACTCTTTGTCTGAGACCTCTCTCTCCCTGGGAGAGTACGCCCAGAGTTTGATCGCCAAGGGGTACCCCGAGGTTTATGCCAAAGGTTTCGCCGAGGGGTACCTCCAGGAAATGGTCGAGTCGGTCCTCATCGTGCTCGCGGCCCGCGAGATCATGTTGTCCGACAGTGACCGTGAGCGCATCACGACCTGCAGGGACATAGCGCGCCTCAAGCTGTGGATGAAGCGAATAGTTCTGGGCTGCACTGCGGAGGAACTCTTCGCCTGACCCGCAGCCGAACGATGACTTGAGGCGGGCGTACAGACCCGCCTCCAGTCAGCTCAGCGCGTCCCCCACGAGTACGTCTGCTTACGCAGCTTCAAATACACGAACGACTCGGTAGCCCGCACAGCCGGGATGGCCCGGATCTTGCTGAGGATCTCCAGCAGGTGCCCGTCCCCTTCACACACCACCTCGACGATCACGTCGAAGGACCCGGCCGTCAGCACGACGTAGTCGATCTCGTCGATGGCCGCCAGTTCGTCCGCGACCGACTCCAGGTCGCCCTCGCAGTTGACCCCGATCATCGCCTGGCGCGGGAAGCCGAGCGTCAGGGGGTCCGTCACCGCGACGATCTGCATCACCCCGGCCTCCTGCAGGCGTTGTACCCGCTGCCGGACCGCCGCCTCCGACAGGCCCACGGCCTTGCCGATCGCCGCGTACGGCATGCGCCCGTCGCTCTGCAGCTGTTCGATGATCTGCTTGGAGAGATCGTCGAGCACGAACGGCCCAGAGGGCGCGTCACTGTTGCGTCGTACGCGGGGCGGCGTGGACATTGCGAGGATCCTCCTAGCGGTCCGGCGTTGCGGGCGCATTCCCGCGGTGTTGCCGTCCTGGTGCGACATGGTGTCAGTTCTGATCGCTCTGTCAAGCGAATTCGTAGCAATTTGGTATATTCGCCACGAAATCCCTTGTCGTGAGGCGTGTGCTCTGTAAGAGTCTCGGCATCTCAGCCACCTCACCAGGAGGTCATATGACCGAGCTTGTCGAGGTCATCAATAGACACAGCACCTTGGTCAGGCGACCGAAGGAGAGCGCATGAGCACCCGTCTGCAGAACTTCGTCAACGGTGCGTTCGTGGACGCCAAGAGCGGCCGATTCTCCGATGTCATCGACCCCTGCACGGGCGAGGCCTATCTGCAGGCCCCGATCTCGGGCAGCGAGGACGTCGACGCCGCCTACGCCGCCGCGGCTGCCGCGTTCGAGTCATGGGGCCGGACCACCCCCGGCGAGCGGGCCAACCTGTTGCTCAAGGTGGCCGACGCCATCGACGCCCGCGCCGACGAGATCAACGAGGCGGAGTGCCTGAACACCGGCAAGCCGCGGGCGCGCATGGCCGAGGACGAGACCCCGGTCGCCTCCGATCACTTCCGCTTCTTCGCCGGCGCGGCCCGTACGCTGGAAGGCCCCACCTCGGGCGAGTTCCTCGCCGAGCACACCAGCGTGATCAGGCACGAGCCGATCGGTGTGATCGGGCAGGTCACGCCGTGGAACTACCCGATGATGATGGCGGTCTGGAAGATCGCCCCGGCGCTGGCCGCCGGCAACACGATCGTGCTCAAGCCGTCCGACACCACTCCGGCCTCCACGCTCAAGCTGGCCGAGATCCTCGGTGAAGTGCTGCCCGCCGGGGTCTTCAACGTGGTCACGGGTGACCGGGAGACCGGCGCGCTCGTCGTGGGTCACCCGACCGCGGCCATGGTCGCCATCACCGGCTCCGTCGGCGCCGGCATGTCGGTGGCCAAGACCGCCGCCGACGACCTCAAGCGGGTGCACCTGGAGCTCGGCGGCAAGGCGCCCGTCGTGGTCTTCGAGGACGTCAAGGACCTGCGTAAGGCCGCCGGTGACATCGCCACCGCGGGCCTGTACAACGCGGGCCAGGACTGTACGGCCGCGTGCCGCGTGCTGGTCCACGAGAGCGTGCACGACGAGTTCGTCGCCGCGCTCATCGAGGCCGCCGCCGGCACCGTGACCGGTGACCTGTCCAACGACGAGGCGCTGTACGGCCCCCTCAACAACGAGAACCAGCTGGCCAGGGTGCAGGGCTTCATCGAGCGCGTCCCGGCGCACGCCAAGGTGCTCACCGGCGGTCACCGGGTCGGCGAGAAGGGGTACTTCTTCGCCCCCACGATCGTCGACGGGCTCAAGCAGGACGACGAGATGGTGCAGAACGAGGTGTTCGGCCCGGTCATCACCGTCCAGACCTTCTCCGACGAGGCCGACGCGCTGGCCAAGGCCAACGACGTCAGGTACGGCCTGAGCGGCTCCGTCTGGACCTCCGACCACGGCCGCGCCATGCGTATGTCCAACAGGCTCGACTTCGGTGTGGTCTGGGTGAACACGCACATCCCGTTCGTGTCGGAGATGCCGCACGGCGGCTTCAAGCACTCGGGCTACGGCAAGGATCTCTCGGTGTTCGGTCTGCATGACTACACCCGGGTCAAGCACGTCATGCACTACATCGGCGACTAAGGACTGTGCATGGCCGATTTGAACGCGATCGAACTGGATGACGTCGTCAAGGAGTACCTCTCGCACGGCGAGGTCGTCCAGGCCGTGAAGGGCATAACGCTGGGCATCGCCGAGGGGGAGTTCTTCTCGCTCCTAGGCCCGTCCGGGTGCGGCAAGACCACGACCATGCGGATGGTCGCGGGGTTCGAGGACCCCTCGCGTGGCGTGGTCAGGCTGCACGGCAAGGACGTGACGGATGTCCCGCCGAACAAGCGTGATGTGAACATGGTTTTCCAGTCCTACGCGCTGTTCCCGCACATGAGCGTGTGGGACAACGTGGCGTTCGGGCTCAAGCAGCGCAAGGTGCCGCAGCAGGAGATCAAGCAGCGCGTCGGCGAGATCCTGGAGATCGTCGATCTCACCGGCCGGGAGAAGCGCCGGCCGCGCGAGATGTCCGGTGGCCAGCAGCAGCGGGTGGCGCTGGCCCGCGCCCTGGTCAACAAGCCGCGGGCGCTCCTGCTCGACGAACCGCTCGGCGCGCTCGACCTCAAGCTCCGCCAGGCCATGCAGATCGAGCTCAAACGCATCCAGCGCGAGGTCGGCATCACGTTCGTGTACGTTACGCACGACCAGGGCGAGGCGCTCACCATGAGCGACCGGATCGCGGTCATGAACGACGGCCTGGTCGAGCAGCTGGCCAAGCCGCGCGAGATCTACGAGCGGCCCGCGACGGCGTTCGTGGCCGGGTTCATCGGCACCTCCAACCTGCTGGCGGGCACGGCGGCCGGCGGCGTGCTGACCGTCGGCGGCGGCCGGGTGCTGGTGCCCGAGCAGGACGGCCAGGTCACCGTGACCGTCCGGCCGGAGAAGATCACCATCTCGACGGAGCAGCCCGACGGCGACGTCAGCGCCGTGCCCGGCACCGTGGCCGAGGTGGTCTACCTGGGGACCTACAACAGTTACGCCGTGAGCCTCGCGGACGGGGCCGAGATCACGGTGTTCCAGCAGAACGCGCTCGACTCGACGACCACCGCGGAGCGGGGCGATCCCGTCTGGCTGTCGTGGAGGGCGCAGCACTCTTATGCGATCGGAAGTTGATTCATGGACCCCTCGCTCAACCCAGCCCTCCTGAGGGGCATGACCCAAGCCCGTACCCGTCGAGACGCCTTCAGGATCGCCGGTCTGTCCGCCGCCGGGCTCGCCCTGGCCGCCTGCGGCGTGCAGGGTAAGAAGGCGGCGCCGCCCAAGGCCGACGCGGTCAAGGAGTTCTGGGCCAAGCAGACCAAGCACGGCCGCGTGGTCTTCGCCAACTGGCCCGAGTACATGCCCGAGAACCAGGCGCCGCTGAAGAAGTTCCAGCAGGCCACCGGTATCTCCTACGAGTACAAGGAGGTCATCCAGGAGAACGCCGAGTTCTTCGGCAAGGCCGACCCCGTGCTCAGGGCGGGCCAGTCGCTCGGCTTCGACATCGTCGTGATGACCAACGGCGTCCAGCTCCAGCACATGATCGACCTGGGCTACGTCACGGCGCTCGACCACTCGCAGATGCCGAACTTCCTGGCCAACGTCGGTGACAAGTACAAGGATCGCGCCTACGACCCCGGCAACGTCTACACGATGCCGTACACCTCGGGCGTGACGGGGATCGCCTACAACACCAAGTACGTCAAGGATGAGCCCAAGAGCATCGAGGCGCTCTTCGATCCGAAGTACAAGGGCCGGGTCGGCATGATGAGCGACGCGCAGGAGATCGCCAACTTCGGCATGTTCGCCCTGGGCCTGGACCCGGAGAAGTCGACCGAGGCCGACTGGCAGAAGGCCGGGGCGAAGCTCAAGGCCCAACGCGACGCCGGAATTGTCCGGAAATATTACGACCAGAGCTACATCGATGCCGTGTCCAAGGGCGACGTCTGGATCAGCATGGCCTGGTCGGGGGACGTCTTCCAGCGGCAGCTGGCCGGTGAGCCGGTCAAGTTCGTCGTGCCCGAGGAGGGCGGCACGATCTGGACCGACAACATGCTCATCCCCAAGAACGCCGCCAACCCGCTCGACGCGCTCATCCTCATGGACTACCTCTACCAGCCGGCCGTCGCCGCCGAGCTGGATGAGTTCATCCAGTACGTCACGCCGGTGCCGGCCGTACAGGATCTGCTAAGGGAGAAGGCAGGGAAGGCGACGGGCGAGGCGAAGAAGTCGCTGGAGGAGATGGTCGACAGCCCGCTGATGTTCCCGTCGGAGGCCGACTACGCCAAGCTGCGCACCTACACCAAGTTGAGCACCAAGCAGGAACAGGTGTTCAACCCGATCTTCCAGTCGATCACGCAGGCGTAGCCGATGAGGCGGCTCACCCCCTACCTGCTGGCGCTGCCGAGCTGGATGTGGCTGGGAATCTTCCTGGTCGTGCCGATGGCCGCGATGGCGTCGGTGTCGTTGCAGACGGGCAACGCGATCGACGGCTTCGCCATGACATTCAGCTTCTCCAACTACACCGACGCGCTCAGCCGCTACAGCCCGCAGCTCCTGCGCTCCCTCCTGTACGGCGGGCTCGCCACGGTGGCGATGCTGGTCATCGGCTATCCCGTGGCGTACTGGATCGCCTTCAAGGGCGGCGCGCGCAAGTCGATGTACCTGTTCCTGCTGCTGCTGCCGTTCTTCGTTTCGTTCGTGCTGCGGACGATCTCGTGGGGCTTCCTGCTGGCCGACGACGGCGTCCTGTTCGGCCCGCTGAAGAGCTGGGGCGTGCTGCCCGCCGGCTTCCACGTGCTGGCCACGACGTTCGCGGTGGTGGGCGGGTTGACCTACAACTTCCTGCCGTTCATGATCCTGCCGATCTACGTGGCGCTGGAGCGGGTCGATCCGCGGGTCATCGAGGCGGCCTACGACCTGTACGCCTCGCGCACGGCGGCTTTCCGCCGGGTGGTGCTGCCGCTGTCGCTGCCGGGTGTGTTCGCCGGGGTGCTGATGACCTTCGTGCCCGCCACGGCGGACCCGGTCAACGCGCAGATCCTCGGCGGCACGTCCAACACGATGATCGGCAACATCATCCAGACCCAGTATCTGACGAACCTCGATTACCCGACGGCCTCGGCACTGTCGTTCACGCTGATGGCCGTGCTGCTCGTGGGCATCTTCATCTACGCCAAGGCGCTCGGCACCGAGAACGTCCTCGAGGCGGCGGCTCGATGAGGGGCCGCGGGCTCGGGGACCGGCTGCTGCACGCCTACACCTGGCTGATCATCGTCTGGCTGTCGTCGCCGATCGCCGTGATGATCCTGTTCGGGTTCAACGACAAGAAGAGTAAGTCGAACACCACCTGGCAGGGCTTCACCCTCAAGTGGTACCACCAGCTCTTCGACATCTCCGACCTGACCGTCGCACTGCGCAACTCGCTGGTGATCGCGCTGGTCAGCACGCTCATCACGGTCGTGATCGGCACGATGCTGGGACTGGCCATCGGCCGCTACCGCTTCCGGGGCCAGGGAGTGACGAACTTCCTGGTGTTCGCCGCGATCTCGACGCCCGAGCTGGTCATGGGGGCGTCGCTGCTGTCGCTGTTCGTCTCGGGCAACGTGCCGCGCGACGCGAACACGATCATCGTCTCGCACGTGCTGTTCTCACTGTCGTTCGTCGTCGTCACCGTACGGGCCAGGGTGATCGTGCTGGATCCGGCGCTGGAGGAGGCGGCCAAGGACCTCGGCGCGACCAGCTGGGGGACCTTCCGGCAGGTGACGCTGCCGTCGATCCTGCCGGGTGTGCTGGCGGGGGCGATGCTGTCGTTCGCGCTGTCGATCGACGACTACGTGGTGACCAGCTTCGTGAACGGCTCCACCGTCACCTTCCCGCTGTGGATCGTCGGGTCCGTCAAGACCGGCATCCCGCCGCAGGTCAACGTCATGGGTACGCTGATCTTCGGCGTCGGGGTACTGATCGCCATCGCCACCTCGGTCACGGCTCGCCGTCGTGCCTAAGAGCTCCTGACGAACTTTGTGAAGAAACATTGTGAAGAAACATTGTGAAGAAAACACTGTGGGGAAGTGGAATGTGTGGATCCGCTGAAGGCGCTTGCTGACGCGGAGCGCAAGCCGTACTGGCTGGACAGTCCGGCCAGACCGGAGCCGCGACCGCGGCTCCTCGGAGACACCAGCGCCGACCTCATCGTGGTCGGCGGCGGCTTCACGGGGCTGTGGACCGCCCTGCTGGCCAAGGAACGCGACCCCGACCAGGACGTCGTCCTGCTCGAAGGCCGCAGGATCGGCTGGGCGGCCTCCGGCCGCAACGGCGGCTTCTGCATGGCGACCCTCACCCACGGCCTGCCCAACGGCCTCGAACGCTGGCCCGACGAGATCGACCGGCTCGAACGCCTCGGCGTGGCCAACCTTGACGAGATCGAGCGGACGCTGGAGCGCTACGGCATCGACTGCTCCTTCGAGCGCACCGGCGAGTTGAACGTCGCCACCGAGCCATGGCAGCTCGACGCGCTCGGCGAGCACCTCGATCTCGTCTCCGAGCTCGGCCTGGACTACGTGGCACTCGACCAGGACCAGGTGCGGGCCGAGGTGAACTCGCCGACCTACCTGGGCGGGGTCTGGGACCGCAGCGGCTGCGCCATGCTCGACCCCGCCCGGCTGGCCTGGGGGCTGCGCGAGGTCTGTGTGTCGCTCGGCGTCCGGGTCTACGAGCGCAGCCCGGTCCGCTCGCTGGTCGACGACGGCGTCACGATCAGCCTGCGCACCCCGCACGGCGGCGCCACCGGCCGCCGCGTCGCGCTCGGCACGGGCGTGTTCCCGCCGCTGCTGCGGCGGCTCAAGCACTTCGTGGTGCCGGTGTACGACTACGCGCTCATGACCGAGCCGCTGACCGAGGCGCAGCTCGCCGAGGTGGGCTGGCGCAACCGGCAGGGCGTCGGCGACGGGGCCAACCAGTTCCACTACTACCGGCTGACCGACGACAACCGTGTCCTGTGGGGCGGCTACGACGCCGTCTACTACAACGGCGGCCTGGTCAAGCCGGAGTACGACCAGCGCGACGAGACGTTCGTCAAGCTCGCCGGGCACTTCGCCACCACGTTCCCGCAGCTGGCCGACGTGCGCTTCACGCACCGCTGGGGCGGCGTGATCGACACCTGCAGCCGCTTCAGCGCCTTCTACGGCCAGGCGCACGCCGGTCGGCTGGCCTACGCCGTCGGCTACACCGGCATGGGCGTCGGTGCCACCCGCTTCGGCGCGAACGTGATGCTCGACCTGCTCTCGGGCGAGCGCACCGAGCGGACCGAGCTGCGGATGGTACGCGAGAAGCCGATCCCGTTCCCGCCGGAGCCGGTGCGGTCCGGGGTAATCCAGTTCACCCGGTGGTCGATCGCGCAGGCCGACCAGCACGAGGGCAGGCGCAACCTCTGGCTGCGCGCACTCGACCGGATGGGCCTCGGCTTCGACTCATAACCTGGGCAAAGGCTCATAACCGGGTCAAGGGCGGGATCATGGACACATGAGGGTTGAGTTCACCGCTGACGGGATCGTGCTGGCCGGGGACCTGCGGGTACCCGAGGGAGCGGGCCCGTGGCCCGGTCTGGTGTTCACCGGGCCGTTCACCGGGGTGCGTGACCAGGTCACCGGGCTCTACGCGGAACGGCTGACCGCGCGGGGCTATGCGACGCTGGCCTTCGACCACCGCAACTGGGGCGAGTCCGGCGGAGAGCCGCGCCGCCACGAGGACCCGCAGGGCAAGCTGGGCGACCTGCGGGCCGCGGTGTCGCTGCTGCGGTCGCGACCCGAGGTGGACGCGGCGCGGATCGGCGCGGTCGGCATCTGCCTGGGCGGGGGATACGCGCTGCGGTTCGCCGCCTTCGATCCCCGGGTGAAGGTCTTCGCCGGGATCGCCGGGGCGTACAACAATCCCTACGCGATGCGCTCGGGCATGGACTACCAGGCGGCCCTGGCCTCCTTCACCGAGGTGCTGGAGCGTCAAGACCTCGGTGGGCCGGTGGAGTACCTGCCCGCCGTGGCGCAGGAGGGCGAGGCGGCCATGCCCGGCGACGAGCCGTACGCCTACTACGGTGGCGCGCGTGCCGCGTCGGCGACCTGGGTGAATGAGGTCACCCGGGCCAGTGTGCGCGAGCTGATCACCATGGACAACGTGATGGGCGCCGACTTCCTGTCGCCCAAACCGGCGCTGATCGTGCACGGCGTGGTGGACCGGTTCTGCTCGCCGGAGGGCGCTGAGGAGGCGTTCCGGCGGCTCGACCAGCCCAAGAAGCTCGTCTGGGTCGATGCCAAGCAGCACATCGACCTCTACGACCAGGAGCCGTACGTCACCCTGGCCGTCGACGCGACAGCGGACTTCCTGCGCGAGCACCTGTGAACGTCAGACTCTGACCGTCGGGGACACGGTCTCGGGAATGACCTTGGGCACGCCGCGCAGCCCCACCAGCGCGAGCACCGCCACCACGGCCAGCATCGCCGCGGTGGCCAGCGCCGTGACCTGGACGGCCTCGACGTAGGCGACCCGGGCCGCCTCGATGAGCTGCCCGGCCTGGGCCGCGGGCAGCGTCTGGGCCGTGTGCAGCGCGCCCGCGATCGACTCCCTGGCGGCCTCGTCCGGCACTCCGGCGGGCAGGCGCAGGCCGGCGCTGTAGGAGCTGTTCAGCAGGGTGCCCAGGATGGCGATGCCCAGCGCCCCGCCCAGCTCGAACGCCGTCTCCGACACCGCGGCCGCCGCCCCGGCCCGCTCCTTGGGCGCGGTGGCCAGCACGTTGTCGTGGTTGACGGTGAAGGCGAACCCGATCCCGATCCCGCTGAGGAACTGCGGAGCGAGTATGGCGAGCAGGCTCGTGTCGAGCCCGAACGTGCTGTAGCAGAGGAACGCGCCCGCGGCCAGCGCCAAGCCGAGCGCCACGACGCCGTTCCTGCCCAGGAGCCCGATGACCCGGCCTGCCAGCATGCCGCTGATCGCGCCGCTGAGCCCGCCCGGCAGGCTCGCCAGTCCGGCCTGAAGCGGCGTCCAGCCGAGCACGAGCTGGAAGTACCAGGCGGACATCAGCGACATGGCGGTCATCGTGAAGATCGCCAGCAGGTTGGTGCCGATCGACGCGCTGAAGGCCCGGTTCCTGAACAGCCGCACGTCGATCAGCGGCTCCGCCAGCCTGGTCTGCCGCCACCCGAACAGCCCCAGGCACGCCACGCCCAGCACGGCCGCCACCGGCACGCCGACGTTCCCGAACCCCTGGTGGGCCGCCTCCTTGATCGCATAGATGGTCGTAACGATGCCGATGAAGGAGAGTGCCACGCTCGGCAGGTCGACACGGCCGGCGTCGGGGTTGCGTGACTCCGGCAGTACGAGAACGCCCCCGACCAGCACCAGCGCCATGATCGGCACGTTGATCAGGAAGACCGAGCCCCACCAGAAATGGTCGAGCAGCAGCCCGCCGATGACCGGCCCCACGGCGAACCCGGCGGCGCTCATCCCGCTCCAGAGGCCGACGGCGGCGGTCCGCTCTCGGGGATCGGTGAAGACGTTGCGGAGGATCGACAGCGTCGACGGCATGATCGTCGCCCCGGCCACGCCGAGCAGCGCCCTGGCCGCGATGAGCAGCTCCGGATTGGGGGCGTAGGCGGTCACCGCCGAGGCCGCCCCGAACGCGGCGGCGCCGATGAGCAGCAGGCGCTTGCGGCCGATGCGGTCGCCGAGATTGCCCATGGTGACGAGCAGGCCCGCGAGGGCGAAGCCGTATATGTCGCCGATCCACAGGAGCTGCGTGGCGTTCGCGCCGAGGTCGCCGACCAATCTGGGCAGGGCCAGGTGCAGGACCGTCATGTCGAGCGAGAGGAGGAGGCTGGCCAGGCACGCGACGGCCAGACAGGACCATTTGCTATTGATGGTGCGCATGCGGACCACCATGTTCGGAGGCGCTGACCGATCGCCTACCGCTCGCTGACGATCTCCGTGAGCTCGGTCAGCCCGGCCTGGATGCGGGCGCGGACCTCTCCCGCGCTGTACCAGTCGCCGGGGCACTCGGCCAGGGCCTGCTCCATGAGGGCGCGGGCCTCGTCGCGGTCGCCGCGGAGCATCGCCAGCTCGCCCAGCCCCACGTCCGCCCTGGCCATCGTGTCGCCGGAGCCGATCCGGCGGGCCATCTCGGCGGCCCGCAGATAGTCGGCCCGCGCCCCGTCGAGGTCGCCCAGGCGGGCCACGGAGTCCGCGCGCAGGCACAGGCACTCGGCCATGTCCGCCTTCGCGCCCAGCTCCCCGGACGTCCGCAGGCCCTGGTCGGCCAGGTCGCGCGAGGCCGCGTAGTCACCCTGCTCATAGGCCAGCTCGCCGAGCCCGCTGAGCGCCAGCGTGGCGCCCCAGCGCTCGCCGAGCGCCCGGAACGCGGTCAGCGCCCGCTCGAACTCGGCCCCGGCCTCGTCACCACGGCCGATGATCTGCAGCATGAACGCGAAGCCGCAGTGCATCAAGGCCCGCGACCAGGGCGACAGGCTGCCGGAATAGTGGGCCACCAGCTTCTGGACGCCCGCGTAGTCGTCGGGCGGGCCGGTGAACATCGGCAGCATCATCGTCAGGGACTCCAGCCGCGTCGGCAGGTAGGCGACCGGCATCAGGCGGCGGAGCTTGCCCAGCCGGGCACGCAGCTCGTCACCCGGCTGCCTGCCCCAGGCCGCGACCAGCACGCACATGGCGTACTCCTCTTCGAGGCCCTCGGGCGGGGTGCTGCCCATATCGGCGATCAGCCCGTCAGCCAGGCTCGCGCTGGTGCCCCGGTGGCCGCGCATCCACCAGTAGTAGGCGGAGTAGGCGAGGATCCGCAGGCCCAGCTCCTGCCGGCCGGTCTCGGCCGCCCAGCGTACGGCGGCGGCCACGTTGTCGCTCTCCTCGTCCAGGCGCGCCAGCCACTCCAGCTGCTCGGCCTTGCGCATGTGGCCGTCCGCCTCGACGGCCAGCGCCAGGTAGCAGTCGGCGTGCGCCTCGCGTACCACCTCGGTCTCGCCCGACTCCGCGAGCTTCTCGGCGCAGAACGCCCGGATCGTCTCCATCATCCAGTAGCGGCCGTCCACGGCCTCGACCAGCGACTTCTCCGCCAGTGAGAACAGCACCTCCTCCGGCAGCCCGCACACCCGCTCCGCCGACTCGGGCGTGGCACCGCCCACGAAGACCGTGAGCCGCCTGGCCATCCGCTGCTCCCGCTCGTCGAGCAGGTCCCAGCTCCACGCCACGACCGCGCGGAGCGTCTGGTGCCTGGGCAGGGCCGTACGGCTGCCGCGGGCCAGCAACCGGAAGCGGTCGTCGAGCCGCGCCGCCACGTCGCCGACCGACATCGTGCGCAGCCGCGCGGCCGCCAGTTCGATCGCGAGCGGCAGCCCGTCGAGCGCCCGGCAGATGCCGGCCACCTGGGCCAGGTTCGTCTCGTCGACCGGCTGCCGGACCGCGGCCGCCCGGTCGGCGAACAGCCGGACGGCGGGGTAGCCGAGGGGGTTCGCGGCGTCGGGCGGCGGCAGCCGCAGCGGCGCCACGGGCAGCAGGGACTCGCCGGTGATGCCCAGGGCCTCGCGGCTGGTCGCCAGCACACGTAGCGCGGGGCAGGAGGCCAGCAGCAGGTCGGCCAGCTCGGCCGCCGCCGCGACGAGGTGCTCGCAGTTGTCGAGCACCAGCAGCAGCGCGCGGTCGGCGAGCGCGGCGAGCAGGCGGGCCGTGGGATCGACGGCGGGCCGGTCGTGGCCGGACAGCCGGGTGTCGCGGATGTCGAGCGCCGCCAGCACCGCCTTCGGCACGTCGGCGGGGTCGGTGACGGGCGCGAGTTGCACGACGCAGACGTCTCCGGTGGCCCGCTCGGCGGCCTCCATCGCGAGCCGGGTCTTGCCCGCCCCGCCGGGCCCGATGAGCGTGACGAGCCGGGCCGCCTCCAGCTGGGCGCCCACCTGGCGGAGCTCCTCGGCTCTTCCGACGAAGCTGGTGAGCTGGGCGCGCAGGCCCTGCCTGCTCACGGCCGCCGCGGTGGCCGCCAGCGAAGGGTCGGCCCGGAGCACGGCTAAGTGCGCCGCGGCCAGCTCCGCTCCCGGCTCGACGCCCAGTTCCTCGTCGAGGATCCGCCGGGCATCGGCGTAGGCGGTCAACGCCTCGGCCTGCCTGCCGCTGCCGTACAGGGCCCGCATGAGCTGGGCCCGCATCCGCTCGCGCAGCGGGTGGGCGGCCGTCAGCCGCCGCAGCTCGGCGACCAGCTCGCGGTGGGCGCCCAGCTCCAGGTCGGCCTGGACGCGGTCCTCGACGGCGGCCAGGCGCAACTCCTCCAGCCCGGCGGCGGCCGCCTCCGCGTGCGGGGCGTCCGAGAGCGGCGCGCCCCGCCACAGGGCCAGCGCCTCGCGCAGCAGTGACGCCGCGCGGCGGGGGTCGCCCGCGCCGAGGGCGAGCCTGCCGTCGCCGGCCAGCCGCTCGAACCGGTGCGCGTCGACGTCCTGCGGGTCGGCCGCCAGCCGGTAGCCCGCCGGGTGGAACTCCACCCGGTCCTTGCCCAGCGCCCGGCGCAGCCTCGACACCTGCGCCTGCAGCGCGTTGGCCACGCCCTCGGGCGGCTGCGGGCCGTACAGGGCGGCGGCCAGCCGCTCGGCGCCGACGACCCGGCCCGCGTCGAGCGCCAGCAGCGTGAGCAGCCCCCGCACCCGGGGGCCGCCGAGCGCGACCGGCTCGCCGTCCTCACCCAGCGCCCTGGCCGGGCCGAGGATTTCGAAGCGCATGCCTCGATTATCGCGGCCCCGCGAAGATCGCGGCGATCTCCGCGTACGTCCCCTATCGCGATTCCGGCAGCATCGCGACGATCTCCGCGTACGTCGGCGCCGGTGGTGCCGTCTTCCCCTGTACGGCCAGCAGGTTAGACAACGCCCCATGCAGCGAGGCCCGGTACAGCAGCGACCCAGTACTCACCCTGGCGACGCCCACCGAGGCGAGCTGGGCCAGCGTCGGCCCGTCAGGCAAGAAGAGCACGTTGACCGGCAGCGGCGTGCTCGCCACCACCTCGGCGATCTCTCCCAGCTCGCGCAGGCCGGGGACGAAGACGCCGTCGGCGTGCCCGTAGGCGCTCACCCGCTCCCGCGTGTCGCCCGTCTTCAGCCAGTGGGTGTCGGTCCGGGCGTTGACGAACACGCCGTGGCCCATGGCCGCCTCGATGATCCGCTGGTGCAGCTCGATCGGCCGCAGCGTGCCGTCGGGCCGGCCGTCCTCCAGGTTGACGCCCGCGACGCCCAGGGCGGCGAGCGCCGCGACCAGGTCGGATACCTGTGCCGGATCGTCGCTGAAGCCGCCCTCGATGTCGACGGTGATCAGGACGCCGAGGTCTTTGAGCAGCTCGGCCAGCTCGATCGTCTCCGCCTTGGTGGCGCCCGCGGCGTCCGGCTTGCCGTGTACGGCGGCCACGCCGAGGCTGGTGGTGCCGATCGCCGGGAAGCCCTGCGCGGCCAGCATGGTGGCGGACCCGTAGTCCCAGGCGTTGGGCAGCAGCAGCGGGTCGCCCGGTCGGTGCAGGTCGCGGAACGTGGTGCTCATTGCGTGTCCTTCGGTCGCAGGACCCCCTCCAGCACGCCGGCCGCCAGGGCGAGCGCGTGGGCGGAGGCGGGGCAGGGGCGCACGCCCGAGCCGAACGTCAGGTGGGGCGTCGGGCCGCGCGAGACGTCGAACCGCTCGGGTCGCTGGAAGACGGCCGGGTCGCGGTTGGCGGCCACCAGGTCGATCGTGACCTCCTCGCCCGTCTGCCGATCGAGCCTGCGGCTGGCCTTGAGCGGCGGATCGTGGCGGAGCGTCTCGTGCAGCAGGTCGTCGGTGTCGTCGCCGGGTTCGGCGTGGGTGAGCGCGTTCGCGATGAGGGCCGTCGTGGCGGCGTGGGCCTGCAGGAGGATGGTGATTCCGGGGATCGGGTCGCCCGTGCCGGACAGGAGCTCGACCAGCTCGGCCACCGCGGTGTCGGCCTCGGGCCCGGCCTCGCCCGACAGGTAGCCCGCGGCGGCGGCCGTCACCGCTCCCGTCAGCCGCTTCTCGTCGGTGATCCCGAGCGCGGCGCCGAGCACCGCCGTCGGGACACCCGGCCAGTCGCCGCCCCGCTCCAGCGTCTTCGCCGTGGCGGCCTGTCTCAGCTCGGCCGGGTCGAGCGCGGCGAGTCGTTCGGTGACCAGCCGGCGTCGCTCGGCGTGGACCTCGCCGGTGCTGAACCGGGACACCTGGGAGCGGAGCCAGGCCAGCGTCCCGTAGGGCGCGTCCTGGCGCACCGGAGGCGGTACGTAACGGGTGTCGGCCAGCACCGAGACGGCTTCGGCATGGCGGGTGATGAGCATGGGACCCACGCTAGGCCGGAATCCCTTCGACGCCGAGCGAAGTATCGACGCGTCAGACCCACCAGGCGTTCAGGCCACCAGGCATCAGGCCGCTAGGCGTTCGGGATGTTCGGGGTGTTCGGCCGAGCCGAGCTGTGCCGCCGGCCGGACCGTGGGGCGCCGATCCACGGCGGTCACGGCCATGCACACGACCAGCGCGATGTCGGCCAGCACCACGCCGCGCTCCAGCAGCCCGTAGTAGGAGCCGCCGCCGATCAGCGGCGAGGTGAAGGCGGCCGGGTGCGCGGCCAGGTAGGCGACCAGCGCCACCACCGAGGTCACGCTGAGAGCCCTGACCCGGTTCCACTTCGGCAGGGGCGCGCGGCCCCTGGCCAGGGTCCAGCCGGCCACGGGCAGGGTGGTGAAGATGACGGCCGAGGACCAGCGGTGGATCTCACCCGCCAGCGAGCCGACCGCCGCGTTGCCGGGGTCGGTGGGGAAGACCGCGCTCAGCATCAACCCGGCCGTGGCGGCCAGCAGCAGTACCCGGGCGGCCGCGCTGCGGGCGGGCTCGCGGGTCGCCAGCGCGTACGCGAGGGACAGGCAGGCCCCGGCCAGCGCGAGCATGCCGATCAGCACGGGCGCCATCCCGCCGGGGATCAGCGCGTAGTCGCTCAGCAGCGGCTGGCCGGGCAGCGCGAACTGCGCGTAGCCGAGAGCGGCGACGGCGGCCAGCGCGCCGGCCACGGCGCTCACCACGGGCACCGTCACCGAAACCGGCTCCACGCCGCGACCTAGGAGGTCCGTCCGGGTCATCGGGTCACCTCGTCATAGATCTTCTCGAAGCGGGCCAGGGAGTTCTGGTGGTCGTGCGTGAGGGCCAGGTCGCGGCTCGCCTTGCCGAGGCGGGCACGCAGGTCGTCGTCGGTGAGGATGGTGGTCATGTGGCGGGCCAGCGACATGACGTCCCGCGGCTCGAACAGGTAGCCGTTGTCCGCCACCAGGTGCGGCAGGGCCATGGCGTTCGCCGCGACCACGGGCAGCCCGCTGGCCATGGCCTCCAGGGTCGCGATGCTCTGCAGCTCGGCGACGCTCGGCATGGCGAACAGGTCGGCGGCGGCGAAGGCCTGCGGCATGTTCTCGTCGGGCACGTAGCCGAGGAAGAACACCCGCTCGCGGACCCCGATGCGCTCGGCCAGCCGCTCCAGCTCCGGCCGCTGGTTGCCCTGCCCGACGAGCGCGATCTGCGCGTCGGTCTCGTTGAGCACGTACGGCAGCGCGCGGACGAGCTCGTCGAGGCGCTTCTCCTCGTCCAGGCGGCCGACGAACAGGGCGGTGGGGCGGTCGGGCAGGTCGAACAGCTTGCGGGCCCACGCCTTGGGCTCGGCGTGCGGGTAGAAGCGGGCCAGGTCGATGCCGCAGGACACCGATTCCACCTCGCGGGCGAAGCCCTGGTCGGCCAGCAGCTTGGCGGCCAGCGGCGTGGGCGTGGTGATGTGGTCGGCGCGGTCGAAGATCCGGGCGAAGTCGCGCCAGGCCAGTTGGCCGGCCTTCCGCCGGAGCCGGTCGGGGATGTGGCCGAACTGGAAGAGGTTGTCCGGCATGAAGTGGTTGGTGGCCACGATGGGCACCTGGCGGCGGCGGGCGGCGGCGATGGCGGCCCGGCCGACGACGAAGTGGCCCTGGGAGTGCAGGACGTCGGGCTGGACGGCGTTCATCAGCCAGTCCAGCCGGGTGGGGACGGTGACCCGCATGGTGGGGTGGACCAGGAGGGGCGCGGAGCGCAGCCGGTGCACCACCACGCCGTCGACCACGTCGGCCGTGGCCGGGCCCTGGTCCGACTGGCAGACGACGTGCACCTCGTTGCCGCGCGCGGCCAGGCCGCTGGCCAGTCGGTAGGTGAAGACGGCGGTGCCGTTGACGTCGGGTGGGTAGGTGTCGGTGGAGATCAGGATGCGCCGCGGACGCGCGGGGACGGGCGCGAGCTCTGGACGCTGGGCGGTGGTGGTGCGCAGGGGCATGACCATGACAGGGGACTCCAGTCGAAAGGATGATCGCCGACCGGCTGGGGAAGGCCGGTGCGGGAGTAGGTGGTGGGGAGTAGGTGGCGGGGGTGGGTGGTTCGGGGGCAGGTCAGTGGCGCGCCTCCAGCGGAGTGGTGCGAGCCAGTGCGAAGGTCCCCGCCGCGGTCAGCGCCGCCGCCGCGATCGGGGCCAGTCCGGAGGGCAGCGGCTCGCCCAGCAGCAGCGCGCCGAAGGCGACCGCGGTGAGCGGGTCGGCGATCTGCAGCGAGGCGAAGGAGACGCCGAAGTGACCGACGGCGTAGGCCCGCTGGAGCATCATCAGCGCCAGCAGCGCGGGCACCGGCATCGCCAGCAGGTACCACCAGTTCCAGGAGCCGTCGACCAGCGCCCGCATGAGCGTGGCCGTGGCGCCGTACAGCACGCCCGAACTGGTGGCCAGCAGCGCCGCCCGGCCCGCCGGCGAGGCGATCTTCGAGCCCGCCCAGAGCAGCACCGACGCGATGCCGGCGACCGCCAGCAACGTCAGTACGCCGTTCGGGCTCAGGTACGTCGGGCCTTCGGCCGCAGGCACCAGCAGGACCAGGCCGATCAGCCCGGCCGCCACCACACCCGCGGCGCTCAGTTCCTTGCGGGAGGGCCTGCGGCCGTGCAGCGCGGCGGCGATCGGCAGCGCGAACAGCAGGCTCGCCACCCCCATCGGCTGCACGACGGTCAGCGGGCCCAGGCCGAGGGCGACGATGTGCAGGCCGCCGCCGGACAGGATCGACAGGCCGCCGAGCAGCCAGCGCGGCCTCCGCAACAGCATGAGCAGGGTGGGCTTGGTCGTACCGGCCGCTTCGAACTGCTGAAGCGCGGCGCCGAGCGCGAAGAACAGGGAACCGACCAGGGCGATAACGGCGGCCAGGACAGTCATGCCCACTCCTCTCAAACAGATGGTTACCGGGCGAGGTCAAACAGACGTGTCCACCGGAAGGCGCTCCGGGGAAGCCTGGGTGGCGCGTCGCTTCCGCGACCACCGGATGACCTCGACGAGCCCGGTGACGGACAGGGCGATGCCCAGGCCGAGCAGCAGTCCCTTGATCGGGTCGTTCTCGAAGGCCATCCCGCCGAAGAAGCCGATCAGGCCGGAGTACAGGCCCCACGAGGCGGCCGCGATCGCGTCGAAGAAGGTGAAGGAACGCAGCGGATGGCGTACGGCGCCCATGGTCAGCGTGGTCGCGGTGCGCCCGCCGGGGATGTAACGAGCGGCCACGAGGATCATCCCGCCGCGCTCGGCCAGTGCGTTCCCGGCCCACACGAACGCCTTGCGGTGCCGCAGCCGCCCGCCCGACTTCTTGCCGATCAGGTAGGAGACATGGTCGCCCGCGAAGGCGCCCAGCGCGGACACCACGATCACCAACGCCAGGTTCGTCTGCCCGGAGGCGGCGAAGACGGCCGCGGTGATCACCGCGGTCTCCGCCGGCACGACCGGGAAGAACCCGTCGAGCAGTGCCAGCGCGAACAGCGCCACGTACAGCCAAGGTGACGACATCACCTGCTGGACCAGTTCCAGAATGGCGTGCGACATTGCGTGTACTCCGATCGTTGAGGCGCCCTCACAGCGTGTCTGTGTGAGGTGCCGTGGGACATCGGGGATCACCCCGGTCGAACGCGTGCCCCACCCCGATAGGGGTCAGGGCGCGCACCTTTTGAAGCTAGAAACTCCGCAGGTCACGGCACATCAGTCGATCGGCACACATGACCCCCGACTTTCGTCAGGGGCGGTCATACGACCTCCGGGCGACGCTCTTCGATCAAAGCGGGTGGCCGCTACCAGCACAGGAGTGTGGGTGGGCGGCTTTTGGGTGGGGTTAACACCACCGGGGATGGTTGATCCAGCACCACCCTGACTTTCGTCAGGGTAGTTCCCCTACCTTCGTCCGGACGCCCGGTTCCCCCTCATGGGTGAGGCGGATCCCTCCGCTGCGGGAGGGATGGCCGGGGCGAGGAGGCGCACTGTTGGCACATGACTCCCCAGAAGGCCGGAATCGGCCGCATCACGGCGGCGGTCGTGGCGATGGCCGCCATGCTCCCGTACCTGAGTTTGAAGATCTTCTGGCTGACCGGCCATCCGGTGGGCGTCTCCGACCCGGCGTTCATGAACGATCCGGCGATGGTCGGGCTGAACGTGATGACGTTCGGCATGGACGCGGTCGCGCTGCTGCTGGCGCTGGCGTTCACCACGCGGCGGGGCATGCGGCTGCCCGCCTGGCTGGTGCTGCTGCCCCTCTGGGTCGGCACCGGCCTGCTGTCGGTGGTGATCGTCACGGTGCCGGTCAGCGTCCTGGTCTCCGGCCCGTCGATCTTCGTGACGGACGGGCCCATCGCGCCCTGGGTGTACATGATGGTCTACGGCGGGTTCATCGGGCAGGGCGTGGGGCTGATCGTGGCGTTCGTCCTGTACGCCAGGGATCGGTGGCCCGTCGTCTTCTCCACGGCTCTCGGGTACGGCTACGCGAGCCCGACCAGGCCGTTCCAGACTGTCGTCGCCAGAGGGGCGCTACCGGTGTCGGCGGTGCTCGGCGGGACCCGACTGTACTGGGCCGCCGGTAACCCCGCGCCGGAGCAGGTGCTGCAGGACGGCTTCAAGGGCCTGCTCGCGCTCGGGGCGGGGATCGCGCTGGTCCTCCTCGTCAGAGGCCGGGGCTCCGGGGCGTTCTGGCCGCCGCTGGTGGTGGGCTGGCTCGGCACGGGCGTCATGTTCGCCTGGGGGCTCTACGCGATGATCCTCACGGTCACCGCCGGGCCGCTCGGGGCGAAGATGATCGGCGCGGAGGGCCTGGTGGAGCTGTTCGGCACGCTGACCGGGCTGGTGATGGCGATGTGCGGGGCGTTCCTGCTGGCCGAACGGTCAGGCGTGGGCCACGTGCAACCGGCGCAGGAGGCGCTTGAAGGCGAAGATCGAGAAGGCGATCGCGAGACCGCTGATCACGGCCACCGCTGAGGTGCGGAGCAGCATGAACGTGCTGAGTGACTCGTGCAGCGCGAGCCAGATGCTCACCGTCGAGTTGGCCATCAGCACGAACGCCCACAGCAGCGTGATCCTGGCGAAGAACCTGCGGACCCGCTCGTGCTTGAGCACCGCCGACGGCAGGTGGATGTAGTCGAGCGTGAGCTTCTGTACGAGCGGCCTGTTGAGCCGCACCGAGGCCAGGAAGGCCATGCTGATGCAGAGCGTGCCCAGCTCCGGCTGGATGAAGTAGACCACCCAGCTGCCGGTCCAGAAGCCCACGGCGGCGCGCGCGGTGATCGCGATCGCGGCCAGGATCATCGTGGCGGGCACCCGGATGCCCCTGATCAGCCGCCAGGCGACGCCGAGGTAGACCCAGGACACGGCCGCGACCAGCGCCCCGTTGAGCCCCAGCACGGCCAGGGCGGCGTAGAACACGGCGAGCGGCGCGACCACGCCTTCGAGCAGCCGAGGCACCGCCTGTCGCACAAGAGCGGTCAGACGCGGCAGGGTTACGGGAGGGTGATTCACGACTGCTCCGCAAATTGGCCGACGATCAGCGAACTACCCGAGCTTCGGGAGACCAGGCTTCCCGGACGGACCGGTGGAGATTACGAATTGGTTACTCCGGGTCTGCCGGTGGCTTACCGTACCCGACGAATCGGTATGCCACTGCCTCTTTTGCCACGTTCCATGAGTTTGTGGCTGTCCGACTCGGTGCGGCGCGGGTGGCGCGCCGCCGCCGATCGTCACTCAACCAGAGCTCGCTTGCGCCCCGCCGTAGACGCGGTTTCAGCTCAGTGAAGTGGTCGCCAGCTTGGCCCCGAAACCGAGGAACAGGGCGCCGACACCCGAGGTCAAGCCCGCGCTAAGTTTTCTGCGGGCGCGGAACTGGGTGGCCAGGAAGGTGCCCCCGAGGATGAGCGCGGTGAGGTAGAGCAGGCTGAAGACCTGGATGATCGCGCCCAGGATGAGGAACGACAGCACGGGCGCGGTGTAGCCCGGGTCCACGAACTGGATGAAGAAGGAGACGAAGAAGAGGATCGCCTTGGGGTTGAGCAGGCTGATCGTCAACGCCTTGCGGAACGGGCGGAGGCGGCTGCCCGGGATTTCCGCGTCAACGGCCTTGGCCGGGGCGGCGTCGGCGGTCTCGGCGGTGCCGGGCCGGGAGCGCCAGGCGCGCCAGGCACTCCGCAGCATCTGAAAGCCGATCCACGCCAGGTAGCCGGCGCCCGCGTACTTGACGATGCTGAACAGCACCGGGCTGGAGCGCAGCAGGGACGCCGCGCCCGCGGCCGTGAAGGCCATGAGAACCGTGTCACCGACGAAGACGCCCGCCGCGGCCCGGTAGCCGTGCCGCACCCCGTGCTGGGCGGCCGCGCTCAGGACGTACAGGGAGTTGGGGCCCGGCAGCAGGATGATGAGGAAGGCACCGAGGACGTAAGTCGAGAGATCCGTGATACCGAAGAACATGCCGCTCGCTCCTGGAATGCGTAATGACAAGCCAGGGTATCGCGCGATTAATCCCTCGGCGCGTACCAAATTCCTCCATGGGCTTGCTGGTAGCCGAGCGCCCGATAAGTGGCGTCCGCCAGAGCCTGGCCGCGCGGGTTGACGCCGAGTCCGATGCCCTGCTTGTTCATCGTGTAGCCGAAGGCCAGCCGGGCCGCCGGGTCGCAGAAGCCGAGCGAGCCACCCATGCCCGCGTGCCCGAACGCGGTCGCCGACAGCAACACGCCCTCGCTGTCGGCGGGCGGCAGGTACCTGTTGTCGACCGCCTTCATGAAGCCGGTCGAGAACCGGGTCGGCACGGCCAGCACCGCGTCGGTCCCGGCCGAGGCGGTCAGCCCCATGACGGCCAGCTGCTGCTCGGTCACGAGTTCGCCGCCCCCGAGGGACAGCGGCCGGTACATGCCCGCCAGGCCCCTGGCATTCGTCACCGCGCCGACGGCGCCGTATTCGGCCGCGTGCGCCTCGCGGCTGTCCGACTCGCCGGGCGTGGTCAT
This sequence comes from Nonomuraea sp. NPDC052129, assembly GCF_040680095.1. Taxonomy (NCBI): domain Bacteria; kingdom Bacillati; phylum Actinomycetota; class Actinomycetes; order Streptosporangiales; family Streptosporangiaceae; genus Nonomuraea; species Nonomuraea sp. NPDC052129. The sequence continues at coordinate 28,777 of NZ_JBFAVX010000046.1, read as the reverse complement.
GTAGCCGCCCTCGTTGGCCAGCAGCAGCCCCGGAATCGAGGCGGGATCGGTGAACGCCTTGACGTAGAACTTGGGCGGGTCCGACGGCGGGTCGGCGGGGATCGTGGGCGCCACCCGGCCTTCCTGCTCCTCGGGCAGGCCCAGCCAGAAGTCCAGGCCGAGCGGCTCGGCCACCTCCTCGCGGAAGAACGTGCCGAGCGAGCGTCCGCTCACCCTGCGGACGACCTCGCCGACCAGGAACCCGAACGTCAGCGCGTGATAACCGTGACGGCTGCCCGGCTCCCAGAACGGCCGCTCGCCGGCCAGCCGATCGACCATCAGCTTCCAGTCGTAGAACGCCCCGGGCGCCAGCGGCTCGCGCAACACCGGAACCCCCGCCTGGTGCGAGAGCAGATGCCTGACCAGCGTCGCCTCTTTGCCGTGGGCGCCGTACTCGGGCCAGTAGCGGACGACGGGGGCATCGAGATCCAGCTCACCGCGCGCGGCCAGCATGTGCGCGCAGAGCGCCGTGGCGCCCTTCGTGCATGACCAGACATGGCCGATGGTGTCGTGCAGCCAGGGGACGCCGGGCGCGGCCTGGCCGCCCCAGAGATCGACGACCATCTCACCGTCGAGCACCACGCACACCGACGCGCCGACCTCGCCGCGAAGTGCGAGGTTGCGATCGAACTCCTCCGCGACCTGGGAGAACCTGGGGTCGCACGTCCCTTGTACGGTCATTGCCCGAATCCATCACGAAAGAGGGCCGGTGTAAACCGACTGCCCCGATGACTGCGGACCCCTTTACCTTGATTCCATGTAGGTTTAGTGTGAAAACATGCGGTCGATCAACGAAGACTGGGCGGCGACCATCGTCGGCCTGGCGCTGCTGTTGCTCGTCATCACCGGTGTGATCCCGGCCGGGTTGGTGCCCTGATGAGCGCCGAAGCAACCGAAGGCCGGACGGCCACCGGTCTGGACGTCGCCGGAGGAGTGCTGGTGGTGCTGGTGCTCGGCGCCGCCACCAGGTTCCTGGAACAGAGCGTGCCCGACGCCACCAAAGGAGGGCCGTTCGAGCAGCTGGGCGCGGCCGTCGAGTATCCCGTCTACGCCATCGCCCTCGGTCTGCTCGGCAATGCCGTTCTGAGCGCCACCGGGCTGCGGGAGCGGCTCGCCGGCGGCTTCAGGACCGAGTTCTTCATCAAGACGGGCCTGGTGCTGCTCGGCGCGTCGATCAATCTCAAGGTGATCGTCACCGCCGCGGGCCCGGCCATCGCCCAGGCGGTCGTACTGATCAGCTGCGTCTTCCTGTTCACCTGGTGGCTCGGCGGGCGGCTGGGGCTGGACGACAAGCTGCGGGCGCTCCTCGCCTCCGCCGTGTCGATCTGCGGCGTCAGCGCGGCCATCGCCGCGGCCGGAGCCGTACAGGCCAAGAAGGAGCAGCTGGCCTACAGCGCGAGCCTGGTGATCGCGTTCGCGCTGCCGTCCATCTTCGTGCTGCCCTGGCTGGCCGGGGTGCTGGGGTTGAGCCCTGAGGTGGCGGGCGCGTGGATCGGCGGCAACATCGACACCACAGCGGCGGTTACGGCGGCCGGGGCGATCGTCGGCGAGCAGGCGCTGCAGGTCGCCACCATCGTCAAGGTGACGCAGAACGCGCTCATGGGCGTCGTCGCCGTCGCGCTCACCGCCTACTTCGCCTTCAAGGTCGAGCGCCGCCCCGACGCGCCCCTGCCGCGCCTGGCGGACCTGTGGCACCGCTTTCCGAAGTTCGTGCTCGGCTTCGTCGCCGCCTCGGTGATCGCCACCTGGTATCTGGGCGCGGGCGGCGACAAGGCCGCCATCGCCGTGGTGAACGACCTGCGGGTGTGTTTCCTGATCCTGGCGTTCGTCAGTATCGGGCTGGAGTTCCGCGTCTCCTCGCTCAGGGAGGCCGGCTGGCGTCCGGTCGGCGTTTTCGCCGCCGCGACGGCGGTGAACCTGCTGCTGGCGCTGGGGCTGGCCGCGCTGTTGTTCGGCGGGTTCGCCGTTTGAGAGTGGGTACGGCTCGCGTGGCTAGGGGTGGTCGCGCGAGCCGTACCACTTGAGCGCCTATCCGGGGGAAAGCGGCAGGATGGGTTTCGTGCGGATATCCATCCTGGGGACACTGGAAGTGACCGGCGCGGAGCCGATCGCGGTCGGCGGGTTCCGGTTACGGGCGCTCCTGGCCATCCTCGCCCTCGAAGCCGGGCGGACCGTCACCTCCGAGCGGCTCATCGACATGCTCTGGCCGCAGGAGCCGCCGGGCAACGCCGCCAACGCGCTGCAGACGCTGGTCAGGCGGCTGCGCGTGGCGCTCAGGCCGTACGAGATCGTGGAGAGCCGGGCGGGTGGCTACGCGCTGGCCGTCGACGCCGACCAGGTCGACGCGCTGCGCTTTCGCCGCCTGACCGGCCTCGCGAAGCTCGATCTGACCGGTCTGGCGCAGCTCGATGAGGCGCTCGCGCTCTGGCGTGGGCCCGCGCTCGCCGGTCTCGGCGCCGTGCCGCACCTGGCCAACGTGGCCGCCGGGCTGGAGGAGGATCGGCTGGCCGCGATCGAGGCCCGCGCCGAGGCGCGGCTGGCGGCCGGGCTGCCGGCCGACTTGGCCGCCGAGGTGGCCGCGCACCCCCTCCGTGAGCGGCTGTGCGCGCTGGAGATGCGCGGGCTGGCCGCCGCCGGGCGGCAGGCCGACGCGCTGGCCCTGTTCGAGCGCATCCGCCGGACGCTCGCCGACGAGCTCGGCGTCGACCCGGGGCCCGAGCTGCGCGCCGCCCACCTGGCGGTCGTGTCGGGCGAGGTTCCCGTACGGCAGGACCCTCCCAAGGGCCTGACCAAGGGCAACGTCCGGGTCCCCCTGACCACGTTCATCGGCCGCGAGGACGAGCTGGACCTGCTGACCACCGTCCTCGGTCACGCCCGGATGGTCACGATCGTCGGCCCGGGCGGCGCGGGCAAGACCAGGCTGGCCGCCGAGGCGGCCCTGCGCATGGGCACGCGGTTCGACGGCGCGTGGATGGTCGAGCTGGCCTCCGTCGCCGACCCCGCGGCCCTGCCCGGCGCGGTGCTCGACGCCCTCGGCCTGCGCGACGACCGGCCCGGCTACTCGCATCACTCGCCGGAGGCGACCGGTTATTCGCGCCAAGGGCCGGACACGCCGGGCGCGTGGGCGGACGGGCGACCGGGAGGGGACGGGGGACCAGGAGGGGGCGGCCGGTTTGGCGGGGGCGGGCCGCTCCGGCAGGTGGTCGAGGCCCTGGGCGAGCGCCGGGTGCTGATCGTGCTGGACAACTGCGAGCACCTCGTCGACGCCGCCGCGCGCCTGGCCGATGACCTGCTGGCCGGCTGCCCCGGCCTGCACGTGCTGGCCACCAGCCGGGAGCCGCTCGGCGTGCCGGGGGAGCGGCTGGTGCCCATCCCGCCGCTGGAGCCGCCCCCGCCCGGCGTGGACGCGACCCGAGCGGCCGAATACCCGTCGGTACGCCTGCTGCTCGACCGCGCCACGGCGGCCCGGCCCGCGTTCGCCCTCGACGCGGGGAACGTCGCGGCCGTGGTGGCCCTGTGCCGCCGGCTGGACGGCATGCCGCTGGCCATCGAGCTGGCCGCGGCCCGGCTGCGGACGATGACCCCGCGGCAGCTCGCCGACCGCATCGACGATCGCTTCCGGCTGCTGACGGGCGGCAGCCGTACGGCGCTGCCCCGCCAGCAGACGCTCAGAGCGGTGGTGGAGTGGAGCTGGGACCTGCTCGACGAGCCCGAACGCGAGCTGGCCCGCGGGTTCGCGGTCTTCGCGGGCGGCGCCACGCTCGAATCCGTCGAGGCGGTGTGCGGTGGTACCGCCCACGTGCTGGGCGCGCTGGCCGACAAGTCGCTGGTCCAGGTGTCGCCGGAGGGCCGCTATTCGATGCTGGAGACGATCCGCGCGTACGCCGCCGACCGGCTGGCCGAGACCGGGGAGATGGCGGCGTACCGGCGGCGCCATGCCGTACACCTGCTCGATCTCGCCGAACGGGCGGTTCCCCAGCTGCGGACCGGCGCGCAGATCGAGTGGATCGAGCGGCTTTCGGCCGAGCGAGACGACTGCTCGGTGGCGCTGCGCTGGGCGCTCGACGAGCGCGACGTGGAGATCGCGCTGCGGCTCTGCGCGGCACTCAACTGGTATTGGTGGATGTGCGGCTACCGGCACGAGAGCGCGAACTGGGCGGGGCAGGCGCTCGACCTGGCGGGCGACACCCCGCCCCCGGGCCTGGTGAGGGCGTACGTGGCCTGTCTGTTCGCGGATGGGGTGAGTAAGTTCGCGTCGATCGTCAGTGATCGGGCGGCCATGCGGGACCTGTCCGTGCGGATGAACGAGCTGATCACGGCGGCGGAGCGGGAAGGGCCCGTCCACCCGCTGCTGCTGATCAGCCGGGCCGTCATGGCGAGCGCGGCCGGGCAGGATGAGAAGGCCGCCGCGCTGCTCGATCGCCTCGCCGAGAGCGACGACCTCTGGCTGGCCAGCTCGGCCAGGATGCTCGGCGGGCCGCACGCGTCCGAAGAGCGGCTCGAGCAGGCGGTGGCCGGGTTCAGGAAGCTGGGCGAACGGTGGGGGCTGAGCGAGGCGCTGCTGAATCTGGCCGCGCTGCGCGCCGCGCGCGGGGAGCCCACGGAAGATCTGATCGCCGAGACCCAGTCGCTCACCAGCGAATGGGTGAGCTCGGAGGAGACGATCTCGACGCTGACCCGGTTGGCGACGCTCCGCGCGCAGAGCGGCGACCTTGACGGCGCCGCCGCCGACCTGGCCAAGGCCCGACGCGGAGTCACGGCGGACCGGATCACCAGCCGGGCCGCCGACCAGATCACTGGCCGAGCCGCCACCGGAGCCGCTGACGGAACCACCGATCGGGCCGACGACGGAGTTGCCGGCCGGGCCGGTGCCCGGCTCGGCTTGGATGCGGAGATCTCGGCGTTCACCCTTATCCAGCTCGGCCTGGGGGAGGCCACGCTGGCCTACCGGCTCGGCGATGTCGAGCAGAGCCTGGCCACCTACCGCGACCTGTTCCCGCTGCTGGCCGAGGCGCCGGCGATTCCGCAGCTCGCGGTGGCGGTGCACACCGGCTACGGCAGGGCGCTGACGGTCGGTGGCGACCCCGCGGCCGGGCTCGAACAGCACCGCCTGGCGCTCGGCCTGCTGGGTGCCACGCCGGATCTGCCGTACCTGTCGATCGTGCTGGCCGGGTGCGCGCTGGCCGAGCTGTCGGGCGGTGACCCGGCACGCGCGGCCGTCCTGTTCGGCGCGTCGGCCGCCGTCGAGCCGCCCGACGCGTCGGCCGACACCGTCGCGGGGACGGCGTCGGCCAGGGCCGCGCTCGGCGACGCGCGCTACGACGACCTGTACGGCAAGGGCGCCGCCATGACCAGGCAGGAGGTCTACGAGATGATCGGCAGCATCACGTAGGAGGGGTCGAGGACCGTGGTCGTGCCCTTCTCGGGGTTCCTGGCGAACCTGGGGAAGTTCGATCCCGCCACGTCGATCCTGATCCGGTGTCCGGGGCGGAAGAGGTTCGAGATCGCGCCCAGCTCGACCCTGACCTCGCGCACCTCGCCGGGAGCCAGGTCCGTCACCCGAGTGATGGCGTCGGTCAGCAGCTCGGCCCGGCCGCCGGGGTGCACGTCGATCAGCTTGACGGCGACGTCCGCGCTGGTCGCGGTGGACGACACGAGCACGATCAGCTCGACGTCCCCGGTCACCTCCAGCGCGGCGTCGAGCGGTTCGCTCTGGTGACGCAGCACGTCACCGCGCTCGTCGAGCGGGCGCTGGTCGAGCGGCCCGAAGGCGTCGAACGTCATCACCGCCCCGCCCACCGTGGGGACCGGGTCGTCGGGGTCGCTGACGAACTCGCCGCCCCCGCCGCCCGCCGGGATGGTGCTGAGCGTGCCGTCCGGGCCCAGGTGGTACGCCACGCGCCGGGCGGCGGGTGGCGGCCAGTCGGACGCGGTGCGCCACTCGTCGGCGCCCATCAGGAAGTACGTCACCGTGGCCCGGTCGGCCGGCGACTCCCCGCGCAGCCACTGGCCGAACCACTCCAGGTGCAGGCCGGTCCAGTCGATCGCGTCCTGGCTCGCTCCTGCCCCGTAGTCCCGCCCGCAGACGTCGCCGTCCTGCGTGAAGTGCGCCCACGGGCCCACGACGAGCCGGGATCCGCCGCGCAGGTGCTGGTAGTGGCCGACGGAGGCGTCGCGGAAGTAGTCGTACCAGCCGGTACCCACCAGAGCCGGCACCTCGATCTCGGCGTAGCGGACGGCGCCGTCCCGCCACGGCTCCGCCGCCGGGTCGGGATGGTCCATCCAGCCGGCGTAGAAGGGTACGAGGTCGGTCAGGAGCGGCTGGTCGCTCAGCGGCAGGCGCTCGGCCAGCCGCAGCATGGTCTCGGGGAAGCGATCGGGGAAGCCCAGCGCCGCCAGATAGGCGTCCCTGTCGGCGGCGAGCGCCGTACCCCGGTTGATCCGGCGCTGCAGTTCGTCGAGCGCGAGCACGGCCGCGCTGACGGTCAGGACCACGTTGAGGTTGGGCACGCCCGAGTGGTAGACCACCTCGTGCAGTGACGCGGGCGCCACGTGCGGCGCGATGGCCCGCAGGCCCGCCGGGCGTTCCTGGGCGGCCAGGAGCTGGGTGATGCCCAGGTAGGAGTCGCCGAACATGCCGACGTTCCCGTCCGACCAGGGCTGCGTGGCCGCCCACCGCACCGCGTCGTAGCCGTCGGCGGCCTCGCCGGCGATGAAGTGAGCTCGCCGTCCGAGTCGCCGGTCCCACGCACGTCCTGGACGGCGACCGCGTATCCGGCGGCCACCAGCCGGGCCAGGTCCAGGTGCATTCCGGGCCCCGGATCCGTCCTACCGTACGGCGTGCGGGACAGCAGCACCGGGAAGGGGCCGGGCCCGGCGGGCCGCCAGAGCGTGGCGACGAGGGTGACGCCGTCGCGGGTGGTCATGGTCTCCGTGGTCTTGATCATGGGACCTTCCTGTCGCAGGCCCTCAGCACTGATGCTCATGTCGCTCAGCGTGTCTGAACGCCCTGGTAGAGGGCTGGCATTAACCTGTCGCTTAGCTGTCAGGCTCTGGAGCCGGCAGGAAACGGGCCCACCGGACGGGCCGGAAAGTTGGGCCTTTCCCAACCACCGCAACGTCCTCACCCTCGGTTCAGGCGCGTGTCAACGACATCCCATGCGCCCGAGGAGGACTAGGTGAAACGCCGTTTTGTCATCCTGCTCGCCGTCCTCGGCCTGGTCTGCCTGACCGGCATGACCGGAGCCGGGGCCGCCGCCGAGCCGCCACCGAACCGGCAGTATCGCGTGGAGGGGCCGGCGAACGCCCAGCAACGCAGCGCCGTCGCCGCGACCGGCGCCGCGATCGACGAGGTGGCCACGGAGTCGGTCCTGATCACCGCCACGACGGCCGAGGTGGACGCGATCAGGCGCCTCGGTTACCGGGTCTCGGAGGTGTCGCGCCCGTTATCGCCGTCCGGCGGCGTCGGGACCTTTGACTTCCCGCCGGCGGACTCCGGCTACCACAACTACGCCGAGGCGAACGCCGACATCAACGCGCTCGTCGCCGCTCATCCCAACCTCGCGACGGTCTCCACGTACGGCACGTCGTACGAGGGCAGAGCCATGCGCGTCATCAAGATCAGCGACAACGTCGCGACCGACGAGGCCGAGCCGGAGGTGCTCTTCACCGCGCACCAGCACGCCCGCGAGCACCTCACGGTGGAGATGGCGCTCTACCTGGCGCACCTGCTGGTGGACAACTACGGCACCGATACCCGGATCACGAACCTGGTGAACTCCCGGGAGATCTGGATCATGCCGGACCTGAACCCGGACGGCGGCGAGTACGACATCGCCAGCGGCTCCTACCGTTCCTGGCGCAAGAACCGCCAGCCGAACAGCGGCTCGTCGGCCGTCGGGACCGACCTGAACCGTAACTGGGCCTACAACTTCGGCTGCTGCGGCGGCTCCTCCGGCAGCACCTCCAGCGAGACCTACCGCGGCGCGTCGGCCGAGTCGGCACCCGAGGTCAAGGCCGTGGCCAACTTCGTACGTGGCCGCGTCGTCGGCGGCGTCCAGCAGATCAAGTCGAACATCGACTTCCACACCTACGCCGAACTCGTCCTGTGGCCCTACGGCTTCACCTTCAACGACACGGCCCCGGGCCTGACCCAGGACGACCACGACGCGTTCGCGGCGCTCGGCCGGAACATGGCCTCCACCAACAACTACACCCCGGAGCAGGCCAGCGACCTCTACATCACCGACGGGACGATCGACGACTGGCTGTGGGGCGCGTACAAGATCTTCAGCTTCACCTTCGAGATGTACCCCGTCAGCTCCAGCCCGGGCTTCTACCCGCCGGACGAGCAGATCGTCCCGCAGACCACCCGGAACAGGGAGGCGGTGCTCCGCTTCCTCGAGTACTCCGACTGCGTCTACCGGATCATCGGCAAGGAGTCCCAGTACTGCGGCACCGGCACCCCGCCCGTGACCGTCTACTCCGACACCTTCGAGACGGGTACCGGCTGGACCGTCAACGCGAGCGCCACGGACACGGCCACTCTCGGTGCGTGGGAGCGCGGCGTCCCAGAGGCGACCACCTCCTCCGGCGCCAAGCAGCTCGCCACCACGGTCAGCGGCACCAACGACCTGGTGACGGGCCGCCTCGCGGGCACCTCCGCGGGTGACTTCGACGTCGACGGCGGCATCACCTCGATCCAGTCGCCGCCCATCACGCTGCCCGCCACCGGCATGCTCAGCCTCTCGCTGTCGTGGTACCTGGCGCACGGCTCGAACGCCTCCAGCGCCGACTACTTCCGGGTCAGGGTGGTCGGCGACACCACGACGACCGTCTTCCAACAGGCCGGCGCGGCGGCCAACCGCAACGGGGCCTGGGCCACGGCCACGGCCAGTCTGAGCGCGTACGCGGGGCAGACGGTCCGCATCCTCATAGACGCCGCCGACGCTTCCGGCGCGTCCCTGGTCGAAGCGGGCGTCGACGACGTCCGCATCACCCAGCAGAACTGATCGTTCAACGGTCGGTCATCACGGCGGAGCACCGAGTCCAGGTGCTCCGCCGTTGCTGTGCCTTTCGGACCTCATCTTTGGGTCTTGTAAGACCCCGGTGTCAAGGCTACGATCGCGGCAACTCTTAGGAAACTTTCCTAAAAGAAATCATGAATCAGGAAGCCATGTCCCGGTCTCCGCCGCCCTCCTCCACTCTGAGCCAGAGTGTTCCGGGCCGTCGAAGCGACCCTCCGGCGTAGGCGCTGACTGGCCGAGCAAAGCGAACCCTCCTGCTGCCACCCCCCAGCGGCCCGCCCCACCACGCGGGCCCATGCCGTACGGCTCGCGCTCTCACCCCCCGGCGCGAGCCGTACGGCACGCCACAAGGACATGACCCGTCACAGCCGCACCACCAGGGAATGCCATGAGATTTCGCCGCATGTTCCTCGCCTTACTCGCCGCCCTGGCCATGATGGGGGCCGGGCTCGCCACCGTCTCGACCAGCGCCTATGGGGCCGTGGCCCTCGCCTACCCCGCGTGGACGGCATGGACCGCCTACAGCGTGGGCACCCGCGTCACCTACAACGGCGTCGACTACGAGTGCATCCAGGCCCACACCTCCCAGCCCGACTGGACGCCGGACGCCGTGCCCGCCCTGTGGAAGACCGTCTCCGGCGGCGGCGGCGACACCACCGCCCCCTCGGTGCCGGGCAACCTCCGCTCGACCGGCACGACCTCCAGCAGCGTCTCGCTGGCCTGGAACGCCTCCACCGACAACGTCGGCGTCACCGGCTACAACGTCTACCGGGGCTCGACGCTGGTGACGACGGCCACCGGCACCACCTACACCGACGGCGGGCTCGCGGCCTCCACCAGCTACACCTACACGGTCCGCGCCCGTGACGCCGCCGGGAACCTCTCCGCGGCCAGCAACTCCGTGACCGCCACCACCTCGGCCGGCACCGGTGCCCCCGGCCAGCCGGGCTCGCCGAGCGTCAGCGGGTCCACGAACAGCTCCCTCTCCCTGTCGTGGGGTGCGTCGTCGGGCACGGTCACCGGCTATCGCGTGTACGAGGGCAGCACGGTCAAGGCCACCGTCACCGGGACATCGGCCACCATCGGCTCCCTGGGCACCTGCACCTCGCACACCTTCACCGTCAGGGCGTACAACTCGGTAGGCGAGTCGGCCTCCAGCGCCGCGGTCACCGGGACCACCACCGGCTGCACCGGCGGCGGCAGCAAGCTGCCCGGCGCCCCCTACCTCTACATGGGCTGGGGCGACCCGCCCGCGCCCGCCACGGTGATGAGCGCGACCGGCGTCAAGTCGTTCACGATGGCGTTCATCCTGTCCAGCGGTGGCTGCAACGCGGCCTGGGACGGCAGCCGTCCGCTGACCGGCGGCGCCGACGCGCAGGCGATCTCGGCCATCAAGTCGGCCGGCGGCAGCGTGCAGGTCTCCTTCGGCGGCTGGTCGGGCAACAAGCTCGGCCCGAACTGCTCCTCGCCCTCGGCGTTCGCCGGCGCGGTGCAGACGGTCATCAACGCCGTCGGTCCCGCGGCCGTCGACTTCGACATCGAGAACACCGACGAGTTCGAGAGCGAGGCGGTCCAGGACCGCATCCTGAACGGCCTCAAGATCGTCAAGCAGAACAACCCCAACGTCAAGGTCGTCGTCACCTTCGGCACCTCGACCACCGGCCCCACCTACTGGGGCACCCGCCTGATCAACCGCTCGAAGGAGCTCGCGGTCCCGATCGACAACTACACGATCATGCCGTTCGACTTCGGCGGCGGCTCGAACATGTACCAGAGCACGGTCAACGCCTCCGAAGGGCTGAAGAACACCCTCAAGACTGCCTTCGGCTGGTCGGACGCCCAGGCGTACGCGCACATGGGCATCTCGGGCATGAACGGTCTGTCGGACCAGCAGGAGCTCACCTCCACGGCCACCTGGACGCAGATCCGTGACTACGCCAGGAACAACGGCCTGACCAGGCTCGCGTACTGGGCCGTCAATCGCGACCGGCCGTGCCCGGGCGGCGGGGTCGTGTCCAACTGCAGTGGGATCGCCCAGTCGAACTGGGACTTCACCAGGATCACCGCCGGCTTCTGAACCGGGACCGGCCCACCCCACCCGTCGCACCGGCGTCCCGCCGCCGGTGCGGCGGGTGGCCCACGGGCGCGCGGCGGCACTTTCACGCAAACCCGGGCTTCACGAAGACCCGAGTTTCACGAAGCCGAGTTTCACGAAGCCGAGTTTCACGAAGACGAGTTTCACGAAGACGAGAACGTGAAGACCCGAGAACATGAGGGATCTCCATGAACCTGCGAGGACTCGCGGCGACGGCCGCCATCGCCCTGGGCCTCATAGCCCTCCAAGCCACACCCGCCTCAGCCGCCAACATCCTGACGAACCCCGGCTTCGAGTCCGCCCTGACCGGCTGGACCTGCCAGGCTTCCGCCGCCGCCCAGGCGGTGTCGCAGCCCGTTCACGGCGGTACGAAGGCCCTGCAGGCCACCCCGGCGGGCAATGACTACGCCAGATGCCAGCAGACCGTGACGGTCCAGCCCAACACGACCTACCAGCTGTCGGCGTGGGTCCAGGGCAACTACATCTTCCTGGGAGCGACGGGCACCGGGATCGACGTCAGCACCTGGGGTGCCCCGGGCGGTCAATGGCAGCAGCTGAAAACGTCGTTCACCACCGGCGCGGGTGTGACGAGCGTGATCGTCTACGTCAACGGATGGTACGGCCAGGGCGCCTACTACGCCGATGACGTCGTGCTCGACGGACCGGGCGGCGCCCCGGACACCCAGGCGCCGACTGTGCCGGGAAGCCCGGCGGTCGGTGGCGCCACCAACTCCAGCCTGACCGTGACGTGGTCCGCCTCCACCGACAACTCCGGCAGCGTCGCCCGTTACGAGGTGTCCAGGGACAACGCGTCCCCCACGGCGGTCACCGGCACCTCCTACACGGCCACCGGGCTCAGCGCCGCCACGACCTACGGGTTCCGCGTCAGGGCGTGTGACGCCGCCGGTAACTGCTCGGCGTACACGGCGTCCGTCAGCGGGAAGACGACCAACGACACCACGCCGCCGACCGGCGACATCCGCTACGCGCCCTACATCGACATCACCATGAACACCCCGTCCCTGGCCGGCGCCGCCGCCGCGACGGGGGTGAAGAACTACACGCTGGCCTTCGTGCTCGGCGACAGCACGGGCTGCAACCCGGCCTGGGGCGGGGTCATCCCGCTCACCGATTCCAGGATCATCAACGACGTCAAGGCGCTCCAGGCCCAGGGCGGCCAGGTGGTCGTCGCCAGCGGCGGCGCCCAGGGCCCCTACCTGGAGCACAACTGCGGCACCACCGCCACCTTGCTCGCCGCCTACAAGAAGGTGCTCGACGCGGTCGGCACGAACCAGCTGGACGTCGACGTCGAGGCGTCGATCGATGTGAACAAGGTCAACAGCGCGCTGAAGCAGTTGCAGTCCGAACGCGGCACCGTCGTGAGGTACACGCTGCGCGTGCAGGCACAGGACTACGGCCTCGACCCGTTCTCAGTGCAGATCCTCCAGGACGCCGCCGCCAAGGGGCTGAACGTGATCGTCAACCCGATGGTCATGGACTTCGGCTACACCGGCAACTGGGGCGACGCGATGGTCTCAGCCGCCCAGGCGACGCTCGGCCAGATGAAGGGCGTGTGGCCGTCGAAGACCGACGCCCAGATCAAGCGGATGCTCGGCGTCACACCGATGATCGGCAAGAACGACACGGGCCAGACCACCACTCAGGCCGACGCCCGCAAGCTGCGCGACTGGGCCAACACCAACCACATCGGCTTCGTCGGCTTCTGGTCGGTGGGCCGCGACAACGGCGGCTGCCCCAACGGCAGCGTCTCGCCGACGTGCAGCGGGATCTCCCAGTCGGCGTACGAGTTCACCGGCATCTTCAAGGGCTTCACCGGATGAGCGCCTTCACAAGGTTCGCCGGATGAGCGCCGGCTAACGCACCAGTTGGCTAACGCACCAACTGGGTCGGCTTCACGGGCAGGCCCTGCCCCGGCGGACGATACGTCGGCAGGGCCTCCCCGTACTCGTGCATCCACGCGTGATCGACCAGCAACCGCATCCGCCCTCCGGCGGCGACCGCCGCCGGATCCGGCGCGGCGGGCTCCATGTGATCGACGGTCAGCTTGGCCACCGCGTCCGCCACCAGGTAGGCGTCGGGCGGCGCGAGGTCGCACCGGTCGTCGGGCCCGATGAGCAGCTCCACCTCAGGCGGAAGCGGATAGATCGGGCGCGGGATCGCCAGCACGCGCGGCGACGGCGCCATCGGCAACCCGTCACGCACCGCTTCGAGCAGCATCGACCGCGACGACCGCCGGTCGAACAGCCCCTCGGCCAGCGGCCAGCTCAGCGCACCCACGTCCGTGCCGTCCTCGCCGCACGCGTGCAGGCACAGGTACGGCACGAGCGGAATGGCCGACCCCGCCCCGGCCTGCGCCCAGCCTCCACCACAGCCGGTCAGTACGAGCAGCGCCAGCATCGCCCGGTAGGCGGTGTCGGCGTGGTTCGTCTCCAGCCGCCCGGGCACGATCATGCACCGCCCGCCGGTCCGCTCCGCCGTCGCCCCCAGCTCCCGCGCGATCTTCAGCGTGCGCGCGGCGGCGACCCCCGTGTACGCCTCCTGCCAGGCGGGCGTGTACGGCTCACCGCGATCGCCATATCCGTCCGGCCAGCAACCCGGCAACCCGTCCCGCGCCACTCCGTACACCGCCAGCAGCAGGTCGAACACCGTCGTCACCGGCTCGTCGCCGTCCCTGACCACCGGCACCCCGCGGCGCAGCAGCCCCGGCCCGTCGTCGAAGCGCGGCAGCAGCACCTCCACCGAGTCGCCGCCGTACACGCTCAGTCCTTCGGCGGGCCGCCCGGTCAGCCCGCCGGCCACGAAGGCGCCGCCGTGTTCGCGCAGCCGCACCAGCAACGGCAGGTCCGTGCGCTCCATCGCGTGCCCGGCGAACGCCGCCCGCTCCAGGAAGAACTCCTTGAGCAGCACATGTCCCATGGCCATGGCCAGCGCGCCGTCGGTGCCCGGCCGGACGACCAGGGTCTCGTCCGACAGGCGCGTCGGATGCGGCCCGATCGCCACGACCTTCTGGCCCTTGTAGCGCCCGGCGATCACCAGGGGCATGTCGGGCGTGCGGACGAGCCTGTTGTTCTCTCCCCACAGCAGTACATACGCCGCCTGCGGCCAGTCCTCCGGCGACGTGCCGGGGAATCCCTGGCCGAGCAGCTGGTCCGGCACGCTGGACTGCTCGGTCAGCACCGCGCCGCCCAGGCCGCCGATCAGCCCGGCGAGCGGCGAGGTGGACAGCGCGGCCACCCGGTCCGCGCCGTGCTCGGTGGCCGTGTGCACGATCGCCGCGGCGGTCAGCTCGGCCGCCGTCCCGTCGTCCAGCGGAACCCGCCTTCCACCCCTGGCCTGCTGGTAGACCTGCGAATTTCCTGTGAGTTTCGCCCACGCCGCGACCGGGTCACGCAGCCCGTCTTTCACCTCGAAGTAGAGCCTGACCAGAGCCTGGTTGACCTGCGATCCCCCCATGAGAAAAGTTCAGCACAGAGGGTCATGTTCTATCGCGTTACGACCCGCCATGTCAGAGTTAAGAATCGGAACCCTCGGTGGAAGTACTCAGAGGAGTACGGCAGGCTAGAAGCCGCCATGGATTACGCAGTTCTCACGGGGACGATCCTCGTCGCAGGTGTTTTGTTCGCTCTCATCGCCCAATGGCGTGACTGGCGACCCCCTCTCCTTGTCTCCGTGCTGGTCGGCGTGGCTGTACGCGTGGTGCTGATGTTCACCGCGGCCCACGACTCCTGGCAGCCCGTCGACTTCATGGAGAGCTTCCAGCCGGCGGGTCAGGCGGTGCTGAACGGACAGGACCCGGTCCTGGCCAGCGAGGGCGGCTGGCACTTCCTGCCGACCATCCCCTATGTCTACGGGATCCTGCTGTGGCTGGGCATCCCGTGGGTCTACGCCGGGCGCCTGGTCACCGTGGTCGCCGACATCGTGCTGATCCCGCTGGTCGCCAAGCTGGCCGGCGGCCCCAAGGCGTCGCTGCGCGCTCTGCAGTACGCGCTCAACCCGCTCGCCCTGCTCGTCGCCTGCATCCATGGCCAGGTCGAGCCGGTGGCGCTGGTCTTCGGCGTGGCCGCCTTCGTGGTGGCGCGCGGCCCCGGCTCGCCCGACCGGGCCGGCGTCACGACTCAGGTGGTCGCCAAGGTACGCCGAGGCGTCGCAGCCTACGGCTGGCGGGCTTCGCTGCCCCGCATCATCGGCCCCGGCGGCATGCTCCACCGCGCCCTCATGCCCGGCCCGATGGACCGCGCCGATCTGAGGCGCGGCGCGCTGGCCGGCCTGCTGATGGGCCTGGCGCTGTGCGCGAAGAGCTGGCCGATCTGGCTGATCCCCGGCATGCTGCTGCTCCTGCCCAACCTGCGGGCCAGGATCGCCGCGCTGTTCATGACCGGCGCGCTGCCGGTGTTCTTCCTGGTCACACTGCCGATCTTCGCCGGCACGTCGCTCAAGCAGATCCCCGCGGTCATCGAGACCATTCAGGACATCCGGCCGATCATCGGAGAGTGGGGCTGGACGCCGCACTTCACCGGCGGCGACTGGGCGCTGATCCCCGGCCTGGCCAAGATCGGCACCTACCTGATCTACATCTGTGTCGTCCTCGCGGTGCTGCTCTGGCGGCGGGCCGACCCGATCGACATGACCACGGCCATCCTGCTGATCTTCATGGTCGTCACGCCGCGGTTGGGCGCCCAATACCTCCTGTGGTTCATGCCGTTCCTGATCGCCAGGCCCACGAGGTTCGCCTGGCCGGCGATCATCGGTGTCTCGTTGTGGTCGGCGTACGGCTATCTGTACATGACCCAGTTCGACGACAACGCCTGGTGGCTGCTGCACCGCGACTGGTCGAGAGCCTCGATCGTGCTGCTGCCGATCCTGCTCATGGCGATGCCCTGGGGCCGCCGGTCCCCGGCGGCCCAGGTGCTCGCCCCGCCCGTCGGGCCGGCGGAGAAGGCCACGGTCACGTCAGCGGCATAGCCGCTCCCACAACGTGATCCACTGGTCGGGGTGGACGTGGCCCACCACCGTGTCGCGGGCGATGCCCGCCGCGGCGATGGCGGCGTCGACTCCCTCATAGCGGTGTCCGAGCGAGGCGCGCACCGAGCCGCCGACTCCGCCGAACCCCACCTCCACCAGCTCTTGGTAGCCGCGCCGCGCCTCGACCAGCGGCGTGGGCCGCCGCTCGATCCGCAGGATCGCCGAGTCGACCGACGGGACCGGCCGGAAGCTATCCCTGCCGATCCGGTCGCCCAGCCGCCAGTGGAACCACGGCCACGACTCCACCGTCACCAGGCTCCAGCGGCCGAAGTCGCCCGAGCGCTTGCGGGCGTACTCCCGCTGGGTGAGCAGCGTCGCCGAGGTGAGCCCCGGCGCCCGCAGGCACCAGCCGACGATCCGCGAGGTGACGGAGTAGGGGATGTTGCCGACGACCGCGAACGGCCCGCGCGGCGCCCGCGCGGTCGTGAAGTCGGCCCTGATCACGTCGATCCGGGGATCGTCGCGGGTGCCCGCGGCGAGCCGGCCGGCCAGCCGCGGGTCGATCTCGTAGCCGATCACCTGAGCTCCGGCCTCGGCCAGCGCCCGGGTCAGTACGCCCTCGCCCGAGCCGGGTTCGAGCACCAGCCCGTCGGGGGCGGCCGCCTTGACCACCAGCTCGACGGCATGCCGGTCGACCAGGAAATTCTGCGACAAGGCGCGCCTGGCCCGGTCTCTGGGCGTGCGACCGCCGCTGTTCCTGGTGTTCTTCTGGGTGTGTGAATAGTTTCCGTGCGCGAAGTTCTGCGCCACAGCCGCCCTCTCGGGTCTTCGAGATGTATGGGTCTCTCGAAGGGCCCGGGGCGCGCCGGCGGACGCCTAGGTCGTAACCGCGTCAGCTAGCGGGCCCGAGCCCGGTCGCTGCGCAGACGCATGAAGCAGAGGCAATACATGCCGACGATGCTAGGAACGCGGCAGCCGGCGCGGCAACTCAATAAAAAACCTGATGCGCGTGACAGCCACTGTTCGCCACTCTGAAGACGTGCAGGCGACGGTCACGGTCACTCCCATGCAGCTCCCCGAGCTGCTGCTGCACGTCGCCGTCGTCCGGCCGGTGTTCCTGTGGGGCGCCCCCGGCATCGGCAAGAGCTCGCTGGTCCGCGAGTTCGCCGACTCCCTCGGCCTCGACTGCGTGACCCTGCTCGGCACCCAGCTCGCGCCCGAGGACCTCATCGGGGTGCCCGAGCTGGTCGACGGCCGCAGCCGGTTCGCGCCGCCCGAGTCGATCGCCCGCGCCGAGCCCTACTGCCTGTTCCTCGACGAGCTCAACGCCTCGGCGCCCGAGGTGCAGAAGGCGTTCTACTCGCTGATCCTCGACCGCAGGATCGGCGCGTACGAGCTGCCCGCCGGGTCCGTCGTGATCGGCGCGGGCAACCGGGCCACCGACAGCGCGCTCGCCCGCCCGATGGCCTCCGCGCTGATCAACCGGCTGGTCCACGTACACCTGCGAGCCTCGCCCGACGACTGGCTCAAGTGGGCCGCCGCCAACGGCATCCACCCGTGGATCGTCGACTACCTGGTGCAGCGGCCCGACCACCTGTGGAGCGCGCCGCCCAAGACCGAGGAGCCGTTCTCCTCGCCGCGCGCCTGGCACATGCTCTCCGACGTGCTGACCTCCTACGGCGACGACGTCGCCGACGAGACGCTCGCCATGCTCGCGTTCGGCACGCTCACCGCCAACCACGCCTCCGCCTTCCGCGCCTACGTCAAGACCGTCCGGCACGCCTACGACCTCAACGCCGTGATCAAGGGTGAGGCGCCGTGGCCGCGCCGGCCCGAGGAGCGCGACCTGCTCTACTTCCTGGCCGAGGCGTTCCGGGCCCGGCTGGTCAAGGAGCTGCCCGCGGACAAGCGCGGCGCCTCCTCCAGGGGGCGTGACCTGGGCTTCCGCGCCAAGACGCTGCTGGTCGAGCTGGCCGAGATCTCGCTGGAGTGCGCCCAGCTCGTCATCGCCTCCGACGCGAACGGCGCGCCCGCGCTGCCCACCTGGTTCCTCGTCGAGGTCGGCAGGGACGTGCCCAGGTTGATGGCGGCCCGATCATGAGCCCCCGCAACAAGGCCAAGACCGACCCGTGGCGCGCCGAGGTGCGCAAGGGCTGGCAGCTCGTCGACCGGCACCCGCTGTTCTCCGTCTACCACAGCTGGCTCTACGCGGCGGATGAGGGGGAGCTGTCGGCCGACACCTGGGCGGTGGTGACGGAGGACGGGGACATCCGCCACCACCCCCGCCGCCGCGCCGAGGCGGCCGAGTGGGCGTGGATCTTCGCCCACCTGCTGCTCCATCTCGGCTTCGGCCACGCCGACCCGCGCACCTGCGCGCCGAAGGACGTTGAAGGCGACCGTCCCGAGCCCGCCTACCGGGCCGCGTGCTGCCTGGCCGTCGACCGGTTCCTGCGGACGCTCAAGATCGGCCGCTGCCCCGCGCCGCTGCCCGCCGAACTGCCCGAGCAGGACGAGGTCACGCTGTCGGAGCGCTGGCGCAGGCTCGGCATCCCCGAGGCGTACAAACCGCTCGGCGAGGAGGACTTCCGCGTCTGCTCGGCGGAGATGGCCAAGCACTTCGACTTCCCGTCCATGTTCGCGGTGGGCGTCGCCGAGGCGGCCACCGCCGCGCTCGACCAGGCGGGCACCCCGCGCGTCACGACCGACAAGCACGTCGAGGGGCCGTGGGACGCGGCGCTGCGCTGGTTCGTCTCCTCCTACCCGCTGCTGGGCGCGCTCGCCGCCGGCATGAAGATCGTCGCCGAGGTGGAGCTGGCCAGGAGCTGGGGGATCTCCATCGCCGCGGTCAGCGCGGAAGCCGGCGAGATCTACATCAACCCGCTCGCCCGGCACTCCGAGGAGGAGTGGCGGTTCGTGCTGGCCCACGAGATGCTGCACGCCGCGCTCCGCCATGGCGAGCGGGTCGGCCCGCGCGAGCCGTACATCTGGAACGTCGCCTGCGACTACGTGATCAACGGCTGGCTCACCGAGATGGGCGTCGGCGAGATGCCGGAAGGGCTGCTGTTCGACCAGACCCTGTCCGGCATGTCGGCCGAGGCGATCTACGACACGATCGTCACCGACCTGCGGCGGATGCGGAAGCTCGCCACGCTGCGCGGGCGCGGCCTCGGCGACGTCCTCGACCGGCCACCACGCCCGGCCGGCGGCTGCGTCGACCTCGACGAGTACTACCGCAGCGCGCTCTGCACGGGCCTGGCCTTCCACCAGGGCAACAGCCGCGGCTTCGTGCCGGCCGGGCTGGAGCAGGAGATCCGGGCGCTCGACCAGCCGCCGCTGCCGTGGGACGCGCAACTGGCTCGCTGGTTCGACGAGCACTTCCAGCCGGAGGAGACGCGGCGCTCCTACGCCCGCGCCTCCCGCCGCCAGGCCGCCACCCCGCACATCCCGCGCCCCGGCCGGGTGCGGCCGGAGGAGGTGGTCAGGAAGGCCACGTTCGGCGTGGTGCTGGACACCTCGGGCTCGATGGACGTCAAGCTGCTCGGCAAGGCGCTCGGCGCGATCGCCTCCTACGCCTCGGTCCGCGACGTGCCGCGGGCGCGCGTGGTGTTCTGCGACGCGATCGCGTACGACGCCGGCTACCTGCCGGTCGAGGACATCGCGAACCGGGTCAAGGTACGCGGCCGGGGCGGCACGATCCTGCAGCCCGGAGTCAGCCTGCTGGAACGGGCCGACGACTTCCCGACGGACGGGCCGATCCTGCTCATCACCGACGGCCAGTGCGACGTGATCCGCATCCGCCGCGACCACGCCTTCCTCGTGCCCCAGGGCGCTTCGCTGCCGTTCCGGCCGCGCGGGCCGATCTTCTTCATGAAATGACTTTGAGCTGGCTTTGAACTGGCTTGGGTAGAACTTTGACCATGGATCGACCGGCCAGGGTGCTCGTCGTGGACGACGAGCCGAACATCCGTGCCCTGCTCTCGCAGACGTTGCGCCTGGTCTCGTTCGAGGTCAGGACCGCAGAGTCCGGCGTCGAGGCGGTGCGGGCCGCCAGGGAGTTCGAGCCCGACATCGTGGTGCTCGACGTGATGATGGCGGACATCGACGGGTTCGAGGTGGCCAGGCGGCTCGGCGAGAGTGTCCCGGTGCTGTTCCTGACCGCGCGCGACACGGTCGAGGACCGCGTCAAGGGGCTCACGCTGGGCGCCGACGACTACGTGGCCAAGCCGTTCAGCCTGGAGGAGGTGGTGCTGCGGATCCGGGCCATCCTGCGGCGCAGCCGTACCGAGACCGGGCGCGAGGACGTGCTGCGCTACGCCGACCTGGAGCTCGACGTGGCCGCGCACGAGGTGCGCCGCGGCGGCGTGCTCGTCGATCTGTCGCCCACCGAGTTCAACCTGCTCGAATACCTGCTGACGAACGCCGGCCGGGTGGTGAGCAAGGCGCAGATCCTCGACAGCGTGTGGCGCTACGACTTCGACGGCGACTCCAGCATCGTCGAGTCGTACGTCTACTACCTGCGCAAGAAGATCGACAAGTTCGAGCCGCAGCTCATCCACACCGTGCGCGGCGTCGGCTACACGCTCAGGACCCCGCGGTGAGGCCGGGCAGGTGGACGCTGCGCGCCCGGCTCGTCATGGCGATACTCGGGCTCACCACGGTCGCGCTCGTGCTGGCCAACGTGGTCGGCATCGCGCTGCTCGGCGACAATCTCCTGCGCCGCGTGGACTCCCAGCTCAACACGATGGGCGGCGCGGTCGGCAAGCTGCCGATGATGGCCGGCCTGATCTCCGGCGGTCAGACCATGGACTGGGAGAAGGTGCTGACCAAGCGGGTCGCCTCCGTGGCCAGGATCTACATCTACTCCGCCGACGGCAGACTGGTCAGCGAGCTGCCGGGCGACTCGGACCCCGGCCCGGTGCTCGGCGACGTCCACGTGGGCGATCCCTACACGGTGAGCGGCACCACGGGGCCGTCCTGGCGGCTGAAGGCGATCACGACCTACGACGGCGGCACCGTGGTGGTCGCGCAGTCCCTCGGCGAGCTGGAGGCGACCCGCGCCTCGCTCGTCGCCATCGCCTTCGCCGTCAGCGCGCTCATCCTGCTCATGCTCGGCCTGGCCGCCGACGCCGTCGTACGCCTCGGTCTGCGCCCGCTGACCAGGATGGAGCGTACGGCCGGCCAGATCGCCATGGGCGACTTCGCCAGCCGGGTCCCCGCCCCCGACCCGCACACCGAGGCGGGCCGTCTGGGCGCGGCCATGAACGTCATGCTCGACCGCGTCGAGAACGAGATCGCCGCCAGGACCGACTCCGAGTCCCGCATGCGCCGCTTCCTGGCCGACGCCTCGCACGAACTGCGCACCCCGCTCACCTCGGTCCGCGGCTTCGCCGAGCTCTACCGCCGGGGCGGCGGCGACGAGCAGGAGACGATGCGCAGGATCGAGGAGGAGGCCGCCAGGATGGGCATGCTCGTCAACGACCTGCTCACCCTGGCCCAGCTCGATCAGGAACGCCCCATCGACCGCCACCCCGTCGACCTGCTGGAGGTGGCGGCCGACACCATCCGGGACGCCCGCGTCCGCGTGCCCGGCAGGCAGGTCAGGCTGAGCGGCCTGGGCGGGACGCTGGCCCCCGTCTCCGTGGTGGGCGACGAGGCCCGGCTGCGCCAGGTCGCCGCCAACCTCGTCGGCAACGCCCTCACCCACACCCCGGAGGACGCGTCGGTGACGGTGAGCGTGGGCACGGCACGCGGCATGGCGGTGTTCGAGGTGGCCGACACCGGGCCTGGCGTGTCGGAGCAGCACATCCCCCACGTCTTCGACCGCCTCTACCGCGTCGGCCAGGGCAGATCCAGGACCGACGGCGGCGCGGGACTGGGCCTGGCCATCGTGGCCGCGATCGTGCACGCCCACGGTGGCACGATCGAACTCGACTCCGCGCCGGGTCAGGGCGCCACCTTCCGCGTGCTCCTACCCGGCTCCTAGGCGGTTCCCAGGCTCCTTTGATCGGCGCTCGGCACATTCGGGGCATGAAGCGAAGAATCCTGATCGCCACCGGCGTGCTGGCCCTGGCCGCCGCCGGATGCGGCTCGGCGCCCAGCTCCGCCGGAGTCGCCTCCGTCAAGACCACCTCGGCCGCACCTGCATCTAGCCCGTCGCCCTCGGCCAGCCCTTCGGCCAGTGTGGACAAGGCCGAGCAGGGCAGGAAGTTCGCCGCCTGCTTGCGTGAACACGGCCTCGACGTTCCCGACCCCGACCCGAACGGCGAAGGGATGTTCCAGGCGCTGCCCAAGTCGGAGCTGAACTCGGGCAAGGTCAAGAAGGCGTTGGAGGCCTGCCGCTCCGTCGCCCCCGTCAGGGACGCCAAGGAGCTGAGCCCGGCGGACCAGGACAAGATGCGCCAGTTCGCCGCCTGTATGCGCGAGAACGGCATCGACCTGCCCGACCCGGACTTCAGCGGGAAGACCAACCAGAACCTCGCCAAGAGCTTCAGACTGGACGACCCCGACTTCAAGAAGGCTTATGAGGTCTGCCGGGATAAGTTCCCGCAGCTGGGCAAGACGCAATGACGCGGATCAAGTTCTCGCAGTTGGGACGGACGCGATGACGCAGGTCAAGTCCCAGCCCGAGGTCGTCCCCCGTCGGCCGGGCCGGCCGATCCGGCCCAGGCGGCGCTCGCTCCGCACCGTCGCCTGGGCCGGAGGCACCGCCCTGCTCGCCGCCGCCGTCGCGGCCGCCGCCATCGGCTTCGGCGGCAGCGGCTCGGGCACGGCCGTCGCCGACCGTACGCCCCCGGCCACCGCGAAGGTGACCCGCACGACGCTCACCGAGACCAAGACCGTCGACGGCACGCTCGGATACGGCGACACCATCACGGTCACCGCCAAGTCGCCGGGCACGATCACCTGGGTGCCCGAGGAAGGCGCCACCATCACCCGGGGCAAGGCCGTCTACAGTGTCGACGCCGACCGCCGCCCCCTGCTCTACGGCGGCATGCCCCTCTACCGGGTGCTCAAGGACGGCGTCGAGGGCAAGGACGTCGAGTTGCTGGAGCGGAACCTGGCCAAGCTCGGCTACACCGGCTTCGACGTCGACAAGGAGTTCACCTGGGCCACCCGCGAGGCCGTCGAGGACTGGCAGGACGACCTCGGCCTGGACGTCACCGGCGAGGTCCAGCCCGCCGACGTGGTCGTGGAGCGCGGACCCCTCCGCGTCGCCGGCCTCAAGACCACGCTCGGCGCCGGCGGCACGGGGCCCGTGCTCACCGCGACGGGCACCACCCGCCAGGTGCTCGTCAACCTCGACGTGGCTGACGCGCATCTGGTCAAGAAGGGCCTCGGCGCTACGGTCGAGCTGCCCGACGGCTCCACCGTGAAGGGCAAGGTCACCAGCGTGGGCAAGGTCGCGACCGAGACGGGCACGGGCGGCGACGCCACCACCACGATCGAGGTCAAGGTGTCGGTAAGCGGTCTGAAGAAGCCGTTCGACTCCGCCCCGGTCGACGTCACGATCGTGTCGGCCCAGCGCGAGGACGTGCTGGCCGTACCCGTCGGAGCGCTGCTGGCCCTCGCGGAGGGCGGCTACGGCGTTCAGGTCGTGACGGGCGGCACCACCCAGTACGCGGCCGTCGACATCGGCATGTTCGCCGACGGCAAGGTGGAGGTCAGCGGCGTCCAGGAGGGCGCGACCGTGGCGGTGCCCAAGTGATCGTCCAGCTGCGCGCGGTGAGCAAGGAGTACGGCGAGGTGGCCGCGCTGCGCGGCGTCTCCATGGGCATCGAGTACGGCGAACTCGTCGGCATCGTCGGCCCGTCGGGTTCCGGCAAGTCGACCATGCTCAACATGATCGGCACCCTGGACCGCCCGTCGAGCGGCACCGTGCGCATCGCCGGGCACGACGTGCTCACCCTCAACGACAGGCAGCTGTCGGCGCTGCGGGCGAACGTCATCGGCTTCGTCTTCCAGCAGTTCCACCTCGCCGCGGGCGTCCCCGCACTGGACAACGTCGCCGACGGTCTCCTGTACGCGGGGCCCTCCCTGCGCGAACGCCGCCTGCGCGCCTACGAGGCACTCGAACGGGTCGGGCTCGGGCACCGGCTCGGCCACCGCCCGCACGAGCTGTCCGGCGGCGAGCGGCAGCGGGTGGCCATCGCCCGTGCCGTGGTCGGCGGGCCGCGACTGCTGCTGGCCGACGAGCCGACGGGCAACCTGGACTCCCGCTCCGGCGCGGGCGTCATGGACCTGCTGCGCGAGTTGAACGCCGGCGGCACCACCGTGGTCGTCATCACCCACGACCGCGACATCGCGGCCTCGCTCCCGAGGCAGGTCGAGATGCTCGACGGCCTCGTGGTGGACGGCGCTGCAGACGGCCTTGCGGTGGACGGTGCTGTGGCCGGCGGCTTTGTGGCAGGGGGCGCTGTGGCGGGCGGTTTTGTGGTGGACGGAGCCGGGCTATGACCGCTGCCATCCTCACCTCCGCCCGGCTGCGCCCGCGCGACATCCTCAGGGTCGGCGGCGCGGGCCTGCGGGCCAGGCCGCTGCGGGTGTTCCTGTCGGCGCTCGGCATCGCCATCGGCATCGCGGCCATGCTCGGCGTCGTCGGCATCTCCGCCTCCAGCCAGGAGGACCTGAACCGCCAGCTCGAAGCGCTCGGCACGAACCTGCTCACCGTCTCACCCGGACAGACGCTCTTCGGCGAGAGCTCCCACCTGCCCGCCGAGGCGGAGGGCATGATCGAACGGATCGCACCCGTCACCTCGGTCACCGCCACGGGCACCACGCCTGCCAAGGTCTACCGCAACGACCACATCCCGGCGGCCCAGTCGGGCAGCATCTCGGTCACGGCCGCCCGCCTCGACCTGCCGCACGACGTGGGCGCCCAGGTCGTCAGCGGCACCTGGCTGAACCAGGCCACCCAGCGGTACCCGGCCACCGTGCTCGGCGCCAAGGCGGCCGACCGGCTCGGCGTCGTACGGGCGGGCCCCGACCAGCGGGTCTGGCTGGGCGGGCAGTGGTTCACCGTCGTCGGCGTGCTCGGTCCCGCGCCGCTCGCCCCCGAACTCGACACCGCGGCGCTGATCGGCTGGCCCGTCGCCGAGGAACGGCTGGACTTCGACGGCTACCCGACCACGATCTACGCCAGGGCCGAGGAGGCGTCCGTCGTCGCCGTACGCGATGTGCTGGGCCCCACCGCCAACCCGGAGAAGCCCAACGAGGTCGAGGTCTCCAGACCGTCGGACGCGCTGGCCGCCAAGCAGGCCACCGACGCCACGCTGAACGCCCTCCTGCTCGGCCTCGGCGGCGTCGCCCTGCTGGTCGGCGGGGTCGGCGTGGCCAACACGATGGTGATCTCGGTACTCGAACGGCGCGCCGAGATCGGGCTACGCCGCTCGCTGGGCGCCACCCGCGGGCAGATCCGGCTGCAGTTCCTGGCCGAATCGCTGCTCTTGTCCGCCATCGGTGGCGTGGGCGGCGTCGTGCTGGGCATCGGCGTCACCGCCGCGTACGCGAGCTTCCAGGGCTGGCCGGCGATCGTACCGGTCTGGGCCATGCTCGGCGGCGTGCTCGCCACCCTGGTCATCGGCGGGATCGCCGGGTTCTATCCGGCCGTACGAGCCGCCCGCATGTCGCCCACTGAGGCCCTGGCCACGCCGTGACGAACAGGCGGGCGGAGATGCCCGTGCGGCGCGCACCCCGGCGCCCCACGTGTCCGTTTCTTACAAGAAGAACCTGGCCAGGCGGGGATAACTTCACCGGTATGGAGCTGAATTCGCGGGCGGTCTCCCGCGCTGAGAGATACCTGCTGCTGCACGGGCGGCTGATCGACAGGCTCAGGTTCGAGGCCCTGTTCAGGGATGCCTCCCGTACGCGCGTGCTCGACGCGCTGCGCTGCTACCGGAACGACGACGGCGGGTTCGGCAACGCGCTCGAACCGGACCTGCGCGGGGCGGGCAGCCAGCCGGAGCCGGTGGAGGTGGCGTTCTGGATCCTCGACGAGCTGGACGCCTTCGACGATCCGATGGTGACCGCCGCCTGCGACCACCTCCTGGGGATCACGGCCAAGGACCGCGGCGTGCCGTTCGTGCTGCCGAGCGTCCGCGACACGCCGCGGGCGCCCTGGTGGGAGACCGGCGAGGAGCCCCCGGGCAACCTCATCCCCACCGCGTCGATCGCCGGGCTCCTGCACAAGCATGGCGTCGCCCATCCATGGCTCGGGCCCGCCACCGACTTCTGCTGGTCGGCGATCGCCGACATCTCGGACACGACCCCGTACGAGGCGCGGGCCGTCGTCCAGTTCCTGAACCTCGTCCCCGACCGGGCACGGGCCGAGGCGGAGTTCGCCCGGCTGCGCGAGGCCCTGCTGGCCACGGTCACCTTCGACCCCGACGCGTCCGGCGAGGTGCATTTCCCCCTCGACTTCGCTCCGTCGCCGCTGCGGCTGCCGCTCTTCACGCAGGACGTCCTGGACCGGCACCTCGACGCGCTCGCCGCCGCCCAGTCGGAGGAGGGCGGGTGGGAGGGGAACTGGCTGATCTGGACGCCCGTGGTGGAGCACGAGTGGGGCGGCTTCATCACCGTGCACCGGCTGCGGACGCTCCAGGCGTACGGGCGGCTGTGACTGCTTGGGCGTACGGGCGGCTTCTTGGGCGTACGGGCGGGTGTGATTTCTTGTCGGTGGGGGTGCGTAGCTTGGAGGCATGTACGAAGAGCGGCCTCCTGGGGACGGCTTCGACGGACGGGTCACCTGCGTGTGGCGGCAGGTGAGCGACGCCGACGGCACGCGACTCGTGGTGCCCGATGGGTGCGTGGACCTCATCTGGGGGCCTTCGGGGGCGTTCGTGGCCGGGCCGGACACCGGGCCGATGCCGGTGCGGGTGCGCGCGGGGGACGCCTTCACCGGGATCCGGTTCAAGCCGGGCGGCGTCGGGGACGTGTTCGGCGTTCCGGCGTACGCCCTGCGCGACCAGCGCGTGCCGGTGGCGGACCTGGAGTTCTCCGTAGGGCGGTATGTGGCGATGTCCGGCGCGCGGCTCGCGAGCATGCGGGCCGCGGTCGTGGCCCGGCTTCGGGCCACCGCGCCCGCCGACGCCGCGGCGCCCGCGATAGCCGAGGCGCTCCGGACGGGACGGACCGTGGGAGAGGTGGCCTGGACGCTGGGGTTCAGCGAGCGGCAGCTGCTGCGGCGCAGTCTGGCCTCGTTCGGATACGGGCCGAAGGTCCTGCAACGGGTCGTCCGGTTCCAGCGGGCGCTGAAACTGGCCCGTGCGGGGGTGGTGCCTGCGGAGGTGGCGGTGGTCTCGGGCTACGCGGATCAGGCGCATCTGGCCAACGAGGTCAAGCGCCTGAGCGGCGTGACTCTGGCGGAGCTCCGGAGATGAGAGCGGCCGCCCAGCCCGCGCTGGGGTCGCTGTCGACGAGGAGCGCCCGCGTGAGCAGGCTCAGGGGGATCGCCAGGAGCGCGCCCAGCGGCCCTAGGACGAACGCCCAGACGATCAGCGACAGGAACGTCATCGTGGTCGACAGCCCCACCGCGTCCCCCAAGAACTTAGGCTGGATGAACGACTGGATCACCACGTTGATGGCGATATAGGCGGCGATGACGAGGAGCATCTGCTTGATGCCGCCGTCGAGGAGCGCCAGCATTGCGGGCGGGATCAGACCGAGGACGAAGCCGATGTTCGGAATGTAGTTGGTGATCAGCGCCAGGACACCCCAGAGAAGGGGCAACGGCACACCCAGGATGGACAGAGCCACGACGTCCAGCGCCGAGCAGATGAGACCGAAGATCGTGGAGACGATGAGATAACGCCTGGTGTTGTGGGCGAACGTGCCGAACGCCTCCACCAGGTGTGGCTTGGCCTCCTTGCCCGACGCGATGATTCTGGCGATGGCCGGGGTGTCCAGGCACATCGCGAGCAGCAGCACCACGATGAGGAACAAGCTGGACAGGATCCCCAGCAGACTCGACAGCAGGCTCTGCGCCAGCCCGAGCACCTTGGCCGGATCGAAGGCCTGGATCGCCTTGTCGAGCTGGGCGTTGCTGACGCCGTGGGTGGTGGCGAAGTTCTGGGCGTCGGTGAGCAACTGCTGAAACTGCGGGGCGTACGCGGGGAGCAGCGAGGCGAGCTGGGTGACGGAGACGGTCAGCACCGCGACCATGCCCAGCAGCACGAACAGCACGATGAGGAAGGGCACGGCGACCTGCACCCATCCGGGAGCGCCCGCGCGGGAGAGCCGGCTCCGCACCGGGGCGACGGCGATGACCAGCACGAGCGCGAGCACGACCGGGCCCAGGATCGACGCGACCTCGCGCATGCCGAACAGGACGATCACCGCGCAGGCGATACCCAGCAGGATGGTGAGGGCTCGGGGCACAGTGGCTTCCTACCCGTGGGCGGGGGATGACACCGGCGGGCGGTTGATTTGACGGTTCCGGGAGGCGTACATAGAGTTCACCAGTCCCGCGAGGACGGCGATGATCGCCGGTCTCACTCGGGGACAACCTCCACACAGATCCTTTCGGATGGTGTTCGCACCACTCAGGATGGTCTGGTAAGTTAGAGGGGTTGTCCCGGAAACGGGGCGGTCTTTATTCCAGCAGGTCGGAGCGGGTCGGGTCAATTTGACACCGGGCCGG